>NZ_JAAMPF010000001.1 GCF_011074795.1 Marinobacter salicampi
CAGTGGTAGAGCACAACCTTGCCAAGGTTGGGGTCGCGAGTTCGAATCTCGTTTCCCGCTCCAGATTCTGGAAACCCAGCCTGTTTGGCTGGGTTTTTCCGTTAGGGCGAAGAGCAACTTTGTCCATGTGTTACCTTTCCTGCTCTGTCTTTATTTCTGCGCCTGAAGCTCATTCAGTTGAGAGGGTTATTCAGCAGATTTCTCGCGTATACTCAGTGTTTTGACGTCTTCCAGCCGTTAGGTCTGGTCCTTCGAAGCAAAAGAACCCAGTACATCATGATTCACATTCATTCCCTGTTTATATACCCGGTTAAGTCCCTGTCGGGTATCGCTGTAGAGAGTCTGGCAATTGACCACATGGGGCCGGTTTCCGATCGTCGCTGGATGATAGTGGACGACAAGGGTCAGTTTGTTACCCAGCGAACACGGCCTGAACTGGCGATGGTGGCCACAGCGCTTAACGGGAGGGGTGAAGTCTCTGTAAGCATTCCGGACTGCGGCTCTTTCGCCCTGAAACCGGGAAATTCCATCAGGGCCGTAACGGTTTGGCGGGATACAGTCCAGGCGGTGCCAGCAGAATCGGGCCCGTCGGAAGCACTGAGTGATTTTCTGGGTCAACCGGTGAGCCTGGTTTGTCACGGCCCCGATACAGTCCGCTATTGCGATCAACAGTGGGCCTTGGAAAACAGGCCCGTCGCTTTTGCGGATGGCTTTCCGTTTCTGGTGGTGAATCACGCGTCACTGGATGAGCTCAATACACGCCTTGAAAAGGCAGTAGACGTCCGTCGCTTCCGGCCAAACGTCGTTATATCCGGAGCTGAGCCATGGGCAGAAGACGACTGGACTGCGCTGACTGTCGGCAACCTTCGGCTTGATCTGGTCAAGCCGTGCTCTCGGTGCATTTTAACGACAGTGGACCCGGATTCCGGCAAAAAAGACCCGGGTCAGCAACCGCTTCGCACTCTGGGCGGCTATCGTCGCCAGCTCGACGGCGTCATTTTTGGAAAGAACGCGACTCATCAAGGTGAAGGTCCGCTTCAACTGGGCCAGACAGTGCACACGATCGAATAGGAGTAGTCTTGTAATGCCGCTTTTGACACTGGATGGACTGTCCCTGGCCTTTGGTCTGCAACCGTTGCTTGACCAGGCCAGTCTTGCCATAGAACCGGGAGAACGGGTGTGCCTTCTGGGCCGCAACGGTGAGGGCAAGTCAACGCTGCTTAAAATAGTCAGCGGTGAAGTGGGGCCGGATGCCGGTACCGTGCGACTTGAGGAAGGCGCTGTTCTCGCTGTCTTGCCGCAGAACCTGCCGGCTGATGAGACGCGCACTGCGTATGAGATTGTAGCCAGCGCCTTCCCTGAAACCGGCGAATTGCTGACCCGGTTTCATACCCTCTCCCAGCAAGCGGATGAACAAAGTCTCGATGAGATGATGAAAGTCCAGGAGCGCCTCGAAGCTCTGGACGGTTGGCGCCTGGACCAGAAAGTGACGGCTATTCTCGCCCAGTACAGGATCGATCCCGAGCGCCGGTTAAATACTCTTTCCGGTGGTTGGCAGCGGCGGGTTCTGCTTGCCCGGGCTTTGGTCTCAGACCCGGACATGTTGCTTCTGGACGAGCCCACCAACCATCTGGATGTACCAGCCATAGCCTGGCTGGAAGAAGCACTGGTTCAGTTCAGTGGCGCATTGCTCTTTGTCAGCCACGACCGTGCGTTTATTCGCAGAATGGCCACCCGCATTGTCGAGCTTGACCGTGGTCACCTCATCAGTTTTGCCAGTAACTACGATAAGTATCTGGAGCTAAAGGAAAAGGCACTGGAAGAAGAGGAGCGGCAAAATGCTCTGTTTGACAAACGTCTCAAGCAGGAAGAAGCCTGGATTAGGCAGGGAGTCAAGGCGCGAAGGACCCGTAATATGGGACGGGTGCGCGCCCTGAGGGCCATGCGGGAAGAGCGACTTCAGCGCCGGGAACGCGGTGGTACGGCGAACTTTGCGGTAGAGGATGCAGCCAGGTCGGGGCGCCTTGTAGTTGAGGCGAAAGAGGCAGGGTTCACATATCCGGACGGTAACCAGGTCATCAGGGAACTGAATCTCACCGTCATGCGTGGGGATAAAATTGGTCTGGTCGGTGAGAACGGTACTGGCAAGACCACCCTGGTCAGGCTGATGCTGGGCGATCTTACACCTACCGAAGGGACCGTACGGCTCGGAACCAACCGTGAAGTGGCCTATTTTGACCAGTTGCGGGGCGAGCTGGATTTGTCCAGAAACGCACTCGACAACCTGTCTGAAGGTCGAGAGTTTATTGATATAAACGGCCAGCAGAAGCATGTTCTGGGATACTTGCAGGAGTTTCTGTTCAGCCCTGAAAGAGCGCGCTCACCGGTCAGTGTTTTCTCGGGGGGCGAGAGAGCAAGGTTGTTGCTGGCAAAGTTGTTCAGCAAGCCTGCAAACATCCTGGTGCTTGATGAGCCTACCAATGATCTTGATGTTGAGACCCTGGAACTGCTCGAGTCCCAGTTGGTGTCATTCCAGGGCACGGTGATTGTTATCAGCCACGATCGGGAGTTTTTGGACAACGTGGTGACCGACACCCTGTTTCTGGATGGGAGCGGTGCCGTTCACAGTTACGTCGGCGGCTATACGGACTGGCGCCGCCAGGGGGGAAGTTTTCCCTCGGAACAGAAAGTAAGCAAGCAGGCGGGAAAGAAAACCAGGCCGCCCGCATCCCTGGCACCGCAAAAACAGCAAAAACCGGAGCCAGTAAAGCCAAAATCGGTAAAACTCAGTTACAAGTTAAAACTGGAGCTTGAGCAATTACCGGGCAGAATAGAAAAGCTGGAATCCCTTGTGGCAGACCAGCGAGCTGAGGTTAGCAATCCCGACTTTTACAATCGACCAGCCGGCGAAGTCACCTTGGTGCTTGATGAACTCGCGAAAAATGAAGCAACACTGGAAGCGACCATTGAGCGCTGGATGGAGCTGGAAGAGCAGGGCAATGAATGAACATCACTTATTCCTTCAAGTTTCAGGATGCGCGCACTGTTGATTTCCGTATAGCAGATACGCAACTGACTTCGGCTCCGGCAAAGCAGCCTCAATGGACGCGTCTTGAACATTGCCAATGCTCCAATTGTCCGCTGAAACGAACTGAGCATGAGTATTGCCCGGCTGCCGTGGCCATGTTACCGGTGGTTGAGGTCTTCAAAAACGAGGATGCCTACCAGCGTGTGGAGGTTACAGTCGTTGATGACCGCAGAACATATCAGAAGACTACCGCCCTGGAAGAAGCGTTACGGTCTTTGCTCGGCCTGAAAATGGCCAATAGCGGGTGCCCTATGCTGGCAGACCTGAAGCCTATGGCGGTGCACCATTTGCCATTCGCCAGCAATGATGAATTCATCATGCGCAGCGTTTCCCAATATTTGTTACAGCAATATTTCGCCAAGCGCAACGATCAGCAGCCAGACTGGGAGCTCAAAGGTCTGGTGGAGCGTAACCAACGGCTCCAGTTAGTGAATCAGGCCCTTTGGCAGCGTATCCATTCGGTTTGCCAGGGTGACAGTAATCTGAAAGCGCTACTTAACTTTTTCTCCATGGCGTCCAGTGTCAGTTTCTCTCTGGAGAGTCAGCTACGGAAGCTGGCCTCGAAAATGCGCGGTGAAACCAGCGCCTGATCAATGGATCCGGACAGCAAGGACATCACACACTGCGCCATGCAGAACACCGTTTGCTGTTGAGCCCAGGAGTAATTGGAACCCCTTCCTGCCATGGCTACCTACAATAATCAGGTCAATGCCCATTTCCTCGCTCATGCGATGAATCTCGGATTCGGGGCGGCCGACGGTCGCTATCTGGTTATTAACGGAAACATTATACTCTTCGCCGTATTTGGAAAGCTGTGCTTTGGCAGCCTTGTCGAGCTGGTCCTGGAGCTCGGTCAGATCCATTGGAATGTCACCTCCGTAAGCGTAGCCAACCGGCTCCACCACATGAACGAGAACAAGCTCGGCGTGATGGGCATCCTGTATCTGTTTGGCTTTCTGTAAAACCTGAGGTGCTTCTTCAGTAAGGTCTATGGCAACCAGTATTTTGGTGTAGGCATCCATTGGCTCTTCCCCCGATGAAAACAAGGTCTGCTGGAAAAGGCGCTTGGGCGGCACACATCTTCCAGCACTATGTAGGCTAACTGTAAGCCATTTAAGGGCGAGGTACACTGATCGGGATCAAGGTTCTGGGTTGTAGCACGGTATGCGTCGGGCCGGGCGTGCGGCCGGCCCTCCAAGACTTTACCTAGGACCCTGCTCAGGCGGTTTGAGAAAGTAGATCAATAGCGGTAGCCAGTTCACGCAAAATGCCTTTGGAGTAGCGCTCAATAATAAAAGGCACGTTGTCATCGTTAAAATTGATGTACGAGCTCCTGATAAACTGCCATTTAGTGGCAACGCCATCGATCGCTTCGTTCAGCTCTCCGGTCGCTTGAGTGTCTGTCAGCTGGGCTACCAGAACGTCGAACTGAGCTGCCTGCTCGTCCAGCGCTGCTTCAGAGTCGGAACCCTGAAAGGTCTGGGACACAGAGGAGTAGGAGCGGGCGGAGTATTTCGCCATCATCTGGGACATAAGAACAGCAGCAGATCGTGCAGCTTCTGTTCGAGGGTTGGTTTCTTCGCCCAGCGCCTCACGACCCACCGCGTAAAGTTCCGCTGACAGGGCCGCCAGATTCTGGGCCTGGTTTGCCATCTGCGAAACGAGGCGGAGATCGGGATAACCGGTATCACGAACGTCATTAATATTCTGGCGCATCAATTCCTTGAAACTTCCGAATTCAGCGGTCAGAGCAGCCACCTGCTCAGTGTCGAACACCTCGGTGCTGGCTTCGCTGACAATGTTCATTGCCGCGTTGGCTTCGTTGATTCCGGCTACGACTTCATTCAGGACGTCGGTCGCATTGGTGGCGCTGAACTGGTAATAGGCGCTGAGTGCCACGAAATTGCTTACCTGGAATTCGTGGAGGCTTGGCAGCAGGCGTGTCTGGCCTTGCTGAGCTTCAGCTGCCATCGAGGTCGTTAGCAAGGCCAGCAATACAAATAGGGTGGAACGAATCCGGGGAGGGGTTACTAGCATCGGATGTATCTCCGTTAGTTCGATTTTTTATTTTTTCGGCGTCACCTTAAATGGCGTCGCGACTCTGTCCAGGCGGCTCATGGGTATGATGTTGGACTAAAGTTTGATAATGACGGTAAAGTAACTCTTCCAGCCAATCAACAGTTTTCCGGGCCACAGACCCCATTAAATGTAAAGAATCATCAAAGCTAGACTGTAATTCTTGGGCGCTTTCTCAATATTACCCCGTAGTAAACTGATTAACTGTGTATTTGTGTTTAAATTCTCTGAATCTGACGACGGGGAACCAGGTGAGTTGTGAATTTAGAAAGAAACAAATTGACAAACGGACCGTTTTTTTTCATCGTGTGCCACTCTCGATTCAAACGACTGTATGAATTTTGGATCGAACGATCGGGCAGTGACCGAATTTTTGCTGCAATAAAGGCCTGGCTGACCTCAGTCAGGCCGGTAGCAGTTCCCAACACAGACTGGAGATCAGTTGATGATTTACGAAGGTAAAGCCATCACGGTTAAAAAGATCGAAGGCGGAATCGCTCAGCTGGACTTCGACTTGCAGGGCGAGTCAGTAAACAAGTTCAATCGCCTCACCATCGAAGAGCTAGGCGCCGCAACCGATAAACTGAAGGCCGAAAAAGGCATCAAGGGTCTGGTAGTAACCAGTTCCAAAGACAGTTTTATCGTCGGCGCTGATATCACCGAGTTTACCGAGCTCTTCGCTGGCTCAGAAGAAGACCTGGTTGCCAACAACCTCAAAGCTAATGCGGTATTCAACGCCGTTGAGGATTTGCCATTCCCCACGGTTACGGCGATCAACGGCATGGCCCTGGGCGGCGGCTTTGAGATGTGTCTCGCTACTGACTACCGTGTCATGGACCCGAAAGCCAAGGTAGGGCTGCCCGAAGTCAAGCTGGGTATTTTCCCGGGCTTCGGTGGTACGGTTCGTCTGTCCCGCCTCGTAGGCGTGGATTATGCCGTTGAGTGGATCAGTGGCGGTACTGAAAACCGTGCGGATGCTGCCCTGAAAGTGGGTGCAGTGGATGCGGTGGTTGAGGGCAGCAAGTTAATGGACGCTGCCATCAGGATCATCAACGAATGCAACGAAGGCAAGTTTGACTATCAGGCCCGTCGGGAAGAGAAGAAGGGCAAGATCAAGCTGAATGCCATGGAAAGCATGATGGCGTTCGAGATCTCCAAAGCCTTTGTTGCTGGCAAGGCAGGCAAGAATTATCCCTCGCCGGTCGAGGCCATCAAGGTTATGCAGAAGCATGCGGGCATGACCCGTGACAAGGCCATTGAAGTCGAAGCCAAGGGCTTCGCCAAGATGGCCAAGACCAACACTGCAGCCTGCCTGGTCGGTCTCTTCCTGAACGATCAGGAACTTAAGAAAAAAGCGAAGCAGTGGGAGAAGGAAGCCAACGACGTCAAACTGGCGGCGGTACTCGGTGCCGGCATCATGGGCGGCGGTGTCGCCTTCCAGTCTGCGCTGAAAGGCACCCCGATCATCATGAAGGACATCAACCAGGACGGTATCGCCCTGGGCCTTAAAGAAGCCAAGAAGCTTCTCGCCAAGCGGGTCGAAAAAGGCAAGATGAAGCCCGACCAGATGGCTGATGTCCTTAACAGTATTACGCCAACCCTTAACTACGGCGATTTCAAGAACGTGGACCTGGTGGTTGAAGCGGTTGTTGAGAATCCGAAGGTCAAGGACGCCGTACTCCGTGAAACCGAGGATGCGGTTCGTGAGGATGCCATCCTTACCTCAAACACCTCAACGATCTCGATCGATCTGCTTGCCAAGAATCTCAAGCGTCCCGAGAATTTCTGTGGCATGCACTTCTTCAATCCTGTGCACATGATGCCCCTGGTTGAAGTAATCCGGGGCGCCAAGACCAGTGACCGTGCGATCGCCACCACCGTCGCCTATGCCAAGGCCATGGGTAAGACTCCGATTGTGGTTAACGACTGCCCGGGCTTCCTGGTTAACCGGGTCCTGTTCCCCTATTTCGGCGGATTCATCGGCCTTGTTCGTGACGGAGCTGACTTCCAGCACGTTGACAAGGTGATGGAGAAGTTCGGTTGGCCCATGGGGCCTGCCTACCTGCTTGACGTTGTTGGCATGGACACCGGCAAGCACGCCGGCGAGGTGATGGCAGAAGGCTTCCCGGACCGGATGAAGCATGAAGGCACCACCGCCATTGATGTGATGTTCGATAACAAGCGCTTCGGCCAGAAGACCGAAAAGGGCTTTTACAAGTACGAGCTGGACCGTAAGGGCAAGCAGAAGAAGGTTGTGGACGAAGAAACCTACAAGCTGCTTGAACCCGTGGTCCAGGGCAAGAATGACTTCAGCGACGAAGACATCATCGCACGCATGATGTTGCCGCTTTGCCTGGAAACCGTTCGCTGCCTGGAGGACAAGATAGTAGAGGCGCCCGCTGACGCGGACATGGGCCTGATCTATGGTATCGGCTTCCCGCCGTTCCGTGGTGGGGCACTGCGCTACATCGACGATATGGGCGTTGCCGAATTCGTCGAACTGGCAGACAAGTACGCAGACCTTGGGCCGCTTTACCACCCAACTGAAGGTCTGCGTGAAATGGCCAAGACTGGCAAAAAGTTCTTTGGCTGATTCCTGAACGAGATTTCCGAACGGAGAAAGATCTATGAGCCTTAATCCGAGAGACGTTGTCGTCGTCGATTGCGTGCGGACTCCGATGGGTCGTGCCAAAAATGGTTGCTTCCGCAATGTACGTGCGGAAAACCTGTCGGCAGCGCTCATTGAAGCGCTGTTCGAGCGCAACCCGAAGCTCGACCCGAAAGAAGTTGAAGATGTTATCTGGGGCTGTGTTAATCAGACCAAGGAACAGGGCTTCAACGTTGCGCGTCAGATATCCCTGCTGACCCGTATTCCCCATGAGTCTGCAGCACAGACCGTGAATCGCCTGTGTGGGTCTTCCATGACAGCTATTCACACTGCAGCCCAGGCGATCATGACCAACAACGGCGAAGTGTTTGTTGTGGGCGGTGTCGAACACATGGGCCACGTGCCCATGACTGAGGGGTTCGATCACAACCCGGCTTCTTCCAAGTATTCGGCCAAAGCGTCCAACATGATGGGCCTGACCGCTGAAATGCTGGCGAAGATGCACGGTATTACCCGCCAGCAGCAGGATGAGTTTGGTGCGAGTTCACACCTGAAAGCTCACGCTGCCACTGTGGAAGGCCGCTTCAAGAACGAGATCGTTCCCATTGAAGGCCATGACGAAAACGGTTTCCGCGTGCTGATCGAAGCCGATGAAACTATCCGGCCTGAAACAACGGTTGAATCCCTTGGCCAGCTCAAGCCTGCGTTCGATCCCAAGAACGGTACGGTAACGGCAGGCACGTCCTCGCAGCTTACCGACGGTGCCTCTGCCATGGTACTGATGTCTGCAGAGCGCGCCCAGGCACTCGGTCTCAAGCCGATAGCCCGGATTCGCAGCATGGCCGTTGCCGGATGTGATCCCGCTATCATGGGTTACGGACCTGTTCCAGCCACCAAAAAGGCACTGAAGCGGGCCGGTCTCAAAATCGAGGATATCGACTACTGGGAGCTCAACGAAGCCTTCGCAGGCCAGTCGCTGCCGGTCCTCAAGGATCTGAAGCTGCTTAACGTGATGGACGAGAAGGTTAACCTGAATGGCGGCGCCATCGCCCTCGGACACCCTCTGGGTTGTTCTGGTGCGAGAATCTCGACCACACTGCTGAACGTCCTGCAGGCCAAAGGCGGCAAGCTTGGTGTCTCTACCATGTGTATCGGTCTGGGCCAGGGTATCGCAACCGTTTGGGAGCGTATCTGATAGCAACTCGGCGTAAGTTTGCATAGCTCAGATGGTGAACAGAAAAAGCCCGGCGTCGCCGGGCTTTTTTATGACAGAGCCCGTCAGAACAGCGCCGGGCTGGGAAATAATGGGTTGTCTTGCTCATCTTGACCCTGTAAAACAGAGCACTTATAAGTTACGGCGGCCTTTTGCTATTTTCTAGCCGTCTGATTTTTCCAGAGTTTACCGTTTGCCGGCGTCAGTGCCGTTAACCGCCAAGGATACAGATCTCCGATATGGGTAAAAGTCTCGTAATTGTCGAGTCGCCTGCCAAAGCGAAAACCATCAATAAATATCTGGGCCCGGATTTCATCGTTAAGTCCAGTGTTGGTCATATTCGTGACCTGCCGGTCAGTGGCAGCGGTTCCCAGAGCGATCCAAAGGAGCGTGCCAAGCAGGCGGCACAAACCCGTAAAATGAAGCCGGAAGAAAAGGCCGAATACAAAAAGCGCAAGTCCAGAGACCAGCTTGTTGCCCGCATGGGGGTGGATCCTGACCAAAACTGGCAGGCGCGGTATGAAATTCTGCCAGGCAAAGAGAAAGTCGTAAGCGAACTCAAGCGTCTGGCGAAATCTGCTGACCATATATACCTTGCGACGGATTTGGATAGGGAAGGGGAAGCCATTGCATGGCATCTTCAGGAAACGATTGGAGGCGATCCCGAAAAATACCGCCGTGTAGTTTTTAACGAGATTACCAAGCGTGCGATCAAGGAGGCGTTCAAGGACCCGGGAGCCTTGGACACCAACAGGGTTAATGCCCAGCAGGCGCGCCGTTTTCTTGATCGTGTGGTCGGCTATATGGTTTCGCCCCTGCTGTGGGCAAAACTTGCAAGGGGGCTGTCAGCCGGCCGGGTTCAATCAGTGGCTGTCCGACTCATTGTCGAGCGTGAGCAGGAGATTAGAGGCTTTATCCCGGAAGAGTACTGGCAGCTTCATGCGGATCTTGGCGCCAAAGCGTCCGATCAGCCTGTTCGATTCGAGGTCACCCGATACGGGGACAAAGCCTTTCGCCCGGTCAGCGAAAACGAAAGTAATGCCCACGTAGAGCGCTTGAAGGCTTCTGACTACACGGTTTCAAAGCGTGAAGACAAACCGACCCGTTCCAAGCCGGGTGCGCCTTTTATCACGTCGACGTTGCAGCAGGCGGCTTCGAATCGCATGGGCTTCAGTGTCAAGAAAACCATGATGCTGGCGCAGAGGTTATACGAAGCCGGCTACATTACTTACATGCGTACGGACTCAACCAACCTGAGTCAGGATGCCATAGCTGGCGCCCGGGAATTTATTGATAAGCAGTTCGGTAAAAAGTATCTGCCCGAGGCCCCCCGCATCTATGGAAGCAAAGAAGGGGCCCAGGAGGCTCACGAAGCCATCCGACCGACAGATGTAGGCAGCAGGCCCCAGGACATCAGCGGACTCGAGAAAGACGCTGAGAAGCTCTATGACCTTATCTGGCGTCAGTTTATTGCTTGTCAGATGGCTGACGCCGAGTTCCTGAGTACGTCTATCGTGGTGGCCGCTGGCGACTATGAACTTCGCACCCGTGGCAGAATCATCAAATTCGACGGCTTTCTGAAGGCCGCGCCGCCTTCCGCCAAGAAAGATGACGATGTTGCCCTGCCGGACATCAAGCTCAACGAAAAACTTTCGCTCGAAAAGCTGGACCCGACTCAGCACTTTACCAAGCCGTCCCCTCGCTATACCGAAGCAAGTCTGGTGAAAGAACTTGAGAAACAGGGTATTGGTCGGCCCTCCACCTATGCCTCAATCATCTCGACAATACAGGATCGAGGGTACGTAAGGCTGCAGAATCGTCGTTTCTATTCCGAAAAAATGGGCGACATTGTCACCGAACGTCTATCGGAATCCTTCTCCAACCTGATGGACTATGACTTTACCGCCAAACTCGAGGAAGAGCTGGATGAGATCGCCACCGGTGGCGTTGAGTGGAAGCGAGTGCTGAACGGTTTTTATGAACGCTTCAGTCAGCAGCTGGAGAAAGCCAGCAGAACCGATGAGGAGGGGATGCGCGGCAACACCCCGACCGAGACCGACATTCCCTGTCCGACTTGCAGCCGGCCAATGCAGATTCGCGTTGCAAGCACCGGCGTGTTTCTGGGCTGCTCGGGCTATGCACTGCCACCCAAAGAGCGCTGCAAGACAACCATCAACCTGGTATCCGGCGATGAGGTGGTCAGTGCTGAGGATGACGTGGAAGGTGAGGGCGAGAGCCGCCTGCTGAGAAAGAAGCGGCGCTGTCCGAAATGTTCAACGGCCATGGACAGTTATCTGGTTGATGAAACCCGGAAATTGCATGTGTGCGGCAACAATCCGGACTGTCCAGGATACGAGGTCGAAAAAGGCACGTTCAGGATCAAGGGCTACGACGGGCCAACGTTGGAGTGCGACAAGTGTGGCTCTGAAATGCAGCTCAAGACTGGCCGATTCGGCAAGTATTTTGGCTGTACCAATCCTGACTGTAAAAACACCCGAAAATTGCTCAAAAGCGGTGAGCCGGCGCCTCCTAAAATGGACCCGGTGCCTATGCCTGAGCTCAAGTGTGAAAAGGTGGACGATATCTACGTTCTGCGCGACGGCGCTTCGGGTCTCTTTCTGGCAGCCAGCAAGTTTCCGAAGAACCGTGAAACCCGGGCGCCTCTGGTTAAAGAGCTGAAGCCGCATAAGGACGAGATTGATCCCAAGTACAACTTCCTGATGAAGGCCCCTGAAAAGGATCCGGAAGGCAATCTGACCGTTGTTCGCTACAGCCGTAAAACCAAAGAGCAGTATGTGATGTCAGAAAAGGACGGCAAGGCCACGGGTTGGTCAGCCTGGTATGTAAACGGCAAATGGCAGCCTAAGGAAAAGTAGGTGCGGGTTCGTGCAGTCTAATTGCCTGAGCCTGCCTCTCTCCATTTCGACGTAGAGGCAGGCGGGTTAGTCCGTCAGTTTGAGCGGGACCTGCGCAGGCGCTCCAACAGCGATGATGTGTCCCAGCGACCGCCGCCCATAGCCTGTACGTCGCCGTAGAACTGGTCGACCAGGGCGGCTACCGGCAAGCTTGCGCCGGACTTTCTGGCTTCGTCCAGACAGATGTCCAGGTCCTTGCGCATCCAGTTAACAGCGAAGCCGTGGTTGTATTCCCCCGCGATCATGGTTGTGCCACGGTTTTCCATCTGCCATGACTGGGCCGCACCTTTCGATATCACATCAAGAACCTCGGCAACGTCGAGGCCCGACTGCTCGGCGAAATGAACAGCCTCGGACAAGCCCTGTAACAATCCTGCGATTGCAATCTGGTTGGCCATTTTTGTGCGCTGACCGGAGCCGCTCGGCCCCATCAGGCTGACCGCCCTGGCAAAACACTCCATCAGAGGCCTTGCCTTGTCGAACGCTGCCTGCACACCGCCACACATGATAGTGAGCTTGCCGTTTTCTGCCCCCTGCTGGCCACCGGAGACGGGTGCGTCAATAAAGGCCTGGCCTACTTCGAGGGCCCGGTGAGCCAGTTCCTCGGCTACAGAGGCCGACGCGGTCGTATGATCGATCAGGGTCGCACCACTGGGGGCGTTGGCAATGATTCCTTCGGGCCCATGGTAGATCTCACGCAGGTCCGGATCGGCACCTACACAGGTCAGGACAAACTCTGCATTACTTACCGCGTCGGCAATGCTGGCTGCAGCTTCGCCGTCATGGCTGTCGGCCCAGGCTACGGCTTTGTCGGCGGTGCGATTGAAAACTTTTACTTTGTACCCTGCCGCTGCCAGGTGACCTGCCATCGGGTAGCCCATGACGCCAAGGCCAATAAATGCCACAGATTGACTCATATCCATACTCCTCCGTTAGCGGGCTATCATTGCAGACTGAACCGCAACAAAAAAGGCCGCTGAGTGCAGCGGCCTTCCTGAATCAGTTCTAAGCTCGTATCAGCGCTTGGGCAAGTCCCGAGCGGTTGACCCGGTATAGAGCTGCCGCGGGCGACCAATACGGTAATCTCCGCTTACCATCTCATTCCAGTGGGAGAACCAGCCAATGGTCCTGGAGAGGGCGAAGATAACCGTAAACATGGAGGTTGGGATACCCATGGCCTTGAGAATGATCCCGGAGTAGAAATCAACGTTGGGGTAGAGCTTACGCTCAACAAAGTAGTCATCTTCCAGGGCAATCTGTTCAAGGCGCTGGGCAATACGCAGGAGCGGATCATTTTCCAGTCCCAGCTCGCCGAGCACCTCATGACAGGTCTTGCGCATGACTTTGGCACGTGGGTCAAAGTTCTTGTAGACCCGATGCCCAAAGCCCATGAGGCGGAAGGGGTCGTCTTTGTCCTTGGCCTTGGCGACAAACTTTTCAATGTTTGCCTCATCGCCGATTTCAGCCAGCATGTCGAGCACAGCCTCGTTGGCTCCGCCGTGTGCCGGGCCCCACAGTGCGGCGATACCTGATGCAATGCAGGCAAACGGATTGGCGCCGGTAGAGCCGGCCAGACGAACCGTAGAGGTCGACGCATTCTGTTCGTGATCAGCGTGCAGTATAAAGATGCGGTCCATGGCTTTGGCAAGCACGGGATTGGGCTTGTAGTCGTCGCAGGGCGTACCGAACATCATGTACAGGAAGTTTTCGGCGTAGGATAGGTCATTGCGCGGGTACATGAATGGCTGGCCGTTGGCGTACTTATAGCACCAAGCCGCTATCGTAGGCATCTTGGCGACCAGCCGATGAGCGGTGATTTCGCGCTGCTGGACGTTAGTGACGTCCATTTGATCGTGGTAGAAAGCTGATAGCGCACCGACGACGCCGCACATGATTGCCATCGGGTGAGCGTCACGGCGGAAGCCATGGAAGAAATTCCGCATCTGGTCGTGAATCATGGTGTGATTCTTCACCGTGTCACGGAAGAGCTGGTTTTCCTCTGCTGTGGGAAGCTCGCCGTGCAGAAGCAGGTAGCAGACTTCCAGATAGTCAGAATGTTCTGCCAACTGCTCGATCGGGTAGCCTCTGTGTAAAAGAACACCGTTGGCGCCGTCAATATAGGTAATCTTTGACTCGCAGGCTGCGGTAGAGACAAAACCGGGATCGTAGGTAAAAATTCCCTGTTGTACCAGCGCTCGGACATCAATAACATCCGGCCCGGTGGTGCCTGAATAAACCGGCAGCTCGATTGATTTGTCACCCACCGAAAGCGTGGCTTTCTTGTCGGTCATGGTGCTCTCCTATGTGTCAGCATTTTACGGCGCTCGGAAGGCCCGTATTATTGCACAAGTTACGCGCGCTTCGTTACTGTCGACCTAGCTGGATATTGCAACGTTGGCAACGCCGTTTTTGTATATAACCAGGACATTCAATGAGATAGCGTAATTTTCCGGCGTCCGGAATGGCCTGGCGGAATCGTTTGCGGGGTCCTGATTCTTTCCAAAGCTGGCGGCAAAATATAGGGAGTTGGCTTTTTTTGTCAATGGAGGATGGCAATAAAGCTCATTTTTCATGCCCCGATGCCTCTCCGTACAGTGATAGACCTTCGCCCAATTGACCTGGGATAGAGCCCTTTAATCAGGGTGATAGCACTCTACAACCGCTGATATACCACGTTTTTCGCGGATTGCAGGTTTGTAATTGAGGGGGCACTCCTTATAATCCCTAGCCCGGAATCGGGAACATTTCTAGCCTCACCGCCTGAAATGACGTCACCGCTGGCGTTTCCCTCCTGAAGTAGATCTGGCTGTAGATGTACAGGTGTGCCTGAAACGGTACCATGCACTCTTGGTCAAGAATTGCTCTGAAGTCGAACTGGTCTGTATCCGCATCAATAGCGACGGGTACTTGAACCTGGCCTCCAAAATCGGGCCGTACATACCAACCCATTCCACGACGACACCGTCGCCTGTGGAACCAAAAAAGAGAGTGTGAGAGCGCTGTGAATAGCAAACGACCAGTAAATCTCGATCTCGGCAAGTTTCATTTTCCGTTGCCTGCCATTACCTCCATCATCCACCGCGTCAGTGGTGTCATCATCTTTTTTGGTGTCGCTTTCCTGCTCTATGGGCTGGACCTCTCCCTGTCGGGGGAGCAGGGCTTCAACCGGGTCAGCGAACTGATGGACAGCTTCCTGGCGAAGTTTATCGTCTGGGGCATCCTGGCTGGCCTCCTGTATCACCTGGTTGCCGGTATTCGGCACCTGCTCATGGATATGGGGATCGGTGAAACCCTTGAAGGCGGTCGCCTTGGGGCCAAGCTGACCATTGGCATTTCAATCGTTCTCATCGTTCTGCTAGGAGTCTGGATATGGTAAGCAGCGTCACGAATCTGGGTCGTAGCGGCGTTTATGACTGGATGGTCCAGCGGGTATCGGCGTACGTATTAGCGTTGTATACCATTTTTCTTTTCGGCTTCATGGTCATGACGGACGTAACCTACGATTCATGGAGCGCTTTGTTCAGTCAGACCTGGTTCAGGATTTTTAGCCTGATGGCACTCCTGTCGCTGGGAGCCCATGCATGGGTCGGGCTATGGACCATTACTACGGATTATGTCAAAGCGGCAGGTCCGCGTTTTCTGATCCAGGCGCTTTGTGGGGCGATTATGTTCGTCTACGTCGTCTGGGGCGTTCAGATTCTCTGGGGGAACTAATACATGGCTAACATGAAGACCATTACTTACGACGCGATTGTTATCGGCGGCGGCGGTGCAGGCATGCGGGCAGCGCTGCAGCTTACCGAGACTGGCGTCAAGACAGCCTGTATCACCAAGGTATTCCCGACCCGCTCACACACCGTATCGGCCCAGGGCGGCATAACCTGCGCTATTGCAAGTGCTGACCCGAACGATGACTGGCGCTGGCACATGTATGACACCGTCAAGGGGTCAGATTACATAGGCGACCAGGACGCCATTGAGTATATGTGCTCGGTAGGGCCTCAGGCAGTCTTTGAGCTTGAGCATATGGGCCTGCCTTTTTCCCGTACTGAACAGGGTCGTATCTATCAGCGCCCGTTTGGCGGCCAGTCGAAGGATTTCGGCAAAGGTGGCCAGGCGGCGCGGACCTGCGCCGCGGCAGACCGGACCGGCCATGCCCTTCTTCATACGCTATACCAGGCGAATCTTAAGGGTGGCACTACCTTCCTCAATGAATGGTATGCCGTGGATCTGGTAAAGAATGGCGAGAACCAGGTGGTCGGTGTTATCGCGATCGAAATCGAAACGGGCGAAGTGGCCTATATCAAGGCCAAGGCCACCGTGCTGGCTACCGGCGGCGCTGGCCGTATCTATGCTTCGACGACCAATGCACTGATCAACACCGGCGACGGTATCGGCATGGCTCTGCGTGCCGGCTTCCCGGTTCAGGACATGGAAATGTGGCAGTTCCACCCGACCGGTATATACGGTGCCGGCACACTCGTAACCGAGGGATGCCGGGGTGAGGGTGGTTACCTGATCAACTCCGAGGGCGAGCGCTTCATGGAGCGTTATGCTCCAAACGCCAAAGACCTTGCAGGCCGCGACGTGGTCGCTCGCTCAATGGTGATCGAGATCCTTGAAGGCCGCGGTTGTGGCCCGGACAAGGATCACGTGCTTCTCAAACTGGATCACCTGGGCGAAGAAACCCTGAATCTGCGTTTGCCGGGCATCTGCGAGCTGTCGAAAACCTTTGCTCACGTCGACCCTGTTAAAGAGCCGGTACCTGTGGTTCCTACCTGTCACTACATGATGGGGGGCATCCCGACGACAGTGGGTGGCCAGGCCCTGACCCAGGACCAAGACGGCAAAGACCAGGTCATAGAAGGGCTGTTCGCCTGTGGTGAGGCTGCCTGTGTTTCCGTGCATGGCGCTAATCGCCTGGGCGGTAATTCCTTGCTGGATCTGGTTGTATTTGGCAGGGCAGCCGGTATTCATATTCAGGAGCGTCTGCGCAGCGGATTTGAAACGACCGATGCGACTGAAGCCGACATAGAGCGTGCCCTTGCACGTCTTAGCCGGCTGGATAACGCCTCCGAAGGCGAGAGCGTTGCCGAAGTTCGCAAGGAGCTGCAGAACTGTATGCAGCTCTACTTTGGCGTTTTCCGGGACGGAGACAGCATGGCTGAGGGTCTTAAAAAGCTGGAAGCCATTGGCGAGCGTGTCCGCAACGTCAAGCTGGCGGATACCAGTAAAGCCTTCAATACCGCCCGGATTGAAGCCCTGGAACTGGACAACCTGTTCGAAGTGGCGTTTGCCACCGCGTACTCAGCAATGGAGCGCCGCGAAAGCCGTGGTGCTCACGCCCGAAATGACTTTACCGAACGTGATGATGAAAACTGGCTGAAGCACTCAGTGTACTTTCCTCTCGAGAAGCGCCTGGGTAAAAGGGACGTCAACTTTGCCCCGAAGACAGTTGATACCATGCAGCCCATGATCCGGACCTATTAAGGGGGACGCAAAGATGTTGGTTAGCGTATACCGTTATAACCCTGAGACAGACAACGCGCCTTACATGCAGGATATCGACCTTGAAATCCCTGCGGGTAAGGACCTTATGGTGCTTGACGTCCTGGCCCTGCTGAAAGAAAAGGACCCGTCCCTGGCTTACCGCCGCTCCTGCCGCGAAGGCGTTTGTGGCTCTGATGGCCTGAACATGAATGGCAAGAATGGCCTCGGCTGTGTTACGTCCCTGTCCGAGGTGGTAAAGAAGGACAAGCTGGTCATTCGACCGCTACCGGGTCTTCCGGTTATCCGGGACCTGGTGGTCGATATGACCATTTTCTACCGGCAGTATGAGAAAGTTTCTCCGTTCCTGCTGAATGATACTGCGCCGCCGGCCATCGAGCGCCTCCAGAGTCCGGAAGACCGCGAAAAGCTGGATGGACTCTATGAGTGTATATTGTGCGCCTGCTGCTCAACATCATGCCCATCATTCTGGTGGAACCCGGAAAAGTTTATCGGTCCGGCCGGTCTGCTTCAGGCTTACCGTTTCCTGGCAGATAGCAGGGATACCGCAAAGGAGGAGCGTCTGGCAAAGCTTGACGATCCGTTCAGTGTATTCCGCTGCCGGGGCATCATGAACTGCGTAAGCGTGTGTCCGAAGGGGTTAAATCCCACCAGGGCTATTGGCCATATTCGTAATCTGCTTCTGCAGCGAGCTACCTGAGCCAGGCCGGTTTAGTAGCCGCTATAGTGTTGGACAGCGCCAGGCTCTCCCCTGAAGGTCGCAACGATGCGAGCCTTACACCAATGGCTTATAGTCATTGGTAGGGGCGAAGAGCAAACTACGGAAGCCGTGACCAAGGCCCACAAAGCCTGGCCGCGGCTTTGCTGAGTATAAAAACCACTGGGGAACGGAAAACATCCGTATTAGCTGTGGTGGCTGCAGTCGATCCCGTAATATCCCGTATTGACTGCGTAATATCACTGGCCGACCATAGCTAGCTCCCGCACCAGCCCAAGGTGAGCTAGTCAAGATGCATGAAAGCGTAATGGAGCAGTTATGGCAGACATCCCACCTCCAAGGGGGGAATCTTGCCTATGTCGAGCAGCTTTTCGAAACCTACCTGACTGATCCCAATGCGATCCCGGAAGAATGGCGGAATTACTTTGATCGTCTGCCCAGCGTAGACGGTCGCCAGGGCAGGGATGTCGCTCACTCCTCGATCCGTGAACAGTTTGAGCATATCTCCCGTAACCAGCGTTTTGCTGCCGGCGGCGTACCTGCAGGAGTGACCTCCGACGCGGACAAAAAGCAGATTCGGGTTCTCCAGCTTATCAATGCCTTTCGCTTCCGCGGTCATCAGGAGGCCAAGCTTGATCCACTTGGTGTGCTCGTGCGACCCCCGGTAGAAGACCTGGAGCTCGCTTTCCACGAATTGTCTGACGCCGACCGGGACCTCGAATTCCAGACTGGCTCACTGAGCTTTGGCGCAGAAACCATGCGTCTTGGCGATATATACGATGGCTTAAGGCAGACCTATTGCAGCAGCATTGGTGCTGAGTACATGCACGTGGTGGATACCAGGATCAAACGCTGGTTCCAGCACAGAATGGAACCAGTCCGGTCACGTCCTGACTTTGAGCCCAAGACCCGCAAGCACCTGCTTGAGCGGCTTACCGCTGCGGAAGGGCTTGAGAAATACCTGGGCTCCCGTTACCCCGGCGTTAAGCGTTTTGGCCTTGAAGGGGGTGAGACACTGATTCCCTGTCTGGATGAGTTGATCCAGCGTGCGGGAAGTTACGGTGCCAAAGAGATTGTCCTGGGAATGGCCCATAGGGGTCGCCTTAACGTTCTGGTCAATACACTGGGCAAAAACCCGAAAGAGCTTTTCGACGAGTTTGAAGGCAAGAAACTCGCTGACTCAGGCTCCGGTGACGTCAAGTACCACCAGGGTTTCTCGTCGAATGTCATGACCGATGGCGGCGAAATGCACCTCGCGCTGGCGTTCAACCCATCACACCTCGAGATTGTGTCTCCGGTGGTGGTGGGTTCGGTACGCGCCCGCCAGACCCGTCGCCAGGATCCGGACGGCAGCAAGGTTGTTCCCATTATCATGCATGGCGATGCTGCATTCGCGGGGCAGGGCGTGGTTATGGAAACCTTCCAGATGTCCCAGACGCGCGCTTACGGTGTCGGCGGTACCATCCATATTGTGATTAACAACCAGGTCGGCTTCACCACCAGCCGCCAAGAAGATGCCCGTTCTACTGAATACTGCACTGATGTCGCCAAGATGGTACAGGCACCGATCCTGCACGTTAATGCGGACGACCCGGAAGCCGTGCTTTTCGTCACTCAGATGGCCATGGATTACCGGCACGAGTTCAAGCGTGATGTAGTTATTGACCTGGTCTGTTACCGTCGCCGAGGTCATAACGAGGCCGATGAGCCCTCCTCAACCCAGCCAGTTATGTACGAAAAGATCAGGCGCCTGAAGACCACGCGCGAGCTGTATGCGGACCAACTGATCAATGCCGGTATCTACACGGCGGAAGAAACCAAGAAGATGGAACTGGACTATCGGGATGAGCTCGACAAAGGCGATCACGTAGTCAAGTCGCTGGTCAAACAGCCCAACAAGGAACTGTTTGTCGACTGGCAGCCATACCTGGGCCACGAATGGACAGCAAAGTGCAAAACCAGCGTCGGCCTGAAGACGCTCCAGCGTCTCGGCAAGAAGATGGGGCAGGTTCCTGAAGGCTTCACCATCCAGCGCCAGGTTTCCAAGATTGTAGACGACCGCAACAAGATGAATGCCGGCGCATTGCCCATCAACTGGGGCTTCGGGGAAGTGATGGCCTACGCCAGCCTGCTTAACGAAGGCCATCCGATACGTATTACCGGTCAGGACGTCGGTCGCGGAACCTTCTCTCACCGCCATGCGGTACTCCATAACCAGAAGAACGGCGACACTTATGTGCCTCTTCAGCAGCTTTCCGAAAAGCAGCCGATGTTCGAGATCTACGACTCGCTTCTATCGGAAGAGGCAGTCATGGCCTTTGAGTACGGCTACGCAACGACCGCACCGGATACACTAATTATCTGGGAAGCGCAGTTTGGTGACTTTTCCAACGGCGCCCAGGTGGTTATTGACCAGTTCCTCACCAGTGGTGAGCATAAGTGGGGCCGGTTATGTGGTCTTACACTTTTGCTTCCCCATGGTTATGAAGGCCAGGGTCCGGAGCACAGCTCGGCTCGACTGGAGCGCTTTCTGCAATTGAGCGCGGAACATAACATCCAGGTATGCGTGCCCACGACGCCGTCTCAGATTTTCCATATGCTCAGGCGTCAGGTGAAACGTCCGCTCCGTAAGCCTCTGGTGGCCATAACGCCAAAGAGCCTGCTGCGTCACAAGGAAGCTACCTCGGGTCTCGACGACCTAACTGAAGGCACCTTCCAGACTGTTCTGCCCGAGAAGGAACCCTCAGATCCCAAGAAGATTCAGCGCCTGATCATGTGTAGCGGAAAAGTCTATTTTGATCTGCTTGAGAAGAAAAAGGCGGACGGCCGGGACGACGTGGCGATTTTGCGTATCGAACAGTTGTACCCGTTTCCCAACGATGACCTGGACGAGATTCTCAATCAGTATGTGAAGCTTCAGCATGTTGTCTGGTGTCAGGAAGAGCCAATGAATCAGGGTGCCTGGTACTGTAGTCAGCATCATATGCGAAATGCCCTTCAGCGCCTGAATCCCAAGCTCTACCTGCAGTATGCCGGTCGCGATGCCTCAGCAGCACCTGCTGCAGGGCATCTGTCGGTGCATATTGAAGAGCAGAAAAAACTGGTTAACGACGCGTTTGAAATCTGACGAGCTACCGAACTTAAGGATCAGAGATGTCTACTGAAATAAAAGCACCCGTTTTTCCCGAGTCGGTCGCAGAAGGGACCGTCGCGACCTGGCACAAGAAGCCAGGCGAAGCCTGCAGTCGCGATGAGCTGATCGTCGATATTGAAACCGACAAGGTCGTTCTGGAAGTTGTAGCGCCGGCGGATGGCGTGATCGAAGAGATCCTGAAAGACGAGGGTGATACCGTCGAAAGCGGTGAAGTGGTCGGTAAATTCAAAGCCGGAGCGAAAGGCGAAGCTGCGGAAGCACCTGCGAAGCAAGAAGCACCTGCCAAGCAAGAGGGAGCCAAGGACGATGGCGAACCTGCGGACGCCGGCAGTGCCGCCGGCACGGACTCCGGCTCAGGTGTCCAGAGCGAAGCCATTCTTAGTCCGGCGGCTCGTAAGCTGGCTGAGGAAAACAGTGTCGAACCGGGTTCCGTTCAGGGATCGGGCAAAGACGGCCGGGTGACCAAGGAAGATGTGCAGGCCCATATTGATGGAGGCCAGTCGCGCCAGGCCGCAGCTCCGCAGGCAGAGGCGCCCAAGCCCTCCGACCTTCCGGGGGCAGGCGTGCCTGCCGGAGAGCGCGCAGAAAAGCGGGTACCCATGACCCGTCTTCGCGCAAGTATTGCCAAGCGCCTTGTCAACGCGCAACAAAGCGCTGCGATGCTGACCACGTTCAACGAAGTGAACATGAAGCCGTTGATGGATCTGCGCAAGCAGTACAAGGATGGCTTCGAGAAACGTCACGGGATCAAACTCGGCTTTATGTCACTGTTCGTCAAGGCTGCCACCGAAGCACTCAAACGCTTCCCGGCAGTTAACGCCTCCATTGACGGCAACGACATGGTCTACCATGGTTACCAGGACATAGGTGTTGCCGTATCCAGTGAGCGTGGACTTGTGGTCCCTGTGCTTCGTGATACAGATGCTCTGGGGCTGGCGGATATCGAAAAGAAAATCGTCGAATATGGTACCAAGGCAAAAAACGGTAAGCTGGGCATTGAAGAGATGACCGGCGGAACCTTTACCATCTCAAACGGCGGTGTGTTCGGCTCGTTGCTTTCGACGCCTATTCTGAATCCGCCGCAAACAGCCATTCTGGGTATGCACAAGATTCAGGAAAGGCCCATGGCGGTGGACGGGCAGGTGGTTATTCTGCCCATGATGTATCTTGCACTGTCGTACGATCATCGAATGATTGACGGCAAGGAAGCAGTCCAGTTCCTGGTTGCGATCAAAGAAATGGTGGAAGACCCGGCTCGTATTCTGCTGGACGTCTGAACCTGTCACACAACGAATCAGAAAACAGGATGAATCATGTCTGATAAGTACGACGTTATCGTCATAGGTGCGGGTCCGGGGGGCTATGTTGCTGCTATCAAGGCCGCACAACTGGGTCTTAAAACCGCGTGTGTCGAGTCCTGGACTTCGGAAGAAGACGGCAAGCAGGTGCTGGGCGGTACCTGTCTGAACGTGGGGTGCATTCCCTCCAAGGCGCTGCTTGAGATCTCCCACAAGTATGAAGAGGCCGGGCATGGCTTCGCCGACCAGGGGATCGAACTTAACGATCTCAAGGTGAATGTGGGCAAGATGATGGAGCGTAAGGCAGGCATCGTTAAACAGCTCACCGGTGGTATTGCCGGTCTGTTCAAGTCCAATGGCGTAACGTCCATCCATGGGCACGGCAAATTGCTCGCGAATCGTCAGGTTGAAGTAACCGATAAGAATGGCAAGAAGACGGTCTATGAAGCAGATAATGTCGTTCTGGCGACCGGCTCCAATCCTATCGAGATTCCGCCGGCGCCGTTGAAAGAGGGGCTGATTGTCGATTCCACCGGTGCCCTTGAGTTTGACGAAGTTCCCAAGCGCGTCGGTGTTATCGGGGCCGGCATTATTGGTCTGGAACTGGGGAGTGTCTGGTCCCGTCTGGGCTCGGAAGTAACCATGCTTGAAGCACTGGATACATTCCTGCCAGCGGTAGACCAGCAGGTTGCCAAGGAGACCCTTAAGCAGTTCAAGAAACAGGGTCTCAACATTCAGCTCAAGGCCCGAGTCACCGGCACCTCTGTCAACCGCAAGGTCATCACGGTCAAGTACGAAGACTCAAAAGGTGAGCAGGAGCTGAAAGTCGACAAGCTGATTGTTGCCGTTGGCCGTCGCCCACACACAGATAATCTTCTGTCAGCTGATGCAGGTGTTAACCTGGATGAGCGGGGCTTTATCTTCGTGGACGATCAATGCCAGACCGATGCGCCTGGTGTCTGGGCTGTGGGCGATGTGGTCCGGGGTCCCATGCTGGCCCACAAAGCCTCAGAAGAAGGGATTATGGTCGTTGAGCGTATTGCTGGGCACAAGCCTCAGGTCAACTATGAGTGCATACCCAACGTCATCTACACCCATCCAGAAGTTGCCTGGGTAGGCAAAACCGAAGAGCAGCTCAAGTCGGAAGGACAGGCCTATAAAACGGGTACCTTCCCGTTTGCCGCTAACGGTCGGGCTATGGCCGCTAACTCTGCCATGGGTCTGGTAAAGATCCTCGCCGACGAGAAGACCGACCGGATTCTGGGTTTCCATGTGGTGGGCCCCCAGGCTTCGGAAATGGTCGCCCAGGGTGTTATTGCCATGGAATTCGGCTCCAGTGCTGAAGATCTCGCGCTGACATGCTTTGCGCACCCGACGCTGTCGGAATCTGTCCACGAGGCAGCGCTGGCCGTGAACGACGGCGCGATCCACATTGCCAACCGCCGTAAGAAAAAGTAAGGCTGATCCGGAATCAGGACGCCAGCGGGGCGTCCTGAGGCTTTATCCGCCGGCTTTTGGTAAAGCAAACGCTGTGCTGAGGTGATCCCCGGCGCACCAAGCAGAATTCGCGTTAGGCGGGTTCAATTTCCGTAAATGGTTATCCTCCATCAATAAGCGGGACAATTGTTATGAATTTGCACGAATATCAGGGCAAACAGCTATTCGCTGAATATGGTTTGCCGGTTTCCAAGGGCATTGCCTGTGACACACCTGACGAAGCCGCTGCCGCAGCTGACAAGATCGGCGGTGACCGCTGGGTTGTGAAAGCTCAGGTACACGCCGGCGGGCGCGGCAAGGCTGGCGGTGTCAAATTGCTGGACAACAAAGATGACATTCGCGCATTCGCTGAAAAGTGGCTGGGCAAGAATCTGGTCACTTATCAGACAGACGAGCATGGCCAGCCGGTCAGCAAGATTCTGGTTGAGTCTCTGACGGACATTGACCAGGAGCTCTATCTGGGCGCCGTCGTTGACCGTAGTTCGCGCCGGATCGTTTTCATGGCCTCCACCGAAGGCGGCGTAGAAATCGAGAAGGTGGCGGAAGAGACGCCTGAAAAGATTCTCAAGGCGACCATTGATCCTCTGGTGGGCGCACAGCCTTACCAGGCGCGCGAATTGGCGTTCAAACTGGGCCTCAAAGGCGACCAGATTAAGCAGTTCACCAAGATCTTCATGGGTCTGGCCAAATTGTTCGAGGACCATGACCTGGCACTCCTTGAAATCAATCCACTCGTCATTACCGATAAAGGCGATCTTCACTGTCTGGATGCCAAGATTGGCGTAGACGGCAACGCACTTTATCGCCAGCCCAAGATCCGGGACATGCATGATCCTTCCCAGGAAGACTCCCGTGAAGCTGATGCTGCCAAGTGGGAACTCAATTACGTCGCCCTGGAAGGCAACATTGGTTGCATGGTCAATGGCGCCGGTCTTGCCATGGGCACCATGGATATCATCAAGCTCAGCGGTGGCCGGCCCGCGAACTTCCTGGATGTAGGGGGCGGGGCGACCAAGGAGCGCGTGACAGAGGCCTTCAAGATCATTCTGTCCGATGACAACGTTAAAGCGGTACTGGTAAATATTTTTGGTGGCATTGTACGTTGCGACATGATTGCCGAAGGCATCATTGGTGCGGTGAAGGATGTGGGCGTCAAGGTTCCGGTTGTGGTCCGTCTGGAAGGCAACAACGCTGAGCTGGGCACCCAGGTGCTGGCAGACAGCGGTCTGAACATCATTGCCGCCACCAGTCTGGCGGATGCCGCAGAGCAAGTCGTTAAAGCCGCAGGGGGTAAATAATGAGCATCCTGATCAATAAAGACACCAAGGTTATCTGTCAGGGCTTTACCGGCGCGCAGGGTACCTTCCACTCCGAACAGGCGATCGCCTACGGCACCCAGATGGTCGGCGGCGTCAGCCCCGGCAAGGGCGGGACCGAGCATCTTGGCCTACCGGTGTTCAATACTGTTCGTGAAGCAGTCGAAAAGACCGGTGCAACGGCCACGGTTATCTACGTACCGGCGCCTTTCTGCAAGGACGCCATCGTTGAGGCCGCCGACTCGGGCATCGAACTGATTGTCTGCATCACCGAAGGCATACCGACCATCGACATGCTGTATGCGAAAGAATATGTCGATCGCAAGGGCGTACGGATGATCGGTCCGAACTGTCCGGGTGTGATTACGCCTGGCGAGAGCAAAATAGGCATTATGCCCGGCCACATCCACCGCCCTGGCAAAGTCGGTATTGTTTCCCGCTCCGGTACGCTTACCTACGAAGCGGTCAAGCAGACCACAGACTTCGGGTTTGGCCAGTCCACCTGTGTGGGCATCGGTGGTGACCCGATTGCGGGTTCCAACTTTATCGATATCCTCCAGCTTCTGCAGGATGATCCCCAGACCGAAGCCATCGTCATGATCGGTGAAATTGGTGGAAGTGCAGAAGAAGAGGCTGCGGCCTTTATCAAGGCTAACGTCACCAAGCCCGTGGTCTCATACATTGCCGGCGTTACTGCGCCTCCTGGCAAGCGTATGGGTCACGCCGGTGCCATCATCGCTGGCGGCAAGGGCACTGCTGATGAAAAATTTGCAGCCTTGGAAGATGCAGGTGTTAAAACCGTACGGAGCCTGGCCGAAATTGGCAAGGCACTGCAGGAAGTGACTGGCTGGTAGAACGGCTGTCACGGCTAGAAACCCCCGCATCCGGATCGTCCGGATCGCGGGGTTTTTTCGTTATACGACGCATCAAAACGAATCGGAGGTTTTTTCACAGCCACATCAGTCTATAATCCCCGGTCTGTCTCTTTTATGATGACAACCTCAAGCCTTTTATAGGAGTTCATGCTTTGAGTTCTGTAGATTCCCAGCAACGGGTTCTGTCCGGAATGCGTCCGACCGGCAAGCTGCACCTTGGCCACTACCACGGTGTACTGAAGAACTGGGTTAAGCTCCAGCATGAATTCGAGTGCTTTTTCTTTGTGGCTGACTGGCATGCTCTGACTACAAACTACGATGACCCATCCATGATCGAGTCGAGTGTATGGGACATGGTCATCGACTGGCTGGCTGCCGGCGTTAACCCTGGCTCAGCGACCCTGTTCATTCAGTCCCGGGTCCCTGAGCACGCAGAATTGCATCTCCTGTTATCGATGATTACGCCTTTAGGCTGGCTTGAGCGTGTTCCAACCTATAAGGACCAAATTGAGAAGTTACGTGAAAAAGACCTCGCAACTTACGGATTTCTTGGGTATCCCCTGTTGCAGAGCGCAGACATTTTGATGTATCGGGCAGGTCGGGTGCCCGTTGGTGCAGATCAGGTTTCCCATATTGAGATCACTCGGGAACTGGCCCGTCGCTTCAACCACATATACGGTCGTGAACCCGGGTTTGAGGCGCAGGCAGAGGGTGCCATCGTAAAGATGGGCAAGAAGAACGCCAAACTTTACCGGGCATTGAAAAGACGTTATCAGGAAGAGGGTGATATGGAAGCCCTGGAAACGGCCCGCGCGCTACTCAAAGAGCAGCAGAACATCTCGTTGGGCGACAGGGAGCGGCTTTATGGCTACATCGAAGGCGGCGGCAAGATCATACTTCCCGAGCCCCAGGCCCTGTTGACGCCCGAGTCGAAAATGCCCGGCCTCGACGGTCACAAAATGTCGAAATCCTATAACAACACCATAGGACTGCGGGAAGACCCGGACACCGTTGCCCAGAAAATACGTACCATGCAGACGGATCCGCAACGGGTAAGACGAACAGACCCGGGTGAGCCGGAGAAATGCCCGGTTTGGGATCTGCACAAGGTCTATTCCGACGACGATGTCCAGCAGTGGGTACAGACCGGCTGCCGTAGCGCGGGGATAGGCTGTCTTGATTGCAAGAAGCCGATTATCGATGCGATCGTGGAAGAGCAGAAACCGATACACGAACGTGCCCGGGAATACGAGAGCAATCCCGACCTGGTTCGATCCATCATTGACGAGGGCTGTGAGCAGGCACGTGATGCTGCCCGTGACACCCTTGATGAGGTGCGCTCCGCCATGGGGTTGGGCTATCGCTGACTTCGTCGCTGGGGCTACCTGAGGCCGTGGTATGACTGATCAATCCGCTGAGGAGCAGGCGCTTCCGTCAGGGCCAGAGCTGGAAGAGCCGATGTCTGGGCCCATTGCCCGTGTTTCCGGCAAGCCATGGGTAGATTTCCCTAAAGATCTCTATATCCCGCCCGATGCACTGGCTGTTTTCCTTGAGGCCTTTGAAGGCCCGCTGGATCTATTGCTGTATCTGATACGACGCCAGAATATGAATATTCTGGACATCGATGTTAGCGAAATTACGCGTCAATACATGGACTACATCGGTGCCGTTGAATCCATGCGGTTTGAGTTGGCTGCCGAGTATCTGGTGATGGCAGCGACCCTTGCCGAGATAAAATCGCGCATGCTTTTGCCCCGTCAGGAAGCGGATGAGGACGAAGAAGAAGATCCCAGAGCAGAGCTGATCCGTCGTTTGCAACAGTACGAGCGTTTCAAGAAAGCGGCAGAGGATCTGGATGCACTGCCTCGGATGGATCGGGACAGGTTTACCGGGGCCGCGGCCTTACCCGATTTGCCCAGCAGTCAGACAGCACCGGACGTTGAGTTACGCGAGCTGCTACTGGCGCTTCAGGGCATACTCAGGCGCGCCGACCTGTTCACCAGTCATCATGTCGAGAGAGAGCGCCTGTCGACCCGTGAGCGTATGTCAGCGATTCTGGCTGCTCTGACGGACGAACAGTTCATCTCGTTTGAGAGTTTGTTTACCATCGAAGAAGGACGTTTGGGTGTGGTAGTGACCTTCCTTGCAACCCTGGAGTTGATCAAGGAACAGCTCATTGAAGTGGTTCAGGCAGAAGTGCTGGGCCGGTTACATTTACGGGCCCGGGCGGTCTGCTGATTCTGAAACCGCAGCCTCAGGCGGTCCACGGGATATTATGAACGAAGATCATATTCGACATTTACAGGCTATCGCTGAGGCTGCCTTGCTAGCGGCCGGTCGTCCCCTGTCCCTTGAACAGTTACGGGAGCTTTTTGACGAGAACGAGCGACCGCCCCGGCAGGTGATGGAGCATGCCTTGTTCCAGCTTGAGCAATCCTGCCAGGGTCGTGCCTTTGAGCTGCGCAAAGTGGCCAGCGGCTATCGTCTGCAAATACGCCAGGACTATGCCGAATGGGTGGCAAGACTGTTTGAAGAGAAGCCGCAACGGTATTCAAGGGCCTTGCTGGAAACGCTCGCCCTGATCGCCTATCGCCAGCCCATAACCCGCGGTGAGATTGAAGACATTCGCGGAGTCACGGTGAGCAGCAATATCGTGCGTACATTACTCGAGCGGGAGTGGGTGCGGATTGTGGGTCATCGCGATGTACCGGGCCGGCCTGCGATGTATGCGACCACCCGTCAGTTTCTTGATTACTTTAATCTCACCAGCCTGGACCAGTTACCGCCTCTCTCAGAAATCCGTGACCTTGAGGAAATCGGGCGCGAGATTGAAAACAGGATGCAGGCTGAAATCCTGTTTGAAACCCCTGAGCCTGGTGCCGGGGAGAGCATTGAGCCTGACATGGGCGAAGGAAAAGAGCGGGACAGAAAAAGCGCCAACGACAACAGTGGGGATGACCCCCAGGACCCAACGCTACATTGACCGTTAAAATCGACGAATTCATAAGGATGACTTTTAATGGCGTCTGAACGCCCGCCTAGACATAGGCCGCACAAGCCCGGTTCAAAACCGGTGGCTGATACTGAGAAACATGGCCCCGAGCGTCTTCAGAAGCTTCTAGCCCGCGCCGGTATAGGCTCACGCCGAGAAGTCGAGACCTGGATCGAAGCTGGTCGGCTGACCGTTAACGGTCAACCGGCGGGGCCCGGTCAGAAGGCGTCTGCCAAGGACCGTGTGGAGCTGGACGGGCGTCGCCTGGAGCTGGATGCCACCACCGAGACGGTCCGCAGGGTGCTGGTTTATAACAAGCCGGAAGGTGAGGTCTCGACCCGTAAGGATCCTGAAGGCCGACCGACTGTGTTCGACACTCTTCCGCGTCTGAAAGAACAGCGCTGGGTGGCGATCGGCCGCCTCGATATCAATACCACCGGCCTGATGCTGTTTACCACCGACGGCGAATTGGCCAACCGCCTCATGCATCCGTCCAATCAGATTGATCGCGAGTACGCGGTCCGAGTGTTTGGCGACGTGGATGATGCCATGCTCAAGCGGTTGCTGGAGGGCGTCATGCTGGAGGACGGCATGGCTAGGTTTTCGGATATAAGCTCTGCTGGTGGCAGCGGAATCAATCGCTGGTTCCACGTGACCCTGTTTGAAGGCCGCAACCGAGAGGTTCGTCGGCTATGGGAGTCCCAAGGTGTTCAGGTAAGCCGGCTCAAAAGAGTCCGCTATGGCCCAACCTTTTTGCCCAGTCGCCTGAGTGTCGGCAAATGGGAAGAAATGAGCCAGAAAGGGGTAGACGACCTGAGCAAGAAGGTAGGACTTGAACCCCTGGCGCTTCCGGTCAAAACGCCCGATGAAAAGGCCGCGATGGACCGCAAACAGCGCAAGCAGCCCAGCCGCCCGGCCAAGCCGAATCGCAAATGGCAAGTCAGCTCGACAAAGCCTGCGGCTACGTCTCGCAAAAGCATAAAGAAAAGCCCGAAGCGAAGCTGATCGACTGTGCCGCTTAAGGCGTGAGAAAACGGGGCTGCTGGGTAGGCACACTGCTTGCAACGCGGCTGCAGTTACGGCCCCGGGCCTTGGCGCGATAAAGTGCGTCATCGGCCCGTGCCAGCCACTGGTCCGATGTTTCGCCGTGCTGGCGCATGGCAATGCCAGAGCTTGCAGTCGCCATGACATCCTTACCGCCACAGTTTACTTTAATGGCTGCGATAAACTCGCGAATTCGTTCAGCTACCTTCCTGGCCTCCGACTCTGGCGTGTGAGGCAGTATAATGGCAAATTCTTCCCCTCCGAACCGAAAAATACCGTCACTGTTACGAGTTGCTTTGGCCAACTCAAGGGCGACTGCCTTAAGTATGTGATCGCCGACAACGTGGCCGTAGGTGTCATTGACCCGCTTGAAATTGTCAAGATCGCATAGGATCAGGGAGCAGGTATTGCCGTGGCGATCTCCAAGGTGGCACTCGCGGGACAATGCTTCGTCAAGGGCACGCTTGTTGGGAATGCTGGTAAGACTGTCGGTCAGGGCTGTCTGCTGTACCGATGCATAGCAGCAGGCATTCCGGATCGGACAGATAGCGATGCTTAACATCTGCTCTATGGCAGCAAGCTCTTCTTCAGCAAAACGCAACCGTCGGCTCAGTGTGAGTCCCCCATAGTTGACGCCCTCCAGAGCCAGGCGATAATCACAACGATGCTGGCCTCCCATACCCGAGGCATAGACGAAATCCTGGTTACCAAGCTGGTGACGGTAAGTCAGTTGATCGTATGACACCAATGATGCCAGCTCTTCCGCGAAAATAGCAATCAGCGTTTCCAGGGACAACGAAGTCGCCATCCGGCGGCATACCCTGGTGTAAGGATCATCAGCCTGGCGCCACTGCTCACTAGCTTTTCTGATAGCTCTCAGGTTTGGCGTAGACTCATGTTTGCGAGCGGTTATAGGGGTAGTGGTGCCCGACATCGTTGACTCCTGCAAAGATATAGGCCGGCTGAAGCAGGATCGGTGCCATTAAAATAAAAAACCGATAAAACAATGGCATATAGGGTTTATATAGGATCTATGTTAAGTCTGGCTGTCAAACTGCCAAAATTTCGCCGGGCCTTGGCAAGGGCTTGCCGCCTCAATATTGAGCTGATGGTTTAAATGTCGGACAATTGCTTGGGCTCCACAGCCCCTGTGGTACACTCCGCAGCTTGTCCGTAACCTCCTGTCGACCCCTGTCACACGAAGGAACCTATGCGATTTCAGGCACCTGAGAGTCTTTCAGAACAGATTGCCCAGCACCTGGGGCAGCGCATAATCACTGGCCAACTTCGACCCGGCGAGCGCATTCAGGAGCTCAAGGTAGCCGGCGACCTGGATGTCAGCCGAGGGTCCGTGCGAGAGGCGTTGCTCATTCTGGAGCGTCGTCACCTTATCGAGATATATCCCCGCCGTGGGGCGGTGGTTTCCCAACTGACTCCCGAGCTCGTGAACAGCCTTTACGATATCTATATAGAACTGCTGTGTATGCTGGGGCGTAAAGTGCTGGAGCAATGGTCCGGGCCACAACTGGTGGGCATGATGTCACAGATGACGGCCATCCAGTCACTGACCGCCCGTACCGATGAACAGAATAGTGAATCCACTGAAGCGATTATAGAGGCTGGTTTTGATGTCATGCGCCATGCCTATCGCGCGGTCGACAACCCTTTTCTTGAGGAAACCCTTGAGAACTTCAAGCCCGCAGTCAGCCGAACCTACTATGTGGCTCTTGAAAGTTTTCGGGGTGAAATTGCTGAAACGCGCCGGTTCTTCAAACTCCTTGCCGATGCGGCGGGCAGCGGCAATGCGGTCGCCCTGGAAGCCGCCATCCGGGAGTTTGGCGAGCACCAGCGAAGCCAGGTATTGAGTATTCTGGAACACTGACCACCGATGCGCCTAAAATCCATAAAATTGGCCGGCTTCAAGTCCTTTGTTGATCCGACCACCGTACCGTTTCCCTCCAATATGACGGCGGTGGTTGGGCCAAACGGCTGTGGAAAATCGAATATTATTGATGCCGTTCGTTGGGTTATGGGCGAAAGCTCAGCCAAATACTTACGCGGCGAATCGATGTCGGACGTTATTTTCAATGGCTCCAGCGCGCGTAAACCTGTCGGCCAGGCATCTATAGAACTGGTATTCGACAATACCGAAGGCAGGGCTCCGGGTGAGTTCGCTGGCTTTAACGAAATATCGGTCAAGCGCAGGGTACTGAGGGAAGGGCAATCGGACTATTTTCTCAACGGCACAAAATGCCGGCGCCGGGACATCACTGATCTGTTTCTGGGAACGGGCCTGGGCCCACGGAGCTATGCGATCATCGAGCAGGGCATGATTTCCCGCCTAATCGAAGCCAAGCCCGAAGAACTCCGAGTCTACATTGAAGAAGCCGCGGGCATATCCAAGTACAAAGAACGCAGACGAGAAACCGAGAATCGTATTCGTCGTACCCGGGAGAACCTGGAGCGCCTTACCGACCTGCGGGATGAACTGGAGCGCCAACTCGCTCATCTGCAACGCCAGTCCCAGTCGGCGGAAAAGTACAAGGCCTATAAGCAGGAGGAGCGTCAGAAGAAAGCCGAGCTGACGGTGTTACGCTGGCAGGATCTGGATAGCGAGCTTCAGACCTCGCGTTCACGGATTCGTGATACCGAGCTTGAGCTGGAGCGCCTCCTGGCCGAACGAGTCAACCTGGAAACCGCCCTGGAGTCCCTGCGTACGGGCCACCAGGAGCGTACGGAGCTTTTTAACAAAGCCCAGGCAAAATATTACGAAGCAGGGGCTGATATAGCCCGGGTCGAGCAGAGCCTGGAGCACCAGCGCGAGCGTAGCAGGCAGCTGGCCTCCGAACTCGACCAGGCCCTGGCCAACCAGCGTGAACTGAATCGCGAGTTGGAGCAGGACGAGAACAAACTGGCCATGGCTGTAGAAGAGCTCGCCATGCTGGAACCGCAACAGGAAGCCCTGGCTGACAGTGCCGAAACATCCGGGGAGCAGCTGCTGGCCGCTGAGCAGGCAATGAGTGACTGGCAGCAAGCCTGGGAGGCGTTCAGCACCCGGTCCGCCGATGCCCGCCGCCAAGCTGAACTCGCCCAGTCCCGGATTAGAGCGACCGAAGATACCATTGAGCGCCTGCAAAGCCGCCAGGAGAGGCTGCGGGAAGAACAGGCCCTGCTCGAAAGCCAGCTCGATCGGCATGAGCTGGAAGAGCTGACAGACCAGCAAGAGCTGCATGCAATGGCGCGAGAGGAGGCAGCAGACCGGATAGAGGCTGTCCAGACTCTGCTGCAGGAAGCCCGTTCTCGTCAGAAGACAATTGGAGAGCTGGTAAGCAAGGATCAGCAGCAGGTGCAATCACTGACCGCTGCGCTGGAATCACAACAAGCCCTGCTCGACGAACAGATGGGCAGTCAGGATCAGGCTCTCCAGGAGTGGCTCAAGCATAACCAACTGACAGAACTGCCAAGGTTGGCGGGCGAACTTACCATAGCGGCGGGCTGGGCATTTGCGGTCGAGCAGTTGATGGGGTCGCTTTCCCAAAGCCTCTGCGTAGCCAATATGGACGAACTTTTGGTAGCCCTGTCGGAAGCGCCCAAGGGCGCTGCCCTGGTCGAGCATACGGGCGGCTCTGTCACTGAAGGCGCACAGGGTAGCCTGCTAAAAAAGGTATCGGGGGCCGGTGGTTTCAGCAGCTTTTTTGCCGGCGTCCTCACGGCCGAAACCCTTAACGAAGGTCTTGCCTTGCGGACCGGTCTTGCCCCTGGAAACACCATATTGACCCGGGACGGTGTCTGGTTAGGGCAGCACTGGCTTCGCATGCCGTCGTCGGAAGCCGGGCACATTGGTGTGATTGAACGCCAGCAACGTATCGACCGGCTAGAAACGGAGCTTGAGACCGCGTCCGCCGGCCTTGAGACCAATGCCGGCGAGCTTGCTGAACTTCAGCAAAGGACCGCCAGTGCCGAGTCAGAGCGTGAGGAAGCACAGCGCAAGCTCAACGATGCAGAGCGCGAGCTAAGCCAGATCGCCTCCAGGATCAGCGGCCTGCGTGCCCGGGCAGAGCAGATTGATGAGCGCCTCGTTCGAATAAAGGATGACGCCGCCGATGTGGCCGACGAGCATGTCCAGGCCCAGGAGTCCCTCGCCGAAACCCGGCTGGTCTGGCAGGACGCCCTTGGTGCTAACGAAGACAGTGAACTTGAGAAGGAAACCCTGCTGGGTGAGCGCGACGGCCTGAGGGAAAATCTTGACCGCCTGCGCCAACAGGCCAGGCACGACCGTGACCGGGCCCATCAGCTGCAACTTCAGTTGCAATCACTGACCAGTCAACGAGCGGGCCTGAAACAGACCCTGGAGCGTATGCAGCTTCAGCGCGAACGAATCGAAGAGCGCGTGGCCATGCTGCAGGATAGCCGTGAAGATGCTGAAGAGCCCCTGGAAGACCTGCAGATGCAGCTGGAGGGATTGCTCGAGCGCCGGCTGGCCGAGGAGGAAAAGCTCTCGGTGGCGCGGGATGCCCTGGAAGAACTTGACCGGCAGGTACGCGAGAACGAGCGCACCCGGAGCCAGTTGGAACACGGGGTCCAGGACGTCAGGGCCTCACTTGAGAAGGTCAAAATGGAATCCCAGGCTCTGGAGATCCGCTCCGCAAACCATCTTGAGCAGCTCAAAGAACTCGATGTCCAACTTCGGGTTGTGCTTGAAGCAATGCCGTCAGAGGCTAGCGAGTTAGTCTGGTCGGATGAGCTCGACAAGCTGGCTGGACGCATTCAGCGTCTGGGCGCCATCAATCTTGCGGCGATTGAAGAGTATCAGGTCCAGAGCGAGCGCAAGACCTATCTGGATAGCCAGCATGACGATCTTATAGAGGCGCTGGAGATTCTGGACAATGCCATACGCAAGATCGACCGGGAGACCAGGCAACGTTTCAGGGAAACCTTCGATAAAGTGAATTCCGGGCTGCAGGCCCTGTTCCCTAAGGTATTCGGTGGTGGGAATGCTTATCTTGAACTGACAAGCGATGATCTGCTGGAAACCGGTGTGGCAATCATGGCACGGCCCCCGGGCAAGAAAAACAGCACCATTCACCTGCTGTCCGGGGGTGAGAAAGCACTCACCGCCATTGCCCTTGTTTTTTCGATATTCCAGCTGAACCCGGCACCTTTCTGTATGCTGGATGAAGTCGATGCGCCGCTGGACGACGCCAATGTGGGTCGCTATGCCAACATGGTCAAGGAAATGTCCAGCCAGCTTCAATTTATTTATATAACCCACAACAAGATCGCCATGGAGATGGCCGATCAGCTGATGGGGGTAACCATGCATGAGCCCGGATGCTCCAGGCTGGTGTCGGTCGATGTTGAAGAGGCCGCTGCCTTGGCTGAACTATAGTCGGAACATATAGCTGAAAAATATAGCCTGGCTCGGCCGCAAGCATGACAATCAGGCCATACAGAGTCTGCTCGCGTTGTATTAAGCACAGGCTTTGCATAGAGTAACGACGTTACGAGATTCGCATACAGGACCGCAGCACTATGTCTCTTAGGGAATGGTTGATAGCCATAGGTATCCTGGTGATTCTGGGTATCGTTATCGACGGTATTCGTCGCATGCGACGCGCCCGGAAGGATGCCATGACCATATCGTCCGGGATGGGCGCAGACGACCTGGATGAGTCGCCTCTGGATGAATCGCCTCCTGAAGAGGAGCGCGAGTTCAACCCGGAGCTTCCCAATGGCGGTGCCCGTCCGGTGGACTCCGACACGCTTCAGGAGAGGGGTTACTTCAAGCGCACCGGCCGTAGCCGGTTTGCCAACCCTGAGCCAAAGCCCACGCGACCGGTAATCGCCAGCCGCGATAAAGAGGCCAGGTCCGAACATGAGGCCTCGCTGAAAAATGAAGCCCCGAGTTCATATTCAGGCGTTAATGGCGAAGACACTGCCTCGGCTGAGGATTTTGCCCATGTGCCACTCGCTGACGTGGACGCTGAGGTCGGCGAGGAGGCAACCGATACCGGTTGGGGAACGTTGGAGGTCGAGCCTGAACGCCCTGACGAAATTCTGGGCGAACCTCGAACGGTCAGGCCTGAGCGTAAGGCTGAACCTGCCAAATCCGCGCCGGAACCGAAAGTGCCAGCCACGTCCGAAGTTGAAGAAGATACCGCCCGTCGGGGCTCAGCTTCAAAAGGCTCTGACCAGCCTCTGGCCGGGGCCAATCGGCCTGATGCCCAGGAGGTAATCGTAATCAATGTCCTGGCCCGACGTGATCAGGCCTTTAGCGGCCCGGCACTGAAAAAACTGTTCGAGGCCTGTGGCCTTCAGCACGGCGATATGGATATCTATCATCGCCACGAAGAGCCTGACACCAACAGCCCGGTCCAGTTCAGTGTCGCCAATGCGGTGGAGCCAGGCACCTTTCATCCTGATGCCATGGCATCCATGTCCACCCCCGGCATCAGCTTCTTCATGAGCATGCCCGGTCCCTCCAACTCCATGCAGGCGTTCGACTTTATGCTGGAGACAGCACAATGCGTCGTGCACAACCTGGGAGGGGAACTCAAAGATGAGCGCCGCAGTGTGATGACTGCCCAGACCATTGAACATTGTCGCCAGCGGGTCCGGGAATACGAGCGAAAAAGGCACACCCCGCGACGCTAGAGGCACGCAAGAGTGTAATGTCAGGGTTGAGACTGCAGAGCCCGGCCTGACCGGGTTACCATGATCGGGACAGGCTAGGCGCGGGGCACGGATAGAGATGAATGGGACATCTTCGGTAGCGGAACGAATCACGGAGCTCCGGGATCAGATCAACGATCACAACTACAGATATTATGTGCTGGATGACCCACAGATTCCCGATGCCGAATATGATCGACTGTTTCGCGAACTTCAGGCGCTGGAGCAGTCACATCCGGATCTGGTCAGCCCGGACTCGCCCACCCAGCGGGTTGGCGCCACAGGCCAGACCAGCTTCGAAGAAGTTGTCCATCGTGTGCCGATGCTGTCCCTCGATAATGCATTCAATGCCGATGAACTGAGAGATTTTGATCGCCGGGTCCGGGAACGTCTAGCAGCGAAAAGCGAGATTGAGTACGTCTGCGAGCCCAAGCTTGATGGTCTGGCGGTGAGCCTCCACTACGAACAGGGCAAGTTGACCCGGGCTGCTACCCGGGGAGACGGTTACGCTGGTGAGGACATTACTGCCAACATTCGTACCATCCCGTCAGTACCCCTCAAGCTCAGGGGAGGCAGTTATCCAGACCTTGTTGAAGTCCGTGGTGAGGTGTACATGCTTCGTGGCGGCTTTGAGAAACTGAACAAAAGCCTTTCCGACCGTGGTGAAAAAACCTTTGTTAACCCCCGTAATGCTGCAGCCGGAAGTCTGCGACAGAAGAATCCACGGGTAACTGCCCGGCGTCCACTGGAAATCTGCGCTTACAGCGTTGCGGTGATCGACGACTCAGATCTGCCGGACAACCACTGGGGGTGCCTGCAGCTGGTGCGAGATTGGGGCTTCAGAATCAACCCCGAAATGCGGCTGGCCCAGGGCGCCTCTGCCTGCCTGGAAGCCTATGAAGAGCTGCAGGCCAAGCGTGACCAGCTTCCCTATGAGATCGATGGCATCGTATTCAAGGTCAACCGCCTGGACTATCAGCATCGATTGGGTTTCGTATCCCGCGCCCCACGCTGGGCCATCGCCCACAAGTTTCCGGCGCAGGAAGAGGTTACGGTCGTTGAGGATGTCGAATTCCAGGTTGGCCGCACCGGGGCCATTACTCCGGTTGCACGCTTAAAACCCGTATTCGTCGGTGGTGTAACGGTCAGCAACGCAACCCTGCACAATATGGACGAAATTGACCGGCTTGGGGTCCAGATCGGAGACACGGTATTTATCCGCAGGGCAGGTGACGTGATTCCCCAGGTAATCAAGGTAGTTCGCGACAAGCGGCCGCGCTCAGCGCGTCCTATACAACTGCCGACGACCTGTCCGGTATGTGATTCAGACATCGTCCAACTTGAGGGTGAGGCTGTCGCCCGGTGCAGTGGCGGACTCTTCTGTGCAGCTCAGCGTAAAGAATCTATACGGCACTACGCGTCTCGAAAAGCCATGGACATTGAAGGGCTTGGAGAAAAGTGGATTGACATCCTGGTAGACCGGGACATGGTGCGCACCGTGGCAGACCTTTACCGGCTGACGACCGACGATCTGCGCAAGCTCGAACGGATGGGGGACAAGTCTGCAGCCAAACTGGTCAACGCCATTCAAAGCTCGAACAGACCGCCTTTATGGCGCTTCATCTACGCCCTGGGCATCCGGGAGGTGGGGGAAGCCACAGCCAAGGCTCTGGCCAGCTATTTTGGCACTCTGGAGAATGTCATGGCGGCCACGGAGGAGGAGCTTCAGGCCGTGCCGGACGTAGGCCCAGTGGTCGCGGGCCACATTTGTAGCTTTTTTGAGCAGGAACACAACAAAGAGATCATTGAGAAGCTCCGCAGCCAAGGCGTAGTCTGGCAATCGGAAGACATAAGCCGCGCAAACAGACCGCTCGCAGGGGAAACCTGGGTATTAACCGGTACCCTTGAAAATCATACCCGTGACCAGGCCAAGGAGCGGCTGGAAGCACTGGGTGCCAAAGTGGCCGGCAGCGTATCGTCAAAAACCAGCTGTGTTGTGGCGGGCGAAGCTGCAGGATCCAAGCTTGAAAAAGCCCGGAGTCTCGGCGTTCAAACCATGGACGAGGCCGAATTCGATAATTTTCTTTCCCGCCATACAGCCTGAATCTGAGAACTCGCGCAGATAGCATGTCTGCCAAATTGATTACTATGAGTGCGTTTTGTAACGGTGTGTTAAAGCCCCGTATCCATAACAATAATTTCTTTTGAAATGGATTTTTACATGTACGCAGAACGCTTCCTGCCCCCCAAGCTTTACCGTCTGCCGTTATTGGCTTTCCTCCTCATGATCACTGGTCTGACGGGCTGCAAGACCGAGAAAGATCCCGACGACCCGACTGTACTTGGTCGTCCCGCGCCTCGGGCCTACCTTGGCGTAGAGTATTACTACAATTTCGGAGCCTATGGCGGCGAGAGAATACTGGATTACTCGCTCACCAATGCGCCTTCCTGGCTGGCTCTCGAAGACACCAGCAACAAGGCCCGCCAAGGCATCATCATGCGGGGTGTGCCCGGCCTCACCGGAGGTAACCGGGGCAAGAGCGACCTGGGTACCACTGAGAACGTGACTCTGCTGACTACAGATGGTCGTGAGGTTGGCGTTCAGCCCTTCAAGATAGAAGTACGACAGAATGTGCTCAGTCTGGAAGCCGAGGGGTTCGAGGAGGGCGTATATCCCGAGGCTCGGGAACAGGAGGGGGAAGAGTTCTGCCAGTTACCGGATCTTGGCGAAGTGGATGATCCGGATGACGAGCGGAGGACCGGAAGTCATACCTTTACCAAGCAGATCTATGGGGAGGACGGCCAGGCCACCGGCGAGCAACAGCGCACCAAACCCACGACACCCGTGCTGGTCCGGGTCCAGTTGGACCAGCCTTCGGTCACCCGAATAAAAGTTGCCTTCGAGCTTGATAGTGATTTCGACCCCGAGGCGTGTGACAGCGATCTCACTCCTCCACACCAGAGGTGCACGCACAGCAACGTCAACAGGGGCAGGGCTATCATTGGCCAGGATATTGTCGGGCTGGGCAGTGCTAGCGCCGATAAATTGCCTGTCCCGGACTACCTCCGGTATCTGCCGGATGCCGAGGGCAACCTCACCAAAGGCGTACTGACTTTGGAGCCTGGCATCACCGACTGTTATATACGGCTGGAAGTTGTGTCTGACGATGTGCCGGAAGAGCTCGAGCTTTTTACCATGACGCTGACAGATGTTCGTGAAGGTCTTGCTTCGGTAGGCAGTGCGGACGAAGGCGTCACCCAGACCCTGAGAATTCGTGATCAGGAAACCGTGGTGTCATTCGAAACCCTTTCAGGAGCCGCCCGGGACGTCATTAACGCCAACGAAACCCGAACGTATGTGGCAAAGCTCGCAAATCGTCTTGATCAGGATGCGACCTACAGAGTAAGGCTTGGTGAAGATGAAGGCACCAGCGCAGAGCCGGGGGTGGATTATATCGTCCAACTACCCGACCCTGAGCAGGAAGGCGCCTGGGTCACGGTTGAAGAGCTGGAATTTCCCGCCGGTCAGGATCGTCTCGAGTTCCGTATCGAAGCACTCAATCAGAGCCAGGTTGAAGTGGATAACGACAAACTCATCATTCTCAACGCCGACGAGCGCTTCCAGGATGGTCGCGAATTCTATGCGGCCACTCAGGAGACCGGGCTGCGTCTGTCCATCAACGAACTGGTGTCGGCTCTGGAAGTAGGCGGAGCCGGAGATTTCATTCCGACCGATATGGCCACAGCCCGCGATGGTCAGATCGCTCTGGTTGGGGTAGATGTTACGGGCGCCCTGGGAGAAGGGCAAAACGCCGTATGGCTCATCGTATACGACCGCAAGGGCGCTATGATCCACTCCGGTGTAGTGGCGGAACCCATGGGTGACCTGGAAGCCTCGCCACCGGTGGTTGCCTATAACGAACGATCTGCAGAGGTGGGCGATGCCACCATCACGCAGCGTGAACTGGCGGTGGCCTACGGCTCCCGGGCGAGCCTTGCCGGAAGTGCGCAGCAGGGCGGGCTGGATGCCATAACAGTCCTGCTTCGCTTTGATTCAGCTTCACTCAACCCATACGTAATGGTTTGGCAAACCCAGACCGGCACTGCGGGCAATGACGTGCCCCGAGGCGCTGTCATGGACCGGCAGGGCAACGTCTTTGTCGCCGGGGAGACCACCGGCGCCTGGCATGCCGGAAGCTCGAGGGGTCGGATTGATACCTATGTCCAGCGTATCGGTACTGAACTGGACGGCAATAACGAAATTGCAAAGGTGGCCTGGACGCGGCAGGTTGGGTCCGCGCTAGACGATGTTGTCAACAATGTGAGCGTCCAGAACAGCAGTGCACTGGTTATGGGCAATAGTAGCGGTAGCGTAGAGGGTGAGCCGCAACTGGGTGGTCGCGACCTGTTCTTCTATACCGCTGCTACGGCTGACGGACGAGTAACGGTTCGCCAGCGAGGCACCCAAGCGAATGAAGCTGTTCATGATGCGCTGCTGGCAGGAAGCACCCTTTGGTTCGCGGTAAGCCCAGAGAAATACACCCGCCAGGAACAGGTAAATGAAAACAACAACGAGATCGAAGCCTTCCTGACGAGCCAGGCACTTGGTAGTGAGGCTGCATCTGTGCTGGCCTATAACACCTCGGGCAACTCTGAGGCGGCACTGACACTCAACGATGTCAATGACAACGCTCTTGATCATTTCCGTCATATCGTCAGCTTCAATTCGGGTGTGGTGACCGGCGGCAAGACAACAGGCCAGTTTGATCCGGACCTTGATACGGTTCTAGCGGGAAGCACGCCCATGCTGGCACGTTTTGACGAAATACAGCCTGAGCCTGAGCCTGAGGACGAAGGTGAAGACAATAACGCTGAAGGTTCCGATGGAGAGTCAGAAGACGGAGTCAACGTTATTGCAGATCAAGATGATCAGGAACAGGCGGGTCCTGTGGTTGCCCCGGGGATCGAAGAACGCTGGCGTGCTCAGCCTGCCATCGGAAATGCCCTGGTCGACGGTCTGATACAGTACCGCGGCGATAAACTGATTTCGCTAATCCAGCGTGGTTCAGAAACATCGAGGACCTGGGACCTTGTGCTATTCAGTGGCGAAGGTAGACAGTTGAACCCCGCTACACCATGACAGTCGGCGGCTCTCTAGACCGCGCCTGCCTGTCGGCTTATGTCGGCGTAAAGCCTGAGGTAATCGGTACTGGTCACAATGCCAACGGTGCTGCCGTCCCGGTCGAGAACCAGCGCCGCGTTGAGCTGATGCGCCAGCATGAGTCTTGCAAGTTGATGGGCGTCTGTTTCCGGCGTGGCGGTCAGAAAAGACGGAAGCTCCACCTGACTGAAACTCTGGGACCTAGGGTCGGTCTGGTTCGTATTTAGCCAGCCCAGCAGCCAGCGTAACTCGATAAGCCCGGCTACCACCTCCTGGGCAATGATGACCATGTGATGAACCCCATGCTCTTCCATTGCCCGGATGGCTTCGTCCATGGTGGCGGAAGCGGAAAGGTAGTAGACGGTTCCCGTGCACAGCTTTGATACCGGGAGGTAAGGGCGTTGAGCCTCGGGTTCACTCTCAGACGCTTCCCCATATTCGGCAAAGGCCCGTCGGGCAGTAACCTGCTGAGCATTTAAAAAAGCCGCGTCTGTGGCCTCACCGCTACTCGCTGCGGATCTCTGAATTTCTGGGCTCTCTCCCACCTGACCTACCCGTCGCCCCCTGACACTGTCGGGAAGGCGGGTGGGAACGGGTCGTCCGGGCTCGCTTACATGGATTGACATATTAGGTCCAGTTTATCGTCTAGATAAGCTTATCGGCCTAAACAAACATAACTCAAGCGATCTTCTTTTGCTCCTGGGTCCGGCAGCGAGCTGGTTCCAGTCGTAGACTGACTGATCTTGGCAAGGCCTGGGGCTGCCCCGTTATTCGGTCAGCGAGATATTCGGCCAGCAAGGGCGCATAGGCCAACCCTTTACTCCCCAGGCCGGTAAACAGATCCATACCTTCGAGTTCCTCCCCAGACCGGCTGGTTAGCGCACCCACTGCGGGCTGATAATCGAAGGTCGTACAGCGAAAAGCTACCCGTCCCTCAAGACTGTGCGGCTCAGGCGTGTCCCCTTGCCATATGCCGGGCAGGTTAGCCTCGAGCTGGGCAAGGTTCTCCTGATGACTGGCCGGTGAAAGGGCAGGCGAGGCATCATGAAGATCAAACGTGGCGCCTGTCAGACATTGACCATCATGAGCCGGGTTGAGGTAGCATGAGCCGCAGATCACAGCTTTTGGTGCCTTAATGTCTACGGCCGGCAACGACGTTACCTGGCCTCGGATCGGCTTGAAACGGAAATGGCCTGCAACCGGTAGCAGTGCCGGGGTGGTATGACCGGCGCACAGCACCACATGATCGCTGACCACCTCAGGATGGCCGTTGCTGGATATGTGCCAACGGCCATTGCAGGGCATCAACCGATTAACGGGGTAGTTGTAGCTTGCATGAATGCCCGGGTGGTCGAGCAGAAGCCGACAGATCTTCGCCGGTTCCAGCCACCCCCCATCAGGAAACCAGAGCCCGCCTCGGGTCACCTCAAAATCGCTTAGCTTACGGGCTTCCTCGATACTGACAGGACGCACCACCTCGCTTGGGTAGTCATTACGGGCGCAAAAACGCCGCTGCCTGTCGGCTTCCTGTTCACTCCAGGCCAACTGGAGCAGGCCTGTCGGGTGCCAGTAACCGGCTCCGCAATTGCGATAAAAGCGCTGACTGTGAAGGAGAGCCGAAAGGGCCAGCCGGCTCTGGTAGTTGAAGTCGACCCCAAGCTTTACGTAGAGAGCCCCTTGCCTGTTTCCTGAAGCGGCTGCACCGGGCTTGTCGCCGGCATCGACTACGCAGACTTGGTGGCCACGCTCCGCCAGGTTTCGGGCCAGGAGGGCCCCGGCGATTCCGGTACCTATTATGGCTATTTTTTTCCTGGGGCGTTCAGGCCGCCGGCCCGGCACAGCGGAAGGACGGAGCACCCCGGTTATACGATCTTCGTGCCCTGTCGCTGGCGAGAAGGCGAACCCGGCGACCTCAAGTTCTTCAACAGTTTGGGCACTTGTCGTGGCGTCGAGGAACAAGGTGGCGCCGGTGCGGCAGTGGCTGATCATTGCCGCTACCGGAAGAACAGGCTGGCCCTGGTGGTGCTGCCTGGACAAGGCGCATGCACTGAACCAGGCGTCCGCGTTGAAGGCGAGGTCCTGCCAGGCCGGGTCTGGATCGCCCAGGTAAAGGCTGAGTTTTACTCGCCCTCCGGCAAAACAGAGGCGATGCAAACCAGAGGTCAGGGGCGGATAGTTGCCGATCAGCTCTTGTGACAAAGAACGGAGTTCAGGCCAGAATTCTGCAATCTTTGCCAGATCAGTCGGGCTGAGGGGGAACGGTTCGACAGCGACAAAGTGCAGTACCCTTCCGTTTTCAGTGGCAGCCCCGGCCCAAGTCTGCCATACCAGCAAAAACTCAAGCCCGGCGCCGAAACCCTCCTGGGCGATCACGAAGTGGTCGCCATCAGCCAAGGTTTTGAAACGGCTAGTCAGGCCATGAGCATGGATGACCTCCTGAGTCACCATGGGGTCCGTTTCAAGGTGCCGTGCTGGCCTTGTTCCGACCTGTAACCCTAACCTTACAACAGGCCGATTATCAATCCACTGAATACGAGCCGCGGCGATGGATGGTGCTCGGCTGGTGGTAGTGTCGCTGGCTAGCATGTGATCAGTTTTCCAGACGGCGGATATCCTGGATGATGACAGGCTCCTTGGGTACGTCAGCCATACCCTGGCTGCGTCCAGTCGGCTTCGCGGCGATGGCATCTACGACGCCCATGCCCTCGGTCACCCGCCCGAAAACGGTATAACCCGCGCCGTTTGGCCCGGCGTTCAGATAGGCGTTGTCCACCAGGTTGATAAAAAACTGGGAAGTCGCCGAGTCGGGTGCATTCGTTCGCGCCATGGCTATTGTGCCGCGAAGATTTTTGACCGTTGGCTTGGCTTCGTTCTTTATCGGGCTGCCTGTGGATTTCCGTTCCATTGTCTCTGTGAAGCCGCCCCCTTGGACCATGAAGCCCGGAATAACCCGGTGGAAGATGGTTCCCTGATAGAAGTCGTCTTCAGCGTAGCTCAAAAAATTGGCGACGGTTTCGGGTGCCACATCTGGTCGGAGCATAACTTCGATATTGCCCTCGGATGTCTCAATGACGACCCTGGGCATTGCACTGCCTTCTTCCTTGCTCTGCTTGCCAGTCTCATCAGTGTCAGATTGGGCCAATACCATGGTAGAAAAAACCAGCGAGCAGAAAACAATGGATAATACGTTGAACGGTTTACTAAGGGTCATGGTTCTTGCTCTCTCATATTCAGGGTCTTGAGGGACGCTAATCCGACGCCGGAAATCGTGGCTTCACTTTAACAGATCTGCCTGACCCTTCGCTTGCACAGAATGTAATCTGGCCAATGAAAGGCGATTATTACATTAATCGATTGTAGGGCAATGTAAGTTTACAGGTTAAGCCTGAATGTCCTTCGATTTCATGCTCGGTAATGCTGTGTTACGTAATTAAGTGAAGCGTTTCTGTACAGGCATCTTCGAATCTCATCATGATGTCCTTACATTCCGGACGCCGGCAAACGGACGCCATCGTTCTGTCCGGCGATAGGGCTCAAGGCCTGGTCATGGTGTGCCCTAAAAGGAGAAGTCATGAAGATTTCACAGAACCATCAGGAAAAATCACGGCTGGGGCGGTTGCTGGTCACTCGTGGCTATGTCTCCGAAACCCAGCTAGAGCAGGGCCTGAGCTTACAGAGGGAAACCGGTCAGCGTCTTGGTGAGGCTTTGGTTCAGGCAGGCTGGATCTCGGAGCGCGAGCTTTACCGGGTCCTGAAACATCAGACGCGATACCGCCATGCGGTCGCATTGGTCGCTATGGTGTCATTACCACTTCAGCCCTTGGTTTCCTTTGCCTCTACCGCTTCATCTGGCCATGAGAACATACCATCCGCGGGTGAGCTCTATGGCACAGGCTCACGTCTGCAGCCCATGAATGATTTTGAGCTGGCGCAGGCTTCAGCCCAGGGCGCGGAGCAGTTTCTGAGTCGCATCGGTAACGTAGCATTGATGGCATCGACGGACCGGGAAGAGCTCGAGGCAGGAAACCGCGATGCAGATGCTTTGAAGGGGCTCAGCCTTGCGGCCTATTCCTTTATGCCGGTCCTCGGCTTTCTCGACTATGACGTTCAGGTAACCGGCGTCCATTACAGCGATGCAAGGCCGAGGTTCCGGCTAGTGGAAACAGGCGGGCTTGAATTTGCGCTTCCGGAACGGATCGAGCAGATTCGGCTCGACAATATATCAGTCGCCGGCAGCCCGGGCCCGTCAATGGGTAATGTGAGTCTGCATAATATCCAGTTCAGCTCCCAGTCGCGAATGACCATTCACGTTCGTTAGCAGGACGCCGGAAACACAAAAAACCGGAGCCCCGGGTCAGCTGATCGTCTGACCCGGGGCTCCGGCTTTCTGGCTAATGAATCAGGCGCTGGCCAGGATGTTCCTATGGCCCAGCGATGTTTGCTGGCCACTGGCCCCGTATAGCTTGGCCTGGCTTGCTGAGCCCCGGAAGATGTCAGTCAGGCGCGAGAGTCGCTGCTGTAAATGGCCGACAATGCGGTTGTTGACGCTGTTGAGTTCCTGGCAGGCCTTGAGTTCAGTCTCGGCCGCGCTCCATAGGGCAGTCAGTTCCGGCAGCCCTGCGCTTCGGATAAATTGGGAGGGATTGCCGGTTTCGGGCCGATAGCCCATGCCCACCAGCGCATGAATCTTCTGCTTGGCCCGACTTCGAATCTGGTCAAGCAGCTCATTCTTTTGCTGGGTGAAGGGGTCGATCGCTTTGACGTCAGAGGCCTTGAGAGCCTCTTTCTCGGCAATCAGAACCTGTAATAGCTCATGCAGAGATTTCAGGTCATTCCCTAACAACTGCTTCAGTTCGTTGATCGCTGCCATAGCCTGTTCATCCAAAAATGCTGTTATCCATGTCTAGCATTTTCTGGGCCAGTTTCTCGGCGTCAACCTTGTAGGAACCGTCAGCAAGAGCTGCTTTGATCTCTTCAACCCGCGCGTCATCCACTTCCGGATAGCTGGCCAGTTGCTGTTCGATCTGCTTCAGGTCCTTTGCCTGGGCACTCAGGCTGACATTCTCACCCTGGGTTTTGGGGGCCTGCGCCTGTTCAGCCGCTGGCTGCTGTGGCTGGCTGGTCTGGGGCTTGTCGGTTACGGTCTTCTGGGTGTTGACCTGGCCGCGGCCGACTCCATTGAAGTCAACTGTCATGGCAGTACCTACTTTTGGTGAGCCCGTTAATTCTCCGGGGCATAATTGGGTCGTTACCTGAATAACGGCCGTGGTCTGAACTTCTTTAGCGTTTGCGGGCAAAAAAAGATTACAAATTTTTTAGTGACTATCCTGGATCAGCGGCAGTTGTCTGCCGACCAGCGGCAAACCTGTGCCGGACTGGGTAGGCCGTTTGCTACATGGGTATTAAGACTTGGCCAGGACCCGTTACGATGCCCTTGATCGTGCGTGAAGAGGTCAGGTTCTCAATCGGCACCTGGTCGCCAACACTTCCATTTGCCAGGGCTTTTCCTCTGGAACGGACCGAAAACGAGCCATTCGTTGCCGTAATCATAACATGATCACCCCTTGCCACTGCATCAGGGGCAGTTATCAGGTAGGGCGTAAATACAGTGCCTGCGTTGACCGGGCGCTTCATCTCCATACCCAGCAGGTGAGCCTCCTCGGTAACGGCCCCGCGTCTGATCGAATTAATCACTACTTTCGCCGTTGTAATCATAGAATCGTCGAGGCGATTGCCGCGGTTCAACGGTCTGGCCGCTACCAGAGCATCACCTTCTATTGTGAGGGAACTGGTCAGGTAGAGCTTCCAGGGCCGATCACCTTCGCAGGCTACCTGCAGTCGCGGGTGTGTCGAGCGCCATGGATCACCGCTGAACTCTACGGTCGGCTCGCCTTCGCAGGGTGCCAGTTGCAGGCGGCTGTCCAGACTGCCCAACTGGTAGCTTACCTGGTAGCCAGCGGCTGCCTGTTCCTGTTTGAAATCCGCCAGAAAAGACTCGGCCGCTGAAAGAATGCTAGCGGGTGCAGTAGTGGGTCCAGCGTCAACCAGTGCTGATGTACAGAGCATGAGGGTTAGAGCGAGGTATGTCCGCATGTGCTTGGGCCTGTCCTGTTTCAGGTCAGGGCACCCACGGTTGCAAATCGTTACCGTGAGTCCCCTAAATAATGGTGTATCTTCGCCGTTAACCAGGTCTGGACCGTCAACTTTATTGCCCTGGTCACACAATACCAGATTCGAAGCAACATCCGTGCCGCATGTTGGCCGATTGGATTTCAGGAGTGATGTGTAATGGCAGGCGTACTAGACAGTGTCAACCAGCGGACCCAGCTGGTGGGGGAAAACCGCCTTGAGCTTCTGCTTTTCCGCCTGCGCGGGCGTCAGATTTATGGCATTAACGTATTCAAGGTCAAGGAGGTGCTGCAGTGTCCCCGGCTGTCGTCGCTTCCCAACAGTCGGCCCATGGTTCGTGGCGTTGCTCATATTCGGGGTGAAACCATCCCAATCATTGATTTGGGCCTGGCCATACGAATGTCTTCGATTCCCCCTGAAGAGGTCGCGACCAGTTTCGTCATCATCACCGAGTACAACCGGAAGACCCAGGGCTTTCTGGTCAGTAGCGTCGACCGGATCGTAAACATGAACTGGGCAGACATTCTGCCACCGCCAAAAGGCGCGGGTCAGGAAATTTACCTGACGGCGGTAACCAAGCTTGAGGACAAGCTGGTGGAGATCATTGATGTGGAGAAAATTCTCTCCGAAGTTTCCCCGCTAGGAGACGACGTCACAGAGAAAACCCTTACTCGCACCGCAGAAAGGGACCGGGGAGTGTCTCTTCCCGTGCTTGTGGTTGATGATTCGTCGGTCGCGCGACGGCAGATCGAGCGTTGTCTGACAGCTATCGGTCTCCGGGTAGTTACCAAAAATGATGGCCAACAGGCGCTCGATCACCTGAAGCAGGTAACGGAAGATGGCTCCAAGGCAACCGATCATTTTTCCATGATGATTTCCGATGTGGAAATGCCGGAAATGGATGGTTACACCCTGGTAACACGTTGCAAAAGCGAGCCCCTGATCAGCGGATTGTATGTCATGCTGCATACGTCCCTGAGCGGCGTCTTCAACAAGGCAATGGTCCAGAAAGTCGGTGCGGATGATTTTATGGCAAAATTCAGTCCTGATGAACTGGCCGAACGTGTAATGGATATCCTGGACGAGGGCTGACATTTTTCTTGTTCCAATGCCTGTTTACCAACGACAGAGATGCAATGAAAGCAGAGATGACACTCCAGGAATACGAGGCATTTAAAGGGTTCCTGCAGGAGGCTTGTGGCATTCTGCTGGGCGAAAACAAGCAGTACCTCGTCAAAAGTCGCTTGCGCCGTATCCTCGAAGAGAACCGGATGAATTCGCTGGGAGAACTGGTCGAGCACTTGCGTCGTCCGGGGCGCCACGGTTCGCTGCGCGAGGTGGTGATTGACGCCATGACCACCAACGAAACTCTGTGGTTTCGCGACAATCATCCGTTCAGAATCCTTTCCGACCAGCTGCTCCCCGAACTGGCGGAGCGGAACAGCCTCCAGCCGATCCGCTTCTGGTCTGCGGCTTGCTCAACCGGGCAGGAACCTTATTCGGTCGCCATGGCCGTGGATGAGTTCAGGCGGCAGAAGCCCGGCAAGCTTAAGGGCGAAGTCAAGATCGTGGCCACCGACATCTCAAAGAGTGTGCTGGAGGTGGCCCGGCGGGGCGAATATGAAATGCTGGCCATTGGTCGGGGGCTGTCTCCGGAGCGGCAGAAGAACTTCTTTACCATGTCGTCCGCAGGCAGCTGGCAGATACGGCCACAGATCAAGTCCATGGTGGAGTTCAAGGAGCTCAATTTGCTGGAGAGGTACATGCTGGGCAAGTTTGATGTCATTCTCTGCCGCAACGTGTTGATCTACTTTTCCGCTGAGCTGAAGAAAGATATCCTGACGCGCATGCACGCCGCACTCAATCCTGGCGGTTACCTTATTCTGGGCGCTTCGGAGTCCCTGAATGGCTTGCCCCATCTGTATGACATGGTGCAGTGTCGCCCGGGTATTATCTACCGCAAGAAATAGGCTTGGGCAGGCGCGAGGAAGTGTTAGGACTATCACAAGAAGCTGTCGGGGGCTACCGCAAGACCAACCATAGGGGCAGGGAATGATCATTGATTTTGAAGCGCTATCAGCGGGCGAAATCTATCACGCCATGACGCAGACCGTGATCCCCCGGCCGGTGGCGTGGATCCTTTCAGAGAATGAAGCCGGCGACTTCAACCTGGCACCGTTTTCCTTTTTTACCGCTCTCGGTAGCGCGCCGCCTCTAATGATGGTCTCGGTAGGGAAGAAGCCCGACGGTCAGTTCAAGGACACACGGACCAACATCGAGGCCCGGAAACACTTCACTATTCACATTGCTCACCGGGAACTTGCAACCGCCATGACCGAAACCTCAAGAGCTCTGCCTCTGGGTGAATCGGAGCTCGATCGCGTGAGCCTTGCCCTTGTCGATTTCGATGGCTTTTCTCTGCCCCGGCTCGCGGACTGCAGGGTTGCGTTTGCCTGTGAGCTTTATCAGATTCAGGAAATAGGCGATCAGCCACAGTCACTGATTTTTGGCAAAATAAAGCGCCTTTACGTGGCAGATGACGTTGCGAACGTGGATTCGGATGGGCGCTTCAAAGTGGACGCGGCCCGGGTCGATCCCATCGGGCGTCTGGGCGGCAGTGAGTATGTTTCTTTTGGAGAACGTCTGGTCATACCCAGGCCTAAGTAGACCCCGTGAGCCGTGATCCACTGTCTCAAGGTTTCTATGCCAGGCCTTCGGCTCTGGTAGCGCGCGAGTTGATCGGGACTAACCTGGTACGGGAACTGGACGGTGAGCGGCTTGTGGGCCGTATTATTGAAACCGAAGCCTACGGAGGCGCCTCCGATACTGCCAGCCACGCCTCGCGAGGAAAGACGCCACGAAACGACCCCATGTTCGGCCCAGCTGGGTTCGCTTACATCTACCTTATCTATGGTCTGTATGACCTTCTGAACGTGGTGACCGAGACCGACAGCGTCCCCGGGGCGGTATTGATCAGAGCCTTCTATCCGGTGTCAGGCGAAGCGTCAATGAGTGCGCTCCGGGGTGGTAAAGCCTATCCTCAACTGGCCAACGGTCCGGGCAAGCTGACGAGGGCGATGGGCATCACCAGGGTAGAGTTCAACCGGCACGACCTTTGTCTGGGCGAGTCGCTCTGGATCGAACAGGGCGAGCCGTTTTCACTGGAAGACCTACTTGTGGGGCCCCGAGTGGGTATCGACTACGCGAGGCCGGTAGATCGGGACGCGCCCCTGCGCTTTCGCTTGGCCTTGCCAAGGCGTTCAGTCTGAACCCGGCGCCAGATTTTTGGGGTCGGCAGTTTCTTCGTTGAGCCAGGTGCCGCAGTATTTGCAGTACTTTGCGTCCCGCTCATGCTGGTTTTTGCCACATCCCGGGCATGCTTCCTTGGAATAACGCTCATCCCGCAGGGTCCGGATAACTTCAGCGGAGAAAACCCCGGCGGGCAGGGCGATAATAGAATAGCCGGTGAGCATGATCATCACCGAAATGAACTGACCCCACGAGGTTACCGGGGTGATATCGCCATAGCCCACGGTCGTCAGCGTCACTATGCCCCAGTAAATGGACTTGGGAATGCTGGTAAATCCGGCTTCAGCCGGCTCTATAAGGTAGAGAATGGTCGAAAAAATGGTAATCAGCATAAGCACCGAAAACAGGAACAGCAGAATCTGCCCCCTGCTTCGTTTCAGAGCGTCCAGCAGCAACTTGCCCTGGCCCACAAGAGCCATCATCTCCAGCACCCTGAATAGCCTTAACGTACGCAGCAGACGGAACACAACCAGTGTTTGGGCGCCGGGGAATATAAGCATGAGCCAGACAGGCAAAACCGCCAGCACGTCAATAATGCCGTAAAAGCCCTTCAGGTAAAGCCAGGGCTTCTCAAGACAGTAGATGCGAAGCGCGAGCTCTATCGTGAACAGGATGGTAATGACCCATTCGAGTCGGTAGAACAGGGTCCCGAATCGTTCATGGTAAGCGGGTACGCTGTCGAGCATGACCACGCCTACGCTGGTGAAGATAAGCAGGGCAAGGAGAACATCGAATCCTTTGGCCACCGGCGTATCCGATTCAAAAATGATCTGAAAGATGCGCGTTCTGATGCCAATGTTCGCCGGTTTTAATTCACTCATTGTGTTGCCGTCTTGGGATCCATGAATTGCTGGAGGAAGCTTGTGCCCTTACCATAGCGTCATATCAGACATTTAAAAATGGTTACGTTAGGGCGCAGTCTCCTACGGGCGCTAGTTCGAGATCCAGAGCCAGTCAGGTCTGCCTTCAGGGAAGCTGCCGGGCCTTGGTCGCCAGTGCCAGCATCCAGACACCAGTAAAAATGAAATCAATACCGAGTAGCAGGCCCAGAACCCAGGGGTAGGTTTCCGTCAGCTGGAACAGAATCAGCAGCCCAAGGATCAGGGAGAGTACGCCGCTGGTAAGAATCCAGCCCCAGCCGATGGCAGGCTTTGATTGAAGCGCAAAAGCCATTTTGACAATGCCGGTTACCAGAAGGAACACGCCCACAAGTAGGGTCAGGGTGAACACGCCCGCGAGCGGGTAGAAAAGCATAAGTGCCCCGACAATCAGTGCCAGCACCGCGAGCCCAAGACTCGGCACGAAGCCTTGCCAGCGCGGGATAGAGAACGACTGCACCGCCTGCGCGACGCCCGCAATAACCAGCAGGAGACCGATGGCGATTTCCAGGGACAGGGTGGCAACCCAGGGAAACGCAATGGCTGCAACGCCCAGCACCAGGAAAACAATGCCCAGGCCAGCGAACCAGCGAGTATGCTGCCTGATATCGTTGATCAGATTGCTCTCGACCTTCACTTCGTAACGCCTCGTTTCCATGACAAGCTCCTCCTTTGAGCTCAGAGTTTTCCGGATGGATCATGTCCGCTAAAAACCGCTATGGCACCGGATGAGCTGAAATTCAACCGATTATATGAGGGTAGAGCGGGATTTCAGATCCCGTTCTCAGACCATGGCCCCGCCACCCGTCATCAATGAACCGAACACACCCACGCCATAGGCAACCGCTGCCGCTAGAGCGCCTACCACCAGCATTTCCGCACCAGCGCGCCACGGAGGCAGGGTTGCCACCAGGCCTCGGCCTGCGCCCACCACAAACAAGGTCACCAAAGTCATGGCACCGGCCAGCGGAAAGCGATACTCGTCGGAGATCGGAATCAGATAGGCTATCAAGGGAACCACGCCCGGTGTCACGAAGCCTATAAATGTCGCCAGTCCGTGTTTCATTGCTGGCGCCCGGTTGCTGCCGGAATGCTGGTCGGAGGGCGTGCGCTCGGCAAGGTAGTCACTTGTCGCCATGGAAAAGCCGTCGGCCAGCAAAGAGGCAAATCCTAATATCAGCACAACAGAGTTTGAGAGCCCGGCCCCGGCAACGCCAGCGACAATCGCAAAGGTAGTGATCAGGCCATCATTGGCTCCGTAGACGAAGTCAGGCAGGAACCGTTTGACAGTAGTCTTTTTCCGCACGAGCAGCTCCTTCTGCCTGGGCATCGGGTGGGTAGAGATACTTCAACATAGACTAGCAAAAATAACCTCCACCATGCCCGTGGAATATCCATCGCTACGTTCCGTCGTCGCTCTGCTCCGACGTTCCTCCGGCTGCCTTGCAGGCTCCGGTCGAACCCGCGAGGCTTCTTCTACCCACCCAATCAGCCAATAAAAAACCCCAGCATATCTGCTGGGGTTTTGTATTGGCGGAGAGGGAGGGATTATTCGGCCCTTTAGGGCCTCACCCCTTCCGTAAACTCCAGGGGCCGTCGTCGCTCTGCTCCGACGTTCCTCCGGCTGCCTTGCAGCCTCCGGTCGAACCCGCGAGGCTTCTTCTACCCACCCAGTCAGCCAATAAAAAACCCCAGCATATCTGCTGGGGTTTTGTATTGGCGGAGAGGGAGGGATTCGAACCCTCGATACGCTATTAACGTATACACACTTTCCAGGCGTGCGCCTTCAGCCACTCGGCCACCTCTCCAATAACCTGTTTCAAATCAGCGGGCCGATCTGAGGGCGCAAACTCTAATGAATTTCTGGGGGTTTGGCAACACCTGTCGTATAAGAAGCTGTGCCAGGGTGTCTTAGCGGGTGCTGAAACCCTCGAATTCCCCGGATGCCCGCCCTTTGTCAATCGTAATGTCTTCGGTGCGTGCCGCCGGTGGTCCCTGCCAGCACCAGTCGGCGAGTTCCTGTAGCCCGTCTTGCTGGCCTTCAGCCACCACTTCGACATCCCCGTCCGGAAGATTTCTGACATAGCCGGTCAGCCCGAGGCTTCGGGCTTTTTCCTCGCAGCTTGCGCGATAGGAGACACCCTGTACGCGCCCGCTTATTCTCAGATGCCAGCGTTCCTGATTCCGTTCATCGCTCATAGTCAGCTCCTTATAATTGCTGAATCAGCATATAACTTACCGTACCGGCGATTATGGATAAAAGCGCATTCCGCCGCCAAAGATGAAGTGCAACCACAAGAAGGCTTGGAAGCAGAGCGTCCACGCCAAACAAGGGAGCTTGCCACTTGGCGGACTGCAGCAGAAAGATGACCACCAGAAGAGCCATGACGGTCGCCGGCAGGTAGCGCCCCAGATGCAGGACAAACGGATGGTGGCTGTGGCGGGATAGAAACGCAAAGGGTATGGCTCGCGTAAGAAACGTTGCGGCCGCACTGACTGCGATAAAGGCCGCCAGATAAGTGGCCTCATCCATGACCGCGGCCTTTCGCCTCGGAGTGATGCTGATATGTAAAACGGTAATTAATGAGCAACACTCCGGTGGCCAGTATAATTGCCCCTATCAGCTGGTTGGCAGCGGGCAGGGCTGCCACCGCAATACCGGCAGACGACGCTCCGATCCATAAGGGCAACTGCTGTTGAAGGGCTTTGTATTGCTCGATCATCAACACGATAAATAGGGCAACGAGGGCAAACTCGATACCGGTGCTGTCAAACTCGATCGTGGACCCCAGGCCTGCACCCAAGGCGCAGCCAACGACCCAGTAACACTGGTTGTAAAAAGTAATTCTCAGGTCAACGCTCTGCTCTGCCTTGAAGTCTGAGCCTCTTGGCCGGCTGGTCAGCAGGGAATAGGTTTCGTCCGTCAGCCCGAAGATCAGGTAGAGTTTTCGCCACCCGGCACCCGCAAACTGGTTGAGCAGGGATAAACCATAGAAAAGGTGGCGGGAGTTCAGTACCAGCATTGCAGTAAACACAGCCAGCAGGTCGGCATGCGTGGCAAGAAGACCAACAGCCAATATCTGCGCGGCGCCGGCAAAGATGACGATGCCCATCAGCGGTGCCACCCACCAGCCGTAGTCCAGCTGGGCGGTAAACAGAACTCCGAAAGCCATGCCAAGAGGTACATAGCCGAAAAGAACCGGCAATGTCAGCCGGAAGGGCGAATCCATGTTCAACGTTTGATTTCCCGTTTTTCGTAAACCGTCTCGATGCTGGTGCCGTTCCAAAGATAGCCGAAGTGGTTCGCCTGAATCACCGAGTGCAGCACGCGCGGTGTGAGGAGGGCATAGCAGTCTATGCCAGTATGGCGAACCGACTGGTAGAAAATCGCTTCGCGGCCGTCGTGCTTGGCGCGCAGGCCAAGTTTCCGGGATACACTGTAATCATCTGGTGCATAGTACCCATGGCTCAGCCACTCTTCACCCCGAATATCAACACCGGTCGCGCTGAAGTCTGCTTTCAGGCAACGCATGTTGATGTCCTGGGCCTCCATGCGGGTGTACCCAAGCCATTTCTGCATGTGATACACGGTTTCATCGATAGCGCCAATTTTTTCCCGGGCACAGTAGAAAACGCCGAAATCACCATTGCTGAATCGGCTGCCGTCGGGATTGAGGTGAGTGAAGGGTGCCAGCGCATAGTGAAAGCCCCGTATCCCGAAGGGCCGCTCGCCCGCGGGCACCAGACTGATCTCGCCGAGATCGTTTCTGATCCGCGGGTTGACCCTGGCCTGAACCGCATACAGCGCCTCGAAGCTGGACTGGTCAGCCACGTCATCGAACAGGGACACTGGCGGATACTTGCTGGGCACCATCCGGTAGGCTTTCTGGTGCACCAGCGAAGTGAGTGCAGGTTGGGGTCCGGCCATTACCACCACCCGCCACGGGCGGCATCGACGTGTCTGAAGACGTCGATCAGGTCCTCCATGCGCCCGCTCTTCATGATGTCCATGGCAGAGCGACCCTGAAACCAGACATGATCATTTGGCCGTCGCACCCAGCTATAGACGGACTCCGGTTCAGTGAGGATCAGTCTCAGGCCGGCATGGATGTTGAGAATATAGGAAAGCCGGTCAGCCAGGTCCAGGGTGACCTTCACGCTCTCGGGGGTTTTTTGCATGCGATAGAAAGTCGAGCGGGGCAACTGACCCAGCAGTGCGCGTTTCTCATCCTCCGAGCATGACCACTTATCCAGGATGTTCAGAACCACCGGAATAGAAGTGCGGATGTGTTGCTCATCCGTATCGGGTACCGACTCAATGACTCGCGGATTACGGGAATTCATGGAGGTCTCCTCAAGCTTGTGTGTACCATTCTAGATTAAATTCAGATCTGAGTCTAATGTTGGACTGGAGTCAGCGAAGGTTCCATGGGTTGAGGGCAACCTGCTGGTGATAGGAGCTCTGCATTGACCCACACGGATAGCTGAGTAAGCTGGCACAAACCAAGAGGTACTTAATTATGGAACAAGACAGCGAGAATCAGCCGCAACAGGATCCCCGTGACGCACCGTTTGTGGTCGATACCGACCTGCTGACCAAAGACCAGTTGGAAGGGCTGGTTGATGAATATTGCACGCGCTTCCATGGTACCAATGAGACAGAAAGCCCCTTCGCGGAGCGTGCCAGGGTCATCGCGGCCGTTGAAAAGGGTGACCTGGTGGTCTGGTTTGACCCGGTGGAAAACACAGCCGGTCTGGATCATCCTGTCCATCAAAACGACTAATACCTTTCCATAACCAATCCTAAGTTCTCCTAATACTCTTGCGACCTTAAGATGTTGGATATTTTCACGATTACGGGAACACCATGGAAAAGAGCGTCAGTGACATTCTCATCGCCAATCGCGGCGAAATTGCTATACGAATAGCGCGCTCGCTGGCAGAAGGCGGCATTCGCACTGTCGGTGTTTATGCCAGAGATGATGCCGCGTCCTTGCATGTCCGCCGGGTTGATAAGGCTGTACCGCTCACTGGCACCGGTGCCTCCGCCTATCTCGACGGCGAGCAACTGATACAGGTGGCCCATGAAAATGGGTGCCAGGCTATCCATCCCGGTTACGGTTTTCTCAGTGAAAATGCCGAGTTTGCCGAGCAATGCCGGTCGGCCGACCTTATATTCATAGGGCCTTCGGCGGAATGCCTGGCGCTACTCGGAAACAAAGCCAGGGCTCGTGCTCTGGCCGAGGAATGCGGTGTACCGCTGGCGGAAGGAACGGCTCACCCAGTGTCTCCTGAGGAGGCCATCGTGTTTCTGGAGGCCATGAAAGCCAGGTACGGCACAGGTGCTGGGGTAATGATCAAGGCACTGGCCGGTGGCGGAGGTCGTGGCATGCGACCGGTATCCGACCCGGCGCAGGTCGCCAACGCCTACCGGCAAAGTGCATCGGAAGCAGGCAAGGCCTTCGGCAACGAAAGCGTGTACGTCGAGCGTCTCATATCCCATGCCCGCCATATCGAAGTTCAGGTTCTTGGTGATGCGGAGGGAGCGGTTTCCCACCTCTGGGAGCGGGACTGTAGTCTTCAGCGTCGCCGTCAGAAACTGGTGGAGCTTGCTCCGGCCCCCGGCCTAAGCCCGGAACTGCGACGTGACCTGATCGAGTCGTCCTTACGAATGGCCAAGGCCAGCGGCCTGCAGGGACTGGCCACTTTCGAATTTCTGCTGGATCTGGACACCGGCGGCTTCGTGTTCATGGAAGCGAATCCCCGGTTACAGGTCGAGCACACCGTCACCGAAGCCTTGACCGGTGTAGACCTTGTGACAGTGCAGACCGCCCTTGCAACAGGACATGCTTTGGCGACCCTGGGGCTTGGCGGGCCTGCAGCCGAGCCACCTGACCGCATGGCGATTCAGCTGCGAATCAACCTCGAGTCCCTTCTTCCCGATGGCACAGCAGTGCCCGCCAGCGGCACCATCGTGACCTACGAGCCACCCGGAGGGCCTGGGGTGAGGGTGGATGGCGCAGGCTACTCGGGCCTGGAAGTTTCTACCGAATACGACTCGTTACTGGCAAAGCTGGTGGTGTGTGGGCAGAGCGCCTTTCCCGCCGTGGTCAACAAGGCCTATCGGACGCTTTGCGAGTTTCGCCTGGAAGGCGTACCGAACAATTTACCGTTCCTGCGAAACCTTCTCAGCTTACCTGAGATGCAGACCTATGCAGTGTCCACGGCAACCGTTGCGGACAACCTCGACCTTCTCAGCCAGGCCCGAACCAACGAACACCCCAGCCGTTACTTTGAAGCAATGCCATTGCCCGGTCCTGTTACCGAGCAGAAGACGGTTTACCCCGAGGGTGGCCACCCCGTACGTAGCCCCGTTCAGGGTAGAGTCGCGCGGTTATTTGCCGCAGCCGGAGACACGATTCAGGAAGGGCAACTGGTTGCCCTGGTGGAAGCTATGAAAATGGAATTCGAGGTCAAGGCAAGCGCTTCCGGAGAAGTGCTGGAAATGCTCTGCTCTGAGGGGGCTTCAGTCGGTCAGGATTGCCCCATTCTGGTCATTCGTCCCGACCGGGACGCTGAGATAAACGTGGAGTCGGAGCTTGAAGTCGATCTTGACGCTATCCGCCAGGATCTGTCGGAGGTCCGGGAACGGCATAGCAGACTTTACGACGACCAGCGTCCGGAGGCCGTGGCAAAAAGACGGCGTACCGGACAGCGGACCGCCCGTGAAAATGTGGATGACCTGCTGGATGAGGGCTCTTTCGTGGAATACGGGGCTCTGGCATTGGCTGCAAGGCGCCGGCGCCACTCGGAAAAAGAGTTGATGGCTGTCAGTCCGGCAGACGGGCTGATCGCCGGTCTCGGCACTGTGAACGGCGGTCAGTACGGGGCTGAAACGGCCAGATGCATGGTGCTCGCCTATGATTACACGGTCTTTGCCGGTACTCAGGGGGTCATGAACCACAAGAAAACCGACCGCATGCTGCAACTGGCCAAGCGCTGGAGCCTGCCTCTGGTTCTGTTTGCCGAGGGCGGCGGCGGGCGGCCCGGCGATACAGATTTTACCGGCGTGGCCGGGCTTGATTGTCATACCTTTACTGCCATGGCGGCGTTGTCAGGCCAGGTGCCCCTGGTGGGTATTGCCGCAGGCCGTTGCTTCGCCGGTAACGCAGCATTGCTCGGCTGCTGTGACGTCATCATCGCGACCCGGAATGCCAGCATCGGAATGGCCGGGCCGGCGATGATTGAAGGTGGCGGGCTGGGGCGTTTTCGGGCGGAAGAAGTCGGGCCTGTGTCCGTTCAGGCGCCTAACGGCGTCGTTGACATCGTGGTGGAAGACGAGGCCGAAGCGGTGCAGGCGGCGAAGCGTTATCTCTCCTTCGCCCAGGGCCGCAAGACCGGTTGGGAGGCGCCGGATCAGCGGCTCCTTCGCCACCTGATACCAGAGAACCGTTTGCGCGCCTACGATATGCGGCAAGTCATTGAGGCCCTTGCGGACGAAGCTTCCGTACTTGAGCTCCGGCGGGACTTTGCCCAGGGCATGATTACCTGCCTGGCACGGGTCGAAGGTCATGCTTTCGGCCTGATGGCTAACAATCCCAGGCACCTGGGTGGCGCTATAGATGCAGAGGCTGGCGATAAGGCGGCCCGGTTCATGCGATTGTGCGACGCCATGGGGCTGCCCATCCTCTCCCTGTGCGACACACCGGGCTTCATGGTGGGGCCAGAGGCGGAGAAGCAGGCTACGGTGCGTCACGTGTCGCGCATGTTCGTGACGGCGGCACGCCTGCAGGTACCCTTTTTTACCGTTGTGCTCCGAAAGGGGTACGGCCTGGGCGCCCAGGCCATGGCAGCCGGCAGTTTCCATTCGCCCATGTTCACCATTGGCTGGCCCAGCAGCGAGTTCGGTGCCATGGGTCTTGAGGGCGCGGTCAAGCTCGGGTTCGCCAAAGAGCTCGCAGCGGTTGAAGATGAACAGGAGCGCCAGGCGCTGTTCGAAAAGATGGTGTCCAAGGCCTATGAGCAAGGCAAGGGCATGAATATGGCCAGTTATCTGGAAATAGACGCGGTGATTGATCCCGCTGACACCCGTCGCTGGCTGATACGGGGGGTCGAGTCAATACCCGAAAGGAAACCCCACCAGCAAGCCGGCAGCGGCGTCATGCATGACCTGTTCATTGATACTTGGTAATGCCAGGGTGCGGGGCTTGGCCTGGCCGCCCCGCTGTTTTACAGTGAATGAGTGAACCGGAAACAGCCAGGGAGAAGCCGCAGTACGTTCAACACCCACATCGGATTATGAGGGCAGGGACAATGACAGGGAACGATAAAGTCACGCAGGACAAAGTCACACTTAAAGACCCGAGAGATCAATACCCTCAACCGGAGTTCCAGAAACAGGACCAGGAACTGCCCGGACGCACGGAAGAGATGAAACCCGTTCCGGACCACGGTGAGCAAGGCTACCGGGGATCGGGCAAATTAAAGGGTCTTTCAGCGCTGGTAACCGGTGGCGACAGTGGTATCGGTCGGGCAGTTGCGCTGGCCTACGCCCGCGAAGGTGCCGACGTCGCGTTTACCTATCTGGAGGAGGATGACGATGCTGCGGAGACCAAGCGCCTGGTAGAGGAGGCCGGTTCCCGTGCGGTCTCGATCAAGATGGACCAGCGCAACCGTGACGCCTGCTACAACGCGATCCAGCGGTGCGTAGACGAACTGGGTGGCCTGGATATACTGGTCAATAATGCCGGCTACCAGATGAGCTACGAGTCGCTCATGGATATTCCCGACGAAGAAATCAGCGATATCTTTAGCGCCAACATCGAGTCCTTTTTCTTTCTGTCCAAGGGCGCGCTGAAACACCTGCCCGCCGGTGGCTCCATCATAAACACGGCGTCAATCAAGGCTTTCGAGCCCAGTCCGAACCTGGCCCACTATAGCGCCACCAAAGCGGCTATTCTGAATTTCACCCTGGCCCTGGCCGCCGAAGCCATCAAACAGGGGGTGAGGGTTAATGCGGTTGCCCCAGGCCCCGTCTGGACTCCGCTTATTCCCTCGACATTTCCTGAAGACAAGGTGGCCGGCTTTGGTGGCAACACCCTGTTCAAGCGTCCGGCGCAGCCTGCGGAACTTGCTCCTGTCTATGTGTTCCTGGCGTCACCGGAAGCCAGCTACGTTACAGGCGAGGTTTACGGTGTTACCGGTGGCCGGCAGCAGATCTAGCCTGCAAGCCTTGTTATCAGCCAGGAAAGGGCGCATCCATGACCGATAAGCTCAAGGAATACCGCCGCAAAAGGAATTTCGACAGCACCAGCGAGCCGTCCGGTAGTGACAATGTCGAGGACCAGGTTAAAGACCACGTCCAGGCCGGTGACAGCCTTTATGTGATGCACATGCATGCTGCCAGCCATGACCATTTTGACCTTCGGCTGGAGCAGGACGGCGTACTAAGGAGCTGGGCCCTGCCCAAGGGCCCGAGCCTCAAGCCGGGTGAGCGCAGGCTGGCGATGGAGGTGGAAGACCATCCTCTGGAATATGGCAAGTTCGAGGGGGTCATCCCGAAAGGGGAATACGGCGGCGGCACCTCCATGCTGTGGGACACCGGGCGCTGGCGGCTGATCGGCAAGAACCGGAAGGACAAACTGGACTTTGAACTCGAAGGCAAGAAGCTGTCAGGCAAGTGGACGCTGGTGAAAATGGCACCTAAAGCCTCTGGCCGCAAAAAGGACGACAACAGCTGGCTGCTGATCAAGCGCAAGGACGACGATAACCGAACCCTGAATCCCGACGATCGCAGTGTGGTGTCAGGGCGCACCATGGAGGAAATAGCCGAAGACAGGGATTCGGTCTGGCAAAATGGCGAAGCCCACAATAAACCCCGGGTACCGGAAGCCGCCAAGATTGAAAAAGCCAGCAAGAAAACCCTGCCCAAGGACCAGGCGCCGCAGCTTGCCACGCTGGTGGATGAGGCCCCGGCGGGCAACGATTGGGTGCATGAGATCAAATTTGATGGTTATCGGCTGCTGGCAAGGCTTGAGTCAGGGCGGGTCACCATCTATACCCGTAACGGCAAGGACTGGACCGACCGCTTTCCCGATCAGGTCAAGATGCTTGAGCAATTGCCAGTCAAAAAAGCCCTGATTGACGGCGAGCTGGTGGCTTTTGACGCCGACGGCTCCAGCAGTTTCCGCAAGCTCCAGGATCGGCTGAGCACCAAGAAAGGTGCACGCAAAACAGACGACCTGGTCTATCAGGTCTTCGATCTTCTGTATCTCGACGGTTATGATCTGCGCAGTACGCCGTTGCTTGAGCGCAAGCGGGCCCTCAAGCAGCTGCTTGAGGCAGGGCCTGACCTCAGCTCTATGGTGCGCTACTCGGACCACATCGAGGGGGGTGGAAAAGCCTTCTTTAACCAGGTCTGCGAACTGGGCCTGGAGGGCATGATTTCCAAACGGTCCGACGCCGCCTACAGGGCCGGCCGCAACCGGGGCTGGCTGAAAACCAAGTGCATCCACCAGGACGAGTTTGTTGTCGGGGGCTTCACGGCTCCTTCCGGGTCGCGCACCGGTTTCGGTTCGCTCCTGCTGGGTGCTTTTGGCAAGAAGGGCCTAGTCTATGCCGGCAAGGTGGGTTCCGGCTTTACCACTCGCCAGCTTAACCAGATCTACGAACGGCTTAGCAAACTGGAAACGTCCAGCTCTCCTTTTGAAGACAAGGTGCCTGACCAGGCCTCCGCCCGCTGGGTGAAGCCGGAACTGGTTGTTGATGTGGAATTTACTGAGCGAACCGGCAGCGGAGCCCTGCGCCATCCCGTATGCCGCGGGATAAGGGAAGACAAGGAGCCTGAGGAAGTCCAAGCCGGGGATGCCACCGGCACAGGGTCAGCGAGTGTCTCGAAAGACGAAACCCAGCCCCGACGTAGCAAAGGAGGGAGCCCCATGATTGCCGGTGTCGAACTCACTAATGCGGACAGGGTAATGTATCCGGAGCAGGGGATCACCAAGCTCGACCTGGCACGCTACTACGAGGATATCCAGGATTGGATACTGCCGCACCTTCGGGACCGTCCCCTCGCCCTGCTGCGCTGTCCCGAAGGCCGGGATACCGAATGTTTTTTCCAGAAGCACCCCGGCAAAACGTTCGCCAAGGGCGTCTCACGGGTGCCGGTGGAAGAGAAGAAAGGCGGCACTTCAGAATTTACCTATATCGACACGATCAGCGACATCATCGAACTGGTCCAGTTTGGTGTTCTGGAGTTCCATCCCTGGGGCAGCAAAATTAAAAACGTGGACAAGCCGGACATGGTCATCTTCGACCTGGACCCCGGCCCGGATGTGCCCTGGCGCCTGATTGCCGACACCGCTTTTGTGCTGCGTGACAAACTTGAAGAGCTGGGGTTCACCGGCTTTACCCAGGCAACGGGCGGGAAGGGGCTCCATGTGGTGGTGCCCATAAAAACCACCGTTGACTGGGACACCGCAAAAGCCTTCGCCCATGAGGTTTCAAAGGCGCTGGCCCAGGAAAATCCGAAACAGCTGACCACCAATATGTCGAAAGCCAAGCGCCAGGGACGGGTCTTCCTCGATTATCTGCGTAACGGCCGGGGCAACACCCATGTGGCTTCCTACTCGGTCAGAGCCCGAGAGGGCGCGCCGGTGGCGACGCCCCTTCGATGGGATGAGCTCAAGTCGGTGTCCAAGGGAGACCGCTACACGGTCGCCAATATCCGACGACGGCTCAAGGCACTGAAGGAGGATCCCTGGCAAGGGTTCGATAAAGCACGGGCGGGCATTACCGCTAATGTTCGCAAAAAGCTGGGAATGGAGTGAACCAATCGATGAGTCAGAACCAGGGTGAAAACCGGGACGACCGCTGGTGGCTGCAGGAAGGTGCGGAATGGTGTCCCTTCTGCGATATTTCCCTGCATGCCGAAGGCCTTTCGTACTGTATAGCCTGCGACCGAGCGGTGTGTATGGTGTGTGTCAGCCAGGGACCCGACGCCGGAGAGATTTACTGTCCCGAGTGTGGGGCAAAAGCAGATTCAGGCGAGGCTTGAACCAATGGCAGCCAGGGCAATCTGGAAAGGTGTGATCACGTTTGGGCAAGTGCGGGTTCCGGTAAAGCTGTATTCGGCGATTGAAGATCGAACCGTTCATTTCCGATTGCTTCACGAAAAGGACCACGCACCGGTCAAACAGGCGATGGTGAATCCGCAGACCGATGCCCGGGTTGAGTTCCAGGATACCCTACGTGCCTACCATACCGATGAGGGTGACCAGGTCATGCTCTCCCCGGAAGAACTTGAAGAGCTTCGCCCGGCCAAGTCGCGGGATATTGAGGTGATTGAGTTTTACCCGCCGGAGGCCATCGACCACCGCTGGTACGACCGACCCTATTACCTGGGCCCCGATGGTGATGCCGAGCAGTACGCCGCGCTCACTGAAGCCCTGCGGGACGCAGCCCAGGAAGGTCTTGCGCGCTGGGTCATGAGAAACAAGGAATACATAGGTGCGCTGCGTCTGTACCAGGGCTACCCGATGTTGATGGCATTGCGGTATGCCGAACAGGTGGTGCCCGTAGAGGAGCTCCAGGCGCCACGGGGCAAACCGTTGGACAAGCGTGAGCTGGACATGTCGCGGCAGTTGATTGGCATGCTTGAGTCTGAGTTCGACCCTTCCGAGTACCAGGACGAGTATCGGGAACGGGTCCTTGAGCTGATTGAACAGAAGCAGCGCGGTGGTCGTATCAAAAAGCCGCCCAAGCCCAAGAAAAAAGCCTCTGACGATCTATCAAAGGCACTGGAAGCCAGCCTGAAGGGGATGAAAGATGGCTCGCAAAAAAGAAAAGGAAGAGCAAAAGCAAGCGCCGGATGAAGCTCCGGGCCAGCCCCGGCCTTTCTGGTCCGGGGTGATAGCGTTCGGGTTGGTGAGCCTCCCGGTCAGTCTGTTTCCAGCCAACAGGGGCAAGCCTCTGTCCCTGCGCATGGTTGATAAGGATGGCACACCGCTGGCACGGCGTTATTTCTGTGAGAAAGAAAACAAACCACTTTCCAGGGATGAGCTTGTCCGTGGTTTTCCGGTTGAAGAAGGCAGGTTCGTGATCGTCAAGGATGACGAACTGGAGGATCTGGCACCGGAAAAAACCCGAGAAATCGACTTGCGCCGTTTTGTACCCCTCGATGACATCAATCCGGTTTATTTCGAGCGGGGCTACTTTCTCGCTCCGGATTCCGGCGCCAACAAGGCCTACCGTCTGCTTGCCAGGAGCATGGCTGATGAGCAAAGGGCAGGGATCGCCACCTTCGTGATGCGCGGTAAGGAATACATCATCGCCATTATTTCGGAGCAGGGCATACTTCGGGCAGAGACCCTGCGCTTCCAGGAGGAGATACGGTCCCCGCTAGACGTTGGCCTGCCAGAACTTCCTGAGCCTGAGGCTGCACAGGTCTCGGCCATGAAAAAAGCCATGAAAACCAAGTCTGCCAAAAAACTGGACGTATCCCTTTTGAGCGACAGGGGAACCGAACGCATCCTCGATGTAATCAATTCCAAGCTTGAAGAAGGCAGGGACGTCACTCGTCTGTCGGAGCCGGAAGCGGATACGGAAACTCAGGATACGGACAATGTTGTAGACCTTATGCAGGTGCTCAAAGAACGGCTGCAAGGCCGTGAGCCTGAAAGGAAAGGAAGTACTGATCAGTCCCGGTCGAAGCCTGGCGGATCCAGTTCAGGCCAGCCAGGAAAATCCGACAAAGAGGAGCCCAATCTTGATTCGCTAAAACGGCAGGAACTCTACAACCGGGCAAAAGAGCGGGATATCAGTGGCCGGAGCAATATGACAAAGGAGGAATTGGTGGACGCCCTGAAACGTGCGGGGTAGTCGACAATCAGAAGTGCTAAACCTACCCCTTGGTATCGGAAAGCGTTACAATCGCCGGGTTTTCTGGTTGCACGTTTTGGCCCTCTGCGAGGTGTATTTTGATAAGGGTACTGGTTGTTGATGACCATGAGTTGGTACGCTCCGGGATAACCCGCATGCTCGCCGATAACCCCGACATTGAAGTCATAGGGCAGGCCGCTTCAGGAGAAGAGGCGATAGACAGCGTTCGTGACCGGGCTCCGGATATCGTTCTGATGGACATACGCATGCCAGGCATCGGGGGGCTCGAAGCCACCCGGCGCATACTGCGTATAGACGATGCCATCCGGGTCATTGTTGTGACCGCCTGTGCAGACGACCCTTACCCCACCCGGGTCATGCAGGCCGGCGCTACCGCCTATATAACCAAGGGTGCCGATATTCGTGAGATGATCCGGGCTATCCGCATGGCCCACAGCGGTCAGCGCTACATCAGTCCCGAAATCGCCCAGAAGATGGCGCTCAAACAGTTGGGGGAGCACGGCGGCGACCCCAGCGAGAGCATCTTTGACCGACTGTCGGAGCGGGAGATGCAAATTGCACTGATGGTGGTGGACTGCCAGAAGGTCCAGGATATTTCAGACAAACTCTGCCTCAGTCCCAAGACCGTCAACAGCTACCGTTACCGGATTTTCGAGAAGCTGGAAATCTCCAGCGACGTGGAACTGGCCCTCATGGCCGTCAGGCTCGGGTTGCTTGATGCCGACAAGGTCTGATACGCCGACCCGGGGATTTGATGCCAAAACCTTCCTGAAGCAGCTTACAGAACGCCCCGGTGTCTACCGCATGATGGATGCCTCAGGGGACGTGCTGTACGTGGGAAAAGCGCGCAACCTGAAGAAGCGGGTGGCGAGCTACTTCCGGCAATCCGGCCTGGCGCCCAAAACCGAGGCGCTGGTCGCCCGGATCCACCGTATCGAGGTGACGATTACCGGCAGCGAGACCGAAGCCTTGCTGCTGGAACAGAACCTGATCAAGTCGTTGCGGCCGCCCTACAACATTCTGCTGCGGGACGATAAATCCTACCCCTATATTTACCTCTCGGCCCATGCCGATTATCCCTCTCTGACCTTTCGCAGAGGGCGGACAAAAAAGGCCCAGGGCACCTGGTTCGGACCCTTTCCAAGCTCTGGCGCAGTTAAGGAAAGTCTTAATGTTTTACAGAAGGTTTTCCGCATAAGAAACTGTAGTGAAAGCTTTTTTAAAAACAGAACCCGACCGTGCCTTCAGTACCAGATTCACCGCTGCACGGCGCCCTGCGTGGAATATATTTCGCCGGAGGACTACCGCCGGGACACCCGCCATGCCACCATGTTTCTCGAAGGCAAGAACCCTGCAATCATCAATAACCTGATGCAGGAAATGGAAGCGGCAGCAGCCAATCTGGAATTTGAGAAGGCAGCGTCTCTGCGGGACCAGATCAACCACCTTCGTCATGTTCAGGAGCAGCAATCCGTTCACGGCGAGGGCGGCGAGGCGGATGTGATCGCGCTGGCCCAGGATGCTGGCGTGGTCTGCATTGTGGTAATCATTGTGCGAGGCGGCCGGGTACTTGGCACCAAGGACTATTTTCCCCGGTATTCTCTCGAGCAGTCAGAGGCGGAGCTCCTGAGCGCCTTTCTCGGCCAGTTCTATTTTGGTGGTAACACCCAGCGGGAGTTTCCCCGTGAGGTTCTTGTCCCGGTCGAGGTGGAAGGACAGGAACTGCTGTCCGCAGCCCTGACAGAGGCCGCGGGCCGTGATACCAGGGTACGCCAGAACGTCCGGGGCGAACGCCGTCGCTGGCTGGAAATGGCTGCTACCAATGCCCAGCAGACCCTGTTGACCCATCTTGCCAGCAAAGAGACAGTCTATCGCCGCCTGCTTGCGCTCAGAGACCTGTTGAAGCTGGCCGAGACCCCCAGCCGTATGGAATGCTTCGACATCAGTCATAGCCATGGCGAAAATACGGTCGCGTCTTGTGTGGTTTTCGATGAGAATGGTCCGCTGAAGAGCGATTACCGTCTCTATAACATCGAGGGGGAAACGGCCGGCGACGATTACGGGGCCATGCGCCAGGTTCTGACCCGGCGTTACAAGCGGATGATGACAGACGCCGGCAAGCGGCCTGACCTGGTGTTTATTGATGGCGGCAAGGGCCAGCTGAACATCGCCCGGGAAGTGTTCAACAGCCTGGGCATTGATGATATCCCGCTGATCGGTGTGGCCAAAGGTGTAACCCGACGGGCAGGTATGGAGCAACTGATTGATGCTCTTACCGGCGATGTCTATCGTGTACCGGCAGATTCGCCGGCGCTCCACCTGATTCAGCACATAAGGGATGAGTCCCACCGGTTCGCCATCACCGGACACCGTAAGGGAAGGGACAAGAAGCGACGCCAGTCAACCCTGGAAGGTATAGACGGGGTTGGTGCCAAGCGTCGGCGCGAGCTCATTCGGTACTTTGGCGGCGCCCAGGAGATACGCAAGGCCGGGGTGGACGAAATTGCCAAGGTCAAAGGCATCAGCAAATCACTTGCTGAAGTCATCTACGCGGCCCTGCATAATGAATAGCCGGAGCCAACCGGTGCAACGGAACATGCGGCCAGAACGAGCAAAACTATGAATTTACCGAACATTATCACCCTGTCGCGGATTGTCATGATTCCGGTCTTCGTGGTGATCTTCTATCTTCCGGTGGAATGGCGATACGTGGTCAGTGCCGCTATTTTCGGGCTTGCTGCCGCCACAGACTGGCTGGATGGCTACCTGGCCAGGAAGCTTGACCAGAGCACGCCATTCGGCGCCTTCCTGGACCCCGTGGCAGACAAACTGATGGTCGCCGTGGCATTGACCGTGCTTATTGAGGAGCACGCCAGCATCCTGATGACCATACCGGCAACGATTATTATCGGCCGGGAAATCGTTATCTCTGCGCTCAGGGAGTGGATGGCGGAAATCGGCAGCCGGGCCAGCGTGGCGGTATCCTATATCGGTAAGATAAAGACCACCGCACAGATGGTTTCAATCATCATGCTGCTGGCTGTGCCTCCTGGCTTGCTGTTAGCCCATCTTGGTCTGGTTCTTCTGTACGTTGCCGCCGGCCTTACGCTCTGGTCCATGGTGCTGTACATCAAGGCGGCCTGGCCGGACCTGTTCCCGAAAAAACTGGGAAAGACGCTCCCGCACAAGGCTGATTAAAGAATAATCAAATAGTTACGCAGCTCTGATGGGGTAAAAAAGGGTTGACACTCAGCCGCGATTCATTAATATATGCGCCACTTCAAGGGCAGATATCTTGAAGACCAGCAAGGTTTGCTGGGGCTGTAGAGCGGGAATAGCTCAGTGGTAGAGCACAACCTTGCCAAGGTTGGGGTCGCGAGTTCGAATCTCG
>NZ_JAAMPF010000010.1 GCF_011074795.1 Marinobacter salicampi
GGTTGCGCGGGTGGCAATCAGGCCGTCGGTTGACCCCATGCGCGCATCCTCAGCCAAGTATATTGACCGGCACATGTTGGGAGACTGGCGAGTTGAGGTGGTGACAGAGGAAGGTGAGCTTTTGGCCAAGGGGGCGTTTTCCGTTGTCCCTCAATAAACGAAGTCGGAAGCAGAAGGAGTAGAAACGCGGGACGGGCCTGTTTTCAATAAGCTTTGTGGGGCTCGTCCCTCAGCCCAAGCAAAAATAAGTCTGTCCCGGTTCGGCTTAAGAAGACTTTCCTCTGCGGGCAAAGCCTAAACCTAACAGATCCAAAATAGGCTAGGCCACCTTCGATGCTCTTACGTCCCACTCCAGATCTGGCAAGAGCTTGAAACGGCTTATATACTGTGTTTTTATCCAGTACATATCAAAATTGCCGCTAAAGGATTAGCATGGCCCGCCCCAGAGAACAGCTGATCTGTGTTTCTGATACACCTTTTTACCACGTCGTCTCACGCTGCGTACGGCGTACTTTTCTGTGCGGTATCGATCACCAGACCGACAAAAACTACGAGCACCGACGCCGGTGGATCGAAGAGCGCATCCGGCTGCTGTCCTCCCTCTTTGCCATTGATCTTTGTGCCTATGCAATCATGTCGAACCACTACCACCTAGTAGTGAAGCTTTGTCCTGAGCAGTCGGACACATGGTCTGACGACGACGTTCTGGCACGCTGGACAAGCTTGTTCAAAGGCCCACCGCTGGTGCAGCGGTATCAGTCTGGAGGCGAACTTCACGAGGCCGAACTAGGGTTCGTAAAACAGATGGCCGGCGTCTACCGACAACGCCTCGCCAGCCTGAGCTGGTTCATGAAATGTCTTAACGAGTCTATTGCCCGAGAGGCAAATCAGGAAGATGGCTGTACCGGGCATTTCTGGGAGTCGCGGTTCAAATCTCAGGCTTTAAAGACAGAGCAGGCGTTGCTCAGTTGCATGGCTTATGTCGACCTGAATCCCATCAGGGCTGCCCTAGCCGATACTCCGGAAAGCTCTGACCATACCAGTATCAAAGAGCGGCTGACGCCCCGGTTCAGCCTGGCAGCCGCCATTCAGGCACAGAAGGAACAACAATTCCTGAACCAGTTTTCAACGGCCCTTAAACCGCTGCTCCACTTCGAGGGAGCGGTAAGAAACGAGCCACAACTGGGCATCCTGTTCAGTCTGCGGGAATATCTGGAATTGGTGGACTATACCGGCCGGACTGCCCGACCGGGAAAACGGGGCCACATTCCTGACCATCACCCACCGATTCTGGACCGATTGGGACTGACCGCCGATGAGTGGCTTACCGAAGCCCTGGATTTCGAAGCGCTGTACCGTCAGAACCAGCGAGCGCACCCGCCCCGACGACGATCTGCAGCCTGATTCTCCCCAATAAATAATTAACGACACTCACTGGCGACAGCCAGGAACCTGCCTCGCCTTGGAATTGCCAAAACGGGTGAAAAAACGCCGGAATCCAGAGATTTCGATGGATTCGGGTCTGATTGACCGCTTACCTCACTGAAAAAACGAACTCAACGGAGCTGAAAATTTCATGCTTCTTTGTTCTTCTCTAACAGTGCCTGTCCTTTTTAATATTTTTTTAATATTGTGCTCAGAAAAATTGATTTGTCCCAGTGTCTCGCAAATTAGCTCAAGGCCTTAGAGAAACTGAAAAATAGCTCTGTTCCGGTTTTTTTGGGGCGTTTGTGAGGCCGCGCACAGTATCATTCGGCACACAAGGCAGAGGGCTATTGACTGAGCCTAATGGAGGTTCTAGTTGCTAAACGAATCCTAATATCTACCAACTTCCAAACCTAATTCTTCTAAGACGTCATTGAACTCAGGGTAACTAATTAAATTGTTAGAATGATGGTTGTCAAGAAATTGTACTGCAATCAAAATCAACCGCAATTGAGAAAAAGCTAGAAAATTGATCAAAGTACTGTAATAAAATTTACTCGTATCTACGTCGAAACCTCGAGAATCACTAAGATTTTTTGAGATGACGTTGACCGACACAGAAAAGGGTCGAAGTATATTGTAAATGTTATCATCTTCATCTAACGCTTCCACAAGCTGAGCGACTTGGTCGTCAGTTGCACCAGAAGAACGCATAATCTCTATTTCATCCTCAATCCTTGCTATTGCGTCCCCCCCAATCAATTTAACAAGTGTACCATTTTCAACGTGATAGATTGAAAATTTTTCAGTTAATGTATTCTGTGACTCAACTAAATTAAAAAACAATGATTCAAACGATTTTATGGCTTCAGTTCGCTCACTATTTTTGAGCTGCTTTTTCAGATCTGCGTTAGCTTCATTTTGAAGACTCAGAGATTTAATCAGCAATACAAGCGCGAAAAAACTTAGCGCTGTACCAATTACGCCGCCAAAATAATCACCGAAGGCACCCCAATCAGAAGAGCTATCTGAAACTTGCTGACCATGAATTAAGTGGAAGTTTAAAAGATAACCTCCAACTACCAATAATACGATAATCAATGTCGCAACTGAGTATCTATTTATCAATCGCCATACCCTTTAACCATATATTTTACCACCGTCCCATCTCTCAACTTTACAGGCGAAACGTTTAAGCTAAGATATTTATAATTCTCAGCCTCCAACCCATTATTATAATTTAAGTTCTCGGTAAAAAACTTCTTCGCTTTCATGGTAAGATTTTTATAGGAAGAAAAACCAAAAGCAACTGTATGGTCATCACCCTCAACCACAAGTCGACCGTTCCCAGTATTTATATTGAACCTACTAATACCTGCCTTTATCCAGTACTCTTCTCGAGATTTTTTTGCGTCTACTGCTTCTGCGGTAGATCGATCAAATGCACCGATAATTGTCTTATCATGTTTGTTCTTTCGATACCTAATCTTTACAACAAGGTCAAACTTTCTCGAGACTTCGTGTAACTTTCTAAGTGGAGATTTCCTAAGTTGACGGATAAGCTCGTTAGCTTCGTTACCTAGGTCTTCTACAACCTTGTTTGCTCGGGGAGAAAGATTTTGGTGTTCTTTATAAAGGGATTCTGCGAAAAAATAGGATATTAGTTCCACAAATACGGGACGGCCAATCGATCGCAGTCTTTTTGTCAAATTATCATCATCGACGTCCACACTAAAAATATGGCCGTAAGACCCTTTGAAAGTCTGCTTTAAGATGGTTCTCACTTTTTTCTTACCACTGTTTCTGTGAGGAGCCTTTTTCAAAAGAATTGTTTCAGCAATAGTCTGTACAGAGCCCGATACTCCACTCATAGTATCCAGCCCTGCTTTCATATCAACCGATCCTTCCGGCGTATTGATTACCAAATCCATGCTGATCGACACTAACTCACTCCTCTTTAGTAACTACGGTGGAAGCGTATCAAATGAAACCGGGACAGATTTATTTTATTGAGCTTTCACTGTTTCAACCCCGAGTAAACCTCACACAACTCCCTCTTCTCCCTCAAAACCTTCGGCTCTCGACTACCCATAGCCGCCACAGTAGCCGCATTACAAGCCTGCCTCGCCTTTTCAAGCTCACTCGTAACACCGGTCCCTGGGTTTACGCTTGCAATAACCGGTCTGAAAGACAAAGATGCGTTGCAGTACATAGTCCGGTACTTACCATGTTTCCAGTTCTGCTCGGGCTTTTTGGAAAGCTCTGAACAAAGTGTGCCGAACAGCTTCTTGGCCTTAACAGTGCATTCCGAGTAGGCCTTAAGATCGTTGCGTACAGTGCCGCAAACGCTCTGGTCCCGCACCCGCCAGACCTGATGCTGGAAGGCCACATTGACGCCCTCATACTGGACCTCAACCGGTGTGATTTGTGTGCCATACCGTTCAGACACATGCTCATGGACGCTACCTTGAACGGTATTCAAATAAGCTGAAAACAAGTAGGAAATAGGGTCCAACTCACGCTGCTCCGTCAAAAGGTTCTAAAAACGATACTGAGGTACTGCCCAGCTCACCCACCAAAATACTCCCCCCGAAACTCAGCCTTAGCCCGCATCCCATGGTTCACACACTCCACCATATGCCGGTCCGACTTCCAGTTGTCACAGCCTTCAGGCGCCACATAATGCTCATGGAAAGCACGTTCGAAAATCCGCTCCTTCACTTGCCGGGCTTCTACCAACCTTCGCTGGTCCTCCGCTGGCTGCCGAGCACGCTCAGCTTCAAGGTTCGGCTGTACCTGTGGAGCCACAGCCTGAGGCCTGGCTGTCACGTTTGCCTGTACGCTCTGGGCAACACTCCCCGCAACAATACTGGCCAACTCAGCAGGGCCTCCCAGATAAACAAAAGCAGTCATCACCGCAACCACTGCAAACGTCGGTTTCAATCCCCTGCCCCTGCGCCGGGGCTTCTGTCTATGAACCAATCTGTCTCGGTCTGTAGCACCGCCAAAATCCATCTGCTGTGTCTTGCTGGTGACTATCCCCTGCACATGGCGCAGATGCGCTCGATGGGTTTTGAACGATGCGGTAAGTCGCTCTGCCGCTATGCGATCAATAACCTCACTCACCTGCTCCGGGGTAAGCACCTGGTCCTGGTAAGATTTGATGAACCTCAGGTAGCCACCGCCCCTCGTGACGTGGGGCGGCATCGCTGTCTTGAAGGTCGCGTCGCCCACGAACACCACCAGCGAATGAATCTGCCCGTCTGTCAGCCCCAGCAGAGCCTGCAAGGTTTTTACATGCTTGTAGTTCTGATGCAGCGGGTTCTGAAATTTCTGGTTATGCCTGAAGATTTTCTGGGTCCACTGGGGCTGATGAGCGCTGCCGAAGATCCAGCCTTTCATGTTCTTGGTTTCCACCACGAACACGCCAAAGGGCGAGACGATGATGTGGTCGATCTGGGTGGTGCCGTCTTCGGTGGGCAGGGTGACGTTGCGAATCAGGTGGTAGGTTTTCCTGTCGAGGAACAGGCGGGCGGAGATGTTCACCATGCACTCCCCTACCCAGCCCTTGAACCAGGGGGATTTCACCAATGCACCAAGGATGGCCAGGGGAACAAGAAACCAGAGAAGGGTAAAAAGAGGCTGTAGCGCTGGTGAAACCATTTTCCGATCCTGGGCCAGCGCGTATTCGTGGCGTTTCTGTTGTGATTTATAAGCCTGCCTGTGGGGCGGGCTTTTTAATTATGTGTCTCTTTTATAGCTTCAAAATGGATAGGCAGCAAATGAAGTAGCGTTAGAATTGGTAACTTTTCTTAAGCCAGGGGTACAGGGATGTCCCTGTACCCCATTGTTTTGCCGAGTGTTGGTTCAGTTTGCTTAGGCTAGTGGTAGCTCAGGCAGCCAGGAACGCCCCAGTCGCCGCCAGTGCAACACCCAGCCCCCGGAAAATCCCGCTGTTCGTCTGCATCAGCAGTGCCCCAAGCCCACGCCCGGCAAAGGCGATAGCCAGAGTGGCGATGGAGAAGCCCGCCAGATACGCGGCCAAAGTCGCCCCAGCCGGCATCTCCGCCCCATGGGCAAACCCATGAAACACCATGAATGCCGCAACCAGCGAACCACCCACAACCGTCGGCAGCTTCGCCATGGTGGCGATCAGGATGCCGGCGAGCATGACGGAGAGCGCAATGCCGGTTTCCACACCGGGCAGGCTCAGCCCGCCCCAGGCGAGGCTGGCGCCCAGCACCATGCCGCCGATGACGAACAGGGGGGTGGAGTTCTTCATGGTGTTGCTCTGGCGTACGCTCCAGAAGCCGATGGCGGCCATGGCCAGTAGATGGTCCAGGCCCTGCATGGGGTGCAGCAGGCCGCTTAGGAAGCCACTTTCTGCGTGAGCGCCGTGGCCGGTGTGGGCGGCTGCGGTGGTGGCTGCCAGCAGGAGGGCGGCGGTGGCGATTAGTTTGGTTAAAGCAGTCATCTTGGTTTCTCCCATAGAAAACAAATAATTCAGCAGGATGGACGAGCCTTAGGCGGTACTTGCGATTTTCTCTGGCCGGCGCTCTGGCAACATGCCCCGTTCGAGAATGAAGCTGATAATGGTCTCCAGCCCTACCCCGTCATACAGGTTGGCGAACACGAAGGGCCGTTCGCCGCGCATCTTCTTTGAGTCCCGGTCCATCACGTCGCGGGAAGCGTGGACGTATTCGGCGATGTCGATTTTGTTGATGATCAGCAGATCGGACTTGGTGATGCCGGGGCCGCCTTTTCTGGGGATCTTGTCGCCGGCGGAGACGTCGATCACGTAAAGCGTGAGGTCGGAGAGTTCGGGGCTAAAGGTGGCGGAGAGGTTGTCGCCGCCGGATTCCACCAGTACCAGTTCCAGGCCGGGGTGGCGGGTCTGGAGATCGTCGATGGCGGCGAGGTTCATGGAGGCATCCTCGCGGATGGCGGTGTGGGGGCAGCCGCCGGTTTCGATACCGAGGATGCGGTCGGCTGGGAGGGCGTCGTTTTTGAGGAGGAAGTCGGCGTCTTCCCGGGTGTAGATGTCGTTGGTGACGACGGCAATATCGTAGTGATCGCGGAGCGCGAGGCAGAGCTGGCGCAGCAGTGCGGTTTTACCGGAGCCAACGGGGCCGCCGACTCCAACTCTCAGGCAATGTGGCATGGTTTGGTTCCTCGTTATCTTGATTTATCTAACTCAGTGCAAGTGGCGAGTGAGGCTCCCTTTCGGGACACGCTCAAGCACATCCCTGTGGCGCTTGAGCTCCGCCATCCTGGCTACGCACAGTCCCGAAAGGGAGCCTCACTCACCACGCTCATCTTCGGAGCGTTGGTCTTTTCTAACTTCTGAACAGTCTTGAGTACTGTGTTTCATGCTGGGCGCTCGCCAGGGCCAGCCCCGGCAGGATGGGCCCGAGCTGGCTGTCGTCCAATGCCATGGCGCGGTCGACGGCGGCGACCAACAAACGTCGCAGGTGTTCGTTCAACCGCTGGGCGGCGGTGTGGCCGAGCGGCATGGCTTTGCAGGCGACGGCGAGCTGGTTTTCCAGCCAGGCCCAGGCGAAGCCGAGTAAGGTCTGGCGAACCGGGACCTTGCGCTGGTGCGCGGCCCAGGCGAATACGGTGACGTAGCCGGGGTCTTCCGGTAGCAGGCCGGGTTCGGGCATCAGGTCGAGACTTTTCAGCAGCCGGATCAAAGCGGTGCCCAGGCGGGTGTCTTCGTCGCTGAGTTCGGCAGTTTCCCGGGTGGCGTGGAGCCAGGTGTTCCAGTGGGCCAGGGCCTCGGCGTCTTTGGTGGCCCAGGCCTTTTGTAACCGCACCAGCAGGGGCAGTTCACAGCGGCTGAGGCCGTCTTCCAGTACGCCTTCGAGCCATTCGCAAAGCTGCGCTTCGTCAGTTACCCAGCCCAGTTCGAAGGCGCTTTCCAGGCCCTGGGACCAGGCGAAGGCGCCGATGGGCAGCGCGGGGCTGGTGATCTGCATCAGGCCCAGCAGTGAGAGGTCGGCTACCGGGGTCTGGTAGGCCTCAGTGCTCATGGCTGTGGCCGTGTGCGTGGGAATGACTTTGGCTCTCGCTATGACTATGACTGGCGTGCCCATGGCTGTGCCCTTCCCCGGCTTTTGCGTAGGCGCCGGGTTCGGGGTCGAAGGGGGCCTGGTGGTGGGTCAGGGTGGCGCCCAGGCGTTCGGCCAGTTCTTCCAGTACGTGGTCGGGCGGGAAGCGTATCCAGCCTTGGGTGTCGCTGTTGCTGCCGATTTCGAGGCTTACGTGGCGGTTGCCCAGGTGGTAGCACAGGCGGGCCATGGGCAGGCCCGCGGCCAGGCTGGCGGTGACGACCGGTTCACAGGCGGCGCGTATGCGGACGATTTCGCCGCCCCGGGCCTGCAGGCATTCGCCTTCACGCAACACAGGGCCGCGGTCGAGGAAGAGGCCGACGTCGTGGTGATTGTCGGTGGTGGCCCTTAGGCGGCCGCGGATTCTGAGCTCGTACGGTAGGGTGAGGGTGTCGAAAATTTCAGCGGCTTCGACGTCGGTGCCCAGGCGTTCTGTGAGTTCCAGCATGGTGGCTCCTTAAAACAGGTGGTAGAGCTGGGCGAGCGGTAGCTCGGTGGCCGGCTCGCAGGTGAGCAGTTCGCCGTCGGCGTGGACTTCGTAGGTTTGCGGGTCCACGGTCAGGTGCGGGCAGCTGTCGTTAAGTTTCATGTCGCTCTTGCGGATGCCGCGCACGTTCTTGCAGGCGGACAGCGGGCTGTCGAGCCCGAGCCTGTCGCCGATGCCGGCGTCCAGCGCAGCCTGGCTGACGAAGCTGACCCGGGTTGCACTGGCGGCTTTGCCAAAGGCGCCGAACATCATGCGGTAGTGCACGGGCTGGGGCGTGGGTATGGAGGCGTTGGGGTCGCCCATGGGGGCGGCTGCGATCATGCCGCCTTTTATGATCATGGCGGGCTTGGCGCCGAAGAATGCGGGATCCCACAGCACCAGGTCGGCCATTTTGCCCACTTCCACGGAGCCGACGTCGTGGGCGATGCCGTGGGTGATGGCGGGGTTGATGGTGTACTTGGCGATGTAGCGTTTGGCGCGCAGGTTGTCCGCCCCCAGGGCTTCGTCTTCCGGCAGCAGGCCGCGCTGGACTTTCATTTTATGGGCGGTCTGCCAGGTTCGGCATACCACTTCCCCTACCCGGCCCATGGCCTGTGAGTCGGAGGCGATCATGGAGATCACGCCCATGTCGTGGAGGATGTCTTCTGCTGCGATAGTCTCCCGGCGGATGCGGGAATCGGCGAAGGCGACATCCTCGGGAATGTTCGGGTCCAGGTGGTGGCAGACCATTAGCATGTCGAGGTGTTCGTCGATGGTGTTGACGGTGTAGGGCCGTGTGGGGTTTGTTGACGACGGCAGTACGTAATCTTTTGAGCAGGCGGTGATGATGTCCGGAGCGTGGCCGCCGCCGGCGCCTTCGGTGTGGTATGTGTGGATGCAGCGTTCCTTGAAGGCGGCTAGGGTGTCTTCCACGAAGCCGGATTCGTTCAGGGTGTCGGTGTGGATGGCGACCTGGACGTCGTATTGGTCGGCAACGGTGAGGCAGTTATCGATAGAGGCAGGGGTGGTGCCCCAGTCTTCGTGGAGTTTCAGGCCCATGGCGCCGGCTTTAAGCTGAAGCTCCAGGGATTCAGGCAGGCTGGCGTTGCCTTTGCCGAGGAAGCCGATGTTCATGGGCATGGCGTCGACGGCCTGGAGCATTTTGCCGATGTGCCAGGGGCCGGGGGTGCAGGTGGTGGCGTTCGTGCCGGTGGCGGGGCCGGTGCCGCCGCCGAGCATGGTGGTGATGCCACTCATCAGGGCTTCTTCCACCAGTTGGGGGCAGACGAAGTGGATGTGGGCATCGAGGGCGCCTGCGGTGAGGATTTTGCCTTCACCGGCGATGATTTCGGTGCCGGGGCCGATGACGATTTCAACATCGGGCTGGGTGTCGGGGTTACCGGCTTTGCCGATGGCGGCGATTCGGCCATTTTGGAGGCCAACGTCGGCTTTGACGATGCCCCACCAGTCGAGGATCAGGGCGTTGGTGATGACGGTGTCCATGACGGTGTCATCGGCCCGCTGGCTCTGGCCCATGCCATCACGGATGACTTTGCCACCGCCGAATTTCACTTCGTCGCCGTAGTGGGTGGCGTCGCTTTCCACTTCGATCCACAGTTCGGTGTCGCCGAGGCGGACTCGGTCCCCGGTGGTGGGGCCGTACATGTCGGCGTAGGCTTGTCTTGTTATCTTCATCAGTTTGCCTCGCTTGTTAGCGTTTGGTGTTCGGCCAGTCGGGTATGACTCTTCGGGAAACGCTCAAGCACATCCATGTGACGCTTGGGCTCCGCCATCCCTGGCTCCGCACATTCCCGAAGAGTCATACCCAACTGGCCCTCAAAGTCTTTCCCCGCCTTAAAGGCAAGCTTCCTGGAGGGCTACTCCCGGAACCCGCGGGACAGGGCTTGGGGCCTCTTTCCGGGACCGTCTGCAGCCATGGATGGCTGCAGCCGAGCCCTACAGGGACGTATTCACGGGCGTGTCCCGGAAAGAGGCTCCACGCCCTGGCCCTGGCACATATCCAAAGGCAACTCCGTCACTAGTCCAGCGAACCCATAACATCCCCACGGAACCCGTAAATTGACCGTCCCCCTGAATAAGGAATCAACGTCACTTCCCGACTCTGGCCCGGCTCAAACCGTATGGCGGTGCCGGCGGCGACGTCGAGGCGGTAGCCGCGCGCCTTTTTGCGGTCGAACGTGAGCGCCGGGTTGGCTTCGGCGAAGTGGTAGTGGGAGCCGATCTGGATCGGTCGGTCGCCGGTGTTGGCCACGTCGATGGTGATGCGTTCGCGGCCCGCACAGAGTTCGATGTCGCCGTCTTTTAGTTGGTATTCGCCGGGGATCATGGTTCGCTCCTTAAACGATCGGGTTGTGGACAGTGACCAGCTTGGTGCCGTCCGGGAAGGTGGCTTCTACCTGGACTTCGTCGACGAGTTCAGCCACCCCTTCCATGACGTCGTCGCGGGTGAGGATTTCGCGGCCGGCGCTCATCATGTCGGCGACGGTGCGGCCTTCACGGGCGCCTTCCATTATTTCGGTGCTGATGAGGGCGACGGCTTCGGGGTAGTTGAGTTTCAGGCCTTTGGCTTTGCGGCGTTCGGCTAGCAGGCCTGCGGTGAAGAGGAGGAGTTTGTCTTTGTCTCTTGGGGTGAGTTCCATGGTTTGCTCCGATGTCTGGCGTTAGCTGTTCTTGTTTTGGTGTTGGTTTGGCAGGCCTTTGGCCTGCTCGAAAGCTGAAGCTTCCGCTACATTTCTATGGGTCCGGGTTGGTGCTTGCCGGCCTGGCGGGCTTTTGGCCCGTCGGGAAGCTGGAGCTTCCGGTGCATTCCTTTTGGTTCGGGTTGGTGCCCCGGTTGGCAGGCCTTTGGCCTGCTCGAAAGCTGAAGCTTCCGCTACATTTTTCCGCCGCTTCTGTGCATGGCCTTTGGTCATGTCAGCCAGATTCTGGGGATGCTGGCGGGTTTGCCGGTGAGTCTGGGGCGGAGGGTTTCCCAGGCTTTTTGGCATAGGGTCCAGGCTTCGTTTCTTTCGTGCCCCAGGTAGCGTAGGAGCAGGACGCCTCTTCTGCGGGTAACGGCCCAGCGGTGGTTGGCCGGGAGGGTTTCGCGCAGTGCTTCGATGGCTTCGGCTTCATCTTCCAGGCCGGCGGCCCAGAGAGTGGCTTGCACGGTGTTGCCGCCCTGACCCCATTTGCCGTGGAATCTGGGGTGTTTGGGGTCGAGTTGCTGGCGTTCCTGCCATAGGGGTTTGCCGTCGCGGGTGAGTTCGAATTTTTGTTCCAGCAGGCCGGTGGCGAATGGCAGGTCGCTGGCTGGGCGGCCCAGGGCGAGGATTTCCCAGCCCAGGCATTTGGCGTTGCCGGTCAGGTGGATGCTGGTGGTCTGCTCCCCCTTTGAGCCGTTGAAGGCGAGGGTTTCTTGGGGCAGCCATTCCAGGGTGGCGCCGTCGGCGACCTTCAGGTACGCGTCCTGTGCCCAGGACACGCCGTGGCTGTCGGCTTTGTAGAGCTTGGCGGCCGCCGGGGTGGTCAAAAGCGCGTGGGTGTTCTTTTCCAGGGCGGCGTGAATGGTGAGTGCATCGCCGCTGACTAGCCCACCGGGCGGGTGCAGCAGATACACATGGCAGCAGCCGTGTTTTCCTTCCGGATAGAAGGGTCGCTGGACCCGCAGCGGGCCACGGTGGCGGGCGCGGGTCAGGCGGGTGATGGGCCGGGCCTTGCTGAGTTCCTCGTCGGCTCCCGGTTGCTCAAGGCGCGCGGTGTCGATGATGTGTTCGCTGCGGGCCTGGAAGCCAAGACTGATGAACGCGGCCCAGTGCCGGCCGGCGTCGAAGCGGTGGCCGGAGTCGTGGGCTTTGGGCACGGGCCCGGGGGTCGTGGGAAACATGTGAATAGTCATACGGTCAGGTGCTGTTTGATGAGTTCATCCGACAGCTCGGCGATCTCGCCGGTGGCCACGCGCCTGCCCCGGTCCATGATCACGAAGTTGTCGGCGTAGCGGCGGGCGAAGGGCAGCTTCTGTTCCACCAGCAGCACCGTGAGGCCGTCTTCTTCGATCAGGCGGCGGATGACTTCGCCGATCTGGGTGACGATGTTGGGCTGGATGCCTTCGCCGGGTTCGTCGAGGATCAGCAGGCGCGGTTCGATCACCAGCGCCCGGCCGATAGCCAGTTGCTGTTGCTGGCCGCCGGAGAGGTCGCCGCCGCGTCGGCTTTTCATTTCCTTCAGTACCGGGAAGAGCTCATAGATGCGCTCGGGGATCTTGCGGCTGCCATCGGACCGGGCGGCGAGGCCGGTGCGCAGGTTTTCCTCCACCGTCAGCAGCGGAAAGATCTGCCGGCCCTGGGGTACGTAGCCGATGCCCAGGCGGGCGCGGTCTTCCAGGCGCCGCTTGGTGAGGTCGGTATCGCCTTCGTACATCAGCTTGCCTTTGGCGGTGGTTTCCTCCCCCATCACGCATTTGAGCAGGGTGGTCTTGCCTACCCCGTTGCGGCCCATGACGCAGGTGCACTGGCCCTTGGGGACGTCCAGTTCCAGGTCCCAGAGGGTGTGGCTTTCGCCGTAGTATTGATTGAGATTTTCAATTCTGAGCATCGCTCTTTCATTTGGCATCAGGCTTCCTCCCCCAAATAAACCTTGATGACTTCCGGGTCGTTGGAGACCTGATCCATGGTGCCTTCCGCCAGCACACTGCCCTGGTGCAGTACGGTGACCTTGCGGGCGATGGAGCGTATGAAGCCCATGTCGTGCTCCACCACTACCACAGACTGTTTGCCGGCTAGGCTGATGAGCAGTTCGGCAGTGCGTTCCATTTCCTGCTCGGTCATGCCAGCGACGGGTTCGTCCACCAGCAGCAGGCGGGGCTTTTGCATCAGCAGCATGCCGATTTCCAGCCACTGCTTCTGGCCGTGGGAGAGGATGCCTGCCGGGCGCTCCCGCAACTCAGCCAGGCCAATGGTGGCCAGCACTTCGTCGATGCGGTCCCGGGCTTCGCCGGTCATTTTCGCGGTCAGTGTGGGAAAGACTTTCTTGTTGGCGGCCATGGCCAGCTCCAGGTTCTCGAACACGGTCAGGGCTTCGAACACCGTGGGTTTCTGGAACTTGCGGCCGATGCCGAGGCTAGCGATGTACGGTTCGCTCTTCATCAGCAGGTTATGGCGGCTGCCGAACCAGACCGAGCCGGAGTCGGGCCGGGTCTTGCCGGTGATGATGTCCATCATGGTGGTCTTGCCCGCGCCGTTGGGCCCGATGATGCAGCGAAGTTCGCCGTCGTCGATGGTCAGGCTGAGGTTGTTGATGGCCCGGAAGCCGTCGAAGCTGACGTTGACATCCTCCAGGTAGAGGATCGGACCGTGGCGCACATCCACCGGGGACTCGCTGGGGGTCAGGAAATCAAAGACCCGGTCACGCTGGGCAAATTCGGTAAGCAGGCTCATGCGGAGGCCTCCTTTGCCGGAGCGTCCGTTGGGCTTTCGTCATCATCTGAGCGCTTGCGGCGCTGCCTGAGCAGGCCGGCGATGCCCTGGGGCAGGAACACGGTGACCAGCACGAACAGGCCACCCAGGGCGAACAGCCAGGCGTCGGGCATGACACCGGTGAACACGGTCTTGGCGTAGTTCACCAGGATGGCGCCGATGACCGCGCCATAGAGGGTGGCGCGTCCGCCCAGGGCGACCCAGACCACGATCTCGATGGAGAAAATGGGCGAGAACTCGCCGGGGTTGATGATGCCCACCTGGGGCACATAGAGCGCGCCGGCCACGCCCGCCAGCATGGCGGAGACCACGAACACGAACAGCTGCACCCGCTCCACCCGGTAACCCAGAAACCGGGTGCGGGCTTCGGCGTCGCGGCAGGCGATACTCACCCGGCCCAGTTTGCTACCCACGATGGCCCGGCAGACGATGTAGCCGATTGCCAGGGCAATACCGGTGGCGATAAAGAGTCCGAACCGGGTGGCGTCGGTGCGCAGGTTGAAGCCCAGCAGGTTTTTGAAGTCGGTGAGGCCATTGTTACCGCCAAAGCCCATTTCGTTACGGAAGAAGGCCAGCATCAGGGCGAAGGTCAGGGCCTGGGTGATGATCGACAGGTAGACGCCGGTAACCCGCGACCGGAAGGCCAGGAAACCGAACACCAGGGCCAGCAGGCCCGGCGCCAGCAGCACCATGGCAAAGGCGAACCAGGCCATGTCAAAGCCCCACCAGTACCACGGCAGCGAGTCCCAGTTCAGGAACACCATGAAGTCCGGCAGCACCGGATCGCCGTAGGTGCCCCGGTCGCCGATCTGGCGCATCAGGTACATGCCCATGGCGTAACCGCCCAGGGCAAAGAAGGCGCCGTGGCCCAGGCTCAGTATGCCCAGGTAGCCCCACACCAGATCCACCGCCACCGCCAGCAGCGCGTAGCACAGGTACTTGCCCAGCAGGGTGACGGTGTAGGAGCTCACGTAGAGCGCGTGGCCTTCCGGCAGCGCCACGTGAAGGATGGTCACAACCGCCAGGGCCGCGAACAGGATCCCCAGGAACAGTTGGGTGGAACGCTCATAGAAAGGCCGAGCCCACCAATATTTCATGTTATGCATGCTGGTGTCCCTTCTGGCTAATTATTTGATTCACTGGGCCCCTGAACGACTTGAGAGCAAGGCGTAGGGGCGAAGGTTTGGTGGTTCCAAATCGAGGCGCTGCAACGCTGCTATCAAGGCGTTCAGGGGTCCCCGAAGGGCGTGGCGCTTGCGTCACGCAGTGGATTAAAGAATTGGCTAGACGGGACACCTTAGCCCTCTGCCGCACGGCCCTTCTGGGGAAAGAGTCCCTTCGGCCGTTTCTGGATGAACAGGATGATAAAGACCAGCACAATGATCTTGGCCAGAACGGCACCGGCCCAGGGTTCGAGCAGCTGGTTGATGGTGCCCAGCGACAGCCCGGCTATGAGCGTGCCCCACAGATTGCCCACGCCACCGAACACCACCACCATGAACGAATCGATGATGTAGTTCTGGCCCAGGTTGGGGCCGACGTTGGTGAGTTGTGACAGCGCCACCCCGGCCAGGCCGGCAACACCGGAGCCGAGGGCGAAGGTCATGATGTCCACCCGGGTGGCCTTGATGCCCATGGAGCGGGCCATGTTGCGGTTCTGAGTAACGGCGCGCACTTCCAGCCCCAGGCGGGTTTTGCGCATGATCAGCATCAGGGCGGCGAAAACCACCAGCGCGAAGCCCAGCACATACATGCGATTGAGTGTCAGGGAGAGTGCGTCGTTGATGACCAGCGAGCCACTCATCCACTCCGGAGTCACCACGGTGCGGTTCTGGGGCGAAACGGCCGTACGTACCAGCTGCTGCAGGATCAGGCTGATGCCGAAGGTGGCCAGCAGGGTTTCCAGGGGCCGGCCCTTGAGAAACTGGATAACGCTGCGTTCGATGATAATGCCGGCGGTGGCCGCTACCAGGAAGCCAGCGGGGATGGAAAGTATCAATGCCAGGCCCGGCTGGCCCGGCAGCAGTTGCTGCATGCCCCAGGTGGTATAGGCGCCCAGCATGATCAGTTCACCATGGGCCATGTTGATCACGCCCATCACACCGAAAGTAATGGCCAGACCAATGGCGGCGAGTACCAGCACCGAACCCAGGGAGAGCCCGAAGTACAGGGTCTCGGCGGCGCTGTTGATTCTCAGTTTCTGCTCGATGGTTGCCAGTGCCCTGGTGGCTTCGGCGGCCAACTGCGGGTCATCACTTCGGGCGGCGATGTTGAGGGCGGCCCGGGCGCGGCTGTGGAGGCTGCCGGCCAGCACGTCGACGGCTTCAATATCGCCCTCACCCACCCGGTAAATGGCCAGGGCGGCTTCGATCCGGTCACGGACCCGGGCGTCTTCCTCCACTTCAAGGCGTTGCTCCAGTGGTTCTACCAGTGACGCCTCGACCTTGCCCATCATGTCTTCGGCGTCAGTACGATTACGATCTCACCGCTGTCCTTGATCTGGCTCAGGCGGTTATTACCGTAGGCATCCAGCCAGCTGCGGGCGCGCACATCACCACTGGTGGCGATGGCGTTGATGGCATCCTCTACCTGGGCGGGCCGGGCCTCGGCCAGGTTGGCCAGCAGCTCTTTGCCCGGATCTTCCTGATCCTGGGCTGCTACGGGGCTGATCATTGTCAGGGCAATAAGCAGTAGCGTGAGCGATCGAATGATGCTCATGGTTCTGTCCTGTCGGTTTTTGGCGTGTTGCAGTCGTTCGTTGTACTAATCGACAAATACCCGGGGCAGCAGCGCCACCCCGGTTTTCAGGCCTTATTCGGCGTCTTCAGCAGCCATTTCGCCGGCGGAGGCACCGCATTTGCCGGTTTGAGTGTTAAAGGTTCCGCAGAACAGCGGCTTGCGCCAGTCGGCGATCAGGTCCTTGGAACCTGGCAGGTAATCAGACCAGGCATCGCCAGCCACGGTAGACGGGGTCTCCCAGACCACGGAGAACTGGCCGTTGTCCTGGATCTCGCCGATCAGCACCGGCTTGGTGATGTGGTGGTTGGGCATCATGGCGGCGTAGCCACCGGTGAGATTGGGCACGGTTACACCGATAATGGCCTCCTTGACCGCGTCCACATCAGTAGTGCCGGCCTTCTTGATCGCCTCGACATACATGTTGAAGCCGATGTAGTGAGCTTCCATAGGGTCGTTGGTGACCGCTTCGTCGTCGCCGGTGTGCTCGACCCACTGGTCGATGAAGTCGTAGTTGGCGTCGCTGTCGACGCTCATGAAGTAGTTCCAGGCCGCAAGGTGACCAACCAGCGGGCCGGTGTCGATGCCGGAAAGTTCCTGCTCACCCACTGAGAAGGCGACCACGGGAATGTCGGAGGCAGCAATGCCCTGGTTGCCCAGTTCACGGTAGAAAGGCACGTTGGCGTCGCCGTTGATGGTGGACACCACGGCGGTCTTCTTGCCGGCGGAACCGAAGCTCTTGATGTCAGACACGATGTTCTGCCAGTCGGAATGACCGAAAGGCGTGTAGTTAATCATGATGTCTTCCTTGGCCACGCCCTGGTCCATCAGGTAGGTCTCAAGGATCTTGTTGGTGGTGCGCGGGTAGACGTAATCGGTGCCCGCCAGAACCCAGCGCTCCACACCGATGTTGTTCATCAGGTAGTTCACGGCAGGAATCGCCTGCTGGTTGGGCGCGGCGCCGGTGTAGAAAACGTTCTGCGAGGATTCCTCACCTTCGTACTGAACCGGGTAGAACAGCAGGCCGTTGAGTTCCTCCACCACGGGCAGAACGGATTTGCGGGAAACAGACGTCCAGTTGCCGAAGATCACGTCCACTTTTTCCTGGGCCAGCAGCTCGCGGGCCTTTTCAGCAAACAGCGGCCAGTCGGACGCCGGGTCTACCACCACGGCTTCCAGCTGGCGGCCGAGAACGCCACCTTTGGCGTTCTGTTGCTCGATCAGCATTTCCACGGTGTCTTTCAGCACGGTTTCACTGATGGCCATGGTGCCGGAGAGGGAATGCAGAATGCCGACCTTGATCGGGTCTTCTGCGGCTACGGTGGATAAACTGATGGAGAGCGCTAGCGCAGAAAGACCAACTTTCACGGTTTTTTTAATAGTCATGTTGTGCGTCCTTTATCCTCGTTAAAATCATGCGGATCGTCTAAATCGCACAAGGGTCTCTGCATCTGCTGTTCCACACCGCCGCATACATTATTAAAATCATCGACTTACTAATAAAAACAGGAGGCGTAGCACACCCTTCCGCTTCAGACCGTGCACTGTCAGGCATCAGCCGGCCCGTTTGCGCACCAGCAGGGTGCATACCGTTGCCCAGGCGCGCTCCGGTGACGCTGAGAATAAAACTTCGGTGAATCAGGGCGTTGCATAAGCGACGAGCGAGGGTTTGAGCGCACCCGATTTGGGCGGTAGACCGATTTCGCGGGGCACGGTCCTCGCCCTGCAAAAGTGCATGGGTTCAGGTGCCCGAGGATGCTGGCGGCCCGGGGCGCGGCTCCGGAGGCAGGGCCGGGCTGCCATGGCTGCGTCTTCGTGTATAGTGGAAGTCAGACCCAAGGGCAGTGAGCTCTGCCCGACCATCATTCATCAAGACCACAAAAGGCCTCCTGATGACTCGTCAACCCAGTCGTATTGTTGTGTTCGGCGCCGGAAGTGTCGGCTGTTATGTGGGCGGACGGCTTTTGTCTGCCGGCGCAGATGTCACCCTGATCGGCCGGCGCCGCCTGCAGGATGTTTTTACTGAACAGCCGTTGAAAGTGACCGATTACGAAGGCTTTGAGTTCAGCACCAGCCTGAGCCCCGACCAGTTCACTACCGACCCGGGCGCAGCAGCCGGGGCTGACCTGGTGCTGGTGACCACCAAATCGGCGGCCACGGAAGAAGCTGGGGCACAGCTGGCAGAATTTCTGGAGCCCGGCACACCGGTCATCAGCCTGCAGAACGGCATCACCAATGCCGACCGTCTGCAGGGGTTACTGCCGGAATGCACGGTGCTTGCAGGCATGATCCCCTTCAACGTACTGGAGAAAGCTCCGGGCCACTTCCACCACGGCACCCAGGGCCAACTGATGGCGGCGGCAAGCCCCAGGCTGGAACCGGCACTGCCCTGGTTCCAGGCGGCGGGTCTGCCTCTGGAGGAGCGCGACGACATGGAGCCGGTGATGTGGTCAAAGCTGCTGCTGAACCTGAACAACCCAATCAATGCGCTGTCCGGCGTGCCGCTTCGGGAAGAGCTTGCCCAGCGGGACTACCGCCGCTGCCTGGCCATGGCCCAGGAAGAGACCCTGACCCTGCTGGAAATGGCGGGCATCCGTACGGTCAAGGTCACTGCCATTCCCACCCAACTGATCCCCTACGTGATGAAAACGCCGAACTGGCTCTTCAAGCGGCTGGCGGACAAAATGCTAACCATTGATCCCTATGCCCGCTCATCCATGTGGGAAGACATAGAGGCGGGCCGGCCCACAGAGGTGGACTGGATCAACGGCGAGGTCGTCAACCTGGCCACCCGCCTCAACACCCGCGCGCCGGTCAACCAGGCCCTGACCCAGCTTATTCACCAGTGCGAAATGGACCCGAGCCAGGCCTGGCCTGCTCCGGCTCTGCTCAGGCACTTACAGGGCGCCCTGGACGACTACCGCGCCCGCCGTTAGGCAAACACCCTGCCGGATTACACAGCTGTACTCTATTTCGCACACGGGACGGTCACTTTGTCCCGTACTTTTCCTGTAGTGGCTGCGTAGAATGTTTTTCCAGCAGGGATGCAGTGCTTGCACGGAGGCAAGCTGCAGGGATGCTAGGCCCGACAGGACGTTGGGAAAAGGTCGTAGGTCGAAAGGTCGGAAGATCTTGAGGTCGTAGATCTTGTAGAACGGACGCAAAGGATGAAAGCTCAAAGGACTGGGCTCAGAGGCTTGCGGCTCAACGGATTGAGACAAAAGCACTCACAGGGAAGACACGTCAGGGATGGCGACGTCTGAAGGATCAGGCGGAATCACGGACGAACGGTCAGGGATGGCACAGCCTGAAGGACCAGGCAGAGTCAGGGAAGAGACGTCATGGACGGCGTAGCCTGAAGGATCAGGCCAGAGTTAGCCAAGGAGTAGTTAGCCACGGAACGGGAACACAGGGATGGTGAACCTGCCGTGCTACTCGAATTCCTCCCCATGCTATTGCTCCAGGCACTGCCTGGGCTCCCCGATTAGTCGAGATCAGTCCGGCCCCTTGGCCTCTGAATATCCAACGTTCACGTTTACGGCCTGCACCGGTGCCTGTCATTGCTTCTGCTGAACATCTATCTCAGTTAAACGCCATGACACTCAAGGAGCTTTAAATGGCCCGACAATCTTTTTTTGCAATGCTGGTTCTTCTGTTTTCCCTTGTGTCCGGGTTCGCCCAGGCCGAAGGCGAGGCAACCAGTGGCCAGATCAATATCAACCAGGCTGATGCCATCACCCTGAGCAGTCTTGATGGGGTTGGTGAGTCCAAGGCCGAAGCCATTGTGACCTACCGGGACAGCAACGGACCTTTCAAGACCGTGACGGACCTGAGCAATGTGAAAGGTATTGGTGAGAAAACCGTGGAAAAAAACGCCGCTCGCCTGACGGTTGAATAACCCGAGCGTTACCAGGTTGAAGATTTTGGCCCTGCCGCTGGCAGGGCTTTTTTGTCAGCCCGGGTTCCTACTCTTCTACAAGTCCCTCCTCTCTACAAGTTACTCCTCTTTACAAGTTTCTCCTCTTTAGCAACCTCCGCGGCCAAAGTAGGGTAGACAGTCCAGTTGCCCCTGCCTATCGTAATAACTGGACGAATCCCCAGCCTGGCGAGAAAAACAATATGACGACGGACGCCATCAGGCTCTACCCTGGCAAGCCCGAAAAAGTCTATTTTTTTGGCACCTGCCTGGTTGATCTTTTCTATCCCGGCGCCGGCCTCGCCGGTATTCAACTGCTTGAACGGGAAGGCATCCAGGTGCTTTTCCCCCAGGACCAGACCTGTTGTGGCCAGCCGGCCTATACCTCGGGCTATTACGACGAAGCGCGGGCGGTAGCGGCCGCCCAGCTCGGTCTGTTCAAGGAAGACTGGCCCATTGTGGTGCCCTCCGGTTCCTGCGGCGGCATGATGCGCAAGCACTACCCTGACTTGTTCCGGGATACTCCCCAGAGCGATAGGGCAAAAGAGGTCGCCGGACGGGTCTGGGAGTTGACCGATTTCCTGCTCAACGTGTGCCATGTGCACCTGGAGGATGTCGGCGAGCCTGTCACCGTGGCCATGCACACCTCCTGCTCCGCCCGCCGGGAAATGGGCATTGCCGAGGTAGGCCCGCGCCTGTTGCAGCAGCTTGGCAACGTGACCCTGGTGGAACAGGTCCGCCCTGAGGAGTGCTGCGGTTTCGGCGGCACCTTCGCAGTACGCCATCCGGAGATATCCGCCGCCATGGTGGGGGACAAGGTCCAGGCGCTGGCGGACACCGGCGCCCGGGAGTTTGTCACCACCGACTGCGGCTGCCTGATGAACATCAACGGCCATACCGAGAAAGCCGGCCAGGGCATCGCCGGCCAGCATATTGCGAGCTTTCTGTGGGAACGGGTCAGTGGCCAGGGAGGCAAGTCCTGATGAACCAACACAACCCTACCGCCAGCCAGGTCCAGTCGTTTCATCCCCGAGCCCGGGAAGCTCTGCAGAACGACCAGCTGCGCGGTAATTTCCGGCGGGCCATGGATGGCCTCATGGGCAAGCGCAAGGCCGCCTTTGAGGGCTGGGACCTGGAATCCCTCCGCACGCTTGGGGCGGCGGTGCGCCAGCGCGCGCTGGCCCGGCTGCCGGATCTGCTGGAACAGCTTGAAAGCCAGCTCACCAGCAACGGCATACAGGTGCACTGGGCGACGGATGCTGACGAGGCCTGCCGGATTATTCGTGACATCTGCGTGGCCCGCGAAGCCAGAACGGTGATCAAGGGCAAGTCCATGGTGTCCGAGGAAATGGAGCTTAACCATTACCTCGAAGCCGAGGGCATCGAGGCGCTGGAGTCGGACCTGGGGGAGTACATCGTGCAGATGGCGGAGCAGACGCCGTCGCACATCATCATGCCCGCCATTCACATGAATACCGATGAGATCTCCGAGCTGCTGCACCGCAAGACCGGTACTGACCGCTCCCACGACGTCAATTACCTGACCGCCAGCGCCCGCCAGCAGCTGCGGGAAAAGTTCATGAACGCAGATGTGGGAGTCTCGGGGGTGAATTTCGCGGTGGCGGAGACCGGCACTCTTTGCCTGGTGGAGAACGAGGGCAACGGCCGCATGACAACCACGGTGCCGCCCTGCCATATTGCCGTCACCGGCATCGAGAAGGTGGTGCCCTCCCTTGCCGATGTGGCACCCCTGCTCGCCCTGCTCACCCGCTCGGCCACCGGCCAGCACCTGACCACCTACTTCAACATGATCAGCCGGCCCCGGCAGCCGGGCGAACCGGACGGCCCAGAGGCAGTGCACCTGGTGCTGGTGGACAACGGCCGCTCCGGGATCTATCAGGACGACGAGCTGATCGACACCCTGCGCTGCATCCGCTGCGGCGCCTGCATGAACCATTGCCCGGTCTACACCCGCGTGGGGGGACACGTATACGGCACCACCTACCCCGGGCCCATCGGCTCGATCCTGATGCCCCACCTGCTGGGGCTGGATGAAACCCGGCATATGCCAACGGCGTCCTCCCTGTGCGGTGCCTGCGGTGAGGTCTGCCCGGTCAAGATACCGATTCCGGACCTGCTGGTGCGCCTGCGCCGGGAATCGGTGGACGGCGACAGCGTGCACCCCGGTGTGGTGAAGGGCCACGGGGTCAAGCGCGGGCGTTGGGAGTCCCTGGCCTGGCGGGGCTGGCAATGGATGCACGCGAACCCGGGGCTATATCGGACCGGCACCCGCATGGCCGCCAGATTTCGCGCCCTGCAACCGGCCAGTGCCGGTGCCTGGACCCGGGTACGAACAGCACCCAGGCTGGCACCAAAGACCCTGCACCAGCTCATGAAACAAAGGGCCGACAGCAACAGCTCCGATAACGGTGGCAGCCGATGACCTCACGGGAAGACATTCTGCAACGCCTACGAAACCGCCGGGACGGTGAACTGCCGATGCCGGAACTGGACTATGGCTCCATGACGGGGCGGGACTGGAGCGCCGCCCAGAAGCTGGACCTGTTCCAGGCCATGATTGAAACAGTACACGGGGAAGTTCACCGGGCAACCGATGAGGAATGGCTGGACACTCTGGCGGGCATACTCAAGCAACGCCAGGCCCGTAACCTGCTCACCCCACTGAAGCATCCGATCGGGGCCGAGATACGCGCCTCCGGGCATCCGGACCTGCCGGAATTGCTGAGCTACGGGGAGCCTGTCGAACACTGGCAGCGGGAACTGTTCAATGACGTGGACGCGGCCATTACCTCCACCCGGGGCGCCATTGCCGAAACCGGCAGCCTGATCCTCTGGCCGGGCATCGATGAACCCCGACTGATGAGCCTGGTGCCCCCGATCCACATCGCGGTGCTGGAGGCGGACCAGATCTTCGCCACTTTCCTTGAGGCCATGGAGCTACAGCGCTGGAGCGCCGGCATGCCCACCAATGCCCTGCTGATTTCCGGGCCCTCCAAGACCGCGGATATCGAGCAGACTCTGGCCTACGGTGTGCACGGGCCCAAGGAGTTGATCGTCATCGTTCGGCAATAGGCCCGCGCCCTTTCAGGTCAATAGCCTCGCCCAGCGGGGAGGGTTTGGGTTAAAGTGAGCGGTTTTGAGGCCGCAGACATGACCACGCCGTTATCCTCCGCCCAGCTCCAACGAGCTACTGTCATCCGGGGTGCTTTACTGATCGCGGTTGCCGCTGCCCTGTGGGCGACAACGGGCATCGCGGCCAAGTTCCTGTTCAATGATTCGGTCATGACACCCATCACCCTGGGTTTTTTCCGCCTCACCATCGCCTTCCCCTGCTTTTTCCTGCTGATGTTCTGGGAGCAGCGCTCCCTTTCCTTCAGCAAAGCCCGGAGCAACGATCCGGCGCCGGAGGCAAACCGCATCAGGCTCACCCTGAAGACCCTGATCGCCCTGGCTGCCCTGGGGCTGTTCCAGGCAGCGTACCAGGGCACCTACCTGGTGGCGGTGGAACTGATCGGTGCGGGCATTGCTACCCTTATTGCCCTGTGCGTGTCGCCGGTGCTGGTGGCGCTTATGGCGGCGCCCCTGCTGGGCGAGCGTCCGGGGCTGGTGACCTGGCTGGCTCTGCTGGCAGCGGTGGCGGGAACGGTGCTGCTGGTGGCGGGGGATATCGAAACCACCGGCCAGTTACGGCTTGGGGGCCTGCTGGTGGCGCTGATGGCCGCTTTCGTTTATGCCGGGTTTACCCTCACCAGCCGACATGCGGCGGCAGGGGCCCCGGTGTTCACCACCGCGTTCGTGTGTTTCTTCACCGGTGCGCTGGTTCTGCTGCCGATTGTGGCGATGTCCGGCGGCTTTGACGAACTGGGCACCCTGACGTGGGTTGACTGGTCTCTGGTGGTTTATATCGGACTGGTGCCCACCTGCCTTGGCTACCTGTGTTTCTTTGCCGGCATGAAGGCAACCCCGGCCACCACCTCCAGCATTATTGTCACACTGGAGCCACTGTTCGTGGCGGTGCTGGCCTGGGTTATTCTCGGGGAAATGCTGGGCACCGCCGGGGTGATCGGGGCTGTGGTGCTGACCCTGGCCGTGATCGTGGCTTCCCGCAGCGCCCGGGCCTGATCAGGCCCCTTCTTTGCGCAGTTTTTCCAGCATGCTGGGCTGGAGGATTTCGATCCAGTAGCCGTCCGGGTCGCGAATAAAGGCCAGGCCCTTCATCTTGCCGTCGTCCGGACGCTTGACGAACTCCACGTCCAGGCTCTCAAGCCGTTCGCAGGCCTGGTAGACATCCGGTACCGCCACACCGATATGCCCGAAGCCCTGGGGCTCGTCATTACCGTTGTGGTAACGGAAGTCAGGGTCCTTTTCAGTGCCCCAGTTGTGGGTCAGCTCGAGCATGGCCTCGCGGCCGAATATGAAGGTGGTGCGGTGCGCATCGTCTGCCGGTACGGCGGCGGCCTGGTTGTCGTCCAGGTAAGCCAGGAAATACAGAGTGAACTTCATCTCTGGAAAATCCAGCTTGCGGATCAGTCGCATGCCCATGACCCGGGTGTAGAAATCCAGGCTTTTTTCCGGATCCTTTATACGCATCATGGTCTGGTTGAAAACGTAGCCGTCGGTTTCCGGTACGTTTTCATCGTGCAGGCCAGGGGCCTCTTCGAAATGGCGTCGCATAGTGACAGCTTCCTTTTCACATGAATTGCGGTTGCTCACACCATGCTCGCCACTGAGGCTGTTTTCAAGGGGCCGATCGTCCCGGGGGGTTATGACCGGCTTTTCCGGGCGGGCGTCAATCCTGCCTATCCTACCCTGCCTGGCTACGCCAACTGGTGCTCCTCGCCTTTGTAGTAGGCCTCCACCCGCGGGTTCATGATTTTTCTCCACAGCGGCGGGAACAGGGCCACGACCACCATGGCGGCGTAACCTGCGGGCAGTTGCGGCGCGATTTCGTGATGACGGAGCACCTGATAGCGGCGCTTGGCGAAGGCGTGATGATCACTGTGACGCTGAAGATGGAACAGGAACACGTTGGTCAGGAAGTAGTTGGAATTCCAGCTGTGTTCCGGTGTGGTTCGCTCGTAACGGCCGTTCTCCAGCTTGCGGCGATGCAGGCCGTAGTGCTCCAGGTAATTGACGATCTCCAGCAGGGTAAAGGCGATAAAGCTCTGGGCCAGGAAAAAGGCCGCGCCCAGCCAGCCAAAGGCAAGGGTGCAGGCCGCCAGCGCTAGCGCTGAAAGGCTGTACCACCAGATCAACTCATTGCGCCAGCTGAAGGAGCTATGACCCTTGCGCTTGAGTCTGGCCGCCTCCAGGCGCCAGGCGTTCATGAAGTTGCGTCCGTATGCCTGGGGCAGGAAATTGTACAGGGACTGGTTATACCGGGAAGACGATGCATCTTCCGGGGTCGACACATGCACGTGGTGGCCTCGCAGGTGCTCGACCTTGAAACCGCCGTAGCACACCAGGGCCAGCAGGAAGCCGCCGGCCCAGGTCTCGTATTTGTCGTCCTTGTGAATGAGCTCGTGGGCGACGTTGATGCCCAGGCCGCCCACGATACCGATCGACACGGTCCAGCCAATGGCACCGGACAGGCTGAAGACCCCGGAAGCCAGAATGTTCAGGGACCAGACCAGCAGCACCACAAAAGCCGCCACCCAGCCCAGGGTCATGATCTGATAGAAGCGCTCACTCCTCATCTGGGGAACGTCTGTTTCTTCATCGGGGTTCAGTGCGTCCTGTCCCAGTATCAGGTCCAGTACCGGAATCAGGCCGAACACCACCACCGGCACACCCCAGGCAAACAGGTTGACCCAGCCGGTAGCCTGGCCCGCACTCAGCAACAGCGGCGGCAGAGCCAGTGGCAGCATGGCGATGATGAAACTGTATTTCTTCAGCTTTAGCAGGAGCCGGCGGCGGAACGGGTCTCGCGCCAGGGTCATGTGGTCAGTGGTCATCGGGTGTTTCTCCTCTTATTGACGTAGGCATTTGCAGGCTCACGCCCTATTTGCTTTCGGCTGTTGCGGAACACGATAAATAACAACCTTGTTATTGCTATATTGTAGGACAATATAGCAATCGTCAACAAAGGATCTGGCGCATCGAGGATTGCTGGCCTGAAATGACAGACTGGCTTTTTCGGTGTTTGACAGCGGCGATTTCCCAGGCGCGCGCGGAGGGCCGCCGACAGGCGTGGCTGCGAGCCCGGGTGTGGTAGACTCGCAACAGCTCATGAAGTGGACAAAATCCATCTTTGGCCTGCGTTCCAAGGCCATAGCCGGAACTGATCCGGTCGGGAATGACTAAGTCGGAAGAAGCCATGGACTTTCAGGTGCCCAATACCCTTGCTGAGCAGATTGCCAACTATCTGGGCGATCGCATCATGACCGGCGCCATCCGGCCCGGCGAGCGCATACAGGAAGCCACCGTTGCGGCGGAACTCAGGGTCAGCCGGGCCTCGGTGAAGGAAGCCCTGTTCACCCTCGAGCGCTGGCACCTGGTCGACATAACTCCCCGCAGGGGCGCCAGCGCCAGTGTCCTTGATGCCGACCATGCGGCTGAGCTCTACGACGTCTATATGCACCTGCTGATCATGCTGGCCCGCCGCCTGTGCGAGCGTTGGCGAGAGCCTGACAGGGAGCCGCTGGTCAGCCAGGTGCATGCTGCTACCCTCAGCATTCAGGCAAAGACGCCGGATGTGTCGGCCATTGTCCAGGCCAGTTTTGATGTGATGGACCTGTGTTGCGAGGTGGTAGGCAACCCCTACCTCAGCGAGGCCCTGAGCAACTTCAAGCCCGCTGTGAGCCGGGCCTACTTCTTCAGTGCCGCCCGCTACCGGCAGGACCTGGACCGTACCGGTGCCTTTTTCACCCGGCTGACACGGGCAGTTCTGGCCCGAGATGCCGACGACGCCGAAAAACAGGTCACCGGCTTTGCCAACCATCAGAAGCAACTGATTCTGAATGCGCTTTCACCGGACGCATCGCTCACTTTGTAACCGGCAGACTGTGATCCTTCTCACAGAAACCCTTCGCTTCCCGACATACTGTAACCCTATGTAACGCTGCACTGTTGCGCTGTTCTGTGGCACCGATTCGAACTCAATAATAAACGCCGATTCAGGCTCGCGAGTCCCGCGAGACAAGGCTCAAGGGGTCAGGAATGAAACGCCTTTCATGGGGCAGCGCCCTCTCTGTAACCATCGCAACCAGCCTCTCGCTGCCGGCATTTGCAGAGTTCCAGGCCATTGATGACCAAGCCATGGGCCAGATTACAGGTAAGGCCGGCGTCACCATTGAGCTTGAAACCCAGGTTAACGTCGGGCGCTTCACCTGGCAGGATGAAGGCTCACTGCACGTGAACAACCTCAGCCTGTCAGGTCAGGGCGGCGGCGCCCTGGACAACATGAAGGTCACCCTGGACATCGCGGGGGAAAATGAAGTGCTGGAGCACGGGTTTTCCGAAATCGCCCGCCGGGCCAGTAGTGGCCAACTGGCTGCAGGGTCCAATCCCGATATTGCCGATGCGGTGGCGAAATACTCCGTGGGTGGTGAATTCGGTAAAGCCTTCAACAGCGGCGACCTGGTTATCCATATTGGCCCGACGGACAGCGGCGACCCGACCAGCCTTGACGATTATCTCACTGCCGTGGACTTCCAGCTGGCCATCGACAGCGTGGTGACGGAAGGCGCTGACGGCTCTGCGTCACTATTTTCCGATATTCTGCTGAACGGCTATGTCGGCCCCACCGATATTATTGTCCGTAATCACGGTGACGAAACCCGGCTGCTGGCCAACGGGAACCAGGTTTCTAACAGTGAGCTTCAGATCGATACCCACTTTGAGATTACCGACGGGAGCCTGAACTGGGACGCAGCGGACGTTATCCTGCTTTTCAACTTCGCCGCCGTAAGCATAGAAGGGCTGCAGATACACAACCGTCGCGGGGCGGATACCCTCGGCCATTTCGGTATGGCCAGTGCCACCGCGAAGCTCTCGTCCGGTACCAGCGCCACCAGCGGCAAGGACGGGCTCTCAATCCATGACGTGGAGTTCCGGGCAGACATCGACATGCCGGTCTTCCGTATGGGAGAAAAGAGCATCGGCGAAGTGTCTTTCACCGACTTCGCCATTACCAATACCTCCATGATGGTCTACGGCCACTGATTCTGCCCGGCACAGCCTGTTCGGCAGGCTTGTGCTGACCGTCCTGTAACTGGACAGCCCCCCTACCCCACACAGTAAACTGCGCCGTCTAAAGAGGCGGCTTTTCCATGACAGATCACACCCCTGTTGGGGCTCAACCTTCCATACCCTGGCGCCGGCTCGTCTTTTTCGGCGTCCTTTTTCTTGCCCTGACCGGGGTGGGCCTGTACCTGGTGTATGACCAGTTCGCCGGGCGCAGCGTTACCTTTGACTGGCGCCTGCTGAACATCAGTACCCTGCTGAGCGTGGCTGCCCTGCTGGTGGTCTATTTTGCCGCTGACGGGCTGAGACTCCACTACACTCTGAAGGCCCTGGGCCACAGCCTGCGTTTTCGGGTGATCTACCGCCTGGTGTTCATCAATATATTCATTTCCAACGTCACGCCCATGGCCACCGGAGGTGGATTCGCCCAGGTCTGGTACCTGCAGCGCCATGGCGTACCCATTGGCCGGGCTACGGCTGCCACCACCATACGCACGGTGCTGGCGGTGGTGTTCATTTTTTCCCTGACCCCGGTGTTCCTGCTGACCCTGCCGGCGCTGCAGAACCAGCCCATTCTGGACCAGATTAGTGTTGCCCTGTCGTTGTTCATCGTTATTTACCTGGGCTTCTTTGCCGTAGTCCTGTTGCGTACCCGCTGGCTCATTCCACCACTTTCCGGCGCCATTGCCCTGTTGCGGCGCCTGCACCTCATCAGCTCGAAGCGGCACCGAACCTGGCAATTCAAGGCGCGGCGGGAGATGCTCAGGTTTTCGTTCAGTTTCGGGCATTACCTAAGGGGCCCGCGCCTAAGTGTGCTTCTGTCGGTGGTGTTCACCGCGGTGTTCCTGATCAGCTTGTTCAGTTTCCCGGCCCTGCTGATCTACCATCTGGGCTACAATGTCGAATACCTGACTTCCCTGGGGCTACTGGTGGTGACCACCTTTGTGATGTACTTTTCACCGACGCCGGGGGCTTCGGGCATATCGGAGGGTATTTTTGGCAGCTTCTTCCGGGATATCCTCACCGGTAACCATCTGCTGCTTGTGATCGTCGGCTGGCGATTGCTGACAATCTACCTGGGCATGCTGGTGGGTCTGGTGATCTTCCAAAAGGAATTGGTTCGCATCCAAAAGGACGGTTAATGAGCCTCCGCAATCCCCTGAAAGCCCTGTTCTACCTGAACCTTCTGATTGTTGTTCTGCTGATCGGCTATAAAGCCTACCTGAACTTCTTCGAGACTGATTTCGAAGCAGTGCATACCGAACAGGTGGAGCAGCTTCACCGGATGCTGGATGACCGGGACACCTTCTCGTTCGCGGTGGTGGGTAACATCAACAATTCCGTAGGCATATTCGAGCGCAAGATGATCCCCCATCTGAATGCCTCCGGGGTCGATTTCATGGTGTCTGCCGGCAATGCGGTCAGTGGCGGCGGCGAGGATAAGTACCGGGCCCTGCACGGAACGCTCGGGCACCTGGAGATGCCCTACCTGCTCACTTTCGGCCAGCACGAGTACGAGGACTTTGGCAGTTTCCGTTTCTACGAGCACTTCGGGCCACACTTCTACAGCGTCACCCTCGGCAACAGCCGCCTGGTCTTTCTGGACAGCACCGGCAAGACCCCCTGGCAATGGCAGATACGCTGGCTGCAGGATGTGCTGGAGCAGGACGATGCCAGCCACACGTTTCTGTTTGTAGGCCACCCGGTGATGCGCAGTGGCCAAGAGCTGCTCTTTACCGAAGAGTCGGATTTCCTCCAGCCGCCAGACTTCCGGGAGCAGCTGCTCAGCCTGATTGATGAACATGCGGTAAACATGGTGTTCTCCGCCAACCTGACCCTGTTCGACCGGGAAACCAGGAACGACACCACTTTTATTACCACCGGCGGCGCCGGCGGCCTTGTTCTCAACAATGAAACCAGCTTCTACCACTACGTTAGGGTGATGGTGGATGAAGAAGGCGCCAATGCCGAACTGGTACGCATGGAAACCAACCAGAACCCGGTGCTGAAGCGTCTCGAAACTTTCTGGTTCTTCGTTTATTCATTGTTCTATGTGGGCTACATCAACTTCATCCTGCTGGTGAGCGTGCTGGCGCTTATCGGGATCAAGCTCTACACACTGGTGTTCGTGGGCCATGATTACTATCCCAACTACGACCTGGACCCGAGTCCCTGGCTGGAAAAGCCTCTGCGGGTGGCCATGTTCACCAACAACTACCTGCCATTCATCGGCGGTGTGCCCATTTCCATTGACCGGCTGAAACGGGGCCTTGAAGCCATGGGTGACCAGGTTCAGGTGGTGGCGCCCACCTACCGGGACCAGCCTGAGAACGAGCAAACCACGGTCAGGGTGCCGTCTCTTCTGTCCATGGGCGTAAAGCGTGAGTTCCGGCTTGCCAACATCTTCCTGGCCCGCATCAGGAAGCAGGTACGTGCCTTCAAGCCCGACATCATCCATCTGCACCACCCGATCTGGCTGGGCTCACTGGGTCTGTTCATGGGACGTCGCCTGAAGGTGCCCGTGGTCTACACCTACCATACCCGGCTGGAGCACTACGCCCATTTCGTGCCCATTCCCGGCACCCTGTTCCGCAACCTGATCTCCCATGCCCTGATCAAGCATTTCGCCAACAAGTGCGACGGGGTGATTGTGCCAACCTACTCGACTGAAGAGTACCTGCGCATGATCGGCGTGAAATCGGCCACCTATATTCAGCCCACGGGCATAGACTACCAGCGCTTCAACTCGGTCAGTGATGACGCGGTGGCTACCCTGAAGGCTTCCCTGGGGATTGGCGAAGAGCGGGTGTTCGTGAGCGTGTCGCGGATTTCCAGCGAAAAGAACATCGATTTCATGATCGACGCTATTGCCAGCCTCAAGGCCAGAGCCACCAGACCCTTCCGCTTCCTGATCATTGGCGACGGCCACGAGCGGGACCGGATCCAGCAACGCATCGACTCACTGGGACTGCAGGAAACCATCTCCCTGCTCGGGGCCGTGCCGCCGGACGACATGCCAATCTACTACCGGCTTGGGGACGCCTTCCTGTTTGCCTCGAAATCCGAAACCCAGGGCATGGTGATACTGGAGGCCATGGCAGCTGGCTTGCCGGTGGTGGCTGTGCGTTCGTCGGGCATCGATGATGTGGTCCGACAGGGTTATAACGGCTTCAAAACGCCGGAGAAACTGGCTCTGTGGCGGGACAAGGTAGCCTTGTTGCTGGAAGATGATGAACTTCGCAGGGAACTGGGGGACAACGCCCTGGCCTTCGCCCGGGACTATTCCATAGAAAACTTTGCCAGGGACGTGCGGTTTTTCTACGCCACCCTGCTGGCCGCCCAGGAGAAATAGCGTCAGATGGGTGCCCGGCAGGCCGTGGTCAGGGCCAGACCCTGACCACGGCCGGGACGCGGGCTTCAGAAACCGTAGAGCAGCGCGAGTGACGTTTCAGTATCAGTGCTGGCGGTGCCACTGGGGGGGCTGGAGAAATGGGTTACCACGTAGGCCACTTTCATGGACAGGTTGTTGATCAACTGGGCCTGAACCGAGGTCTCGGATTCGGTGATGGTTTCATTTTCACTCAGCCCGACCTCCGTGCTCAGCTTCTGGCGAAACAGAGCGTTGGATGACAGCTCGTAATTGAATTGCCCGGCCAGCCGGCCGATGGCCTCCTCCTCGGTGCGCCCGACATCATCATCTGCTGTTTGAAGCTTGTTATAGCGGTAACCGGCACCGATGGAGAGGTCCAGGAAGCTGTCTTCGCCCGCCTGCCATACGCGGTTACCATAACCGGCGGTGGATGAGGAGCGGAAGTCATAGCCCGAGAAACGATCGTCGTCGTAGGAGCCGCGCAGGAACAGGTACTGCTGCTCGTCGAACTTGTAGTTGGTTTCCAGGGCGGCCGCGTATTTCTCGGAAGTGGTGGTCTCATCGGTTTCCGAGTAGAGCGACCGGAACTCCCCGGTGTTACGCCAGCTGGTGATTTCGTGTTTGAGCGCCAGGCCACTGTTGATGTTGGTTTCGTCGGTATTACCGGAGGTGATCAACAACCCCAGTTCGACCTCGCCCTCCCAGTTCCGGCTGTCAATGTCAGCCAGGGCCAGTGGGGACACCGCCAGCGCGAGGATGGCAACCGTGAAAGCTCTTGTCATAGCACATCTCCATGAATTTGTTACGAATCGGCTCAAGATACGTGCTTTTTAGCTCCTGGGACCACTCGGTTTTCGCGATGGTAATGAACCCGGCCCGGATGACCTGCACCATGGACCTAGGTCTTTACGCCCTCGCGTCCTGTGTCCCGACCAACCCTGTGTCCCGACCAACACGGGAGCCTGGTGGCTCCTCGAAAGCTGAAGCTTCCGCTACATTAAAATGTCCTGCACCGCTACCTCAGGCGTTTCGTGTTTCGTCTTTCGTAGCGGAAGCTTCAGCTTTCGTGCACACCGAAGGGGTGCCGCCTTCCAGGCTGCGCCTGATCTGCTCTTCCCGCCCGGCGCGCTTGGCCGCCTTTCTTTCTGCGATCACCCGGGCAGCATCGCCGCCCACATGGACTTCGCCACGCTGACGGGCCAGCTCCATCTGTCGCTCCCGCTCGGCAAAACGCATTTTCTGGTGATCGGACAGGGACTCGATGCAGCGGTGGCAACTGACCCCCTGCTGGTACTCCGGTCGCGTCTTGTCCTGCTCGGTGATGGGGCGGCGACAGGCGTGGCACTGGTCATAGTCGCCCTGTTCGAGCCGATGATTGACCGTGACCCGGTCGTCGAAAACGAAACACTCGCCCTGCCACAGGCTCTGCTCCTGTGGCACTTCCTCCAGGTATTTGAGGATGCCGCCTTCCAGATGATAGACCTCGTCAAACCCCTGCTGTTTCAGATAGGCGGTGGATTTCTCGCAGCGGATGCCGCCGGTGCAGAACATGGCTACCTTCTTGTGCTTCTGAGGGTCCAGATGCTCGCGAACGTAATCGGGAAACTCACGGAAGGTCTCAGTGGCGGGGTTAATCGCGTTCCGGAAGGTGCCGATCTCCACTTCGTATTGATTGCGGGTATCGATCAGCAGCACTTCCGGGTCACAGATCAGCGCATTCCAGTCAGCAGGCTTGATGTAGGTGCCCACAATCCTGCGCGGGTCGATGCCTTCCACGCCCAGGGTGACAATCTCTTTCTTGAGTTTCACCTTGGTGCGTTTGAAGGGCTGACTGTCCACCTGGGACTCTTTGTAGTCGATGCCTTCGAAACGTTCGTCCTGGCCCAGCCAGTCCTTGATGAGATCAATGCCGTCGCGGCTGCCGGCAATAGTGCCGTTGATCCCTTCGCGGGCCAGCAGCAGGGTGCCGTGCACGCCGTGTTTCTGCATCAGGGCCAGCAGGGGCTGGCGGAGGGCTTTGTAGTCGTTCAGGACGGCAAATTTATAAAGCGCGCACACAACAACGCTGTTGCTCATGGTGTCTTCTCCTGCGGGCCGGACCGTAAATCCGGAGCATGGTTTCTGGAAGCCGGGAGTATAAGCGGGTGTAAGCCCGGCGCGGTGGAATTCTAACCAAACCGCGCGCCGGATAGAAGGGTTGAGCCGGGCGTTACCGTTCAGCTGTCCTGCAACCGGATGCCATCTTTTTCAATAAGGATCAGATGCTTCTTGTAGAGGGCGCCGATGGCCTGCTTGAATACGCTCTTGCTGACGTTGAACGTCTCATAGATGGCCTCCGGCGGACTCTTGTCAGTGAGGGGCAGGAAGCCGTTATTCTTCTTGAGGGCATCCAGCACTGATTCGGCAAATTCGCTGACCTTGCCATAACCGGGCTCGTAAAGGCTCAGCTCAATCTTGCCGTCCGGCCGGATGCGCTTGACGTAGCCGGACATGCGTTGGCCCTTGCGAACTGACTTGAACAACTGGTCCTGATACAGAAGGCCCCAGAACTCGTGGTTCACAATGGCCTTTACGCCCAGATCGGTCTGGTCGCCAATCAGCAGGCTGACCTCCTGACGCTCGGTCAGACCCTCGGCGCGGTCCTTGATAAAACGGTTGAGCTTGGTGGTGGCCGCCAGTCTGCCGGTGTTGTCCTCATACACATAGACCAGGTAAGAGCGGCCCTCCTGCATCGGTACCCGCTGTTCGGAAAAGGGCACGAACAGGTCCTTTGACAGCCCCCAGTCCAGGAAGGCGCCGACCTCTGTCACCGAAACCACCTTCAGCCAGGCGGCTTCGCCGACCTGGGCCTTGGCCTTTTCGGTGGTGGCAATCGGGCGGTCTTCCGAATCCAGCGACACGAAAACCATTAGCAGGTCACCGGGCTTGCAGCCGGAGGGCACATACCGTGCCGGCAGCAGCAACTCACCCATGGTTCCGGCATCGAGACGGGCTCCGATGTCCTCAATGCGGGTAACTTTCAGGCGCTCGTATCGACCGACGTTCACCATAATGACTCCGTAGAAATGGTTGTGCGTAACTCAGGTCAGCCCTGACTGTTCGAATCTGCCTGCCGTGCCCGGGGCGGGGGCGGCCGGCGGTCTCTGCCCGACTCTGCGGGTGCGCCCGACTGCGGCTTCTTGCCCGAGGCCTTTCCAGGCGCCTTGCCGGGTCCTTTGCCTGGACTCTTACCCGCTTTGGTAGCGGGCTTCTTGCTGCCTTTTAACTTACTCTTCCCGTCTTTCGAGCGCTTGGGCTTTTTGGGCTTGGTGACCTTTTTCACCTTGGCCGTCGGGTCCGGCGACACCGGCACGTTATGCTCCGGCTCAAAGCCGTTGATGGTGTCCCGGGTGATGCGTTTTTTCAGCAATCGCTCTATGGCCCTGAGCTCGACTACCTCGTCATGGCTCACCAGGGAAACTGCCCTGCCCTTGCTGCCGGCACGGCCGGTTCGCCCGATCCGGTGGACATAGTCCTCCGCCGCACGGGGCAGGTCCACGTTGACGACCAGCGGCAGGCTTTCGATATCCAGCCCCCGGGCGGCCACGTCGGTGGCGACCAGTATGCCGATCTTGCCTTCCTTGAAATCGTCCAGGGCCTTGGTCCGCATGGCCTGGGTACGGTCGCCGTGGATCGCGGTGCAGCGGATGCCATCGGCCCACAACTGACGTACCAGCTGGTCGCAGCCCTTTTTGGTCTTGACGAACACCAGCGCCTGGGACCAACCCTTGGTGCGGATCAGATGACTTAAAAGCTCACCCTTGCGCTTCTTATCCACCGGGAACAGGCCGTGCTGGACGGTCGCCGCTGCAATCACTTTGGGACTCACGTCCACTTCCAGCGGCTGATGCATGAACCCGCGCCCGAGAATGCGGATGTCATCGGACAGGGTGGCTGAGAACAGCAGGTTCTGGCGCTTGGCGGGTAGCAGGTCCAGTATCTTGCGGATGTCGGCAAGGAAGCCCAGGTCCAGCATGCGGTCCGCTTCGTCCAGCACCAGGGCCTCTATCTGGTCGAATTTGACCGCGTTCTGGCGGTGCAGGTCCAGCAGCCGGCCCGGGGTGGCAACCAGAATGTCAGCACCCTTTCTGAGCTTCATCATCTGGGGATTGATGCGCACGCCGCCGTAGACCACTTCCGTGCGCAGGTTCAGCTCGCGCCCGTAGAGCACGGCACTGGCGCCGACCTGGGCCGCCAGCTCCCGTGTCGGCGTCAGAATCAGCACCCGCACCGAGTTGCTGCGTACAGGTTCGCCCGCATTCAGGCGCTGAAGCAGCGGCAGCACGAAGGCGCCGGTCTTGCCGGTGCCGGTCTGGGCCGCGGCGAGCATGTCACGACCGGCCAGAATGCCGGGGATGGCCTGCTGCTGTATCGGCGAAGGCTCTTTATAGCCCTGGAGTTCAACGGCCTGGAGCAACGGCTCGATTAGTTCAAGTGAAGCGAATGACATGGATAACCCTGGCAAAGACCGGGGCGAGGACCCCGAAAGACGACTGAAAGCGAAGCAAATGAATGTGCCACTGGAACACAACCCGGCACTGGCTGGATTATACGGGTTTTCAGCCGTGCCGGGGGGCCTCATCGATTATTTATTCACCGGCCCCACGGCCGGCTCACCCGGACTATTGATCAGCCTTCGCCAGTTCCCGCTCCACCACCGCTGAGAGCTGGCCCCAGCCGGGCGAAGTCAGTGGAATGTTATCCACAAGGACCGTAGGGGTACTGGTCACCCGAAGCTGCATGGCAACCCGGCGGCTCTGTTCCACCGCGTCCCGGTGGAGCTCGGTGTTCAGGCACCGGCGGAACCGGCGCTCGTCCAGGCCCAGATCCCCGGCGTAACGGGCAAACACATCAACCGGTGAGCCGGATTTGCTCCACTCCGATTGGGCATCAAACAGTTGCTTGTGCATGGCCCAGTATTCGCCTTGATCGCTAGCGCATCGTGCTGCCTGGGCTGCAGGCATGGCGTTCTGATGCTGCTGCAGGGGCAGGTCGAAAAACACCAGGCGAACTTCGCCGGTGTCGATAAACTGCTCCTTGAGCTTTTCTGCCGCCGGCGCAAATCGGGCGCAGGCCGGGCACTGGTAGTCGGCAAATTCCCGCACCACCACAGGTGCGTCAGGCTCGCCGATGCTCACCCCGTAACGATCCAGGTCAGCCGGGAACGGATCCGCTGTGGCGGGGACCGACGGGAGGTCATCGGAGCCGGGCTGGGGCGCACGGGTCAGGTAAAAAACCACAATCACGATCACCACCAGCGCGACGACCACGCCGGCGATCAGTGGCGCCTTGCCCCGGCCCTTCTTGCCCGGCCCTGGTGCCGGGGCACCGGTATTGTGACGACGCTTAGCTTCACCCATGATTTCTCCAGCAGTATTTGATGTTAGATTATGGTTCTTAAGTCATTCCGATCAATAGTAACAGGAGCCTCCATGCCGGTCCCAACCTCATTAAGCGATTCCCTTGCTCTGCCACTGATTGCAGCCCCGATGTTCCTGATCTCCGGTCCTGAACTGGCTCTTGCGTGCTGCAAGGCCGGCATTGTGGGGAGTTTTCCGGCCCTCAATCAGCGTACCAGCGAGGGCTTTGAGGACTGGCTCAAGCAGATGAACTCGGACCTGGCCTCCCACGCCGACAGCCGGCCCGAGCAGCCGGCGGCGCCCTATGCGGTCAATCTGATCGTCCATAAAACCAACCCGCGCTGGGAAGCCGACCTGGAGCTGTGCGTGAAATACAGGGTGCCAATTGTGATTACCTCACTCGGCGCCGCCACCAAGGTGGTGGAGGCGGTTCACAGCTATGGCGGCCTGGTGTTCCATGATGTCACCAATCAAAAACATGCCCGCAAGGCAACGGAAGCCGGCGTAGACGGTATTATTGCGGTGGCCGCAGGCGCCGGTGGCCATGCGGGAACCGTCAACCCACTGGTACTGGTGCATGAAATACGGGAGGTGTTCGACGGTACCCTGATACTGGCCGGTGCCCTTTCCCATGGCCAGGACCTTCTTGCAGCCCAGGCCATGGGCGCAGACCTTGGCTACATGGGCACCCGCTTCATCAACACAAGCGAATCACAGGCTGAAGCGGCCTATCAGGAGATGATCATCGAGGCGGTGTCCGGGGACATCATCCATACGCCGGCGGTGTCGGGAATTCCTGCAAGCTTCATGCGCCAGAGCCTGGAAGCCGGCGGCTTCCCCATGGACGAGCTGCACAAGCCCGGAACGGTAAACTATGGCGAAAAGCTCAAGCCGGTCAATGATGAGGCCAAGGCCTGGAAGACCGTATGGTCGGCAGGCCAGGGGGTCAGTGCCATCCGGGATGTGGTGCCAACGGCGGAGTTGGTGAGCCGCCTCAGGCGGGAATATGAGGCCGCCAAAGCGAGGCTCTGCAAGGGCTAGCCCCCAATGCTAACGACGCTTGGTGGGATCCGAAAGCGGCACCAGGCCTTTCGCCGAACCGGGTCCCTTGCCCATAAAGTTCAGCCTAAGGTTGCCTGAGAGGAGCCGACCTGGGGCTCAATCATGTCCGCCGACGAAGCCATAGTCAGTACGGCGACGCTTCAGGCCGGCAAGCGCAGGTGAGGCCCCCACGGACGCTTTACGCCTGTTGAAGGGCGCCTGTGCCTCCGCGGGTCGGTACGCGGTACGCCGTAATAGTATTTCCCTGGTCTCATTACAGAGCGTAGCCAGACCCGACGTCAGAAGCTCGTCCAGTACCCTGTCAGGTGCCAGCACGCGCTCACCAGTCCAGACCAATCCCTCGAAGCCTGCCAGCTCATCAGAGTTCAGCAGCAATATGGCGGGCTCCCCATGGGCGTCAAGAAAGCGGGGCTCGGTGAGCCAGCAATGGATGACCTTGCGGGTACCCGGCGACAGCATGCTGGCGGCAAGCTCCGTAGGCACCCATCGGGTTGGGCCGGTACGCCCCAGGAAAAAGGTCATTGTGACGACTTCCCGCCAGAGGAGCCCGCTTTGCTGACCACGTCTTTCTGAACCGGATCTTCCAAATAAAACACACCAACCCTCGTCCTGACCTGTTTTTCACCGACGGCGGTCCGCGGCACCTCCCTGACATAGGGTGCCAGCCATCTGTCCAGGGTCTTGAGCAGCTCCTGTGACTTGCTGGCAGCGAGGGCCCGCCACTGGGCCATGATCTCAGGCGGGACGTTGTTGTAGGTCAATGTACGCTGGAAAAGGGGTTCCCGTTCACTGGCCAGGTTATGGTCGATGACGGCAATAAGGTCGCCGACGTCCTCACCAAAAATGGCCAGCATTTCGCTGTCATCGCCGGCGGGGATATAGGCATTCTTGCGCAGCACCAGCTGGTCCGACTGTTCAACCACGCCGACCCTGATCAGCTCATCAAGCACTGCCCGCGGGGTCATATCGCCACTGTAGCGCTTTACCAGCTCGGGAAAACCGTGGCGGGCTTTAAAATCGAGCCTTGCGGGCGCTCCCTCGGGGTCCTGAAAATCCGGGTCACGGACCCAGCCCGAGACTACCCGCGATGCCCTGTTGAGGTGGCTACCGGCGGTATGGTCTGAGACCTCGGGACCTGCTTCCCGAAGGCGCCTGATTTCCTTGCGGGTCAGCCCGGTCAGCACGGCTGCTTTTGAATCCGTGGGCTTACGGCGGTTGTGCCGAAAGTCTTCATAGGCTGCTTCCACATAGGCTCGCTTAACCAGTTCGGAGAATTCACCAAAGGCGATGCCGTTGCGCAATAGCAGCCGGGCCAGGGGCCGCAGAATTCTGGCCAGGGCACGATGTAGCTGATTGGTATGAGTCGGTAACATAAATTGGGAAAATTTTCCCATCATAAAAAGTATATTTGGGAATTTAGTACCAAAATCACTATAAGTCCAGCGTTATCACGCCACCTATTTGTGAACTTTCCGGTTAGACTGGCGTAAAGGATTGAACACTCGAGTAAAACAGGCAGGACAAAACATGCTGGGATTCTTGAAAGGCGACCCTAAAAGGAAGCTGCAGAAAGACTATGAGAAGAAACTGACCGAGGCCATGCAAGCCCAGCGCAACGGCGACATACGGACTTACTCCGTGTTGTCCCAGGAAGCTGAGGCCATGTATGCAAGGCTCCAGGAAATGGAAAAGCAGGCCTGACCTGCCCTCACCTCGCGGTGGAGTTCAGCGGCTAACTAACTCTCCCGCATGAACTGATGCAACTGCCGACGCAGGCGCTCCACCTCGCGCCGGAGCTGGTGGACATCGTCCAGAAGCTCCAGGGACATGGCCAGGCCGGGCAGGTTCATCTTGAGGTCCCGCTGCAGTCGCTGGGCTTTGCGAAGCCTGGCCAGGGCATCCAGATCGAATTCCCAGTCCCGGGGTGACACCTCGGTCACCGGTGCAATCACACCGTAGTTGACCAGTTTGATCACATACTCGGCATGGACCTCGCCGTGCTCGCATAACTCAAGCAGCGTGAAGGTGACTGACGGGTCCACGGTTACTCTTGGGGCTTCATCGTCTCGACGTGCCATGATCTAGTCTCCCGATCACATCTTCATCATCTGGCTGCGAGGGTCGAAATCGCTCTCGACCTCGGCAAGTTCGCGATAGAGGGCTTCCGCTTTTTCGCTGTGTTCCCGGGGCAGAACCACCTGCAGAATGACAATCTGGTCCCCTGCCGGCTTGCCGGGAAAGCCTTTGCCCTTGAGCCTGAGTTTCTGGCCGCTGGTGGAGCCTTTGGGAATCTTGAGATTGACCCGCGAGCCCACCGTCGGCACCGGCACACTGGCGCCGAGAGCGGCTTCCCAGGGCGCAATGGGCAGGGTGAGCTGGATATCACGACCGTCAACGGTGAACACCGGATGGGGTGCTAGCTCCACTTCAATAAACAGATCACCGTTTTCGCCACCGCCTACGCCCGGAGAGCCCTGGCCCTTGAGACGGATATGCTGGCCCTCCCGCATACCGGCGGGAATCTTGACCTTCAGGGTCTTGCGGCGATTAACGGGCCTGCCCTGGGGGTCGGCTTCCGTAACATTGAAGCTGACCTGCTTTTCACAGCCATTAAGCGCTTCTTCCAGGAACAGGGCAATGCGAGCGTGCACATCTTCCCCCCGCATCCGCATGCTCTGGCTATAACCGAAGCCGCCCGGGCCCGCACCACGGCGGCGGCCGCCTTCACCAAATATGGATTCGAAGAAGTCACTGAACTGTTCAGCATTGGCTTCGGTGTAACCACCACCGCCAAAGGGCGACCGACTCTGCCAGCCGGGAGGTGGCTCGAAGGAGCCGTCACTCTGGGCGCCGTATTTACGCAACTGGTCGTATTCTGCCCGCTTGTCCGGGTCTTTCAGTACCTCGTAGGCTTCACCGATATCCTTGAAGCGGTCCTCGGCGTTGGGCTCCTTGCTGACATCGGGATGGTATTTCCGCGCCAGCTTGCGGTACGCCTTCTTGATCTCCTCGGACGACGCCGACTCGCTCACATCAAGCGCTGAGTAGTAATCCTTGAAGTCCATTGCTGCCTCGCGTTTGAACAGTAAAACAACCAGAACAGGCTGTGTTCTCTACCCGATACAATTGATGCAATGCCTGAGAATACAAGTCGGGGCGGAGAAGGAGTGTTGACTGGGGTCAGGAAAAGCGGCAATTACAGAGAGGCAGGAACCCGGCAAGCCGGGCAGAAGGCTGAGCTGCCTGGCCCGGAGCGAAATCGCCCGGGCTCAGGCCAACCCGTTCAGAACTCAGTTTACTTTGGGATCCAGCTCGCCACGCTCGTAGCGTCCGAACATTTCCTCCAGGTTCATGGGCTTGATCTTGCTGGCGTTACCGGCGGTGCCGAAGGCTTCGTAACGGGCGACACACACCTCGTTCATCGCCTTGACCGACTCTTTCAGGTATTTCCGCGGGTCGAACTCAGCCGGGTTCTTGGCCAGGAAACGCCGGATGGAGCCGGTGCTTGCCAGACGCAGGTCGGTATCGATGTTGACCTTGCGAACCCCGTGCTTGATACCCTCGACGATTTCGGACACCGGCACGCCGTAGGTTTCGGGGATCTCGCCACCGTACTGGTTGATGATCTCCAGCCACTCCTGGGGCACCGAGCTGGAGCCGTGCATGACCAGGTGGGTGTCCGGAATGCGCTTGTGGATGGCGCGGATCTGGTCGATGGCCAGGATGTCACCGGTCGGTGGCCGGGTGAACTTGTAGGCGCCGTGACTGGTGCCGATGGCGATGGCCAGGGCGTCCACGTGGGTTCTCTTGACGAAGTCGGCCGCTTCCTCGGGATCGGTTAGCATCTGGCTGTGATCCAGGGTGCCTTCTGCACCAATGCCGTCTTCCTCACCGGCCTGCCCTGTCTCCAGGGAACCCAGGCAGCCCAGCTCGCCTTCCACAGAAACGCCGCAGGCGTGGGCCATGTCCACGGTACGACGGGTGACATCCACGTTGTACTCGTAATCCATGGGCGTCTTGCCGTCTTCGCCCAGGGAGCCGTCCATCATCACCGAGCTGAAGCCCAGTTGGATCGACCGCTGGCAGATGGCCGGGCTGGTGCCATGATCCTGGTGCATGACCACCGGAATATGAGGAAACTCTTCCACCGCCGCCAGTATCAGGTGACGCAGGAACGGGGCACCGGCGTATTTGCGGGCGCCGGCGGACGCCTGCACGATCACCGGGGAGTCGGTCTTGTCGGCCGCCTCCATGATTGCACGCATCTGTTCAAGGTTGTTGACGTTGAACGCAGGCACTCCGTAACCATGCTCAGCTGCATGGTCGAGCAACTGGCGCATCGAAATAAGGGCCATGAAAAATCTCCTCGTTAATACAATCTACTGCCGGGCCTCCAGATGCGGCCCGGCGCTATCGCATGTCAGTGGCCGCGTTCTTCCAGAACCGCAACCGCTGGCAGCACTTTACCTTCCACAAACTCCAGGAAGGCACCTCCCCCAGTGGAAATATAGGAAATCTGATCAGCAATGCCGTACTTGTCGATGGCCGCGACGGTATCACCACCGCCGGCCAGAGAGAAGGCATCACTTTCAGCGATGGCATGGGCCAAAGCCTTGGTACCATGACCGAACTGCTCGAACTCGAACACACCCACAGGTCCGTTCCACAGTATGGTCCTGGACGACTTGAGCAACTGGGCAAACTCGCTGGCGGTCTGGGGACCGACATCTAGAATCATCTCGTCGTCTGCCACATCGTCTATGGCCTTGACCACCGCTTCGGCGTCTTCAGAGAACGCTTTCGCAACCACAACGTCCCTGGGCAGCGGGATGTTCACGCGGCCGGCAATCTCTTTGGCGGTTTCGACCAAGTCATGCTCGCACAGAGACTTGCCGACAGAATAACCGGCCGCGGCCAGGAAAGTATTGGCTATACCGCCGCCGACGATCAACTGGTCACAGATACGGGACAGGGCGATGAGCACGTCGAGCTTGGTGGACACCTTGGAGCCTCCGACAATGGCCACCACCGGCTGGGTGGGCGCATCCAGGGCCTTGGTCAGGGCTTCAAGTTCAGCCGCCAGCAAGGGGCCGGCGCAGGCTTCCGGCGCAAACCGGGCAACACCGTGGGTCGAAGCCTGGGCGCGGTGGGCAGTACCAAACGCATCCATCACATAGACGTCGCACAGTGCAGCGTATTTGCGGGCCAGGTCTTCATCATCCTTTTTCTCGCCTTTGTTGAAACGGACGTTCTCGAACAGCACCACTTCCCCGTCCGCAAGCTCAATGCCGTCCAGGTAATCCTTGGCAAGCCGGACCTCCTGACCCAGCAGGCCGGACAGGTGCTCCGCCACCGGTTTCATGGAGGAGGCTTCGTCAAACACACCCTCTTCCGGTCGGCCCAGGTGGGACATCAGCATGACCCGGCCGCCGGCTTCGATAGCTGCCTTGATGGTGGGCAGTGAGGCACGGATACGGGCGTCGCTGGTGACCTTGCCGTCCTTGACCGGCACGTTGAGGTCTTCCCGGATTAGCACGCGCTTACCGGCAAGATCCAGATCAGTCATCTTCTTAATGGCCATAATGCTTCTCTTCCTTAATTGTCAGGGTTGAATTCAGGCATCTGATCCGTGACCAGACTGCTCACCCAGAGCACAAGGGCTGCCTCCCAGGTCTTGCGCCCGGGTGTCCTGACAGCGTCCATTGATCATTTGTCGGCCTCACCGTCGTCCTGCAGGCAGAGCCAACTCCGGCTCACATCCAGCATGCGGTTGGCAAAACCCCATTCGTTATCAAACCAGCACAGCACTTTTACCATCCGCCCGCCGGTCACCCGGGTCTGACCACCATCCACAATGCCCGAGCGCGGGTCGTGATTGAAATCACAGCTGGCCAGCAATTCATCGGTGTAGCCCAGGATGCCACGTAGCGGCCCTACCGAGGCGGCTTCCTTCAGCAGGTCATTCACCGCCTCGATGGTGGTCGCTTCCCGGACGTTCACAGTGAGGTCGATGGCAGACACGTTCATGGTGGGTACACGCATGGCGACCGAACTGAACCGCCCTTCCATCTCCGGCAGCAGGCGTTCTATGCCCCGGGCCAGGCCGGTATCCACAGGCACGATGTTCTGCAGTGCGCTGCGGGTGCGCCGCAGGTCCTGATGATGGTAGGCATCAATGACCGGCTGGTCGTTCATGGCGGCATGGATGGTGGTGGTGTTGCCGAACTCCACGCCCAATGCCTCGTCCAGCGCCTTGATCACCGGCACGATGCAGTTGGTGGTACAGGAGGCGCTGGAAACGATCCGGTCGGTCACCTGAAGGTCGCCTTCATTGATACCGAACACCACCGTTCGGTCCACATCGGATTCCGCCGGCTGGGAAAAAAGTAACCGGCCGGCTCCGGCACCCAGGTGAACCTCGGCGGTATCGCGGCTGGAAAACGAGCCGGAGCATTCCAACACCAGATCCACCCTGAGGAGACCCCAGGGCAAATGGGACGGATCTTCCTGACTGACCACCTCGATACGATCGCCGTTGATGATCAGTACCTCGTCTTCAACCCGGACATCGCCCTGGAAACGCCCATGGGTCGAATCATACTTGGTCAGGTGGGCGATGGTGTCGATATCCGACAGCTCATTGATCGCCACCACCTGTAGACGGTCCCGGTAGCCGTTTTCGTAGATCGCGCGCAGCACACACTGGCCAATACGGCCATAACCATTGATCGCGATACGATAGGGCGCCTTGGGTCGACTCATCAATTATCCAGAAGGTCCTTGGCCACGGAAACCAGGTTGTCTACCGTGAAACCGAACTCCTTGAACAGCTCCCCTGCCGGCGCTGATTCACCAAAGCTGCTCATGCCAACAATGCGACCGTCCAGGCCCACGTACTTGTACCAGTAGTCCTCGATGCCTGCTTCAACGGCGATACGGTTGGTCACGTCCAGGGGCAAGACCTGCTGCTTGTACTTGGCGCTCTGAGCTTCAAAGACGTCGGTCGATGGCATGGACACAACCCGGACCTTGCGACCCTTGTCGCGCAGAACATCAGCCGCGTCCTGGGCCAGGCCCACTTCGGAACCGGTGGCGATAAGGATCAGTTCGGGCGTGCCGTCACTGTCTGAAAGTACATAGCCGCCCCTGGCGACATTGGCCAACTGCTTGTCATCGCGGGCCTGGTGAGGCAGAGCCTGACGTGAGAACACCAAGGCAGACGGGCCATCGCTACGCTCGAGGGCTGCCTTCCAGGCGACCGCGGATTCAACCGCATCCGCCGGACGCCAGACGCTCATGTTTGGGGTGGTGCGCAGGCTGGCCAGTTGCTCTATCGGCTGGTGGGTAGGACCGTCTTCACCCAGACCGATGGAGTCATGGGTGAACACCATAATGGCGCGCTGCTTCATCAATGCCGCCATGCGCACGGCGTTGCGGCAGTATTCCATGAAGATCAGGAAGGTGGCGCCGTAGGGTACGAAACCGCCGTGCAGGGCCAGGCCGTTAATGATCGCGCCCATGCCGAACTCGCGCACACCGTAATAGATGTAGTTACCGCTGGCATCGTCTCTGGTCAAACCCTTGCTGCCGTTCCAGATGGTCAGGTTGGAGCCGGCCAGGTCGGCAGAGCCTCCCAGCAACTCGGGCAGCATGGGGCCGTATACATTCAGGGTATTCTGGGACGCCTTGCGGCTGGCAATGGTCTCGCCCTTGTCCTGGCAGGCACGGATATAGGCGGTGGCTTTTTCCGCGAAGTCCTTTGGCAGCTCACCACTCATGCGCCGCTCGAACTCTGCCGCCAGCTCCGGTTCAGCTTTTTTATAGGCATCAAAGGCCTTCTGCCAGGACTTCTCTGCGGCAGCGCCTTTTTTGCTGGCGTCCCAGCCTGCGTAAACGTCTTCCGGCACCTCGAAAGGACCGTGCTTCCAGCCCAGGTTTTCCCGGGCCAGGGCGACTTCCTCGTCACCAAGAGGCGCGCCGTGGCAGCTTTCGGTACCCTGCTTGTTGGGCGCTCCGAAGCCGATTACCGTGCGGCAGCAAATAAGGGTGGGCTGGGCGGTATTGGCCCGGGCAGCTTCAATGGCCGCCTTGACCGCATCGGCGTCGTGGCCGTCGACGGCCGGGATAACCTGCCAGCCGTAGGATTCGAACCGCTTGGGGGTATCGTCGGTGAACCAGCCTTCAACCTCTCCATCGATGGAAATGCCATTGTCATCGTAGAAAAACACCAGCTTACCAAGCCCCAGAGTACCGGCGAGGGAGGCCACTTCGTGGGAGATACCTTCCATAAGGCAGCCGTCGCCCAGGAAAGCGTAGGTGTAGTGATCAACAATCTCATGACCCGGCCGGTTGAACTGGGCCGCCAGGGTCTTTTCCGCCAGCGCAAAGCCCACGGCGTTGGCGATGCCCTGCCCCAGGGGACCGGTGGTGGTCTGGACGCCTGGCGTGTAGCCGTATTCCGGATGGCCGGGCGTGCGCGAATGCAGCTGCCGGAAATTCTTCAGGTCGTCCATGGAAAGGTCGTAGCCACTCAGATGCAGCAGCGAGTACTGCAGCATGGAACCGTGCCCGTTTGACAGCACGAAGCGGTCCCGGTTGGCCCAGTCAGGATTGGCCGGGTTGTGGCTCAGGTAGTCGTTCCACAGAACCTCAGCGATATCTGCCATCCCCATGGGCGCACCCGGATGCCCGGACTTGGCCTTCTGAACCGCATCCATGCTGAGCGCACGGATGGCGTTGGCGAGTTGTTTACGAGACGGCATTGACTGTTTCTCCAGTTGCGAGGGGCATGGGGTAGATCGTACAAAAAATAAGGCGCGTATTTTCGCCGATTAGTGACCACCGGAGCAAATCAGTGTGCATACTGGGGCGTTGCGGGAAGGCAAGAGTCCCGGCCTTAACGGGCCGGAGAACTATATCAAATTATTTTGATATTGCTATTGATCGACCCGTCTCTCGCCACTACACTCTCTTCCCATGACCAATCTCACCGCCAAAGAAGCCCCCACGACGTCCGCAGAGCCATCCTCTGCCGATGTACTGGCCCCGATCTACAAGGCCAGTGGCGATCCCCTGCGCCTGGAGATCCTGCGGGTGTTACGCCGGGATACCTTCGGGGTACTGGAGTTGAGTCAGCTATTCGACATGCGCCAGTCCGGCATGAGTCATCATTTGAAGGTGCTGCACAAGGCGGGACTGCTGGAGCCCCAGCGGGAAGGTAACGCCATCTTCTACCGGCGCCCGGTGCATCTGGAAATCACCAGACTGGCGGACCAGACCATACGGCAGATTTTCACCATGGTGGACAGGATACCGCTGCCCGAGCACCTGCAGCTGCGGATACAGGCCATCCGGTCCCAGCGGGCAAGCCAGTCCCAGGCGTTCTTTGCCCGCCATGCGGAGCAGTTCCGGGAGCAGCAGGAGCTGATCGCGGCGTTTGAGCTCTATGCCGGGCCGGTGGCGGAACTGATTGAGCAGCGGGCTGCCCGCCAGAACTGGCAGTCGGCTCTGGAAATCGGCCCCGGCGAAGGTGGCTTCCTGCCGGTACTGTCGAGGATCTGTCCGCACGTGGTGGCACTGGACAACTCCCGGGACATGCTTGCAAAGGCCACCCGCACATGTATCAAAGAAAAGCTGAATAACGTGGACCTTATAGAAGGGGTGACCGACACCCTGCTGGCCCGGGGCGACAACTTTGACCTGGTGGTCGCCAACATGGTGCTGCACCACGTACCCAGCCCGGCGGACATACTTCTGGATGCAGCTGCCTTGATGAATGGCGGCGGCTGCCTGGTGGTCAGCGACCTGTGCCGGCACGGCCAGGAATGGGCGACCGAGAACTGCGGCGACCTCTGGCTCGGGTTCGAGCCCGAGGAGCTCACCGCCTGGGCCACCGAAGCCGGCCTGACCCCGGGTGAAACTCTGTTTATAGGCCTGCGCAACGGCTTCCAGGTGCAGGTCCGGGAGTTCTGGAAGGTCTCTGGCGCCAGCTGAGACATACGTATAGTTACATATCAAAACATTTTGATATACATAGAAACCGCTGAGTTACACAGGCAACTGACAGGCTCAATCTTAACCGCTCACAGAGGAGCAAAACCGCATGTCTGATTACAGCATTTTTACTTCCGAATCGGTCTCTGAAGGCCATCCGGATAAACTGGCCGACCAGATTTCCGACGCCGTCCTGGACAAGATTCTGGAATCGGACTCCAACGCCCGGGTCGCCTGTGAAACCATGGTCAAGACCGGTGTTGCCATTGTTGGCGGTGAAATCACCACCTCCGCCTGGGTAGATCTGGAAGACCTGGTTCGCTCTGTAATCAAGGATGTGGGCTATACCTCCTCAAAAGTCGGTTTTGACGGCGATACCTGCGGCGTCATCAACATCATCGGCAAGCAGTCAGTGGACATTGCCCAGGGCGTTGACCGCCAGAAGCCGGAAGACCAGGGTGCCGGTGACCAAGGCCTGATGTTCGGCTACGCCAGCAATGAAACCGACGTGCTGATGCCGGCGCCGATCTGCTACGCCCACCGCCTGGTCGAGCGTCAGGCCGAGGCCCGCAAGAGCGGCCTGCTGCCCTGGCTGCGCCCGGACGCCAAGAGCCAGGTCACCTGTCGCTACGAGAATGGCAAGGTCAGCGGCATCGATGCCATCGTGCTGTCTACCCAGCATGACGAAGACGTGTCCATGGACGACCTCAAGGAAGCGGTCATGGAACTGATCGTCAAGCACGTGATTCCGGCCGAGCTGCTCCACAAGGACACCCAATTCCATATCAACCCCACCGGCAAGTTCGTGATCGGCGGCCCGGTTGGTGACTGCGGCCTGACCGGTCGCAAGATCATTGTGGATACCTACGGCGGTATGGCCCGCCACGGTGGCGGTGCCTTCTCCGGCAAGGACCCGTCCAAGGTGGATCGCTCGGCTGCCTACGCCGGCCGTTACGTGGCCAAGAACATCGTCGCCGCCGGCCTTGCGGACCGCTGCGAGATCCAGATTTCCTATGCGATCGGGGTGGCACAGCCTACGTCTATCTCCATCAACACCTTTGGTACTGGCAAGATCAGCGAAAGCCGTATGGCGAACCTGGTCCGCGATCACTTCGATCTGCGCCCCTATGCCATCACCCGCATGCTGGACCTGCTGCACCCCATGTATCGCGCCACCTCGGCCTACGGTCACTTCGGCCGTGAGCCCTATGAAATGACGGTAGGGAACGAGACCTTTATCGCTTTCCCATGGGAGAAGACTGACCGGGCTGCTGCACTGAAGGACGCTGCGGGCGTTTAAACGTCTATCGGGCCCCTGACTTCAAAAGCCAAATTAAGAGCCGGAAGCGGCTAACGCTTCCCGGCCCACAAGATTCAACACTGAGGAGCACCACCATGAGCACTCCAGCAGAACAACTGAAAAGCTTTGCAGGCTACAAGGTCCGTGACATTTCCGAGGCTGGCTATGGCCGCAAGGAAATCTCCATCGCCGAAGGCGAGATGCCGGCCCTGATGGCCCTGCGCCAGCGCTACAAGAGCGAGCAGCCGCTGAAGGGCGCCAATGTCATGGGTTGTATCCACATGACCATCCAGACCGCCGTTCTTATTGAAACCCTGATCGAGCTGGGCGCCAGCGTGCGCTGGTCTTCCTGCAACATCTTCTCTACCCAGGACCACGCGGCAGCCGCCATCGCCGCCCAGGGCATTCCGGTATTTGCCTGGAAAGGCGAGACCGACGAAGAATACGAGTGGTGCCTTGAGCGTACCGTCGGCGCCGATGTAGCCGGCTGGGAGCCGAACATGATTCTGGACGACGGCGGCGACCTGACTGCCCTGCTCCATGAAAAATACCCGGAAATCCTGAGCAAGTGCCATGGTGTCACCGAAGAGACCACTACCGGGGTTCACCGCCTGCAGGAAATGCTTCGCGCAGGTAGCCTGAAAGTGCCTGCTATTAACGTGAACGACGCGGTCACCAAGTCCAAGAACGATAACAAGTACGGCTGCCGTCACAGCCTGAACGATGCCATCAAGCGCGCCACCGATCACCTGCTGGCCGGCAAGAAAGCGCTGGTCATCGGCTACGGCGACGTGGGCAAGGGCTCTTCTGCCTCCCTGCGTCAGGAAGGCATGATCGTGAAGATCACCGAAGCCGACCCGATCTGCGCCATGCAGGCGTGCATGGACGGTTTCGAAGTGGTGTCCCCTTACAAGGACGGCATCAACACCGGAACCGAAGCCGGCATCAACCGGGAGCTTCTCCAGAACACTGACCTGCTGGTGACCACCACCGGCAACGTTAATGTTTGTGACTCCAACATGCTGAAGGCCCTGAAGGCCGGCGCCGTGGTGTGCAACATCGGCCACTTCGACAACGAAATCGACACGGCTTTCATGCGCAAGAACTGGGAGTGGGACGAGGTCAAACCGCAGGTGCACGTGGTCTACCGCGACAAGGCCGCCAACGACTTTTTGCTCCTGCTGTCCGAAGGCCGTCTGGTGAACCTGGGTAACGCCACCGGTCACCCGTCGCGGATCATGGACGGCTCCTTTGCCAACCAGGTTCTGGCCCAGATGCACCTGTTCGAGCGCAAGTTTGCCGACCTGCCGGAAGATGCGCGTGCCAAGGGAGTCTACGTTCAGGTTCTGCCCAAGCAGCTGGACGAAGAAGTGGCCCGGGCCATGGTGGAGGGGTTTGGCGGCGTCATGACCAAACTGACCCCGGATCAGGCCAAGTACATCGGCGTACCGGTGGAAGGCCCCTACAAGCCTGAGTCCTACAAGTACTAATCTACAAGTACTAGTCTACAAGTACTAAGCGAGAGCGAAGCCATGCAATCTCAAAAGCAGTTCAAGCGCCGGTTCAGCTTCGAGTTCTTCCCGCCCAAGACCGACAAGGGCCGGGACAAGCTCCAGGCTGTCCGGGACCAACTGGCAGAGGTTCACCCGGATTTTTTCTCGGTCACCTTCGGTGCCGGCGGGTCCACCCGCGACCGGACCGTGGATACCGTCCTGAGCCTGCACAAGCAGGGCATATCGGCGGCGCCGCACCTGTCGTGCATCGGCTCGACCCGGGAAAGTATCGCTGAACTGCTGGACCTGTACCGGGAGCATGGCATCAGCCGGATTGTCGCCCTTCGGGGCGACATGCCCTCGGGTATGGGGGCAGCCGGTGAGTTGCGTTACGCCAACGACCTGGTCAGTTTTATCCGCCAGCACAGCGGCGACGCGTTCAATATAGAAGTGGCGGCCTACCCGGAATTCCATCCCCAGGCCCGCAATGCCGAAGAAGACCTGAAAAACTTTGCCCGCAAGGTGGAGGCTGGCGCCAACAGTGCCATTACCCAGTACTTCTTCAACATTGACAGCTACTTCTACTTTGTTGACCGGCTGGAGAAAATGGGCGTAACCATTCCCGTGGTGCCCGGCATCATGCCGATCGTGAACTACTCCAACCTGGTGCGGTTCTCCGAGATGTGTGGTGCCGAGATCCCGCGCTGGATTCGCAAGCAACTGGAAGCCTATGGCGACGACAGCGACAGCATCCGCAAGTTCGGCGAGGAACTGCTCACCGACATGTGCGGCAAGTTGCTGGAAGCCGGTGCGCCGGGTCTGCATTTCTATACCCTGAACCAGGTGGAACCCAGCATTAACATCTGGAACAACCTGGGGCTGGGCCAGCGGGACAAGATCGCGTTCTGACCGTCCTGTTTCGGGCTCTGACTTTAAAAACGCCGGCTGATGCTGGCGTTTTTTTTGGGCTCGGAAAAGGCCCTGTTATTTGATTTTCTGGCCCTGGTCTGTCCATAGTCTAGACTGTTACCAGCAGCCACCTGCTGCCAACAAGCCGTCGCCCCGCGAACATCTACCCCAGGGGCGCCCAAAAAATGTCAAGGAGACAATATGAAAAGCAAATGGCTTAAGACCCTCAGCGCCGCCGTTGCCCTGAGCGTGAGTACCACGGCCCTGAATGCGGAAGAACTCAGGGTGGTGACGGATCCCAGTTTTGTTCCCTTCGAAATGATGGACCCGGAGACCGAGGAGATGATCGGTTTCGACATGGAAATCATTGCTGAAGTCGCTGACCGGGCCGGTTTCGACTATGAACTCAATACCATGGATTTCAACGGTATCATTCCGGCACTTCAAACTGGCAATGTTGATATAGCCATCGCCGGCATTACCATTACCGAAGAGCGTGAGAAAATCGTCGATTTCTCTGACCCCTACTACGATTCCGGTCTTCGCATCCTGGTCCGCAAGAACAACGACGACATCGAAAAGCTGGAAGACTTGGAAGGCAAGAAGGTCGGCACCAAGATCGGTAGCACCAGCTACGACTTCCTGACCAAGGAACTGGATGATAACGACGGTGTAACCCCCTACCCCGGCAGCTCCGACATGTACATGGCGCTGATGTCCGGCAATGTGGATGCCGTCTTCTACGACGCACCGAATGTCGGCTACTTCGCCAGCACCAAGGGCGAAGGCAAGGTCAAGACCGTTGGCAAGCTGTATGAAGGCCAGCAATACGGCATCGCCCTGAAAGACGGCAGCGAGTGGGTCGAAGATGTGAATAAAGCCCTGGCCAGCATGAAGGAAGATGGCACCTACAAGGACATCTACGAGAAGTGGTTCGGCGAAATGCCCGAAGAAGAGTAACGGCAGGGTAAAGACTTTGTCCCGCGCCGGGCCTGGCCCGGCGCCTTACTTCTCACCTTCGGCAGGGAGTCCGAACTGTGGAATTCCAGTTTCAGTTTGACTGGCAGGCGGCCATCAATTCGATCCCGTTCCTGCTAAAAGGCATTCCCTATACCCTTCTGATCTCCTTTGGCGGCCTTGCCATCGGCTTCATGCTGGGTATTTTCTTCGGTTTGCTGAGCATCAATAAAAAATGGTTCCTGCGCTGGCCGGCCACGGCCTATATCGAGATTTTCCGGGGCACCCCCATCCTGGTGCAGGTACTGTTCATCTTCTATGGCCTGCCGGACCTGATCGGCGGACCTATCGACCCGCTGACCGCGGGTATCGCAGCCATCGCCCTGAACTCAGGTGCGTATATCTCGGAAGTTGTCCGGGGTGGTGTCCAGTCCATTGACCGCGGCCAGAGCGAAGCCGGGCTGTCGCTGGGTCTTTCCCGCACCCAGACCTTCTGGTCCATCGTCTGGCCCCAAGCGTTCAGACGCATGATTCCGCCTCTGGGCAACCAGGCCATCGTGAGCATCAAGGATACCTCGCTGTTTTCGGTGATTGGCGTAGGCGAGCTGGTGCGCCAGGGTCAGGTGTACATCGCCAATACCTTTACCGCCTTTGAGGTCTATTTCGTCGTGGCCATCATGTACCTGTGCATCACCCTGTCCCTGTCATTGATGCTGCGGTTACTGGAAAGGCGCGGTGTAGCATCTACCTGATTAACTGGAGAGAGCGTCTGCGATGACTCACATTGTAAAAATGCAGGGCCTGAACAAGCACTTCGGTGATCTTCATGTCCTGAAGGATATCGATCTCAGCATTGAGCCTGGGGAAGTGGTGGTCATCATTGGCGCCAGTGGCTCGGGCAAATCAACCCTGATCCGCTGCGTCAATGGCCTGGAAGAGTATGGTTCCGGGGAACTGGTAGTGGATAACGAGCCCCTGGCACCGAAAGGCCAAAGCCAGAAAGGGCTTGCCATCATCCGCAAACAGGTGGGCATGGTGTTCCAGCAGTTCAATCTGTTCCCCCACCTGACAGTTAAGAAGAACGTCATGCTGGCCCCCATGAAGGTCAAGGATGCTTCCCAGTCCGAAGCCGAAAAACGGGCCATGGCCCTGCTGGAGCGCGTCGGCATTGCCAACCAGGCGGAGAAGTACCCGTCCCAGCTCTCCGGCGGCCAGCAGCAACGGGTGGCCATTGCCCGGGCCCTGGCCATGGACCCACGACTGATGCTGTTCGATGAGCCCACTTCCGCTCTGGACCCGGAAATGATCGGCGAAGTGCTGGATGTCATGCGCGAACTGGCAAAGGAAGGCATGACCATGATGGTGGTCACCCATGAGATGGGCTTTGCCCGGGAGGTGGCTGACCGGGTGATCTACATCCACGAGGGCCAGATTGTTGAGCAGGGCAAGCCCGAGGCCGTGTTCGACAACCCCGAGAACGAACGGACCCAGTCCTTCCTGGCCCGGGTGCTCAAGCACTGAAACCGTGGTGCTGCCCGGGGAGGTTAGAGCATCTCCCGGGTAGTACCATACTCCCGCTCGATTTTGTGGCGGGAATCCTCCACAAGAAACTTTGCCAGCTTTTTGCCAAGCAGAGGCACATCGCAGCGCACCGAAAGCGTAACCTGGTTGGTGCAGGTGTTGTCTGATCCCTGCAGTCGCATGTTGCCCTTGATCTTTGCGGGCACGCCATCAATGCGAACGCGGAATTCACAGTGCCACTCGCCGTCGTCCTTGCGAAACCAGTGCTCTTCCTGTCGCACGCGGTTCCATTCGCGATGAAAGGACGCCAACACACCCGGCACCTCAACCGAACTGGTCACTTCCCGCTCCACCACCAGCTTGGCCGAGCCACCGTCCCGGGTCAGCTCGGCAATCCGGACGTTGCGGGATCCCAGTCGCTGGTTTTTTTCCCGAATATGGCCTTCATCAAAAAAAGCGCCCAGCACCTGCTCGAGGCCGTTGTCATACTTGTGTGTCATTTCCAGCTGCATTTTGCACCTCCAGTGAACCGATAACCGGATTGTGGAAGGAGCTGCATACCACCGCATTGGCCGTGCCTGCGCCGGTTACGGGCATGGCAGTCAGGCCGCCGTCGCCAACCCGGCAGAGTAGGCAGCACAGTGCCCACCCCGGTACCGGTTAGTACTGGCATACCTGACCCCGGCACCAGTATCATGGGCCGCTTGAACAGCGATCCACTAACAGGAGTCACCATGCGCAACGCCGACCTGGTCGCCCGAGACCTCAAGTCCGTCTGGCATCCCTGCACCCAGATGAAGGACCACGAGTCGCTCCCATTGATACCCATTCGTCGCGGCAAAGGTGTCTGGCTGGAGGACTTCGAGAACAATCGCTACATTGATGCGGTCAGCTCCTGGTGGGTCAACCTGTTCGGCCATGCCAACCCCCGCATTAACGCCGCCATCCGGGATCAGATCGAGCAGCTTGAACACGTTATTCTGGCGGGTTTCAGTCATGAACCGGTGGTGAATCTTTCCGAGCGGCTGATCGAAGTCACCCCGGACGGGCTCAGCAAGTGTTTCTACGCAGACAACGGTTCCTCTGCCATCGAAGCCGCCCTGAAAATGAGCTATCACTACTGGAAGAACCAGGGCCGTTCCGGCAAGAAGAATTTCGTCAACCTCGGCAACAGCTACCACGGTGAGACCCTGGGCGCCCTGGCGCTCGGTGATGTGGGCCTTTACAAGGACACCTACCAGCCGCTGCTGATGGAAGTGATCACCGCGCCCTCACCTGACGCGTACAACCGCGAAGTCGGGGAATCCGAAGAGGACTACGCCCTGCGCCAGTTCGAGGCTATGGACACGCTTCTCGCCGAACGCCATGAAGAGATCTGTGCCGTAGTGGTGGAGCCGCTGATCCAGTGCGCCGGCGGCATGCGCATGCACCATCCGATCTATCACACGAAGTTGCGGGAGGCCTGCGACCGCTATGGTGTGCACCTGATTGCCGATGAAATCGCCGTTGGCTTCGGCCGCACCGGTACTATGTTCGCCTGCGAGCAGTCCGGCATCACGCCGGACTTCATGTGCCTGTCGAAGGGTCTGACCGCCGGCTACCTGCCGCTGTCCGTGGTACTGACTACCGACAACGTCTACTACGCTTTCTATGACGATTACGAAACCATGCGGGCCTTCCTGCATTCCCACAGCTATACCGGGAATCCCATTGGCTGCGCAGTTGCACTGGCCACTCTGGACATTTTCCGTGATGACAATGTGATCGAGCAGAACCGAACGCTGTCCCGGTGCATGGCGGAATCAGTGGCCCACCTGGCCGATCACCCCAATGTGGGCGACATCCGCCAGCACGGCATGACCCTGGCCATCGAAATGGTCAAAAACAGGGCCGACAAAACACCCTTCCCCTGGCAGGAGCGCCGTGGCCTGAGGGTGTACCAGCATTCGCTGACCCGGGAGGCGCTGTTGAGGCCCCTGGGCAACGTGGTCTATTTCATGCCGCCTTATGTAATCACAGAGGACGAGATCCGTCATCTGGCGCAAGTGGCCACTGAAGGCATCGACATTGCGACCACGGACTGATCAGGCATGAGAGTGACACGCATATACACGCCGGCGCCCCTGGCTTCGGACAGTCGTATTATTCTGGATGAGGCTGCCACCCAGCATGTGGCCAAGGTGCTTCGCATGCAGCCCGGCCAGATGGTGGTGCTGTTCAACGGCGATGGCTACGATTACCCCGCAACCCTGAGCGAGGTGAGCAAGAAGGAGGTAGTTGCAGAGCTGGGACCAAGTCAGCCCAATGAGCTCGAGTCGCCGCTGACAGTGGTCCTTGGCCAGGTGATTTCCAAAGGCGACCGCATGGATTACGCGATCCAGAAAAGCGTGGAAATGGGGGTCTCGACTATCGTGCCGCTGGTCAGTGAGCGCTGCGAGGTGAAACTCAAAGGCGATCGTGAAGACAAGCGCCTGAAACACTGGCAGGGCGTTGCGATCAGCGCAGCCGAACAGTGCGGACGCGCTGTGGTTCCTTCGATCGAGCCGGTGCGCAGCCTGGCCGACTGGTTTGATTACAGCCAGAGCTGCGACCTCAGGCTGGTTCTGCACCATCGCACCGAGAAACGCCTGGCGTCCCTCGCCCGGCCAGAGCGCCTGGCCCTGCTGGTCGGACCGGAGGGCGGCCTGAGCGAAAGCGAGATCGCCGGCGCCGAGGCCGCAGGCTTCCTGCCGGCCGCAATGGGGCCGAGAGTCTTGCGTACCGAGACGGCCCCGGTGGCCGCTCTGGCTTTATGCCAGTGGCTGTGGGGGGACGGCGGCCAGCCCGGCGACTATAATCCGTGAGCTTGCCGGGATCGCCTCCCGGCAGTGCTCGCCCCATTGAATTCGAGACAGGAACAGCCCCGTGGCTTCATCCCGGTTTTGGTTACGCAGCAAGCGCTTTGTGGTCCCGCTGGTCCTGATCGGCCTCACCGTGCTGCTGATCTGGCTGTTTGCCTCCCTGCGGCCGACACCACCCGAGAAAGTCGCGGAAGAACGGGCCTGGCCGGTTCGGGTCACCATCCTTGAGGCCGATGAGCTGTCACCCCAGCTCAGACTTCTGGGCCGGGTTGAAACCCCCTACAGCTCTACCCTGACCTCATCCGTGACCGCCAATGTAGAAGCGATACCGGTACTGGAAGGCCAGGAGGTCAGTGCTGGCGAACTGATCGTGGCCCTCGACGAAACCGAAGTGAAGCTGTTGCTGGCCCAGCGCCAGGCCGAAGTGGACGAACTGCTGGCCCAGAAAGAAACTGAAAAGAACCAGTACCAGGCCGACCAGGAGTTCGTCGAACGGGAGCAGGAACTGGTTGCCATTACCCGGCGCGCCCTTGAGCGGGAGCAGAGCCTGGCCGAGTCCAACCTGACCAGTCGCTCGCGAACAGATCAGGCCCGGCAGGCATTGCAGAGTGCCGAGCTCTCCCTGATCAGCCGGCGCCTGGCAGTAGCCAACCACAACAGTCGTCTTCAGTCTTTGGATGCCCGCCTGCAGAGCGCCCGGGCCCTGGTGGACCAGGCCACCATGGACCTGGAAAGCACCCGCGTGAAGGCACCGTTCGATGGGGTGGTGACTTCCATTCAGGTCAGCCCCGGCGAGCGGGTACGGGCAGGTGAACCGCTGGTGGCCCTCTACGCCACGGACCGGCTGGAAGTTCGGGCCCAGATCCCCATGCGGTGGGTTGAGGACGCCCGCCAGGCTCTGGCCGCCGGCAGTTCCCTGAGTGCTTCGGTAGAGCTGCTGGGCAAAACCCACGAGCTAAATCTGCACCGCCTCAGCGGCCAGGTCAATGCTGGCGCAGGCGGAGTCGATGCCTTGTTCCGCTTTCGGGAGCAGTTGCCGGCCATTACGCTCAACCGAACCCTGGACCTGCGCCTCGACCTTGCGCCAAAAGCCGACACCTTCAGCGTACCGGTGTCAGCCCTCTACGATTCCAGCACGGTCTACCGGATCACCGACGGACGCCTGGAACCGGTTGAAGTCAGTCCTGTTGGCGACCGGTTCGACCAGGGGTCCCAGCGGCTCTTGATTCAGTCAGAGGAGCTCACCAGCGGTGACCGTCTGCTGACGACCCAACTGCCCAACGCCCTGCGTGGGCTTAAGGTTGACGTTATCGAGCCGGAGCCGGGAGCGTGACGCCGGTGCCTCACCGGGAGGACCTGCTGGGACGGTTTGCCCGGCACAAGGTCGCGGCGAACCTGCTGATGCTCATCCTGCTGCTGGCCGGCATTTATGCACTGGCCAACCTCAACCGGCAGTTCTTCCCCACCTTCGCCACCGACTTCATCACCGTGCGGGTGGTCTGGCCCGGGGCCAGTGCGGAAGACGTCGCCCGCTCAATCACCACTCCGCTGGAACAGGAACTGCGGAACCTGGATAACGTTGACGAGATGCGCTCGACCTCGTCCCGGGGCTTCAGCAGCATTGTTATTGAGTACGAAGAAAATACCGACATGGGCATCGCCCTGGACCAGGTCAACGAGCTGGTTGGGCTTGTCCGCAATCTCCCTTCGGACGCCGAGCGACCGGAAATCACCAAGATCGTCCGCAACGAGCCCATCGCCACCCTGGTGCTGACCGGCCCGGTGCGGCTGGAAGCCTTGCGACCGCTGGCTTACCAGTATGAACAGGAACTGCTGGACCGGGGCATCGCCAAGGTCGAGCTGACGGGCCTGCCGGAACGGGAAATCGCCATCGAGGTCAGCAGTGCGTCCATTGCTGAACTGGGGATGGCCCTGCCGTCCCTGGGCCAGCGGGTGATCAGCCAGAGCCAGGACATACCCGCCGGGACCGTGGGTGAGGAAGAATCGGTGCGGGAAATACGCAGCCTGGAAAAAGGCCGCAGCGTCGACGATTTCGCCCGCATGCCCATTGCAACCACGGCGGACGGTCAACGACTTACCCTGGGAGATGTGGCGGACATCAGCCTACGCCCCAAAGACAACAGTGTGGAGATCTACTATCAGGGCGAGCCGGCGGTGCTCATGCAGTTGCAGCGCACCGAGTCGGCCGATGCCCTTAAATCCGCTGACACCATGCTTGACTGGCTGGAGGAGACCCGCCCGGCCCTGCCCGAGGGCATGCAGCTGCTGCCTTTCGACCGCCAGTACGAACTGATACAGGACCGCATCAATCTGCTGCTGAAAAATGGCATCAGCGGGCTGATTCTGGTGGTGGGCATCCTGTTCATCTTTCTGAACGGCCGCATTGCCTTCTGGGTGGCCGCCGGCATCCCGATTTCCTTCATGGGCGCCCTCGCCGTGCTCTGGCTCAATGGCGGCAGCATCAACATGATCAGCCTGTTTGCGCTGATCATGGCCCTGGGCATTATCGTGGACGATGCCATTGTGGTGGCGGAAGACGCCATGACCCATTACCAGCGTGGCGAGCGATCACTCGAAGCAGCAGAGGGCGGTGCCCGGCGCATGCTGGTGCCGGTGCTGAGCTCTTCGCTCACCACGGTGGCAGCCTTCCTGCCGCTGATGATGGTGAGCGGTATTATCGGGCAGATTCTGCGGGACATTCCGTTTGTGGTGATCTGCGTGATCATCGCCTCGCTGGTGGAAAGCTTCCTGATTCTGCCCGGCCACCTGCGCGCCAGCTTCCATAAACACCAGCACCGGGAGCCGAGCGCCACCCGTCGCAAGCTCGAAGCCATGTACGATCATTTCCGGGACCGTCAGTTTCGTCCAGTGGCCCAGTGGAGCCTGGACCACCGCGGCACCGTGCTGACCGCAACCGTCTGCGCTCTGGCCCTCAGCCTGGCCCTGGTGGCCACCGGCCACGTGCGGTTCACCTTCTTCCCGACGCCGGAAACCTCGACCCTGGTGGCCAGTGTGAAATTTGCCGCCGGTACGCCGCCTTCGGATGTAAAAACCTACGGCCGGGTGATGGAGGACGCGCTCTGGCAGGTCAATGAGCAGCTCAAGACCGACTCCGACCTGGTGGACGTGGCGCTGTTGCGGCTTAACCAGGCTTCATTCGACGGCGGCCGTGGTCTGGAACGGGGTGAACAGTACGCCATGGTGTCTGTCGAGCTGGTGACACCGGATGCCCGGGACGTCCGCAACCCGGAATTCATCAGGGCCTGGCGGGAAGCGTTGCCCAAACCGGCAGGTATCGAGCAGTTGTCCATTTCTAGTCCCCAGGGCGGGCCACCGGGCAAGCCCCTGGACATTTTCCTGTCCGGCGGCGATGCGACCACCCTTAAGGCGGCGGCGGAAGATATCCAGGACGCGCTGCGCAACTACGAAGGAGTCAATGACATTCTGGATGACCTGCCCTGGGGCAAACAGCAATATGTGTTCTCGCTGACACCCCTGGCCCAGTCCGTGGGACTTACCATCGAGGATGTGGGACGCCAGATGCGGGCGGCCCTGGACGGCCAGCTGCTGCAGGTCTTCTACGACTATCATGACGAAATCGAAGTCCGCATCATGCTGCCCAAGGCGGAGCGCAACCTCCAGCGCACCCTCAGCAGTCTGCCCATTGTCACCCCGTCGGGTGACACCGCCCCCCTGGATAACATGATCGAGCTGGAGTCCCGGCGCGGATTGGCGCTGCTTCGCCATACCGACGGCCAACTCGGCGTCAGCGTTACCGCCGATGTGGACACCAGCATTACCAACGCCAACCAGGTGATTGCCGACCTGCAGGACGATGTGCTGCCAGGTATCCTCAGCCGTTATGGCGTTGAAGCCGATTTCAAGGGCAAGGCCGAAGAGCAGAGGGAAACCGGTTCCGACATGATGGCCGGCGCAGTTCTGGGTCTGGCCATGATCTACATTATTCTGGCCTGGGTATTCGGTGCCTACAGCTGGCCCATCGCCGTTATGATCGCCATCCCTTTCGGGCTGTGTGGCGCTATTCTGGGGCACCTCCTGCTGGGTATCGACCTGACCATCCTGTCCCTGTTCGGGATGTTTGGGCTTTCGGGCATTGTGATCAACGACTCGATCATACTAGTGACCTTCTACAAGGAATTGCGCGAGGAAGGCATGCCTGTACGCGAGGCGTTGGTGGAGGCTTCCTGCCAACGCCTCAGGGCGGTATTGCTGACCTCCCTCACCACCATTGGTGGCCTGTTGCCCCTGTTGTTCGAAACGTCCCTGCAGGCTCAGTTCCTGGTGCCCATGGCGGCCAGCATCGCTTTCGGTCTGGCCGTGGGTACATTCCTGATCCTTCTGGTGGTACCGGTACTGCTTTCACTGATCGAAGACATTGCCGGCCGGTTTGGCCCAAATGCCGACCAGATCCGGGCGGGGGGAGCCATTGACAATACCACTGGCGCCCAACATGATGCCGGGCAAGGCTCTACCTGACCCATCACCCTGAACGCGAGTGACCGATGCCATCCCTGTTCACCACAGCCGAGTTCTGGCAATACCTCAGTATTCCGGTCATCGCAGCGCTGATCGGCTGGACCACCAACTGGCTAGCCATCAAGATGACCTTCTACCCCCTGGAGTTCATCGGCAAGCCACCATTTCTGGGCTGGCAGGGCATTATCCCGTCAAAAGCACGCAAGATGGCCGCCATCAGCGTCGATGCAACCATCTCCAAAATCGGCACCGTGCCGGAGATTTTCCAGCAGATTGACCCCAAGGTGCTGGCCGCCTACGTCACCCACACCGTAGAGCCCCGCACCGAGGAATACGTTGACGAGCTTATGCTGAAGGAGCACCCGACCTTCTGGGAGAACCTGCCGCCCTCGGCCAGGCGCATGGTCTATGACCGGGTCCGCAAGTCGATACCCCAACTGGTCGATAATCTCATCGATGATCTTTCGGAGAACATCGAAGACCTGCTGGACATCAAGGGCATGGTGATTGAGCGGCTGGCTGCGGACAAGCGGCTGCTCAACCGCATCTTTCTTGAATGTGGCGAAGCGGAATTCCGCTTCATCATCAACTCGGGGTTCTATTTCGGCTTTCTGTTCGGGCTGGTGCAGATGACGGCCTGGTACTTTTACCAGGCCTGGTGGGTGTTGCCGGTGTTTGGCCTGCTGGTAGGCTGGGCCACCAACTGGATCGCCCTTAACGTGATATTCCGGCCCCTTCATCCCAAGAAAATCGGCCCCGTACGGTTACAGGGGCTGTTTCTCAAGCGCCAGCCGGAAGTGGCGGAGTCCTTCTGCCACATTGTCACCCATGAAATCCTGACCGTCGGCAATCTTATCAATGCCATTCTCGAAGGGCCTAACGGGGATCGCGCCCGTAATATGGTAAAGAAACACATCAAGCCCCTGGTCGACGAAACCACCGGCATGGGCAAGGCACTGACCCAGGTGGCGTTCGGGCCCACCGGGTTTGCTACGCTGAAGCACCAAGTGGGCGAAAAGGCCATTGAGCTATCCCGCACTTCGTTCAACAACCCGGTGTTTGAACATGACCGGGCGGAGGCGGTGAAAACCATCATGGTTGAGCGCATGATTGCGCTGTCATCGGAAGAGTTTCAGGACCTGCTCAGGCCCTGCTTCCAGGAAGACGAAATCAAGCTGATCATGGTGGGCTCAGCCCTTGGCTTCTTTGCAGGTGTGGCGCAGTTGGTCTTCATTTTCGGACAGGCCATCGCCTGACCTCACCCGCACGACTGGCACCGATGTCCGTCAGGTCAGTCGTCGAGCAGCTCCCGGAAAGACTTCCCTTCAGACTCAGCCGGCGTCTGGGCCATCATATCGGAAAGTGGGGTATGGGGCAGACGCTGGGCGATACGATCCTCATCTTTGCGCACCACCGTCAGCACGTCGTCGATCCTGATCAGGTCCAGGGAGCGCCCGGGTACCAGCAGGTCACCATCGGGCCCCGCCAGCGATAGGAGCCCGCCACGAATAAGCTTGTCGCTGATACGCCGGGTAACAGAGCCTGGCACCCTCAGCCTCTGCTCCAGCTGTTCCTGTTGGGGCGCCGGCTTACCTTCGCTGAACGGCTTACAGACCAGCCACATCAGGGTAAGCGCAATTTTTTCCTGGAGCTCGGGGGAAAGACGCACATCGCGGCGCTTGGCAATGGCGCCCGGGTTCTGCAGGTAAAACGCGATGCTGGCGCCAAGCAGCAGGATCATCCAGTTCAGGTAGACCCAGATCAGCAGAATGATACCAATGGCAAAACTGGAATAGATGGCAGCGTACTTGGCCGAGCCGGCTACAAACGAGGCAAAGAGCATGCCCCCCGCCTGCCAGGCGATACCCGCCACGACCCCGCCAATCGCCGCGTATTTGATCCGCACACGGGTATTGGGCATGAATATGTAGACGAAGGTGAACGCCCCGCACACCAGGAAAAACGGCGTGAAACGGCTAAGCACCAGGATGATGGTACCCAATGGCTCGATGGCCACCATGCTCTGAACTACGTCCGATGCGAAGATAGTGGCACTGATACCGATGGCAGACACCATAAGCAGCGGGCCCACCATGATAACGCTCAGGTAGTTACTGAAACGCTGGCCCATGGATCGCATTTCCGGCACGCGCCAGATCATGTTGAATGAACGCTCGATTTTCTGGACCAGGGAAATCACCGTATAGACCAGCAACCCCAGCCCTACGGATCCCAGCACCCCTACCTTCATGTTATCCACAAAGCCAAGGATCTGTTCAGCGATCTGTATCCCCTGGGGTCCCATGGGCTGGAAGAACTGATACAGGAAAGGCTCCATGCGCTGATGGACGCCCAGGGCCTTGAGCACCGAAAAGCTCAGGGCCAGCAGCGGTACAATACTCAGCAGCGTGGTGTAGACCAGACTCATGGCGTGAAGGGTCAGGGTGCCATTAATGACATCCCTGACCAACGCGTAGGCCGTCCGGCCTGTGGTATAGAGCCAGGTCCAGGGCCACTTTTCCGGTGGGTTGGGGTTGGCGAGAATCCAGTCCTCGGCATTCTGCACGCGTTCTTTCAATTGAGGGGAAGCCACACATCATCCTATTTCAGGGTAAGGATTGAATAAATCACTCAAAAATAACCTGACAGGAGTATGGCTTAATTCCAAGGCGGGAGGAAAGCAGGCGGGACGCCTCCCGCCCCGTAGGTGGGAATGTCTCAGCAGGGGTCTATGGGAAGACAGGTGCGCTTGCGGGTACCTCGCATCGATTCCGCAGAGTTCTCCTTTGAGTTCACTTTGGCCGTGCGTCGCAGCACATGCCCATTTCCCTCAACCTGACCCGCAACCACCCTGGCATAGGCCATTTTTGGGGTATTGCGAGTAATTTCCACAGTCGCTACCCGCTGTTCTTCCTGGCCCAGCTTTGCCCCTGTGTGGCTGTTTCTGACAAGCTTACCGAGAGAAAATACTTCCCATTGCTGACCTGGCAAGAGCAGGTTGCCACCCAGATTGATGATCAACTCTTCGCCATCGCCCTTTTCAACCAGGGGGGGCCATACTGCGTCAATAACCCGAAGGGCAACTTCCCTGCCCAGCGTATCAAACACTTTCTGAGCGGAATGGTCAGTGCCCTCAAGCTGAGTGCCCAGTTGATCGGCCGTCAGATTCAGAGTCTGGCTCCAGACAATGCTGCCACTAGCAGGCACCACAACGCGTACCTCCAGCACTGCAGCGCCGGAGCTCACCCTGGATTTCTCACCGGTCAGGCTGCTGGTCAGTTCCCTGGAACCCAGGGACAGGTCCGTTGCACGGGTCGCGACCAGATATTCGGCACCCAGAGTGTTGCCCAGCATCGCCTTTTCCGCAACGGGCACGTCCTTGGCTGTCATCCGGTAACGCTCTTCGAAGATGGCTGATTCGCTGTCCCGGGCCAGCATGGCAAAACGTCGTGACTGGGTCAGTGCGTCTGAGATCGAATGGGTCAGTCGCCTTGACGCATCTTCGGCAGTGAATATCTGGCTGTCCAGGCGGAAGCTGGAGCGAGCCGCCTCGACAGGATATACCGCCATCCGCCAACGATTGTCCTGAGCGGAAGAGCCAGGGGCTTTATAGACGGGAACATCCACTTCAAGCCGGGCAAGTTTGCCGCCGCCCCCGGGTGCCTCGGAAACTGACAGGACACGGTAGCCAGAGATCAATCCACTTGATGAGACACGTATGTCACTGGTCTGTGAAGCTGACAGGGTGGTGTTGCGCTCCTGACCATCATCACTACGTTCAGTAACGCGCATCAAGGCACTCTGTACCTGACGGCTGGCGCTTATCTGTGCACCCCGCACCTGCCGTACTGCCTCGCCCAGGGCATTGAAGACGGCCTCTTCCCGGTTAACTCCAGTGGATTCCGCAGACACTGTCCTGATCTCGGTCGCAGCAAATGCCCCAACCGAGATCAAGCTGGCAAAAAAAACCAGAAGCCACTTCATTACCACTCTCCGAACGAGCCGGTGCTTCTGACTGAGCGCTCAGTACCCGACTTGCCGGCATTCTCTGTGGCTGCACTCTTCTTGGGCTCTGGCGCTGGCTTGTCGATTCCCTGGGCCTTGGCAGATGTGCTTGGGGACCAGTATTTGACGTACCCAAGGTAAGGATGACCGGTAACCGGATCCTGGGCATTCCACTGACCGACGACCTGGACACCCTGAAGTCGCACATTGGCCTCAGACTGCAGAACCTCATTGATCATCTTGCCCACCCCGGTCGAAGTCTTGATTTCGGTACGACCGTTGCCACGGGTTTCCCGGACCTTCTGCACGAGCTTACGACGGATCTCCTCGTAATCAGTCTTTACCGTCATTGATGCAAACTGGGCCAACCAGGCATCAGCCATGGCGTTGGCACTCTTGCGGGACGCTTCAAGCTCTGCGGCCACGTCATACTCATCCATAGCTCCCCGCACCAGCTGTGGCCCTGCCATTCCGAAGGAAACCAGGCCAAACCTGCCTTGGCCGTCAACCATGGGCTGAACACCGTAATACCCCAGCATGGGCGTCTTCTCTTTGATCTGCGCTGCCAGGCGCTGCTGAATATCGTCTACCGGAATGGCCTGCCCAGGTGCCACGTCACCCGTGCGCAGTTGGCGGGCGAATTCAGCAAAACGCTCCGACTTCACAACGATAACCGTGACGCGCCCGTTATCAGATACCGCAGACCCACCCACTTCCTGGATAACCCCGAAGATGCCGACTCCGGATAATTCACCCATGGCCCGCTTTGTAGTTTCTGCAACAAACTCGTCATAGAGCATGTTCTTGCGTTCAGCGATACTCATTTCCGGCATTTCGGACGTGTCGGCCCCCAACTCTTCAAGCAAGGAGTTGAGACCCTGGACCGTGAGCTCAGCAGCCCGACCCGCCACCGCTTTACCGAAGGCTTCAATGCTGGTGGTGTCTCTGACGTCTTCAGGAAGATCGTCCTTCATGAAGCGGTCAGTCATCCGGGCACCAACGGCTACCGCGTTCTGGGAAACAAGCTCGCCCATCGCACCCAAGAAGGCTTCCTGGGTAGCAAGGATCCGTGCTTCGCTATAACTGATATCAGACGGGTCAGCAGCCACTGATGCGCTTCCGACGACCAGCATTCCGCCACCGGGGTTCTTTTCGGACTCTCCCTGAATCCAGCCCCGTGCTTCCAGAAACTCCTGTACTTTTTCATCGCCAGCATCGACTTCCGATACCGCCATGAATGGTGATGGAGGGGTTTTAGTGACATCCTGCTCAGATGCCTCAACCTGTGCACTCAAGTCCTCCTCTGCAAAGGCGTTGGCTGACGTCACGATAGCTGCACCAACAGCCCCTGCCACCAGCAGCGATAAAACTTTTCTACGAAATACCATGGTGTTTAATCTCTCGGTTGATTACCAGGAAACTGAAGCGTTGGAGCCGCGCTTGATAATAGGAGTTTCGCCTTCCCAGAACGCCAGGCCTGACGCCAGGTCTGTCAGGGAGAGCTGAATGTAGTACTCAACCTGCTGCTCTTTTCCAACCTTGTGGTTGCGCTGCAGAATCTTCCCGGAAAGGCTGAGATCGGGTGCCTGCAGGGTACCTATCTTCTGGACACCGGACTGATCAAACTCAGCCGAGTCCCGGAGCTCACGGGCACGCATGCTCATTTCGTCTTCCGCACCGTTCAGGCCAACGGCTGTGGTGGTTACCACCTTGCCGGAACGCAGAAGGGAAACACGGATCTTCTTGGTGAGCTGATCAGTATCAATTCGCTGCATCGTGTCATTCGTGATACGACTCACCACCATGATGTACCGGCCGCCATTGGGGTTGCTGACGGACCCACTGGCGAGCATGTCCTCAACAGCGGCAGTAGCTGCCGTTTCAAAATCACGGTAATCCATGGTCATTGCTACTGGTCCATCATCGGCTGCCGGATCAACGTAGCGGGTCTGAGTGGCGCAACCACCCAGGACAAAGACACAGGTAGAAAATACGAGAGCATGCCTAAACATAGGGTCTTCCTTACTGGGGTTCACGGAGATGGAGTTGGTAGCTGGTTACGCGCGAGTGAGGTGCCGTTGCCTTGAAATAACGGGTTTGTCCGGTCAGTAGCGACTGCCGACGATACCCATCGCCTACACCCTTTATTCTCATACCGCTGGCATCAAACCAGGTTACCTGCCAGGCGAGAGGGGTGTCCGTGTGAGCCTGAACAGCAAACTGGATCTGCAGGAGGCTATCACCACCGGGCTGGGCCAGGCGCTCCTCGAAAATCTCAGTCACCGTCAGCACGTACATCACTTCCGGATCCACTTTCAGTTCCTGCCGCTCAACCAATGGATTGGTTTCAGGCTGGGATGCGCAGCCAGTTAAAATAAGAACCAAGAGGAGCAATCCTGGATACAGCGCGACTTTCATAGGACCGAGCCCTGTTCTGGTTCGGTGCTTGAAACCTGGGCAGGGTCAGCAACAGGTACTTCTGGTAAGCGGGCGATCGCAGAAGGCGACCTGCCCTGCAAATCCATGGTAATCACTGTGGCAGGTGACAATGCCGTTGGCCGTTTGACATACACAAGTGTGAAGTCCTGCTCGGGAATAGTGATTGAGCCCAAGCTGGCGCCCTCATGGTCAAGCAGGTTGAGACTCCCATTCTCAGGGCGGTCTATTCTTGCTGCCTGCCAATGGTCCGGCATAGCCTGCCAGCCGCGGAGGTCGGCCTGGGTGGTGGCCATGGTGAGTGCGGCAGCGCCTAACTGGCCCATCACGCCGAACTGTTCAGTTGCCTCATTCTGAATAATGGCCTTGATAACCGCAGAAGTTACCGAACGGGCGAGAACACCAGGAAAACGCTCTTTCATCTCAGTCCGGATAACCGTGCCCATATCTGCAATCTGTTCAGTTTGAACTACTTCTCCGGTGCCACTCACCAAACCAAGGTAACCGGGAACGGCTGAGCGCTTTGCATATTTTGGCAGCGCAATACCAAAATAGGCTGGCGCTTCCTGATTACCATGCAGGAGCAATAAAGGAACATCGAACCGGGTCTCTTCCAGCACGGGGCCCAACCCGTTTTCGTACACAACCCAGACCTGTGGACCGAGTTCGCTGAGTGCACGCTTGCCAGACGAGAGGTCTACAGCCAACTCGGCATCGGCCTGTAGTAGACTGCTATGAGTATTCATTTCTGCTACCCGCTTGAGAGAAGTCGCTGCCCGCTCGAAATCTCCGGCTCCCGCTGCGTTGGCCAGGAAATAGATGCCGTGTAAATAGGTACTGGAAGGCACAATAAATTCAGGAAACACTGACCAGGTAGAGGGCGCCCCATAGTTCTCTGCAATGGCAGCATGCAGGCCCTCGTGCTTGAGACTGTTATTGACCATGGATGCCTGGCTTTCTTCTTCCTTGGCTTCCTCTTCCAAAGCAGCCTGTTGCTCAGCAATTTCCTTCTGGAAATGTTCGACAGCCCGCCGAGTCCGGTCGTTAGCGCGGTTAAACTCAATTCGCGCATAATCGTTGTTGCCTGCAGCCAGGAATGCCAGCCCCTTGTAGGTATTCACCAAAACAGCCTCTGACATCAGCGCTTCATAGTCGCGTTCGGAATCATTCACCATGACCGCTACAAAGCCTTCGGCTGCCCCTTCAACAAGGCTCTCTGTATCCAGGTATTTCATACCCTCTTCTGCCAGATCAAAAGCTTGCGCTGCTTCCGCATACTGGCCTGTCAGGCGGTACATCTCGCCCTGGTGAAGAAGTTCGAGCAGCCGGGCTTCGGCATCAACCAGTTCGCCTTCAGCAGTGGTGAAGCTCACTGACTGCAGAGCAGTTTCGTAGTCACCGGAGGAATAGGCATTATTGAAAGAGGACATCTGTTGACGGTGCTGGAAAGACGAGCACCCTGAGACGATGGCAACGAGGGCCGCAGCCAAGATGAAACGGAAAAGAACTTTCACACTGATACTCCCTGATGGTTCAGAAGCCGGAAAATCAGGGCATGTGGTCAACCTGTGACAACTCCCTTTGATCACCGATCCGCGAACAACATTACGAAACTCTTACAGGGGGTTAACGTTAGTTGGAAAGGTCCCTATTGGGTAGCTGATAACCTACCACTATTGCCAGGTTTTACATTGGGCACGACAAAACATTACACATAGGAGTGAGGTCAGGCTTGACTATGACGGGATGTAGCTGAACGTAGATTATGTGCGGTAATTTCGACCACCCGCTGCCTGGCTTCAAGGCTGGCCCAGGCGGAGTGCGGGGTAATGATCAGGTTGGGAATATCGTCCGCCAGCAGCGGGTTGCCGTTGACCGGTGGCTCTTCAGTAAGTACATCGAAGCCGGCGCCACCCAGTCTGCCTGCCCGCAGGGCATTCGCCAGGGCCTGCTCATCCACCAGACCGCCGCGGCTGGTGTTCAGCAGCAGTGCATGGGGCTGGAGCATACCGAGTTCCCGGGCACCGATGAGGTTACGGGTTTCCTCGGTCAGCAGGCAATGCAATGACAACACATCCACCCGTGGTAAAAGCTCATCCAATGGTATCCGCGGATAGCCGTCCACCTCGCCGGGCTCCTGTCCGGGGCGGGCGGCCAGGAGTATTTCCATACCAAACCCCCGGGCCCGCTCCACCAGTCCCTGGCCCAGGTCGCCATAACCCACGATCCCGAGCACCTTGCCTTCCAGCTCCATTATGGGGTGGTCCATCAGGCAGAAATGGGGGCTTCTCGCCCAGCGGCCAGTGCGGACGTCACGGTCGTAGTCCATAAGCCGGGTGGCCAGGGCCAGCATCAAAGCCATGGCGTGCTGGGCCACCGATGCCCGGCCATAACCTGTTACGTTAGCCACCGTGATGCCGGCTTTTTCGGCGGCGTTCAGGTCAATGTTGTTGGTTCCGGTGGCGGTTATGGCTATGCGGACGAGTTCCGGATGGGCATCAAAATGCTCCTGACCCAGCACCACCTTGTTGGTGATCACAGTATCAAAGCCCTGCATACGCTCATGGACCTGTTCAGGCCTAGTGTGATCATAGAGAACCAGGTCGTCCACAACCCGCCGGATCGGGTTCAGGTCCACATCCTTTCCAAGGGTGCCGGCATCCAGAAATACAGCTCTCATCGCGAAACTCCAGTTCAGACAGGGCGTCTGGCAAAGACGCAGGATTTCCTATACTCAAAGGTAGTTTACACTGGTACAACAGGCTCATTGGAGGATTAGGTTATGGAACATGAATTCTGGCATGCGCGCTGGGAGCGAAAGGAAATCGGCTTTCACGAGGGCACGGTGAACTATTACCTGCGCGAGCACTGGCCAGAACTGGTCAAACAGGGGAATGAGACAGTCTTTGTGCCCCTGTGCGGGAAAGCCCATGACATGTGGTGGCTCCATGACCAGGGGCACCCGGTGATCGGGGTGGAGCTGAGTGAAATTGCCTGCAAGGATTTCTTCGAGGAAGGCCAGACCAAAGCCATGGTCCGGCCAGGCCAGCCCTTTACCCGTTTCATTCACGACAGCCTGGAGCTCTGGTGCGGCGATCTTTTCCAGCTTGTGCCCGATGACCTCAAGCATGTGCGGCTGGTTTACGATCGGGCGGCCCTGATTGCGTTACCGCCCCATATGCGGCCCGAATACGTGCAGCATCTGAACGCCGTTCTGCCGGCGCAGGCCGCCATTCTGCTCATTACACTCGATTACCAGAATGAGGAGATGAAAGGCCCGCCCTTTAACGTAAGTGATGCGGAAGTCCATACTCTTTATGGCCAGGACTACGAAATTGAGCATGTAGTCACAAATCTCTTACCGAAGGATCACCCCTTTGCCAAACGCAAGGGACTCAGTGGCGCGTCGGAAACCGTGTTCCGCCTGAGACCCCGTCATACCGCTGCCTCAGGCTGAGGCCCTGCAAAAAATAACCTGGATATATGCGGATACGAGGCAACATTAATTTGTCACAAGGAACACGAAACAAAACAGTTCTGCCCCTGTCCAAGCTTTTAAGTCTGGACTAAGCTGAAATTATCCAGGCCGGAATTCCCCTTCCGCGGGGTCTTCCAGTCTTGCGAGTCTATCCACTTCATCCATCCATAACCGAGTCGCCACAGGCGATCCGAATCCGATCGGGGATTTACCGTGAACCATAGCTGAACACTATCGAGTGAGGGGCATTCATGAGCATTCTGCAGCACTTCAAAGACAGGTATAAATCAACTCAGGAGGAAGAGTATTCCCTGGAGGAATACCTGGAGATCTGCAAAAACGACCCATCGGCGTACGCCACCGCCGCAGAGCGGATGTTAATGGCCATCGGCGAGCCAGAGAGTATCGATACTTCCCGCGATTCGCGACTCTCCCGGATTTTTTCCAACAAAGTCATCAAACGCTACCCGGAATTCGCCGAGTTCTACGGCATGGAAGAGGCGGTCGAAAATATCGTTTCCTTCTTCCGCCATGCGGCCCAGGGACTGGAAGAGCGCAAACAGATTCTCTACCTGCTCGGGCCTGTCGGGGGCGGTAAATCCTCACTTGCCGAAAAGCTCAAGTTCCTGATGCAGAAAGTGCCTTTCTACGCCATCAAGGACTCACCGGTTAACGAATCCCCCCTGGGACTGTTCGATATCCATGAGGACGGGCCCATCCTTGAGGAAGAATTCGGCATATCCAGCCGGTACCTGAAGACCATCATGTCGCCCTGGGCGGTCAAGCGCCTGCACGAATTTGGTGGCGATATCAGCAAGTTCCGCGTGGTCAAGCGCTACCCCTCGGTGCTGGACCAGATCGCGGTCTCCAAGACCGAGCCAGGCGACGACAACAACCAGGACATTTCGGCTCTGGTGGGCAAGGTCAACATCCGTATGCTGGAGGAGTATTCCCAGGACGATCCGGACGCCTACAGCTTCAGCGGTGGTCTCAACAAGGCCAACCAGGGGTTGCTGGAATTCGTCGAGATGTTCAAGGCGCCAATCAAGGTCCTGCATCCGTTGCTCACTGCTACCCAGGAAGGCAACTACAACACCACCGAAGGCATGGGCTCGGTGCCTTTTGATGGCGTTATTCTGGCCCACTCCAACGAATCCGAGTGGCAGACGTTCCGCAACAACAAACACAACGAGGCGTTCCTTGATCGGGTCTACATCGTCAAGGTGCCCTATTGCCTGCGGGTGACAGAAGAGATCGATATTTACCGCAAGCTGCTCAGGGACAGCTCGCTGCACGGGGCCCCCTGTGCGCCGGATACTCTCAACATGCTGGCCCAGTTTTCGATCCTGTCCCGCACCAAGGAACCGGAAAACTCCAGCATTTTCTCAAAAATGAGGGTGTACGACGGCCAGAACATTAAGGATACCGACCCCAAGGCCAAGTCGATCCAGGAGTACCGGGACGCGGCCGGGGTCAACGAGGGCATGGACGGCCTGTCGACCCGCTTCGCCTTCAAGATCCTGTCCCGGGTGTTCAACTTCGACACCACCGAAGTGGCCGCCAACCCGGTGCATCTGCTGTATGTTCTCGAGAAGCAGATCGAGCAGGAGCAGTACGCCCCGGAAGTGCAGGACCGCTACCTGCGGTTCATCAAGGAATTCCTTGCGCCCCACTATGTGGAGTTCATCGGCAAGGAGATCCAGACCGCCTACCTTGAAAGCTACAGCGAATACGGCCAGAACCTGTTCGACCGCTACGTGACCTATGCCGACTTCTGGATCCAGGATCAGGAATACCGTGATCCCGATACCGGCGAGATCCTGGACCGCGGATCCATCAATGAAGAACTGGAAAAAATCGAAAAACCGGCAGGTATCAGCAATCCCAAGGACTTCCGCAACGAGGTAGTGAATTTTGTGCTGCGGGCGCGGGCCAACAACCAGGGCCGTAACCCGTCATGGCTGAGTTACGAGAAACTGCGCGCAGTGATCGAGAAGAAGATGTTCTCCAACACCGAAGATCTTCTGCCCGTCATCTCGTTCAACCCCAAGGCCAGTCAGGAAGACCAGAACAAGCACAAGCAGTTCGTAGACCGGATGGTCGATCGGGGGTACACCGAAAAGCAGGTTCGCCTGCTGGCCGAATGGTATCTGAGGGTTCGCAAGTCCCATTAGAGGACTCAGGCTGGAACCCAACGACAGACCCCCTGCCCGCCCGATAGGGCGCCGCAGGGGTCAGGTGCCGAACTGGAGCAGAACTATGGGCATGACCCACATTGTCGACAGACGCCTCAATGGCAAGAACAAGAGTGCAGTGAACCGGGAACGGTTCCTGCGCCGCTACCGTCACCACATCAAGAAGGCTGTTTCAGACGCCGTCCAGCGCCGCTCGATTACCGACGTGGAGGGCGGGGAAAGTGTCAGCATTCCAGCCAGAGATCTGGAAGAGCCGATCTTCCACCATGGCCAGGGCGGCAAGCGAGAAATGGTGCACCCGGGGAACAAGGAGTTCGTGGCGGGCGACGAATTGCCGAAGCCACCAGGTGGCGGCGGTGGTGGCCAGGGCGATGGCAAGGCCAGCCCGGACGGTGAAGGCATGGATGAGTTCGCCTTCCAGATCACCCAAGACGAGTTTCTCGAATTCCTGTTTGATGACCTTGAGCTGCCCAACCTGGCCCGCAAGAAGCTCAGGGACACCGAGGCCTTCAAGTACGTCCGCTCCGGTTTCAGTACTCAGGGCGTACCGGCCAAACTGGACGTGGTGCGTTCCCTTCGCGGCGCCCATGCCCGGCGGCTGAGCCTCGGTGGGGCCCGCAAGCGCAAGATCCGGGAACTGGAAGCACAACTGGCCGCCCTGAAAACTGCCCCGGATGATCTCGACCCGGCCTTCAGCCACAAGGACCAGATAGAGGTACTGGAAGCTGAGATTGCAAAGCTCAAATCCAACCTCAAGCGCATTCCCTACATCGACGAGATCGACCTGCGCTACCGCCAGCACCTCAAGCAGCCGCAGCCGGCCACCAGCGCCGTCATGTTCTGCCTGATGGACGTGTCGGGCTCAATGACCCAGATGCACAAGGACATCGCAAAACGCTTTTTCATTCTGCTGTACCTGTTCCTCAAGAAGAACTATAAGCGCATCGACGTGGTGTTTATCCGCCACCACACCAGCGCCAAGGAAGTGGACGAGGAAGAGTTTTTCTACTCCCGTGAAACCGGGGGCACCATTGTCTCGAGCGCCCTCAAGCTGATGGACAAGATCATCAAGGCCCGCTATTCGCCGGCGGAATGGAACATCTACGCCGCCCAGGCCTCGGATGGCGACAACTGGAACGATGACTCGCCGATCTGCAGCAAGATCCTGTCCGAGCAGATACTGCCCCAGGTGCAGTACTACTCCTATGTGGAGATCACGCCCCAGGATCACCAAATGCTGTGGTACGAATACGAGAAGGTGATGGCGGAGAATCCCGACAGCTTTGCCATGCAGCAGATTGCGGACCCGAGTGAAATCTATCCGGTCTTCCGCCAGCTATTCGAGAGGAAAGCCGCATGACCGATGCCATGGACCGACCCAGCGAAGTCAGGCCCATCTCCACGGGCTCGGAATGGACCTTTGACCTGATCGAGCAGTACGACGAGGAAATTGCCAAGTGCGCCGCGGAGTTTGGCCTGGACACCTACCCCAACCAGGTGGAGGTCATCAGTGCCGAGCAGATGATGGACGCCTACAGTTCCGTAGGCATGCCAGTGGGCTATAACCACTGGTCCTTCGGCAAGCAATTTCTCAATACCTCCCAGGGCTACCAGCGGGGCCAGATGGGTCTGGCCTACGAGATCGTCATCAACTCCGACCCCTGCATTGCCTACCTGATGGAGGAAAACACCCTGCCCATGCAGGCCCTGGTTATTGCCCACGCCTCCTACGGGCACAACTCCTTTTTCAAGGGCAACTACCTGTTCCGCACCTGGACGGACGCCAGCGCCATCATTGACTACCTGGTGTTCGCCCGTAATTACGTCGCCCAATGCGAGGAGCGCCATGGGGTAGACGCAGTGGAGCAGATCCTGGATTCATGCCACGCCCTGATGAACTACGGTGTCGACCGCTATAAACGGCCTTCGCCCATCTCTGCCGCCCAGGAGCAGCGCCGCCAGCAGGACCGTGAAGAATATCAGCAGCGCAGACTCAACGATCTGTGGCGCACCATTCCGAAAATGGGCAGTGATGAAGAGGAAGAGACCCTTCGCAAGACCCGCTTCCCGGAGGAACCCCAGGAGAACCTGCTCTACTTCATTGAAAAGAACGGGCCTCTGCTGGAAACCTGGCAGCGGGAGATCATCCGGATCGTCCGCAAACTGGCCCAGTATTTCTATCCCCAACGCCAGACCCAGGTGATGAACGAGGGCTGGGCCAGCTTCTGGCACTACACACTGTTGCATCGCATGTATGAGAAAGGCCTGGTAACTGACGGTTTCATGCTGGAGTTCCTGCAAAGCCATACCGCGGTGGTCTACCAGCCGCCCTTTGACAGCCCGTGGTACTCAGGCATCAACCCTTACACCCTGGGCTTCTCCATCTACACGGACCTGCGTCGGATCTGTGAAAACCCCACGGACGAAGACAAGCACTGGTTTCCGGATATCGCCGGCAGCGACTGGATCGAAACCCTGCATTTCGCCATGAAGAACTTCAAGGACGAGAGCTTTATCCATCAGTTCCTGTCGCCCAAGGTGATGCGGGACCTCAAACTGTTTTCCATCTCCGATGATGATCAGGAAGAGGTTTACCGGATTACCGCCATTCACGACGAGTCCGGCTACCGCACGCTGCGGGAAAAACTGGCCCGGCAGTACAACCTGAGCTTCCGCGAGCCCAATCTGCAGGTATGGAACGTCAACGTTCGTGGTGACCGTTCCCTGACTCTGCGCCACATTCCGGTCAACGGCATCCCCATGGGCGCTGCCACCGGTGAGGTCCTCCGGCACGTGCACAGGCTCTGGGGTTTCGATGTTCATCTCGAGACCGTGGACGATGAAGGCGTGAAGGGCGAGTTCCACTGCCCGCCCCGGAAGACCGAGGGCGGGGCTTAAACCATAATGGAACATCAGCCTGGAATGCAGGGTGGGCACTAGTGTCTGGACCGCTACAGCTTTCGGAACAGCCGCTCTGCCCTCTCTACCCTCTGCGGTTTCTCTGCGATGAGATGCTGCAAGGTCTGGGGGAGTGGCTGCGGGTTGCGGGCTACGACACTGAAACACCGCTCAACGGTGCAGTGGACCGGGATGTGCTCGCCCAGGCTGTGGTCGAGAACCGCTGGCTTATAACCCGGGATCGTGAACTGTTGCAGCACCGGGAAGGCCCGGCCTATGTGATCCTGCTTGGCACCGGTGGCCAGGAGGAAAACCTGCGGGAACTGACCCGGAGGCTGGATCTGGACTGGCTCAAGTCGCCTTTTTCGCGCTGCAAGCGCTGCAATACGCCACTACAGCAGGGTCCCCATCCTGGAAGCCCGCCGTTACCGGAACTTGACCTGGACAGTATTTATCACTGCCCCCGGTGTTGTCAGACCTACTGGGAAGGCAGCCATGTCCGGAGAATGCGGGAGAGGCTGCGACGCTTCAGTCACTGGCGACCTGCGAGCCGCTGAAAAGCCGGGATTGAGCCTCAGTTCCAGAGCCAGACAGCCATCCAATCCACCAGCCAGGGCAGCAACACAGCGGTAGCAAACGCTGACAACGCCATGGCGAGACCCGAGAATGCGCCCATCTGGGCGCTCACGGTAAAGGCTCGGGCAGTGCCTATGCCATGGGCCGACACACCCATGGCAATGCCCCGGACACTGTCGTCCCGTATGCGCATCAGGTCAAACAGCTTGGTCCCGAGCACTGCCCCTATGATGCCTGTCACCACCACCAGCACCGCCGTCAGGGACGGCAGTCCGCCGATCTGGTCGGAAATGCCCATGGCCACCGGTGCCGTCACGGATTTGGGCGCCAGCGACAGCTGGGTCTGCTCGCTGGCACCAAAGAACCAAGCAATCAGGATGGAACTGACCGCGCCGATCATCACCCCGGACAGAACCGCCACGGTCACAGGCAGCCAAAGCCTTTTGAGTTTGTCGACCTGCTGGTACAGGGGAATGGCCAGGGCCACGGTGGCCGGCCCGAGCAGGAAATGGACAAACTGGCCACCCTCGAAATAATCCTTATAGCTGATGTCGGTCGCCAGCAGAAACAGAATCAATACCGCCACAGCCGTCACCACCGGATTCAGCAGGGGATTACTGTTGGCCGCAATATAAAGCCGATGCGCCAGCCCGTAGGCAACCAGCGTTGCAGTCAGACCCAGCAGGGGCGAGGCTGAAAGGTAAACCCAGATACGGGAAAGGTCCGCTTCAAGCATCGTCTGCAGCCCCTTTTTTCACCCTTTTGCCGATCAATACCATAATGCCGGCGGTGGCTATCATGGTTACGATCGTACTGACCACCAAGGCAATACCGATGGAGAGCCACTCGTCGGCTATGCGGTCGAAGTGGACCATCATGCCCACGCCTGCCGGAACGAACAGTAGCGAGAGATGGCTGAGTAGAGAACTTGACGCAGTATCCAGTGAAGTCCCGGCCCGTCCGCGAATAACCAGGGTGAGGAACAGCATCACCATGCCCAGCACAGGCCCGGGGACCGGCAGACCGAGCAGGCGCACCGTTACCTCGCCTACCAGCTGATACACCAGCAAAATGGTGATCCCGTTCAGAAAATTCATAGGCGACTCTTCGCTAGGAGCGTGGTTTTTGCACCGATGTGACGTGCTGTGTTGGCCGGAGTAGGGGCACACCTCCGGTGTGCTCGAAAGCTGAAGCTTCCGCTACGAAACACCCGGCG
>NZ_JAAMPF010000011.1 GCF_011074795.1 Marinobacter salicampi
TAGTCCAACAGACATTTAAAGGTCATGCTGCGCACGACCATTAAATGCTTGGGTGTTAGGCATTGCTATGACCCAAGACTTTCTTCAACTCGCTACAGAAGGTGCCCTGAGATTGCACCACATTGACAGCAGCTGCGTCGCTGCTGGCTGTAGTCGGCATGAGCTGCTCAATAGTTTGGCGATGCAAGTCGCACATCGATACTCTTCCAAGGAATGGGATTTTTCTACGGCAGATGCGGCCATCAACACAATTTGGTCAGTATCAGTCGCTGACGCCTCAGAACAAGGCGACGGTTTTACCTTGCCTGAGCTCGTGTTCCGGATTTATGAAGCCTTTGACGCTGGTGAGTATGATCACGGAGATGGGGCTGACCCTGTGGCAAAATATGTGGACCCTCAGATAAAGCGAATACTCGAGAATGCCTAACAAGACGGTCAACCGGACGCCAAAAGCGTACCGCTTTTGGTTCCCTCCGCTGGCGCTCCGGCGCCGGTTACCTCAGCGTTAGTAATAATTTGGAGGGGGAATGCTAAAACGAGGAATAGTAATCTCACCGCCATTCGAGCCCCTCATAACTGGAGGCATACGCTGTGGGGGTGAACCCGACCCCATTGAGCTCAGAAAATATCTTCTTTATTGGGATCAGATTGATTATCCCTCCAATAATCTTGTCCATATTTCCTCTGCAGACATCGATTATTTAGAGACAACAGATGCGCTAAAAAGAACGAGGGTGGCCTTCCAGGGAAGAATCCATTCTGGCAATGGAGAGTTTTTCGTCGCGGCACAAGAAGCGGCACTCAGAGAGAATCAAAAACTCGAACCCGGTGCCTGGACCTTAGCTCAGCTTTCTGGGGTTCCTTTTTATAGCCAAGATGTTTCCGGATTCGGTGTCGAATTTGAGCTGTACGGAATGCTGCCCATTCCTGTTGGTGACACTCCTTTGGTTGATATTTTGGAGTTTAAAGAACGTCGCCAAGCAGAGATCGAGGCTTTCCGCATTTACATGGATGATATCTATCAAAAAATTATTGGCTCAGCGGATATACCTAGGGCGAAGACAACCGAAATCGCCCGTTTGGAAATCGCCATAAAGGACCTTGATGCTTCTTTGCGTGAAAGCGGGATCAAGAGGTTCGCTGGTAATATCAGGAATACGGTAAACATGGACTTTTCGGGACTAGTTGGAAGTGGTTTAGGAGCGGCAGGGCTCCACAGCATAATTGGACTACCACCGTTGGTTGCAGGTATGGCTAGTGCAGGGATAGTTTTAGGTTATAAAACGATAACCATGCCACAAGCCAACAATTGTCCGAGCGGACTGAGCTATCTTAGGAGTGTCCGGCAGAACTTCCATTACTAACAAATTGTTGCAGTTCGTTCCGGGCCTGAAGGCCCTCCACCGGACGCCCTTTTCTTCGCTTCGCTGCAAAAAGGTCGCCGCTGAACAAAAGCGTTAACAGACAAAGGATATTATCAAGTTGCTTGCGAGAAGAAAGGAAAGACAAAACGTTCGCTTTGGGGAAACTGTAGATTTCTTTGACTCCGATTTGTACGTAGGTGTTAAACCTACGACCAGCGGAGATAGCCAACGCGTGGCTATAGATGTTGGCCGCGACGGTTTCGGTACACAGCACCAAGATATTTGTCGGGGCGAATCACACACTTTCTTCCTTAAAAATCCCTACGAGATTAGGGTTTTTAATGTTAGTTCGGTTAGTGCTGTCTTAAATGTTACTGAGCTTCCTATTGTCGAAACGGCAGATACTGTATTCCAGTCTTCGTCGATCTTTCGTGGCGCTGACGAGAATGAAAATTTTAGCGATAGTGAGATCGAAGCTTTACGTTCGCAATTAGACGCTTTGGAGAAAAAAATAGAAGAGCTGTACAGCTTCTCAACGGCGGAAGCGGATTACACGAGATCCGCTTTTAAGCTTCTCGATGATAAATTGGCTACAAGTAGCAAAGCCAGCTGGAGGCAAACAGCCTATGGTGTTTTGGTTAGCGTAGGGCTATCTGTTTCAGTAGATTTAGAACAAGCAGTTAGCTTTTTCAATATGGCGGAATCGTATCTGTCTTCAACAACCAATTATTTACTTGGTAATGGTTAGTAACGGAATTAACCGGGAACACTGTTAACAAGTCGCAGCAGTACGCGGCCGATGGCCGCCGGACGTCCCTGACGGGCCGCCGCTGTGCTTCGCGTTAGGTGATTGTTTGATAAAGCACTTTTATTTCATTCTTGCATGTTTGGTCTTGGCTCAAGCGACTCTTACCAAGCCGGACTACGCTTTCACCCCATATTTCTGGTCGATCGGGATGGCAGTTTTTGCCTATTTTATTTCCGAAATTTTTTGTTCATCGGCTAGTTGGTTAAGAAGTCGGAAAATACTTTATGTCGTTATCCAGTCTATTGTGGGGGTGTTTTTGTTCCTCGGAGCACTGATGGGGTTCGCCCTTATAGGGAAAGAGTTTGATTATCTGTATAAGCTGCTGAATACAATGCATTTCGTTAAAGAAGATGTATTTCTTGTCCTGTACAGTACAGTTTTTGCTGGGCTGGCAGCACACCTAACAAGTTGCTGCACGCGGAAAAATTACTCGCTGCGCTCCTAATTTTCCGGTGAGCAAAGCGTTACATGAAAAAGGAAAGTTGAGAGTGTTTGATAAAGCTTTTGAGTTCATCTCGACGGGAGAGTACGCCGCGTTTTCCTTCGCGATTGTTTTAGGGGTTTTGTTTAACCTAAAACACATCTTATCCTTCGCAGATACATATAAGAAGCGAAGAATAGAGCTTTTGAAAGAAGCCGCCTCTATTACTTCAATAAATGAAAATCTGAAAGTTCATTTTGAAGATGAAATAGAGAACGAATATTTTCGATTGGTTCACAAGGTTAAAATGGAAAAGGTTGTAAGGGATGCCTGCATCGATTGGTATGCGAAATTAAATAGGGAGCTTTCATTGTCTCACTTTATACGAGCAAGAAGTCATTTAGTCCTAAAAGATGGTAAGTTGGACGTAAAAATATCAAAATTTGATAAGATTGGCTTTTGGTACAATATGATTGCCGGCATTTTCTTGCTGTTATTAGGATTCTTCTTTCTGGCGATGACAAGCGCCGTTCAGTCACAAACGATACTTGGCGTTTTCGTTTTGGTTGGAATTTCTTTGTTCTTGATAGTCTTTGGGTTATTTCTGTTGTCCCAGACATTTTCAGTTACTTCAGCTAGGAAGGTGCGGGAAGCTCTGAAATCATAGTTCACGTAACAATGTGGTCAACGGGACGCCAACTACGCTGCGCTCCGTTGGCGCCCATTACCACTGGCGTTAGAAATTCACAATTATCAGGGGCAATGGATTGGTTACCGATACAAAGCAACCAAATAAATTCGAGTTGATTCCCAGTGTTTTTTTGGTGCTACTCGGAGGGCCAACGTTTCTGGTGGCTGCCTATTTTGGATGGTTTTTCTCTACATCGATGCCGGGCTTTGTGGCCGAGTTAAGTCAAACAGGTCCCAGCTTCCCTATGGCGATAGTTGGGTTGGAGTTGCTTGCACAAGCCGCAGTAACGTGGATCAATGCGTGTATCGCTACAAGGTGCCATGCCGTGCTGTATGAGCGTTGGTTTAAGTGATCTCTAACAAGCCATTCCAGTTCGTTCCGGCCCTGAAGGGCCTCCACCGGACGGCCTTTTCTCCGCTTCGCTACGCAAAGGCCGCCGCTGAATTTTGGCGTTAAGCACAAGGAATATTTGACGAATGAAGTTGGTTCCTGAATTCCTCAAACAGATCGAACGAGGTCCTACCACTATTTTTAGGGGCCACGCGGATAGTTCCTGGAAGGCGGTCCCATCGATTGGACGTAATTTTAGTAAAGATTGGGCAACAGTCTTGGATAAAGAGAAAGCGATATTGCAGGAGTTCAAGAATCGAAGCATTGCTTTCTTGCAGGTTACACCGAAAACGGATATTGACTGGCTTTGCTTAATGCAACATCACGGGTGCCCTACTAGGCTCCTAGATTACACTCTGAACCCACTAATAGCGCTCTTTTTTGCATCAGACCCCACTGTAGATAATGATGGCGAGGTAATAGTCGCAAAATACAAGCGTTCAGAGGTAAGTGTTCCTGACAATGGTTTGTTTGAAATAAAGGATGCGTTTGCGTATCACCCACCGCATATTACCAACCGAATCTCTGGACAATCTGGATGTTTCGTTTGTTCAGCGAAACCGAACTCCCCATTGCGGAGTGCAGGGCAAAAAGAGATAACCATTCCTTCGAAAAATAAGGTCAGAATTCGGAAGGAACTTAGTATTCTGGGCATCTCATACTCCAGTATTTTCCCGGGGTTGGATGGCATTTGTGAGGATCTGAGAGACACAATTGTCAGCGATTTAGAGCTGGAAGATTTGTTCTGATGCTTAACAATGTGGTCAACGGGACGCCAACTACGCTGCGCTCCATTGGCACCCATTACCACTGGCGTTAGGGCTGAATAAAACAGGGAGAGCTTACTTGGCAACAAACTATGTCCTGATAGATTTTGAGAATGTACAGCCGAGTAACCTAGAGGTACTCAAGCAGCATCCTTTTAAGGTCGTGGTGTTCGTTGGTGCGAACCAAGTGAAGATACCCTTCGACTTGGCTGCTGCCATGCAGGCACTCGGGGATGCGGCCCAATACATCAAAATCACAGGCACTGGCAAAAACGCCCTTGATTTCCACATTGCTTATTACATTGGTGAATTGGCTACGAAGGACCCAAGCGCTTATTTTCACGTTATCTCGCGGGATACTGGCTTCGATACCCTGATAAAGCATCTCAAGGCTCGAGGTATCAAAATCCAACGTGAGCGGGACCTTGCGGAAATTCCGGTAGTGAGAATGTCCACCGCGACCTCTACTGACGATATGGTAGCGGCCATCGTCAAAAACCTCGCTGGCCGAGGCCAATCGAGGCCTCGTAAGGTGAAGACCCTCTCAAACACTATCAACTCCCTGTTCACTGAGAAACTATCGGAACAGCAACTGAGTTCTGTGGTGAAGGATCTGGAGCAGCGGAAATACATAAAGGTTAGTAGCGGCAATGTTTCGTACCAATTGCCACACTAGCCTAACCAAGCCATGCACCGGATGCCAAAATCGCGGCTTCGCTGCAATTTTGTCACCGGTGATGGCAGGCGTTAAGTGTTTTCAGGAAGGAAATCGTGAGTAGGTATCATATTGCACAACTCAACATTGCAACGCTTTTGGCTCCGATTGATTCGCCGCAGCTTTCGGATTTTGTCGCCAATCTCGACAGGGTCAATGCGTTGGCAGAGGACTCCCCTGGTTTTGTCTGGCGTCTGCAAACCGGAGAAGGTGATGCCACCGGCATTGATTACTTCGGCTTCGATAAAATCGTGAATCTGTCCCTCTGGGATTCAGTCAAGACTTTGCATAATTACGTCTATCGGTCTGCCCACGTCGAGATCATGCGCCGCAAAAAAGAGTGGTTTAGCAAAATGGGTGAGGCATATATGGTGCTTTGGTGGGTGCCTGCCGGTCACGTTCCGTCAGTCGAAGAAGCGGCTCAAAGGCTCAAAATTCTCCGAGAACACGGACCAACTGCCGAAGCTTTCACTTTCAAGAAAGCGTTCCCCGCTCCCGGTGAAATTGCCAGCGTGCCAGCCGATACTTTGGGTGGTGAATGTCCAGCCACTTAACAAATCAATCAAGTTCGTTCCGGCCTGCGGCCTCCACCGGACAGCCCTGTCGGGCCGCCGCTTATTTTCGGCGTTAAAGCTGAAAAGCCGAGTCGTGGCACCTGGTACCCATCCGTGTCAAAATTAGGTGATACGTGAACGAGAGGTTTTGTCCATGAATCTCCAGAAAATTGAAGACGAGGCGCTCCACCTCCCTAAAGAGGAGCGAGCGCAATTGATCCAGCGACTGGTATTGAGTCTGGAGTCCCCGTCAGAAGAAGAGCTCAGGTCCGATTGGTTGCTTGAGGCCCGGCGCAGGGGCGAAGAGCTCGATAATGGCACAGTTCAGGCTGTGTCTGGCGATGAGGTCATGAGGAAGGCTAGAGCACTGATCAAATGAACTATTCTTTTCACCCGGCAGCGGAAGCCGAGTTCCTGGAGTCAGTTGGTTATTATGAATCAAAAGTTCCGGGATTGGGTGGTGCCTTTATAGAGGAATTTGAGGCCCTGGCCAATTTAATTGGCGAGTCACCAAAAGCCTGGCAAGCTGAGTTGCCACCAGATAAGGCTTTAACAATCGGCTGCACAGCGACCGATTTTCCGCCGCTTCGCGGCTCCAAAACGGCGCGTGAGCCGTGCGTTATGCCCTAAAGCAGATGCCCCTCAGGCAACATGCGTTTGTGCAGGATGCGGATAATTTCAACAATACCCTCGGTGGCTAGCCGATAAAATATGATGTGGCTTCCCTGAGGGTACTGTCGGTAGCCTGGACTTATCTCATCGCAAGCTTGCCCCAAGTTCGGATTGTCGGCCAGAAGGTGGAAGCATTGATCGAACTGGAGAACATAGTGGTTTCGTTGATCTCGGCCCCATTTACGCTCCGTGTATAGGGCAATAGATTTGAGGTCAGCTTTGGCCTTCCTGGAAAGCTTAAAATTTGGCATCAGCGCCCTTCGTTGTCCAGTTCACGAATAAAAGAGTCATAGGAGTAGTCTTCAAAACCACTGTCCTCGCCTTCCTTGAGCAGTTTACGAAGTGTGGTCAGGCGTGTTTCAGACTCCTCAAGCAGGCGTAATGCTGCACGAACTACCTCGCTGGTTGAGCTGTATCGGCCATTTTTGAGCTGTTCTGCAATGAACGCATCAAAATGTTGGCCTAAAGTGATGCTGGTGTTCTTTTGCATGATGCCACCTCGCTAGTACCAATAATTGGTATATTTTGGTTCAGGTGGCATAACAATGCAATCCACGCGACAAGCGCGTGATTGCGGGCGTTAAGCACTGTTGTTGCGCGGTGCGCAACATGCTAGCATTCCCTCATGATTAAATCATTTCGTCACAAAGGACTGAAACGGTTCTACTCGACCGGCAGCACGTCTGGCATACAGCCTGATCACGCCAAGAAGCTGCGTATGCAGCTGGCTGCCCTGGACACCGCAACTGTCATGGAAGACATGGACATCCCTGGCTTTCGGCTTCACCCATTGAAGGGAAAAGACGAAGGCCGGTGGTCGATTCGGGTTAACGGAAATTGGCGCATGACGTTCGAATTCCAGGACGGCAATGCCTACATTCTTGATTATGAGGATTATCACTAATGACTATGCATAATCCGCCGCATCCTGGTGAGTTCATTCGGGAGGTGTACTTGGAGCCTTTCGGTATCAGTTCCCGTCAGCTTGCGTCCAGCCTGGGTGTTTCACCTTCCACTTTGTCTCGGCTGCTCAAAGGGAATAGTGGCATTAGCCCTGAAATGTCTCTGCGGCTGTCCAAGGTTCTCGGGCGTACTCCTGAGAGCTGGTTGGCGATGCAAGACATGTATGACCTATGGGTGGCTCGCGGCACAGTCAATCTGGAGGGTATTCATCGGCTGGACTTCGAAGCAGCTTAACCAGTGGCTGTTGTCGGACTCGCCTGCGCTGGCGCTCCGGCACGCCGCAAAGCCAGGCGTTAGCGAGCAAAGGACATATGCGATTTCTATATTTTTACCCCATCAGCTTTTTTCTCTTCGTTTTTCCTGCGGCGCTCTTCGCGGCAGAGAGCTTGGACGAGCGCTTATTCTCTGAACTGCGACTAATCAACCAGTCCATGAGTAAGTTGGCTTCGGAAAATGAGGCGTTTATCAAAGAGCTGGACAGAGAGCGTTGCATGAAAGCGGCGCGTCAAAGAAATGCTCCAATGAATCCATCCTGCGAAGAGCAATCACTGAAGCATTTGGCCACCTTGGACGAGAGCAATGGAAAATCAGAAGTTTATGTGAAACAAATGGTTGAAGGTTGGGCCAAGGTCTACGGAATGTTGCGTGTAGCACACATGCAATGTGACCTAAATAGCATCAATTTTGAGGCTGTGCCGACTTCTCTGAGAGCGCAATCTAGATTAGTCGAACTCGATCCGGACGATGTCCTCTTGGAGTACATTGAGGCATCTGAAGGCGCATTGGATGAGGATCTCAATGACCTTGATTGTGGTGCGATCAAGTCATTTACTGCCACCGTTCAACAGATAGTTATCGCGGCACGTCGGGCACAGGAAAGAATGCGCTAACCAGTGCAGGCACGGCGACGCCCATTACATTGCGCCTTTGGCTCCATTTCATGGGCGCCCCTGCTGCAAGCGTTAGCAGATAAAGCTCCCAGAATCTGCTAACAAGCCGCTCAATGGTAACGCCGCAGGCGGCGCACATTAGCGGAGCGTTATGGGCTTTGACACGTGATACGTTACAGGGTACATTCAAGGAATGATTCGAAGCTTCAAACACAAGGGCTTGGCAAAATTCTACAAGTCCGGCAGCACAGCGGG
>NZ_JAAMPF010000012.1 GCF_011074795.1 Marinobacter salicampi
GGGTTGGCCTGATTGGGAGCCTGGCGGCTCCTCGAAAGCTGAAGCTTCCGCTACATTTACACAAACCACGCCTTGGCCGGTTTAAACGTAAGGAATCAGGGATTCGCCGTAGAGGTGCAGCTCTTCCAGGATCTCGCGCTTTTGTTGCGGCAGCTCCGGGTCTGCGGCCAGGTTCTGCAGTGTCTTGAAGTAGCCTTCCAGTGACCGCCAGCCTTTTTTGGGCTGCATCAGGCGCTCCTGACGGAATTGCTCCCAGCGCTCCTGCTCTTCTGAAATCAGGCTGTCGGGGTAGTTTCTGGCCCGGTAGCGGAAAAGCATTTCCGCAAGTCGCGGGTCTTCAAAGGCGATTTCCAGCTCACCCAGCGTCTCGACCGGCTGCTGCAATACCCAGTTGAGCTTTTCGCGGTCTCCCTTGCTGATGAAACCACCAGCATAGAGTTGCTCGTCCGGGTCTGTGAGTTCGCCCTCGTGGGAGTGATCAAAAGCCTGGGCGATTCGGGCTGGCAGATCCTGGGCCTGGCGCAACAGCCCAAGGTGACTGCGCAACTTTTCTCCGTCCAGCGCAAGTGCCTGCAGCCTTTCCGGTGCCAGGCTTTTGAGCATGGTGGCGGGGGCGAGCACGGGGCATTTGTTCAGTTGAACCCCTTTCAGCGCAAACCGAGGGACGCCCTCCCCCAGTGCCGCCTGGGTAGTAAACACCCGGGCCCGGATCTCATCCGGCGCGGCAGCAATCAGATCGGTAGGATCCTCCCGGAGATCATACACAATCACCAGGTTCTTGTTGGTCGGGTGCTCGGCGATGGGCACCACCATGGCACAGCAACCACGGGTTGCCGGGTACTTGGCGGAAATATGGAACACCGGCTTGAGGGCAACAGAGTCAAGCAAGGCCCGGGCAGAATGTTTGTCCTTGTTCTGAAGTACAAAGTTGAAGAGCTTGGGTTGCTTCTCCCTGATCAGCCGGGCCACCGCCAGGGTTGCCTCCACATCAGACATGGCGTCGTGGGCGCTCTCATGCTGGATGCCATTGGCTGCGGTCAGCTCCTCAAGACGAAAGCTGGGGCTGCCGTCCTCCTTCATGGGCCAGTTGATGCCCTCCGGACGCAGGGCGTAGGTCAGCCTGACCATATCGATGATATCCCAACGGGAATTGCCGTTCTGCCATTCCCGACCATAGGGGTCGCGCAGGTTCCGGTACAGGGTATGGCGGGTGACCTCGTCGTCGAACCGCAGGCTGTTGTAGCCCACGACACAGGTACCCGGCTGACTGAAGGCTTCGTTGATCTGACCGATGAACTCGGCTTCCGGAAACCCCTCCTGCACGGCTTTCTGGGGGGTTATACCGGTGATCAGGCAGGCTTGGGGGTCAGGCAGGTAGTCATCCGCAGGCTTGCAGTAAATGACGAGGGGCTCTTCGATGATATTGAGGTCGGCGTCGGTCCTCACCCCCGCAAACTGGGACGGCCGGTCGTGAACCGGGTCCACGCCGAAGGTTTCATAATCATGCCAGTAGAATGAACGAATCACGAACTGCGGGCTCCTGCGCCGGTATTATCGGAAACTTCGGCGCAGTCTAGCAGATGTTGCCGGCGAGCTCAGAACAGCCCGTGACCGCGGTCGATATACTCAGTCCGTGCCCGGGGTACGCCATTTTGCAGGGTCTGCAGGTCCAGCGTCATGCTGGTGGGCACGTTGAAGAATACGCCCGGGTCAGTGGTTACCGTGCCTGTACCGTCGACATCGGTCCATTCAACCGCCTGCTTCTGGAATGAGAGGAAGAAGTCTTCTGCGAAACCCACCGTGCCATCATCGTTGGCCGTGCCTATATCCAGGGTTTTCAGGTTGGACAGCGGCGCGCACTGGGTGGAAGCGCCGCTGGCACAGTCCGTGGCGCCGGCAAGCCCGACATGGGTGGCCCTGTAGTTGGTGACTGAAGAGGCGTCGTTGTAGAGAACCGCCGCAGAGCGGGCACCGGTTTCGTCTTCTATCTGCAACCCCAGGTTACCGCTAAAGCTCGCGATATCCCCGGAGAGCGTGCCCCTCGCCTTGTTCAGCCCAAAGCGGAAGCCGACCACTTCGCCGTTCTGCTCGGCCAACTCGAAGTATGGGTCCGCCCCCACAAAAGGCACTATGTCCCCGACCTCATAGGTCTGGCCGTCCAGCTGAACGGTGGTGGCGTCCCGGGCTATGTGGCCCAGTGACAAATGATCGACCGCCAGATCAGTGCCCGCTTCTGTTTCGCCCAGCGCGACCGTATCGATGTTGGTCTGTATTTCCGCATCCATACCCATGGTGACCCGGGTAAACTGCTCTGAGGTACCGACCGTTCGGTCAATAGCAATCATCGCCTGCCCCTGAACCTGACCCATCTCTTCATCGGAAATAGGCTCAAGGTCTGCCTGTGCATAACCCGCAACAAACAGCCATATCAGGCTTGGGATGACGTACCTGTACGCGTCCCTGTTCATATCGTCTTGTCTCTGAATAAGCTCGAGTGTTGATGTCCAGACTCAGCTGCGGTTTATTGTTCTAGTGTGCCGTCTGGGTAATTCGCTGACCTACTGCGTGACGCTGAGGCCTCTGGCCAAGGCGCCGGTCCGCCGGTGTGGTGGTTCCACATCAAGGGCTGGCAACACCGGCCAGAGGCCACAGCGTCTCGCCCTTCGGGAGCCACTGAGGACTTTGAGAGCGGCGTTGCGCTGACTAGATTTGGAGCCACCAAACCTTCGCCATCGCGCCTTGCTCTCAAAGTCCTCAGTGGCTCAGTAGGTTAGCGAATTACCCAGACGGCACACTGGTATGACTGACCGCAGCGCCACTATAGCGAAGCCGTTATGGTCAATGGCGTGACACTAGTCACATTGGGCCAAAACAGACGGATTGGTTCCCGGGTTTATAAAGGGTTTATGAGGGCGGTCTCAATTTTTTCGGTAATTCAATAATTTGGAACATCTGTCTCAATTAGAGACGGAAGCGATGTATCTGTAACAGGATCGTAAAAACCGGTCAGCTCAACATGGCCCGGCTACACTTACCCTGGCGATCTGATCTACACTCAGGCCAACAGTCACCGATTCACGCCATTCACCAATCGACCCAACGAAGGGCCCGACCCTGCATGACCATGCGCGTTCTGATTTGCGACGACTCAGCAATGGCCCGCAAGCAGATGGCCCGGGCTCTGCCTGCGGACTGGGATGTGGAAACGTCCTTTGCGATTGACGGCCACGAGGCGCTAATAAAGGTTAAGGGCGGAGGCGCGGATATACTGTTCCTCGACCTGAACATGCCCGAGCTCGACGGCTACAGTGTTCTGGAGGCCATCAATAAGGCCGACCTCCAGGTGCTTACCATCGTTGTGTCCGGCGACATCCAGCCCCAGGCCCGGGACCGGGTGCGTAAAATGGGCGCCATTGATTTCATCAGGAAACCCACCGAGCCCGAACTGGTTGCCCGGCTTCTGCAGGACTTTGGCCTGTACCGGCCCGGCGACACCCGGGCCGCTGCCCGGTCTGCGCAGGGCGCTGGCACGGTAGGCCCCAAAACCACCCTTAACGATTACCTGCAGGAACTTTCCAACGTGGCCATGGGACGGGCCGCTGACCTGCTGGCGCGATTACTGAAGGTGTTCGTAAAGCTGCCTGTGCCCAAGGTGGCCATGATTGCCCGCTCCGAACTTAGCATGGCCCTGTCGGCTGCTGAAGAGTCCACCTATTCGGCGGTGTGCCAGGGGTTTATCGGCGCCGGCGTGGCGGGGGAAGCCATGTTGCTGTTCTCCGATGCCAGCTTCGAGGATATGGCCCACCTGCTCCAGTACGACGACCTCAGCTCGGAGGCATTGGAGGTGGAGGTGCTGATGGACATGTCCAGCATTCTGTTCGGTGCCTTCCTGAAAGGGCTTGGGGATCAGCTTGACCTCAAACTGGGGCTCGGGCATCCGACCGTGCTCGGCCAGCACCGGCACATCAGCGATCTGCTGGAACATCACAGCAAGCACTCAGAGCAGCTGCTGGCCATCGAAATCAACTACGCCATCGAAGACTATGCCATTGCCTGTGACCTGCTGGTGCTGTTAACAGAAGACTCCATCCCCCGGCTTGAGAAAAGCCTGGGCTACGCGTGACCGACAACGGCCCACCTACCCCGATGCTCTGCCAGGGCCCGAAATAATTGAGGACGACTCCATGGCCGCTGACGACAGCGACATCAAATCCTTCCATTGGCTGATGGACATGCTCGAGTCCGTGGAGATGGGCCTGGTGGTGCTCGACCTGGATTACCGTGTGCAGGTCTGGAACGGGTTCATGGAGAACCACAGCGGCATCACCGCCAGCCGCATACGCGACCGCAACCTGTTCGATGTGTTTCCGGACCTGCCCAGGGCCTGGCTGGCCCGCAAGGTAGAGTCGGTGGCCCTGCTCAACACCCGCACCTTTACCTCCTGGGAGCAGCGCCCCTACCTGTTCCGCTTCCGAAATACCCGGCCGATCACCGGCACAGAAGAGTACATGTATCAGAACCTGACCATCAGCCCGCTGTCTGCCCCGAACGGCACCATCGAAAAGATCTGCATCATGGTCTATGACGTTACCGATGTGGCCTCAGGCCGGATGGCGCTGGAACGGGCCAATGTGCAGTTGGAAAAACTCAGCATGACTGACCGCCTGACCGGCCTGCTGAATCGGGGTACCTGGGAGAACCTGGTAGATGCCGAGTTCGAGCGCCACCGCCGCTACGGAAACCCTACAGCTCTGGTCATGTTCGACATTGATCACTTCAAACTGGTGAACGATACCTACGGCCATCTGCCGGGGGACGAAGTGATAAAGCATACCGCCCATGTCATCCGAACCAGCCTACGCCAGTCAGACCTGGCCGGTCGTTATGGCGGCGAGGAGTTTGGCATCATCCTGCCAGAGACCGATGCTGAAGGGGCACGCATTATCTGCGAACGGATAAGGGAAGCCATCGCCAGCAGTGTTGTGAACACCTCCGTGGCCGACATCCAGTACACCGTCAGCATGGGCGTCGCGCCCCTGACCGACAAGCCCGACAACCACATGCAATGGCTGGAGCAAGCTGATAATGCGCTCTACGCTGCCAAGGAGAATGGACGTAATAAAGTGGTGGTATTCGGGGACCGTTGATTGCTGGCCCTGAAACGCAATAAGCCGTGAAGGGCGCGTATCCCGGTTCGAGATAACGCGCCCTTCACGGCCATAGGGCAATCCGTACAAGCCTTACTTCAAGAAGCCCTGTTGCCAGACGCCTGCATCAAAGAAGCTCCGGTCAGCTTTTAGTCCTGCTGCCAGCTTTGAACGGTGGCCTTACCATGCTTCTGGCGCCATTCATTCAGGGTCTTGTGGTTGCCGCCGCGGGTCTGGACCACCTCACCGGTGTTCGGGTTCTTGTAGGTCTTCAGGGGGCGCTTGGGCCGGCTTGTGGCGCCGCTGTCGGTTTTACCACCGACAACTGCTGGATCAATGGCACCCAGAACCTGAAGAACGTCTTTAGGTGACTTGTCATACTCTTTCATTAACGCGCGAACTTTTTCTTCAAACTGCAGTTCATGTTTAAGCGCGTTGTCCTGTTCAAGCTGACGCAGTTCCTCAGTGAGCTTCTCCATAAGCTGCTTTTTCTGATAGTAGTCATTAATCTTAGCCATCAATTAAACCCTTGTTTGAACCAATAATGTGGAGCTCGCCTGAACTGCCGAATATTACGAGGAAACCGTTTAACATTCTAATAAAACATGGCGAGCTCATCAAAAATGGCGAGGAGTCTTTGAGAACCGACCAAAAATATTAAATACCGCCTGGTAATACGGCCTGAACTGATAGTAAACCAGAGATTTTATATTCGCAATTATAATAACAGAGTTTAATAAACGAAAACGGCCGGAGCATTCCGGCCGATTCTTTTATTGCCTTTCAAAACCACCGCTTTTAAAACCAGCTCACGGCAGGGATATGTAAGGCTTGTGTATAGTCACAGGCGCAGGTCGGCACTACCCAGGGGCAGAATACCTTTAAGGTCAAACAACACGCCTTTGTCTTTCATCAATTCACGGAACTGTGGAGCTGTCATGGCGGCGTATTCACGGTGGGGTACGGTTAGTACAACCGCATCGTAATAGCCTGGTTCGGGGTTATCGATAAGTTTCAGACCATACTCATGCATAGCTTCGTCATTGTCCGCCCAGCAATCGGTTACATCCACCTTGCACCCGAACTCAGCCAGCTCCTTTATCACATCAACAACCCGGGTATTACGAAGATCAGGGCAGTTTTCCTTGAAGGCCAGACCCATGATTAATACCTTTGAGCCCGCTACCGCCTGGCCGGATTTAATCATGGCCTTGATCAGTTCAGACGAGGCATAAGCGCCCATGTTGTCATTGACTCTTCGCCCGGCAAGGATCATTTCAGGATGATAACCCACCGCCTGAGCCTTATGGGTCAGGTAGTATGGGTCCACGCCGATACAGTGACCACCCACCAACCCTGGCTTGAACGGCAGGAAGTTCCATTTGGTGCCGGCCGCTGCCAATACTTCATGGGTATCAATCCCCAATCGCGAAAAGATCATTGAAAGCTCATTCATCAAGGCAATGTTCACATCCCGCTGGGTGTTTTCAATTACCTTGGCGGCTTCTGCGACTTTTATGGAACTCGCCTTATGAGTACCGGCCGTAATGATACTGGCGTAAAGCTCATCAACTTCGTCTGCAATAGCCGGCGTGGAGCCGGAAGTCACCTTCTTTATGGTGGTGACCCGGTGCTCCTTGTCGCCCGGGTTAATACGCTCGGGGCTGTAGCCGGCATAGAAATCCTGGTTAAAGGTAAGGCCGGAAACTTTTTCCAGAATGGGCACGCACACTTCTTCTGTTGCGCCCGGGTAAACTGTGGACTCGTAAATAACGATGTCACCCTGTTTCAGGACCTTGCCGACGGATTCGCTGGCTTTGATCAGGGGGGTAAGATCCGGGGTTTTAAAGGCATCGATTGGTGTGGGGACGGTTACTATGAAGACCTGGCAATCCCGGACATCTTCCAGTTTGTCAGTAAAGGACAACCCTTTTGCCCTTGAAAACTCTTCTTCTGAAATCTCTCGCGTGAAATCTATGCCTTTGTTGAGTTCGCCAATGCGTTTGGCATTAATATCAAAACCAACAATTTCCCGCTTTTCACCAAAAGCCGCAGCGAGAGGGAGACCTACATAGCCAAGGCCGATGACTGCAATTTTCTTCATATTGATAACACCCGATATTTCATAAGTACGTGTCGGCATTTAACGGATACTGAGCCGTAAACACAAGCAATAGTGAACTTTTATCGGCCTGGCTAGGCGCTTGGTATCACTACTTGCGAACTCAGCTTCGTTTCAAGCAACTGTTTAAAAGCAAACTTCACAGAATCTTCCCCGTGAACAATCCGTATTTCTTTTGGCTGTGCCGGAATCCCGGTTATAAAGCGCATCAGGTCTGACTGACCCGCATGGGCCGAGTAGCCGCCAACCTGATGGACCTGGGCCCGTATATCAAAACGCTCTCCGTCCAGCTCAACCCAGCCGCCGCCAGGTCCATAGGTAAGGATGTCCCGCCCCGGCGTACCCTTGGCCTGGTAGCCTACAAACAATACATCATTCCGGGCCTCGCCCAGCATTGCCTTCAGGTAGTTCACCACCCTGCCGCCGGCGCACATGCCGGACCCGGCAATCACCACACAGGGGCGGTGGGAGCGTGCCAGATAATCGACAGCGTTCAGGTGGTCGCTGTGCTCATTAATGACCGTTAGCTGCTCGAAGGACAACGGATGGCGGCCATGGTGGACGCGGTCCAGCGCTTCCGCATCCCAGAACGGCTTCAGCTTCCGGTATATGCCGGTAAAGGTCGCCGCCAGGGGTGAGTCCACCACAATTTCAAGATCCTGCCAGGTCAGCCCTCTCGTGGTAGAACGAATGTCCTCATGCCCGAACTCGTGGATCAGACCTTCAATCTCATAAAGCAGATCCTGAGTCCTACCAATACTGAAGGCCGGTATCAGAACGGTGCCGCCGTCTTCGAGGGCGTGTTCCAGAATGGCTTTCAGCCGGTAACGGAGAGTCTCCCGCTCCTCGTGATCCTTGTCGCCGTAGGTACTCTCGATGACCAACCGGTCGCACGACTCCGGAGACACGGCATCTGGCAGCAAAGGCGAATGGGTAGCGCCCAGGTCACCACTGAACACGATGCGTTCGCGAACACCCTCACTGAAGGCATCGCACTCCACATAGGCGGAGCCCAGGATATGCCCGGCCCGCTGCAAACGCACGCTCAGGCTCTGGCTCTCCCCGTTCACTATTTCATGCCATTGATCATAGGGCACGGGCACGATCATCGAGGTGAGAAGGTCAAGCACCTGCTCGATCAAGCGTTTATCCCGGGTAAAGCCAATTTTCAGGGCATCCCTGAGGATCTCCGGCAGCATAATGGCCGAAGGCTCGGAACAAATAATCGGGCCCTTGAAGCCGGCAATCAGGAGGTAGGGAATGCGCCCAACATGATCAATGTGCACATGGGTGACCACAAGCGCCTTGATATGCTCAATGGGGAAGTCCACAGAAAGGCTGGAGGCCGACCCCTGGTTACCCGCCTCCTCGCCCTGGAACAGACCGCAGTCAATGAGAATGGCAGCATTGCCAACCTTCAGCTCATGGCAGGAGCCGGTAACGCCATCGGTGGCGCCGTGGTGAGATAGTTCTATCAACTTCAGGAAACTCCTTTTCCTATTTATATTTTATCTTTCTTTTCTTTGAGCAGGTTCTAGATACACCCGGGTGGGGGCCGGCCATTAGAGGGGAAGGCGCCGGATCTTGCTGTTCTCAAGTGCAGCTTGCGGGCCTACCTGATGGCCATTGCACCAGACCAGATCCACCACATCGCTGTTCGGCGCATAACCGGTAGGCGCCTCCCGCAGAAGCTGAACCACACGGTAGCAATCGAAGTTCTGGCTGGCCTGGGTGAGTTGGTCCAGCAGCGCGTCGACTTCGGCCCAGGGCATGGAGGCTTCCCGGGCCATCATGATGCGGGGGTGAACGGTGCCCTGGGGGTCATCGCCAATCAGTAGCTCCTCAAATAACTTTTCACCCGGCCTGAGGCCGGAAAAAACTACTTCGATGTCGCCATCGGGGTACTCATCGGTTTTTTCCGTCATACCCATCAGGTGGATCATTTTGCGTGCCAGGTCCGCGATCTTGACCGGCTCGCCCATATCCAGCACAAATACCTCGCCACCCTGCCCCATGCTGCCGGCCTGCAGAACCAGCTGGCTGGCCTCCGGAATCGTCATGAAATAGCGAATGATGTCCGGATGAGTGACCGTGACCGGTCCGCCGTCGCGGATCTGCTCCCGGAACAGGGGCACCACCGAGCCGGAGGAACCCAGCACATTACCAAACCGCACCATGCAGAACTTGGTTTTCAGCTGCCGCTGAGCCAGGGCCTGCAGGATCAGCTCCGCCAGGCGCTTACTGGCCCCCATCACATTGGTGGGCCGAACGGCTTTATCGGTAGAGATCAGCACAAAGCGCTCGACCCCGGCCGCCACCGCTGCCTCTGCCGCATGCCAGGTTCCAAATACGTTGTTCTGCACGCCCTCAATAACGTTGTGCTCCACCAGCGGCACGTGTTTGTAGGCGGCTGCATGATAAACGGTCTGTATGCCGAAGGAGCGCATGACGGTTTCACACCGGCGCCTGTGCTTGACGCTACCCATCAGAGGGTGAATCTCAACCTCAAGATTCTCCACCGAATTGATACGGGCCAGCTCCCGCTCGATGGCATAAAGGGAGAACTCGGATTGCTCAAACAAAATAAGGGACCGAGGCCGGTGACGAATAATCTGCCGGCACAGCTCGGAGCCAATGGACCCCCCGGCACCAGTCACCATCACCGCCTTGCCATACAACGACGTGGCCACCATGGCGCTGTCTGGCCGAACTGGATCGCGGCCCAGCAGGTCTTCGATTTCCAGATCCCGGATATCGTTAATGCGAGCCTGTCCGGAGACCAGCTCCGACATGCTCGGTACCGTTTGAACGGGAATGGCCAAAGGCTCGAGCTCTTTTAACAGGGCTTTTCGATCGACGCTGCTGTCCGGCTCCAGTGCCAAGAGAATACGCCGGGCGTGATGTTTTTTCAGCGAGCGCTCGATGTGATCAAAACTATAGACGGGTACGCCATTGATTAACGAGCGATGGCTCGACCTGTCGAAAGACACAAACATAACCGGCTGGCATTCGGTACCCTGCTCCAGCGCTGTCGCCAGCTGACGACCGGTTTCACCGGCCCCGATGATTGCGACCGGCTCCTTGGATCGTCGCCTGGGGCGGCTTACGAGCATGCGGACACCCATGCGAGTGCCACCTACGAACAGAAAGGCCAAGGCTCCGTAAATAATAGGAACGGAGCGCGGGACAAAGACCTGCAGCAGGTAACCCAAAACAATCAGGATAGCGCTTGACGCCGCCACACCGTAAATAATGGTCAGAAAAGCCCGGTCGCTGAGGTAACGCACAACGGCGCGGTAAAGGCCAAGACGTACAAAAATCGCCAGCGTGAATACAACCGTAAGCGCTGAGACAAGCAACTGGCCGTAGCTCGGCATCCAGAAATGCTGCTCAAGCCTGAGTGCAAAGGCTCCCCAGAGCGCCAGGAACAAGAAGAACGCATCTGATGCGAGCGACACCAGGCGCTTGTAGAGTCTTGGGAGTGCGAGAAACCTTCTAAACATTAGACCTTCTAAACAGTGCGCTGCAAATTTTAAATAGTCGAGAAACTTGTAATACATCAGACTAATCTAAAACCGCCAGAGGAACACATTAGGTTTCGTTTACTTTTCGACCAACCGGCTACCTTACCGTTCGCTCATTGCTCTACCTAAAACCTAGGCGCAAACTCGAACTTAAAAGTGTCCCTACTTCAAAGTTTTATTCGGTCGCCTCTACCCTTCCCGGCCACCGTCAGGAAAATATATCGAAAATAATTCTTAAGATTAAGTTCGACTAGCATTCTGGCGTCGGTTTCGGCCAGCAAGAGCGGCGTAGACATGTCGATGTCTTTGATCTGAGCGAGACCGGTGATGCCTGGCCGCGCTTCGAGAACACCACGGGCCTCCCGCTCGGCGATTAACTCCTCCTGGCTGAACAGGCAGGGCCGGGGGCCTACCAGGCTCATCTCACCTTTTAACACATTCCATAGCTGAGGCAGTTCATCTAATTTAGTGCGGCGGAGAAAGCGGCCAAAAGGCGTTATGGCATTTGCGCTGGCGAAGTGACTGGCAACGGAGGCCGTGTCTTTTTTCATGGTGCGGAACTTCACCAAAGTGAATGCCTTTTTATTGCGGCCCACACGTTCTTGGCAGAATATGGGGGAACCTGTGTCAAAAAAACCTGCCACTGTCAGCAGAATTAGCACCGGAAAGCCCATGACCAATCCGAAAAGAGAAAAAAAAATATCAAGTAATCGCTTCACAACTTTTTCTCCGAAGGGAAACAGCGAGTGAGACCCTCTTCTACCGAGAGAGGTGGCTGCCAGCCCAACAACTTCTGGGCTTTGGAAATATCTACCTGCAAAGAGCCCACCAAGCGTTGCGCTACCGCCTTTTTACCAATCATAGAAGCGCCGAACAGCAGCAAGCTTTCAGGCACCGGTATCAACCGGGAAGGTCTACCCATAGCCCTGGCAACCCCACGCAACAGTTCAGTAGTTGAAAGATCCTGGCCATCCCCTACCAAAAACACCTGGTTAGCGGCGGCGGGATGATCAATACAGGTAGTTATCAGGTCAACAAGATTATCAAGCGCAACCAACGAACGTTTATTGTGAACAGCGCCTAGGGGCAATGGGAAACCTTTCTCAACCCAACGAATCAATGCACCGAAATTTCCTGGCGCTCCGGGCCCGTATACAAGGGGTGGGCGTATAATAACAATTTTAATGCCTGTATCTTTTTGAACTTTCCATAAACCCTGCTCAGCCTCCCATTTAGATTGCGCATAAAGTTCAGCTGGCCGGGGTTGATCGCTCTCAGTAAATGGGCGGGCATTTATGTTGCCGTTTACCCCAATCGTACTAATAAAAATAAACCGCTGCGCACCTGCCTCAGCAGCTTGGCGTGCAAGATTTACCATACCGTCGACGTTAACCTTGCGGTATTCACTAAGGGCCTCAGCAACCTCATTCTTCGTGACGTGCGCTCGGGCTGCCGCATGAATAATTATCTGTTGCTTCATCAAGGCCGCAGACCAATCCGTATTCGCATCCAGGTTCCTAACGACCACCTCTCGGCCACTTACATCAATCGCAGGACGCCTTACAGCACAAGTCAAATCTATATCAGGCTCAACCTCAAGGGATTTCGCTAAACGACTACCAACAAATCCGGTTGCGCCAGTCAAAAGTACTTTCACAGGGACTCCAAATTAAGACGCTCTGCAGATAACCCTTCCCGAAACAATTCAGGCGAATAATATCTTTGAAAGCTTTTCTGCGAGCTGTCTATACTCATACTGGTCAAGAGCTAACTTACGCCCATTTGCGCCCATCACTGCCCGCTCCTCAGGAGTCGAACGGTAGAGCTTAAGTACAGCATCGGCAAGTTGTTTGTCGTCCTCAGCAGCTATCTGTAAACCTGCGTTGGCTTCGCCAACCGGATCACAGGCACCTGAAAACGCATGAATAATTGGTTTTCCTGAATATAAGTATTCAGGTAATTTATTCGCTCCGATACCAAATCGGTAGAGTGGGTCGTTCAACCACCCTATATAGCACGCGTTGAACCGCGACAACATGGATGGTACTTCCACCTTCGGAATGGAATCAACGAAATACACATTTCCTAACCGCTTTCCGTCAACCAACTCTTGTAGTTCCGGCTTCTCTTTTCCATTTCCAACCAAAATAAAGGCGATATCTGGATGATCTCTCAATCGGTCTGCTGCATTAATTAAGGTGTTGAGGGCGTTTGCAAACCCGAGCGTACCGGTATACCCGATTAAAAATTTATTTTGGGGTAATTGGCCATCCGCTCTATCGTTAAGGGGAATATTCATGCGAACCTCATCCATCGAAAAACCGTTAGGCACCCAAGAAAATTTCTCCCGCTTCATACCCCTGCTGACCATGTGCTCTACCGAGTTCTTTAGGTTGGATATCACCCAATCCGAGTCCTGATAGGCTTTGTCCTCAACTCGCTGTAAAAAACGAACAAATGGATGCTTGGCCGAATATCCACCGATCTCAATCAATGTCATAGGCCAAATATCCCGAACATCAAAAACCAACCTTGCCCCAAACTTACGAGCCAGGCTTTTCGCTCCAAAAAAAGAAAGAAGGGACGGAGAAGAACAAACAACGGCGTCGGGGGACTCGGGAATTACCTTTGCTAACTTCCGAATGCGCCACGAAAAAAGGAACCACCCAATGGCCCTTCCCTTGCTATGTGCCTGATCGTAGTGAGGCATGCTTGTCCAGACGACCGTAAACCGATCCGCCTCTTTTTCTAACTTGAATTCTGAAATAAGTTCCGGTTTGGAACGAAGAAGATGGTGTCCGGCAGAAACAATCAAATAAACATTGTAGCCAAGCTTAGCTAGCTCTCTTCCCAAATAATAATGTCGACCGGCAAATCCATACTCAGGCGTGGAAGCATACTGATTCACAATCCATACTGTCTTCCTCATGAGTTCGCCTTTTCTATTTCTTTAACAATTCTCTGAGCGGCTTGCCCGCCCCCGTACAGCTGGTCTCTATCCTTAACAGAACCACCAGCGTTTCGGGCAGCGGCCTTTTCAATCTTTTGTCGATCTGCTCTCACCAGTTCGTTGGCGCTTACTTCGATTAGCTCAACCCATTCGGTCTCGCAATGCATCGTGACGCATGCTTTGTCGAATAAGAACGCTTCTTTCTGTAACCCTTCACTGTCAGTTAGTGCAAGTTGACATCGGTCAATCAACCACACCATTTCAAAAAACCCTAAGAGCTCAATCAGATGGACATCTAGCTCCAGGCCTTGTTGGGCAATAAGCCTCATGGTGGGAAAGTGAAAAGGTAACACTACTAATATTTGGTTTAGATGGATCTCGTTCAGAGCATGGATAATGTTAGCTAGACGCTTAGGATTAAAGGCGTTTTTGGCTTGATGTAGAGTTGCCAACAAAAAGTCTTTAGTTAGCTGATTATACGCAGGAGCAAACGCATTTCTTGTAAATAGTAGAGCTGCACCCTGCATCACATCACCCGCCTGCAATACTCTTATCGGTTTAGCCCGAAAACATTCAATCTCAAGATTTTTGACTGCCGTTGTGGTTGGAACCAGCAGAGCGCTGATCTGATCGGTGAGGATAAGGTTAACTTCTTCATCCATCTGCTTGTTGTAGCTACGCAAACTGGCTTCCACGTGGGCAACTGGGACATGCAGTTTGGACGAAGCCAGTGCGTCGGCTAAGATTGAGTTGGTATCTCCATATACACGGTCGGGCGTGTGTTCCAACAGAGCTTGTGCGACCTCAGTCAAGATCCGACCGGTCACCTCATCATGACTGCCACCATGGATATTCAGTTGAATATCTGGTTTGGGAATACCGAGCTGGTTAAAAACAAATTTTGACATGTTAACGTCGAAGTGATTCCCAGCGTGTAGCAGGATCTCTTCAATACCTTCAGTTAATTGTATGGCGCGGGTAACGACCCTGGCTTTAATGAACTGTGGACCTGCGCCGATGGTAGTGAGGCTTCCATGCATACAGGATCTTTATCTCGCCAATGAACTATAGAAATGCAGCAATTTCTGCTCTTCGTTATCCCAGTTGTACTTCTGAAACACAGCCTTCTGGCCATTGCGTCCCATCTGAGCGGCTTCCTCGGGGTGGGTGACAAGGTAATCAATGGCATTCGCAATAGCTTGAGGATCAAGTGGATCTACGCAAATACCGCATTGGCTGCCTTCGATGATTTGTTTCCAGAGGGGAAAGTCGGAAGCGATAACTGGTATACCCGCAGCCATGTACTCGAACATTTTAACCGGCAACGCGTCCAGATAATTTATGATTGGGCGGAGAGTTACGAGCCCAGCTACCGAATCATTAAGAGCTTTTTTTATCTCTTCCCGATCCAGCCAGCCGCGGAAATCCACATTTTGCCATCCGGCCTCAGCCCGTACTTTTGCCTCGAATTCAGGTTGGCCAAATTTTCCGCCCAAGGTAAACCTTACTCCCGTTCGAGTCAGGCTTAGTGCCTTAACCATTTCCTGGATGCCTCGTACCTTGTCGAGGCCCCCAATATAAACAACCTGAAGTTTTTCTTTCGGCCAGCTCACCCCGCAGGAAGATAGCTCCCCTCGTATCGGATAGTTGTTGATATCCACAGAACGCACGCCCATGGCGCAGAACTTATCGCGAATATGTGGTGTTGCAGCAACCACGGCGTCCAACTTAGGACAGACCCAACGTTCATACTTTGCAAAAATATAAGAAAGGAGCCACTTGGACGGTTTATTCAAATACGGCTTACCCAACAATTGCTTGGGCACATCTTCATGGGAATCGAAAATTACATTTTTCCCGCTCCTTTTCAGTTTCAGGCCAATAGGAAGTAGCTCGGGATCGTGTAGATGGTATAGATCAGCATCCAGCTCCTTTGCCTTTCGAAAAACGCGACTTGGAGCATTTTTGATGCGATCCAAACGCCCCCTAGAGCCCCCAACATCATGAATGACCACACCTTTTTTCTCCTCACCGCCCCTACCATCGGCGACTACTAAAGAAACCTTGTAGCCGTGGTTGGCGAGAGATGTGCACTCTTTAAGAAAAATACGAGTGTCAGTGCGAGGGTGGACAGAGGTTAGGTGAGCAACGTGTAGGTTAGAGAGCACCATAGATCTTTCCCAAAGTTTTCTCTTGTTCTTCCCAGCAATATTTCTTCCGAGCGTCAAACACATTTTTTTGGATGGCCTTATAGTCCTGGGCCAAAGAGCGAATAACTGCTTTACGGAAACCTTCCACCGTATTATCTTCAGCAACAATGCCAACGCCTTCAGTCTCAACCAACTTCTTCATCTCATAGAGATTGGAGGTCAGTACTGGTAGACCCGCCATTAAATATTCAAAAACCTTATTAGGAAGGCAATATCGATAGCTCAAGCACGAATCTTCAATGAACGAAACGCCATAATCTGCTGAGCTAGTGTAGTTCAATAGCACGTCTGGCATTACTGCCGAATGAAAAAATATTGTCTCACTATCTTGCGATTTATGCTGAATCAATTGTTCTAGTGGACCATAGCCCATACAGACCAGCACATTTTGATCCGTTTCTAGGGCTGTAAAAGCTTCCAATAACAATTCAACGCCACGGCCCTTGCTCAGCCCGCCTTGATATAGAAAAATGGTCTGATCAGCACGAATACCCAAGTTTTTTCGGAACAAATCATTCTTTGGCTGCTCCTTATGCGAGGGACAGTTCAATACCAAATGGGGCTGAGGAATCTTGTACAGTCGGGCATACTCGTTAGCGATGGAGTCGCTGACCGTGATTATGCTATCAACGAAGGGAATGAGGCAGCGCTCGAGCAATTTCCTACCATTTTTCTCAACGCCTTTAAGCCCAGTAATTTCAGTCTCATATTCGTGGCAATCATACACAACTCTTGTTTTTTTACTAAACAACTTTATTAGCAGACCAATCGGCAACGCGTTCAAATCATTACAGTGAACGTAATTAACGCCCCTAAACCGCCAAAAAACTTTACACGCAAACTCAAAATACTTGACTATCTGAATCGGCTTAAATTTTGGCCAAGAGCGTGTAGCCAACGGAATCCGATAAACACAAACGCCAGCTACAGATTCTTTTGTTTCTAGCCCAGGCCTGTGCAAAGCAACCACTATCGGATGGTAACCAAAGGAAGCTAATGATTTTGATATTTTCCAAACACGACTATCGTTCGTAAAATCGTTAAGTACGATATTTGCTACTTTCGTCATTTAGTTTATAACCTAAAGGTCTAGCTGAAAATCGAATATTTTAAAAAAAACCGAGATACGCCTATATAATCTCTAACGCTGTGCAGAAAATTATTTGCTCAGAACTTTTTTAGAGAACGTCCTCTTGGTTTTCTTAGCAAAATATAGCCACGGAGTGAAAACACTAAAATAACAATAAAGCTCAACATAATAATGTAAACGCTATAAAGATAACCACTAAACCCAGTTACAGACAAATCTTTGAATGTAAGGATCAACCATACTATAAAACCAGTAGAAAGAGCGTTTATTTCAAATTTAGACACAAGATAACTAATGACAGCAATTATACAGCCCATAGTAAAAGCAACAACTGGAATGCCAATAGGGCCAAAATTTGCGTAAGCCTCACCCCAGAACACAGTTGGCGCTGAACCCACCACTCCTGATTTGGCTAGTGCAGGAAATAGCCAGTTCATCACTTCAACAGTATACCTGTATGTCTCGTATGGCATTATACCACCAGGGTTAGGAAATGTGCGCCCTAGCAGATAGTCTTGATGGGCTGGAAAGAATTCCAAATAAAAATAAGCCGGCGATATGCTCCCAGAGAATGCACGAGAGAACACTGACCAAAGCGCGGATTTGGCGTTATCTGAATCCATGAAAACTATATAAGCCAGCATCAAGATACCTATAACTCCAACTGCAAACAATGCCATTTTCTTAAAAGGAACGAACCCATTATTTTTAACAAGATAATATGTCATAAAAAGACCAATTAATAACCATGCAAATGGAGCTTTCTCAGTTGCTATAATCGCAACAATAGTCGAATAGGTAAAAGTCGCAATAAATGCTATAAAAGAATAAAATCTCTTTCTATGTAACCAAAGCGCAAAAGTAGTAAAAGTTAGCAAATTACCTAAATCATGCATGACCAATTTGTACCAGTGATACTTTCCGGAGAAAGAGCTACCCATGTCACTACGAGCTTGCCTAGCAGCATCTGCGCCCTCTGATAAAGAAATCAAAATCGCAATTTGGTCTAATTGGCTCAAATATTTGATTAATACCAGTACGCTAAAAGCAAAAAAACCGATAAGAACTTGCTTCTGAAGGAGGTTCAGTGGACGTGTATATTTTGTGTCATAAATTACAGGTTGAAGTCGGGTGACCTTGCGAATAAAAACCGCCCCCACCAGAAAGAATATAATATTAACGCTGGAATAGAAAAGTACTGTTAGGACAAGAATCTGATCTTCTATACCTATGTTGTAGCGGTAGTCATCTAGAAAATAGAAAAGTGGCAGTGTGCCAATTATAGAAAACATAAATAAAGCTACTGCTGTCACATTTACTAAGCTCACCTGATTAATGCGGTCGCCAGCGATCCTCAGTAGTAAGACTGCAAAGGGCGGTACTAGTAGAAACAAAGACCAAAATAGAAAATCTAACAATGTAAGACCCTTTTTGAGGCTCCTCCAGCACCGCTTCCAATAGTAGGCGTGAAGTAAAGTAATACTAAAAAAATTTACGTTTATTTCAGATTTTTTTACTTATTATTTCCGCGACTCTGTTCCTTAGCTGCCTTCAAAAGAACGCCTACGGTGGTTTTTAATACACACAATTAGGTCTACCTGTAAATTAGCCTAAACCTAGGTACGTAGAAGAGCAATAAAAAAATAAATAAACAAAAGTACATCCATACATCGCTATTGGTATGATAGAAATATAAAGAAGGGGTTATCGAAATTAGAACTAAAGTTACTTCCTTAATAAACAGAAATGTACACCAGCGAAACCGCGCCCGAGCGATAACTAGCACGCTAAAAATATAGAAAAGGTAGGAAATGGCGCTTATTGTTGAAAATATTATTAATGTCCCAACGAATTCAAAATAATGGTAGCCTACCCACACCGAAACCACTCTAAAAGAAAACATGGCCACTTGAAATATAAGTCCCATTTTTTCTTTTTCGGCTACAAAATACACAGCACTCAATGGTGACCCAATAAACTGAAACACTAGCCAAGGCGTCATCCAACGGGCGACTTCACCCGATAAGCGCCAACTTTCGCCGAAAACAAAAGAAAATAAATCGGGCGCTACTATCATGAAAACTGCTGCGACTGGCATCGACAGCTTTAAAAGACTTAAAAATCCTCGTTCTACCAATGCTGGAAGCTTTGACTTGCGCTGGGCCTCTGCTAGATTGGAAAAATAAACTTGGCCTATAGCACCACCGAGTACCGTCATGGGCAACTTTAAGATACGACTTGCCAAAGCATAAAGTCCAGCTGAACTTGCGCTAAAGAGCGCAGCAAATAGTAGAGGAGGAAGCTGAGTACCTGCCGTATTAAACAGGCCAGATCCAGTTGAATATAAAGGGAATTGTTTATATCGTTTTGCAGCCGCCAAGCATCCTTGCAAACTGCAAGTTTTGAATTCTTGGTATGTGAATGCATTACGTGCCAAACGAAAACTACCGACCCCTTGTCCACTGGCCTGCCCGACTATTAGTGCCATGCCGCCCAATTTGAAACCAAGGATTTGTATCGCGAGGGTTGTCAGCGTTTGACTAACACGTGTTCGAGCTATGTCCCCGAAAGCTTTAGTCCGCACTCCCCAGTAGTTAAATACTTTGTATATTCCAGAAAAGAATACTCCAACCGGCAGCAACCAAAAGTACATTGCAAGAGTGGGGCTATCCAACGCATAGGCAATTTGTTTACCTGCTAACCATACCATCAAACCTGAAACGGAAGTCATCATCAGCACAATAAGCAAACTAAGGACAACCAAGTTTGCTGCTTCGGTGTGGTTCTCCGGTAAAGGTATAGCTAGCTCATAACGTAAGCTGGCAACCACCGTGAAGAGTGCTAGCAAGCCTCCGTAAACCGCTAACAAACCAAAATCTTCCGGGGTATAGAGACGAGTTAGTAGCGGAGATGCAAGGATCATCAAAGCTTGCGCACCGGCCGTGCCTCCTACCAGTACGCTGACGCCGCGGACAAAAGCGCTTTTTGGAACTAGGCTTTTTAGTCTTTCTTTCACGCTTTCAAAAACGCCGCTACCGCCTTCTGATCCTCAACTCGCAAATACGGGTGCATCGGTAAACTCATTACCTTCTCTGCCATTTCGTCTCCCACAGGAAGGTTCGCGGCTACATCGGCCACCGCGGGCTGTTTGTTCAACGGTATAGGGTAATGTACGGCGGTAGGGACACCAGCGGCATTCATTTGAGCCTGGACCTTCTCTCGGTTGTCCACCCGGACGGTGTATTGTGCCCAGGCAGAAACGTTATTTTCTTCCAAGAACGGGGTTGTGAAAATTCCAGCTTCATTAAGCAGTTGATTATAGTTTTCGGCTACTCGGTTTCGTAGCTGGATTTCTTCGTCCAGCAGTTCCAACTTCGGCAGCAAAATGGCTGCTTGTAGGGTGTCCAGACGACTATTAACGCCCACCCGTATATGGTGATAACGTCGGTCCTGACCATGGCGAGCAATCTGGCGGAGAATGTTGGCCAGCTCGTCATCGTTGGTAAAGATAGCGCCACCATCGCCATAACAGCCCAGAGGCTTGCTGGGGAAGAAGCTCGTGCAGCCGATGGTGCTCAGATTGCAGGACTTTTTGCCCTTATAGCTGGCGCCAAAACTCTGCGCCCCATCTTCAATAACAGGGAGGCCGTGCTTCGCTGCAATCGCGTTAATCGTATCGAAATCTGCAGGCTGGCCATAAAGCGAGACGGGGATGATCGCCTTGGTGCGGGGAGTAATGGCGGCCTCCAACTTCTGGGGGTCGAGATTGTACGTTTTGGCTTCAATATCAACGTAGACTGGTCGAGCTCCCAGCACGGCCGGGGTCTCAGCAGTCGCAATGTAGCTGAAGCCGGGGACGATCACTTCGTCACCTGGACCTATGCCAACGGCCATTTGGGCAATTTGCAGCGCATCGGTACCATTTCCAACGGTAATGCAGTGCTTGGCCCCGCAGTACGCAGCCAGTTTTTCTTCCAGTTCCGCAACTTCGGGCCCAAGAATGTAAATTCCATGAGCGAGCACTTTTTGAATGTTGGCATCAATCTTATCTTTAATTCTGGCCTGCTGCGCGGCCAGGTCTACAAATTGCATACGTAACTACCTGCGTAATAATTTAAGGAAAATGATTTAGGCCTTTGAAAGCTGGCCATTATTGAGAATATATTTAGAATTTGTGTGAGCACAGGATGCCTCGCCATTACCTTCAACAGGTAAGTTCAACTGCTCACCAAACTCACTCATCCAGCCGATCTGTCGGGCAGGTACGCCTACCATTAGTGCATAGGCTGGCACGTCTTTGTTCACAACGGCACCAGCACCTATAAAGGCAAACTCCCCAATAGTGACTCCACAAACAAGCGTACAGTTGGCACCAAGAGTGGCGCCACGCTTTACCAGCGTATCCCGATACTCATCTTTTCGTTCAATTAGAGAGCGGGGGTTGTATACGTTAGTAAAAACCATACTGGGTCCACAGAACACACCTTCTTCCAGATGGACATTGTCATATACAGAGACGTTATTTTGGATCTTGCAGTTATCACCTATGGTAACTTTGTTGCCTACAAACACGTTTTGGCCTAAAGACACACCTTTACCGATTCGCGCTCCACTGCAGACGTGTACGAAGTGCCAGACACGCGAGCCATCTCCTATCTGAGCTCCCTCGTCAACAATTGCGCTCGGGTGAACAGTGACAGCCATAAAATAAGTCCTCGTACCCAACGAAAGAAGAGAGAAAAGTACAGCTAAGCGATTAGCCGGCTATTGATTCAGGAAAGGGTGGTAGTTTCCTTTTGGCCCTACCGGAATGGCATTTCTGATGTTAGTGACCGTTTGTATGGCAACGCGGTTGTCATCAAGCCCAAACCCGCGCCCTGCCAATATTTCCTCGTAGCTGCGCGTATGGAGATCAGCAAAGCCGCCGGAAAACTCGATTTCTTCACCATCAACTGTAATTGAACGATACGTGCGTTGGCCTTGGGCCTTGGCGCTCTCTGGGACATACTTGTAATCTACGGAGAGGAACCAACGAACTCGCGCCTTCTCGTACTCCAGGTAACCAGCGGCTGACGTGTCTTCGCTATGATGGACTACGTTCTCCTGAAGATCGCCAAAAATGAAATGCAGCATGTCATAGAAGTGCACCCCTATGTTGGTCGCAATACCGCCCGACTTTTTCTCATCCCCTTTCCAGGATTGCATGTACCAGTGCCCGCGTGAGGTTATGTAGGTCAGGTCTACTTCGTGTTTGGTACCTTTGTTTTCCGCCTGAACCTTATCCCGAAGCGCGATAATTGATGGGTGAACGCGGAGTTGAAGAATTGTATTTACCTTACGGCCCGTGTCGTTCTCTATTTCCTTGAGACCATCAATATTCCACGGATTAAGCACCAGAGGCTTTTCACATATTGCATCGGCGCCCGAGCGTAGCGCAAAACGCATATGGGAATCATGTAGATAGTTCGGAGAACAAATAGACACGTAGTCAATCGCTTCTCCGGCCCTGGCCCGGTGCAGTTTGTCGATGTGCCGGTCGAAGCGCTCAAACTCTGTAAAAAAGTCTGCATCAGGAAAATGACTGTCGATGATTCCTACTGAATCGTTTGGATCCAGAGCCGCCACCAGGTCGTTCCCGGTATCCTTTATGGCTTTCATGTGCCTTGGTGCGATGTACCCGGCAGCCCCGATTAACGCAAATTTTTTACTCACTTAGTCATTTCCTCTACTTTGTTGATTAACTCTCAGTTTTTAAAGCAGTTCTAACCGAACCACCAAACTGGACAAGAAACACACTTAAAACTCCCATAATCCCGGCGATAAAGAGAGTAACCACCATGATTTTTACCCTGGCCGGACCTGTCTTATCAGCGCTTTGACGACTCACAACCAGTACTTCCGCCGGCTTGAGCGCCTCAAGATCACTTTCAAGGCGTACCTTGCGCTCGAAAGCCTCCGCAATTGCGGCGCCGGTGTCTTCACCACCCTGAAGAGTCTCAATGGCCCGCTCCACTGAGTTAATGCGACTCTGAAGGCTCTGTTTTTCCCGTTCAAGCAGTGCGTTCTGGCGTGCCTTGATGCTGTCAATCAGGTTTGAGTGAACCAATTCAACTTCCCTTTTGCTGTCTGAAGCCGCCTCCGATGTGAACCGTATAAGCCCGGTATTATCCGGATTAGAAAACGAAACTGAGAAGGGCAGCTTTCCGTCAGTCTCTGCCCGAAAAATCGTTTCCTGTTCAGGCAGCCAGCGATTTTCCAGAGTTGCAATAGTGGTCGCAGGTTCTTCTATATATTTCCCCGAGCCTTTCTCCGCTACCTGAATAAGGCTCGTATACTGATAGGTCTCTGTTGCCAGCAATGCGTAGGCCAGCCCCCCAAGCGTAAAAATCACGAACACCGCATAGAAAATCCGCCGTCTTCTTATAAAAGTAGCGGCGATATCCACCAGGCTAATCTCATCGTCATACTGTGGTCGCTGTTCGGGAGTACTTCTCATCTGTTCACTTCCGCACTGTGGTCAAATTAGGAGTTCAGGCACGCTACCGCCCCACCGGCCATGTCTGGTGCATCAGGCACCGGTGGCCAAGTGCTGGCAAGCGGCCCGATCGATCGGTATTTCGCAAGAGAAGCGCGGATTCTACGGGAACCGAAGCGGTTTTTCAGTTACTCGTTGTTAGGAGTCGCGCCATTTTTTAGAAATGCCCGTACAAACACGATGAAGACCGCCGCCATGCCGCCGAGCATAATCCCCAGTATGACGATCAAGGCCCGTTTTGGTTCACTTTTTTCCTGGGGCGCGATCGCGGGGTCTATGGTCTCGAACACATACTCACTCTGGGCATTGGCGAGCATCACGGTGCGGGTTTCACTCTCGATCAGTTGAAAGAACACCTGCTGCATACCCGCTATGTTGGTTTCTTTCACCTTGCCCTGTAGAAACGCGATCCGGGCTTCGGCCTTGCCAACCTCGGAGGCTCGCATGTGGTTGTTGATATCAACGACCAGTAAGGTGGCCCAGTCACTGGCGACAGCAGGCGAGACATGCCTGATCGTCAGCGTGACAATGCCGGTATCATTTGCACTGCTCACATTCATGAGGTCCCGGAAGGCCTTGACCATATCCCAGTCTGTAGGCGCAAGGGTTTTGCCGGCTTCGTCCGTTTTCCATAGTGAGCCTTCAGCATCGTACATTTTGCGGTTGTACTCTGGCTCACCCGTAGCTGATTGCCAGCCTGTCACGGCCATAAGGGGCACTGCCAGCTGGTGGCGTGCGATAAAATCACTCAAAAAGGCATTGGATTTCAAGGTTTCCAGTGCAATTACGGTTCTGTTTGATTCGCCGCCCCCAAGGTTGACTCCGGCAAGGCTTGCCAACCCCCCGAACTGACCCGCCAGACGGCCCAGGTTTCCGCCGCTGTCCTCAGCCTGCGGGGCGAGCACTACCTTGGCGGTATAGATATCGGGTTGGAGCAGAGCATAGGCCGCACTGGCAACGCCGAACAGCAGGGTAATTACCAGGATGAGCCATTTTTCGCGCCAGAGCGTCAGAAACAACTCCCGCAGGTCGATTTCGTCGTCGCGGTAGTCCAGGGGCTGAGTGATCAGCGGTTGATATTTGGTCATGTTAGAGGTTTCCCACGGCGGCTGCGCCCAGCGCCATCTGGTACACAATCTGGCTGACGTTGGTCCACAGTTCCAACTGGTTGAGGCGGTCTACATTGATCGGAACAATGATCGTGTCCCCGACGGCCAGCTGCTGGTTGCGGCCCCCGAACCAACGGCTTTTCTCGGGCAGCACCACGGAGCCATCGGCTTTTATAACGTAGACCCTGTCTTCGTCTGCCTGGCGAGTTGGCCCGCCGCTGCGGTCCAGGTAATCGTCGACGGTCAGCCCGGCAGTGTGGAGGTGACTGGTGGGGAACTGGACTTCACCGAATACGCTGACCGCCTGGGGTATCTGGGGCACACTCAGGCGGTCACCGTCCTGCAGGCGAATGGGCTGGTAGTCGGTGTCTGCCAGAACGGCTTCAAGATTGATGACCATGCGGCCGAGCGGGCGGGCATTCTGGACCTCTTCAAGCAGTTCCTGTAGCTGATCCAGCTTATTGGTGCCCTGGCTGACCGTGCGCCCTTCCAGGGTAAGACCCAGCAGGTCACCCTGCAGGCGCTCCTCCGCTTCGATCAGCCGACGTGCCTCAAGCTCACGCAACTTTTCCCGGGTAAATACCGCGCCTCTTGGGAAGGCGTTGGCGGTAAGACCCCCTGCCCTTGCCAGCACCTCGGCAAGGGTTTCTCCCTCGCGGAAGGTATAGGCACCCGCATAGCGTACTTCGCCCTCCAGAACCACGGTGCGGTTCAGGGCGAACTGGGGAATGGGCTTGATCAGCAGGCGGTCGCGACTGTGAAGCTGAATGTCGCCGGCTCCTGCCAGAACCTCCTGCAGGTCGAGCCGCAGGATCTGGGTCTGAGCGATACCGCTTTCGTCTATCACCGACCGGGCCAGCTCAGCCGTGAGCATGGACGCTGAGTCTTTCAGGCCACCCGCCAGTCTGATGGCGTCTGCAACGGAGCCACTGGCCGGTATTGGGTAGTCGCCCGGGTAATTCACAGGCCCTGAGATGCTCATTATCTGCTGGGGCCTGGCCGGGCTTGCCTGGGTTTGCATCTGCCGCAAGACCGGAGCCAGCAATACCGCCCTGCTGGCGTCTTTTGCCTGCTGCGCCTGTTCCTTTTTCTTCTGGCGACGTTCTGTTAACTCCACTGCCTCGGCTTCGCCCCCCTCCAAGCGCCTTTTAGTGAGCTCCTCTTCCTGCCGTTGCTCTTCACGTAGCGCTTCCTGTTCCTGCTGATCGGTTCTCTCGCCAACGTGGGAAAACACCAGCAGCTGGTCTTTTTCCTGCAATTGCATATCAGCTTCGCTGAGGCGGTTGCGTACGGCCTGGCGCAGATCAAGGCTGATCACAGAGATCTGGTCAGTTTCAGGATGGGTGCGGACGATGGCCGCGTGCTGCCGGTCCGCCTGGGCCGTCAGATCACTCTCGAGGGTGGTGATGAGCGAACTCACCCGCATGCCTGGCACCCAGGCAAACCGCCCGGGCCGCGCAACGGCGCCCAGGATTTCCACATACTGGCCGGTAATGTCAGAGATCGCGGCTACCTCGGCGTGATCCCCGGGCTTGATCTGTTTGCTTCGGCCCTCGTTCGTGGTCAAGTCCGCTTCGGTCAGAATCCGCAGAAACTGCTCGTTCGTCCGTTCGATTCGTACGTTCTGGGGGTAGGCTTGGGGGGTCAAGCCGCCGGCCATCTGTATCAGGTCGTCAACCTTGGTCGGCCCTTTCAACTCGTACAGTGCGGGCCGGTAGACCTCTCCTGCCACCCCTGCCCGTGGGCCCACGGGAGGAATGAAAATCACATCCCCCGGCTGCAGGCGGTTATCTTTTGAGGTGTCCCCCGCCAGCAGCAGGGCGTACAGATCCATCTCGCCGACCAGCTGGCCGTTGCGCTTGTGCTGCACTTTACGAAGAGAACCGCTGTGCTTGATACCACCGGAGACGAATAGGGCATTGGAAATCGTCGAAAGCGAACTCACCGTGTAGGCCCCCGGGGTACGGGCCTCCCCCAGCACAAACACCCGCATGCTGCGCAGTGCGCCAAGGCTGACGCTGGCCTGCACGCCCATATACTGCTCTGTCACCACTTTCCGGATCTGTCTGCTGGCTTCCTCAAAGCTTAAGCCGGCCACGGCCCTGGGGCCGGCCTGGGGAATATTAACGGTGCCGTCCCGGGAGACCTGCAATTCAAACCGCTGGTTTTCCTTACCCCAAAGCTGGACCCGCAATACATCCCCGGGGCCCAGCACGTAGTCCACAGGCACCGGTATCTCAGTGACCGGCGCAAAGGTCGATGGGCTGTCAGCGAAAAGGTCATAGCCAAAGGGTTCCAGGCCTCCGTTCTTTTCCCTGTCCTGCTGCCTTTCCTGTTCAAACTGGCGCTTTCGCTGCTGAGCCTCTTCACTGTCTTGCCGGGATTGGGGCTTGCCTTCAGGCTCAACAGGCTGGATGGCCTGGGCTGTATCCGTTCGCTCGCTTTCGTTCACCTGGCTGAGATCCACCCCGTATTGTCGGGCAAGTGCTTCCTGTTGGGCCCTCGGCAGGGATTTAAACTGCTCAATCTGAGCCTGAGTAATCGCCTGGGCAGCAACACTGAACGGCCCTAAAGCGAGAACAACCAACAGCATGGACTTGAAGATTTTCACGGTAGTTCAGAATCCGTATTCAGGATGAAGTTCAAACAATCGCACTGGCTTAAAACCGGTAACGCCACTCGGCACCCAGGGCCCACTGAGCCTTTACGCCGCCAATAAGCCGGGTTTTCTCACTGGCAACGCTGGCATTCAGATCCAACCAGCCAGCGAGTAGCCGGCTGCCGTAGTTCATGGAAAGATAAGCGACATCCTGGTTATCGGCAGGCACGCTGTAAAAAATACTTTCGTCGGTGACCGCTGTGCGAGTGGCTCCGTCCGTGTTCAGGCGGGCAAACGTGAGCGCTGCGCCGAGATTGCTGCCGTTATTGAAGAAATGGAAACCGCCCAGGGTCACGGCTTCGGCATCGCCGTCGAGGCTGGCAGCCAGGCTTCGGCCATAGTAGCGGTAGCCCCTTTGATAGATGGAGTGCTCGTACGTTATGTTCGGTAGCGGATCGCTGATCAGATCATCGGCAATGGTGTTGATGTATTCGGCAAACCATTGCTGGTCAGCGGCGAACCATTGGCTTGTTAGGTCGGCGCCAAACAACCAGGATTTACGAGCCGGGAAAGCGCCGGCTTCGTCTTCACCCATCATCTGGGCATACAGCCCCATAGTCTGCTCACCCAGCCCGAAGCCATAGCGGGCATCGATGCTGCCCAGCTGATTACCCGGATCGTTCGCCTGGCCTTCCTGACCGTTATCCCGCCCAATCAGTGCGTTCCAGAAGGTCGAACCGTTCTCCGGCCGGCCGTCGCCGCCCAACATAAGCGACCGGCTCAGCCCGACATCCAGGCCCGCGATAGGGCGAACGGTCAGGCGCATGCCGACCAGCTTTGCATCGGGCACCGCCCGCTCGCTTTCAAGCTGCCCCGCATAAACGGTTAACTGCCATGGGCCGATCCAGGACAGCCAGGGTGACTGAGGCTTAAAGGCATCCCTCCGGTTTAACCACACTGCCGGCACCGGTCGGGCATTATTGGAGAGGATAAGACTCGACTGCCACCCCGGGCCCCACCATCGGTCGATAGCGCCGGCTCCGAAAACCCAGTTCCCCGCCGTTGCCGCCAGGTAGGAGCCATCCAGCCGGAAAGATTCATCATCTTCAGGGTCAACGGTCGCCGTTGGGCTGAGGCCCAGTGCCCAGGCATTACCCAGCCATTGCAGATTCAGCTCAGCGACGCCTTCTTCTCTGGGGCCAGCTTTGAACCCTCGCAAAAAACCTGGCTCGCTGGTTGCCCCGACACCAAGCTCTGCCTGAAAGCCAGGCGCAGCCTGAATCGACTGCTCAAACTTCAGGTAGGCCAGGCCATCTCCTACGGAGCTTGCATCCGCATCGGCGGTATAACGGTTCAGCCCGCTCTCGATGCTGGCCCACATGATTGGCCAGGTGGTCACTGAACGATTGACATGCCCCCGGTCCGCCAGCTTCTGGATCCCATGACGAGCCCGCGCATCGCCTGGCTCTAACCAAGGTGCGGCATAGGCAAATGATGCCTGGAGAGAGATCACCAAACACGCTACCGCCCCACCGACCCGGGCCCAGTACATTGAGGACATCAACTGCTTTCCTTGAACGGTAAGAACGTTCGCCCTGGGTTGGTGGGAATGACCGCCGGATACAGGCACCGGCGTCTTTCAGGTAAGGATAGCTGCTCAGGCGACAGTCGCCGGGTTCGCCGGACCTTGCTCTGACTAACAGAAGCTCTACCTGAGCAGCTTTTCGGCGAGTCTACGGGATGTCATAAGTTAATAAAATCGTAACGTTCTGCTATTTTGTATCTCAATGTAAACAAAATCAGGGCAGGCGAAACGACCCAGACCCAATTTTAACCGTATGTTTTCTATTTAAAAATTCGATCAGGACAATTGCCCGCTCGTCACCCTGGTACTTCTCGAACACGGCACTCAAGCCCTTGAAGGGCCCCTCCTGAATCTCTACCGTCTGGCCGGGGCGGATACCGCCCTGCTCGCTGACGGCATCCAGGCTTTCCTTTATCTGGCTGATTACCTCGTCGTCGATAGCAGCGGGCCTGTTGGCGAACCCCACCACGCGCAACACCCCACGGGTAGAGCGGAGCTTGCCCCACAGTGGGTTGGAGGCGTCGATCCTGATAAAAAGGTAGCCTGGGAACAGCGGCTCAGTTTTCCTGATGCGCTTTCCGCCCTGAACCTTTTCCACCTGGATTTTGGGGTAGAAACACGTAGCCTGCTGATTCTGCAGGTTCTCTAGGGCCCGATTGCCCTGCCCTGGTTTGTGCTGGATGGCGTACCAGGGCATCAGTACCACTTACCGGAGGCAATAAAGTTCGGGTTGAAGACATTTTCCTTGCCATATACCAGCGGCCCGCCCTCCATGGTCTGCACTTTGCCGCCCGCCGCGCTTAGAACGGCATGGCCGGCGCCCGTGTCCCACTCACAGGTGGGGCCTATTCTGGGATAAATATCGGCCTTCCCCTCGGCGATGCGGCAGAACTTGAGTGAGCTGCCCGCTTGTACCAGCTCGTGTGGCCCCAGGGCCTCGATGAAGTCACGGGTTTCCTGATTCAGGTGATTTTTGCTGGCGACTACCCGCTTACTGGCTGGAGGCACTACCACGCTGATGCGATGCTCCCGGCCTTCGCTGTCTCGCTTGTACGCCCCCTCGCCTGCTATACCCCAGAAAACCTCACCAAGAGCCGGCGCCGTCACCACCCCGAGTGTGGGCACGCCATGCTCGATCAACGCGATGTTCACTGTGAACTCCCCGGTACGCCTGGTGAAGTCCTTGGTGCCGTCGATGGGATCCACCAGCCAGAACCGATGCCAGTGGCGGCGCTCGCTCCAGGGTGCGTCCACGGATTCTTCAGACAGAATGGGGATGTCGTGGCCAAGTTGTTGCAGGCCCTCTGTGATCACGTTGTCGGCCGCAATGTCTGCCGCCGTCAGAGGCGAGTTATCCTCCTTGAATTCGACCTTGAAGTCCGTGCGGTAGATTTTGAGTACTTTCTGCGATGCCGCATCAGCGATGGTCAGCACATCGGGAAGAAGGGAGGCGTAGTGCATAGGGGTCCTTTAGCGTCAATCAACCGGGCCACAAAAACGGCTGAATTTGTTCCATGTCAGATTTTATTGCTCAATTTTATACTATTAATAGTAGCGAATTGATCCATAAGCGCCATGGTCATCGACTTCTCGCCAATTTCCACTAATGAGGCTTCGTATGCAGTTACAGTTTCTGGGTGCCGTTGATACCGTGACAGGCTCACGGTACCTGATCTCTAACCAGAACCACAGGCTGCTGGTGGACTGCGGCATGTACCAGGGGCTGAAGAAGCTGCGGCAACGCAACTGGGCGCCGTTTCCGGTTGAGCCCGGCACAATTAATGCGGTTGTGCTGACCCATGCGCACATTGATCACACGGGTTATCTGCCGGCACTGGTCAGGCACGGTTTCAAAGGCAAGATCTACTGCACCAAGGCAACCCATGAGTTATGCAAAGTGCTTCTACCAGACGCCGGTTACCTGCAGGAAGAGGATGCAAAATACGCCAATCGCAAGGGCTTTTCCAAACATGACCCGGCAGAGCCGCTGTTTACCGTAAAAGATGCCCTGGAAACTTTAAAGCACTTTGAATCGGTGCATTACCACGAGGAGATCGAGCCCGTGAAAGGCCTCGCCGTCAAGTTCACCCCGGCCGGCCACATACTGGGTTCATCCTGCGTTCATGTGTATGAAGCAGCCACTGACAGAACCATTGTGTTCAGTGGCGATGTGGGCCGGCAGAATGACGTAATCATGCGCCCTCCAGAGCCAATTGATAAAGCCGACATCCTGGTGTGCGAGTCCACCTATGGCAACCGCCAGCACCGCGACGTCGACCCGGAGGCCATACTTGCAGACATTGTGAATGAAACCGTAAAACGCGGAGGTATCACCCTGATGCCCGCGTTTGCCGTAGGCCGTGCCCAGATGCTCCTGTATCTGATCCACAAACTGATCGCGGACAACCGGATTCCCAAGGTGCCCGTATACCTGAACAGTCCGATGGCGATCAAAGCCACCGAAATATTCTGCAAGCACCATAAAGAGCACCGGCTCACTGCCGCCCAATGTGAGCTGATCGACGAGCAAACAATTTACGTGCGTACCGTGGACGAATCCATAGACCTGAACAGCAAGCGCTTCCCCTGCATCATCGTTTCAGCCAGCGGCATGGCAAGCGGCGGCAGGGTGCTCCACCACCTGAAGACACTTCTGCCGAACCCGAGAAACAGCATCGTACTCGCGGGCTTTCAGGCGGCGGGTACAAGGGGCGACGCCCTGGTGAACGGAGCTGAATCCGTCAAGATTCACGGTGAGCACTGGCCGGTAAAGGCAGCGATACACAATATCGACTCACTCTCCGCCCATGGGGATTATGAAGAGATACTGGAATGGCTGAGCCAGGGCAAGCTGACGCCTGAGAAAGTGTTTGTTACCCATGGGGAGCCATTGGCTAGTGATGTTATGCGGAAGCGGATTAGGGAGAGGTTTGGGTGGGATGTGGTGGTGCCGGAGTTGTTTGAGGAGGTGGAGATTTAGCGTAAACAGGTAAAGGCCTGGATTTAACCCCAGGCCTTTAGAGGAGATTTGAGGCGTTAGCCTCTAAATCCTTGTCGTGTTATGGCTGAGCCGCTGTAACCGCCTCAGCGATAGTCTGACGGCAACCTTGTGGCAAAAGTTGATAGTCTGCAACAGCAACGTCTGTACCACATACCCAGCTACCAGTGGCACTGTTGTATGCCAAAGCAACTTGCTGGCCTGCCAGGGCAGCATTCAGGCCGGCCGCTGCAAGAGTAGCTGTCAACTCTCCAGTAACCACTCCAGTCGCTGGATCTACTGCAGGGTTGACTGAAGTGATGGAGGCGATCGTGTCGGCTTTCTGGACGGCGCCAGCGTTGTCATCGGTGACGCCAAGCTGTTCAAGTTCAGCGGTAGTAGGGAAATTGCCGTTACTTGCTACAAATTCCGTGATTGGTGTCTTAGCAGCACCAAGCAACGAAACCGACTCGCTGGCCTGAGCGCGTGCTATATAATTCTGGTATTGCGGAATCGCAATTGCAGCCAGAATACCAATGATAGCAACAACGATCATCAGTTCGATCAGTGTAAAGCCTTTTTGAGCGTGATTGATTTTCATGTTCTTCATAGTCGACCTCTATGGTTGTCGTTTTTCTCGCTATGGCGTCGTAGCCGGTGGAGCTTTAGTTCTACCGGATTTAGCCTATCTACACTCCTGCACCGAACGTGCCAACACCTGTTTATATCCAATATATCCTTTGTATTTCAATAATATATGATTAAAACCACGAGTTTGGCCAGAAGTATTAGAATGCAAAATACGGTCAACTGGCGTCAGAGTGTGACGCTATTGGTCACCTTGGCTATCAAAGGGAAGGATTTTTACAAACGGATAATTACCGTTACCTCAAGCTATACAAGGTGTGACTTTCCAAACCTTCACAAGCAATCTAAACTCTCGTTAATTCCTACTCCGGCTACATCTTCATAACTTAAGAAGCGCCCTCAAAATACTTCTATGACTACCAATAAAAGCAATGTAACGCTCACAGGTTTGGCTCGACGGTTTGTGGAAGATGGTCTGCTAGACGAAGCAACCGCAAAAGATGCTTTTCTCCAGGCCTCCAGCAATAAAATCCCGCTGATTAGTTATCTGGTTCAAAACAAACTGGCCGACAGCAAGGGGCTGGCGTTTTCCGCTGCCATGGAGTTCGGTGTTTCGGTTTTGGACCTCAGCTCTTTCTTGCCAGAGATGCTGCCGGAGAAAGTGGTTGACGAAAAACTCATACGCAAACACAACGCCCTGCCTCTCTATAAAAGAGGCAACCGGCTGTTTATTGCGGTTTCTGACCCAACGAATATTCAGGCTCTGGACGAGATCAAATTCAATACTGGCCTCAGTACCGATGCCGTTCTGGTAGACGATGCCCGGCTAAGGGAAGCCATCGACAAGTTCCTGGAATCCCAGGATACATCAATGGGCGACTTGGATGACGCCGACCTTGAAGGTGTTGAGACAGAAGCAGGCGACAACGATGACGAATCGAGCACGGTGCCTGCGTCTGACGTAGACGACGCTCCCATCGTGAAGTATGTGAACAAGATGCTGCTGGACGGCATTCGTGGCGGCGCCTCGGATGTGCATTTCGAGCCCTATGAGAAAACCTACCGAGTCCGCTATCGAACGGATGGCATTCTGCGGGAAATGTCCAAGCCATCCATAAAGCTGGCCCCGAAGATCGCTGCACGTATCAAGATTATGGCTCAACTGGATATATCCGAACGCCGGGTGCCCCAGGACGGCCGTATCAAGATGAAGCTGTCCAAGACCAAGGCAATCGACTTTCGGGTGAACACTCTGCCCACCCTGTGGGGCGAGAAGATTGTTTTGCGGATACTCGACCCCAGCCAGGCCAAGATGGGTATCGACGCTTTGGGCTACGAAGAAGATCAGAAAAAGCTATTCATGGAGGCGCTTGAGCAGCCACAGGGAATGATACTTGTTACCGGCCCTACGGGTTCCGGTAAAACAGTATCGCTTTATACTGGTCTAAACATCCTGAACACCTCCGAGCGCAATATCTCCACAGCGGAGGACCCGGCTGAGATCAACCTGGAAGGCGTGAACCAGGTTAACGTCAACAATCGTGTTGGCCTGGGCTTTGCCGAAGCCCTTCGGGCGTTTCTGCGTCAGGACCCGGACATCATCATGGTGGGCGAGATCCGCGACCTTGAAACCGCCAACATTGCTATTAAGGCCGCTCAGACGGGCCACTTGGTGCTTTCAACCCTTCACACCAACAGTGCCGCTGAAACCCTCACGCGGATGATGAACATGGGGGTGCCTGCTTTTAACATTGCGACCTCTGTGAGCCTCATCATTGCCCAGCGTCTTGGCCGGCGGTTGTGCAGTGCGTGCAAAGAACCTTTAGAGGTCCCCCGCAACGTTCTTTTGGAGGAAGGCTTCACAGAGGCACAAATTGAAACAGGGTTTACTTTGTACCGCCCTAAAGGCTGTGATAAATGCAATAAGGGATATAAGGGCCGCGTCGGGATTTACGAGGTCGTGAAGATTACTGAGGAACTGGCAAGCATGATTATGGAAGAGGCCAGTTCGATCAAAATTGCAAAGCAGGCGCAGGCGGAAGGCTTCAAGAATCTCAGACAATCAGCCCTGGATAAAGTGATTCAGGGTGTCACCAGTCTTGAGGAGGCCAACCGGGTAACCGGCTGACGAAGGAACACACATGGCAGAAAAAGTTCAGAAGCTCTCGGCATTCGTCTGGGAAGGCAAAGACAGGAAGGGCAACAAGACTAAAGGTGAGGTTTCTGGCACCAACCTCGCCTTGGTTAAGGCCCAGCTCCGGAAGCAGGGCATAATCCCAAGCAAGGTCAAGAAAAAGCCAAAGCCGCTCTTTAGCGGTAGTAAAAAGATAACCCCCTTTGACATCGCTATGCTCACGCGTCAGCTGGCTACAATGATGAAGGCCGGTGTGCCGCTGGTACAAAGTTTCGACATTGTAGCCGACGGACTAGAGAATAAAGGGCTGCAAGACTTGGTTCAGTCTATCCGTAATGACGTTGCGGCTGGCACGAGCTTCGCTGGTGCACTAAAACGCCACCCCAAACATTTTGACGACCTCTATTGCAACTTGGTCGACTCAGGCGAGCGGGCTGGTGCTCTCGAAACGATGCTCGAGCGTATCGCAACTTATCTCGAAAAAACCGAACTGCTTAAGAAGAAAGTTAAAAAGGCAATGACATACCCGATTGCTGTTGTTGCAGTCGCAATAATCGTTACAGCGATTCTATTGGTAAAAGTAGTTCCACAGTTTGAACAGCTTTTTCAAGGATTCGGTGCAGATCTGCCGGTTTTTACTCAGATGGTGGTCAACCTCTCTGAATGGATGCAAGCATGGTGGTTTATTGTACTGCTAGTTATCGTGGGTTCAATCTATCTGTTTAAGGAAGCAAATCGTCGCTCCCAAAAGTTTTCAGACACAATCGATCGCCTGGTGCTCAAGCTGCCCATTATGGGTGAGATACTCGATAAATCGGCTGTTGCGAAATTTGGACGGGTACTTTCAACAACTTTCGCTGCTGGCGTGCCACTGGTGGACGCGCTCGACTCGGTTGCGGGCGCAACCGGTAACGCAGTCTATCGGGATGCCATACATAGAATAAAGGATGAAGTATCGGGGGGGACGCAACTACAAGCAGCGATGAGACAGGTAGACGTTTTCCCGGTCATGGCTGTTCAACTTACTGCCATTGGCGAAGAGTCAGGTAATCTTGATGAAATGCTTTCTAAAGTGGCTGACCATTACGAAGCAGTGGTCGACGATATGGTGGATAACCTCACCGCACTGATGGAGCCGATGATTATGGCTGTACTGGGGGTGCTCGTGGGGGGGCTCATCATCGCAATGTATCTACCGATCTTCCAAATGGGCCAGGTTGTTGGCTAATATTTCCCTAGGCAGGGCAAATTTAATAGGTTTGCCCTGCTCTTCTTACCTCGGTCCCCACGATGGAAATTTTTGAACACTTCTTCGGTAGCCCTTGGCTACTCTACTCTTCCGTTGCCATCTTATCCCTCTGCGTAGGCTCCTTCCTAAACGTAGTCATCCTCCGCCTCCCCAAAATGATGGAGCAGGACTGGCGGTGCCAATGTGAAGAGTTTCTTGAGGTTCCTGAGGGCCAACGCAAAGAAGCCCAGCGGATTACCCTCTCAACCCCGAACTCGACCTGTCCGGGATGCGGCCATGAAATCAAACCCTGGGAAAATATCCCGGTACTGAGCTACCTGATTCTGCGGGGCAAGTGCGCGTCCTGTAAGACGTCCATTTCCCCTCGCTACCCCATCATTGAAGCCGCTACGGCTGTTTTTTCGGTGGTGACATTGCTCGTGCTCGGTCCCAGCATTGAAACGCTCTGGGCGCTGGTGCTGGTTTGGGGGCTTATCGCCCTCACCATGATCGACTTTGACACCCAGCTGCTGCCGGACAGCATTACCCTGCCCCTGCTCTGGCTCGGGCTGATACTGAACTATTTTGGTATCCTGACGGACTTCCAGAGCGCTTTCTGGGGTGCGGTGGCCGGATATCTTTCGCTCTGGTCTGTTTACTGGCTGTTCAAGCTGGTGACCGGCAAGGAAGGCATGGGCCATGGTGACTTCAAGCTCTTGGCTGCGCTCGGGGCCTGGCTGGGCTGGCAGCTGTTGCCTGCGGTGATTCTGCTGTCGTCAGTGGTGGGCGCGGTGGTCGGTATCAGCCTGATCATCTTCAAACGTCATGGCCGTGAAGTGCCTATTCCGTTCGGCCCCTACCTGGCGGCGGCGGGTCTGCTGTGTCTCTGGTTCGGGCCGGAAATTCAGGCCATCTGGTATGCATACTTGGGGGTATAACGCTCGATGAGTGACAGCAGGGAAGCTCAACCGGCAATAGTCGGCCTGACCGGGGGCATTGGCAGCGGCAAGTCGACCGTTGCCAGGCTTTTTGGCGAAGTGGGCGTGCATTGGGTGGACGCAGATGATGTGGCACGGGAGGTGGTTGCCCCGGGCATGCCTGCCCTGGCACAGATCGCCGGGCATTTCGGGGACGAGCTGATCAGCCCTGACGGCAGCCTCGACCGGGCGGCACTGCGCACCCTTGTGTTTAATGACCCGGCCCAGCGCCAGTGGCTGGAATCGCTGCTGCATCCGATCATCCGCGAAGAACTTGTGCGCCAGCTCCGACCAGAAGGCTATAGCCTTCCCTACGTTCTGCTGGTGTCTCCGCTTCTGCTTGAAACCGACCAGCACACCATGACACAGCGGGTAATCGTAATTGATGTTCCCGTTGAGGTTCAGATTGAACGTACAATGAGCCGTGACGAGAATCCCCGTGACCAGGTAGAACGAATAATCGCGTCGCAACTGCCCAGGGAAGAGCGGCTTGCCAGGGCCGATGAGGTGGTCCACAACGACCGTCCCAGGACCGAGGTCGCGGAAGAGGTTCAGGCCTTGCACCAGCGCCTGGTAGCGCTCTTTCGCTGAGAAGCTGATGAAACTGATCACATGCCGACGGTAAGGCAAAATAAGGATAGCGCTGACGTGTCATGTATTTTCTGCCAGATTGTCGCCGGCGAGCTGCCCGCTTCAATTGCCCATGAAGATGAGCTATGCATCGCGTTCATGGATATACACCCCCTGGGCCGTGGACACGTGCTGGTGGTGCCCCGGGAGCACGGGGTCCAGTGCACAGAGGTTTCAGCTGAGCTGATGGCCCACATTTTCAGGGTTGCCCGCCGCATTCTGGTCGCCCAGCGCCAGCTTGGCTGGGGGCTGCCGGGCACCCACATTCTTCTGAACGACGGCGCAGCGGCCAACCAGACGGTGCCTCATATACACGTACATGTCATTCCAAGGGAAAAAGGCGATACCCTAAGGTCGGTTGCGCGACTGACCCTGCACGTCACCAGGATTTTTGGTCAGGCCGCGCCAAGGGTGGAGCTGGAACGCCAGGCCCGCTCGCTACGTGACTGTATGATGGCCATGATGGCCGATTCAGACTCCACCGCCGTGACTGACCGGGACTGATGTGAACCAAAGCCATTTCACCACTTTCTGCCTCGCACTCTGGTTTTCCGCAGTGAGCACAACCGCTTGGGGGGACAGTGTGCTTGACGAGCCGGCAGCGGCGCCTCATGTATCGCCGGATGCGCTGCCCCCGGCGTTCTACAGTTTCGAGCCGGACGAGTTCTGGCTTGAGCCCCGGGACTCCTACTGGATGAAGTTCTCGAACTGGGTGCTCGGGCAGCAGGAAGTGCAGGGCCAGCGAGTACAGTGGCTTGGGGAATGGGCCGACAGGACGTTGTCGGGAAGCCCCTACTCCGCCCCCAACAACGAAAGTTACCTGCGCCTGGGATTCGCCACCGAGTCAGAGTACGGCAATCCCGCCCAGTTTGATCCTGAGGCACGGTTCAAACTGGATGTACCCACCGTCGAGGAAAAGCTGCGCCTTGTGGTAGAAAGTGAAAGTGAAGAACTTATCCCCCTCGGTGAGCGCCGCCGCGACCGCCAACTAACCCAGGACCAGCGCTCGGATACGGAAGCCACTGGCGCCTTGCGCTATTTCTCCCAGCTTGGCGATGCCATCAACCTGTCAAATGACGTCGGTGCCCGCCTGCGGTTTCCTCCCGATGCGTTCTGGCGGGCGCGGGCCCGGGGTCGTTGGCAGTTCGAGAACGATTGGGGCATGGTTATCGACCAGCGTATTTATTACTTTCATGTGGATGGCTGGGGAGAACGCACCTGGGTAGGTTTCAGCAAGGACCTAGGCAAAGGCTGGGATCTTCTTATCGCATCCGAAGCGGCCTGGGTACACGAAGACCGCACATTTGAGCTTTCCCACATCATTTCCTCCTATAAACGCATCAACAACCGGGCGGAGCTCAGCCCGCGCGTTGGCGTGATCGGTGAGAGCAAGCCCAACTGGCGCAGCACCAACTTCTTTGCCGACCTCACCTACCGCTACCGGCTCCATGACGACTGGGTCTTTGGCGAGATTATTCCGGCTATCGAGTTCCCCCGGGATTACAGTTTCAAGGACAGGGCTTCCGTTGTATTCCGGATAGAACTTTTCTTCTCCGGTGACATCAACTGATGAGCCGGCACCCCTCGCGGCCTGCCAGCGAAGCCCTGACGCTGACCCCCATCGCGCTGACCAGGTCCTGTTTCCGGGACAAGTTTGGCGTGCCCCGGCAGCCCGGGCTTACCCGCCACGCCTGGGCAGACCTGATCATCGAGCCTCCATTCGACCGGGAGGACGCCTTTCGGGGTCTTGAGTCCTGTAGCCATATCTGGCTCACCTTCCAGTTTCATGAAGCGATTCGTGCTGAGTGGCGGCCGGTGGTGCGGCCACCCAGGCTGGGCGGCAACCGGAAGATCGGGGTCTTTGCCAGCCGTTCGCCGTTCCGGCCGAACAGCCTGGGGCTGTCGGTGGTCCGCAATGAGGGGCTGACCCGCCGGGAGGGAAAGCTCATGTTACGAATAAGGGACCACGACCTGATCGACGGTACGCCCATCCTCGACATCAAACCCTACCTGCCCTTTGCCGATTCGCTCCCCGGCGCGTCCATAGGCTGGGCCGGGGCCCCGCCGGTGGAAAAGCTGCCGGTGACCTTCCTGCCTGAGGCAGAAGCCCAGTTGGCCGCGCTGGATCCGGTGCTCTACCCCGATTTCCGTCAACTGATTGAGGATGTGGTGAGCTATGACCCACGCCCCTCCTTCCGTCGCGGTACCGAGGAGTCGCGGATTTACGGCGCTCATCTTTATGATAAAAACGTGAGGTTCCGTTTCGGCGAGCAAGGTGGTGGGGCAGGTGTAGAGATTTTGACGGTCTGTTAGACTCCCGGAAATTGAATCTGTGTTCACCGACATGAGTTACCGGTCTCGATACTGATTACCGGACTCGACACTAGTTACCGGACATGACACTACAGGGAAGACGTGGGCAGTGACCTTTCCATCTGCAGTCAGAAAGCTCGGCGTTCGGCCACTCGCGGCGCGGTTACTCCTGTATGTGCTTCTGTTCAGCCTGGTGCTGTCTCTGGTTGCAACCGGGGTACAGATGTATGGCGAATTCGAACGCCATAGGGAGAACCTGGTCATAACCCAGACCAAAACTGCCGAGATGATCACAGGCAGCATGAGTAACCACCTGTGGCTGATGAACTACAGCGTGGTAGCCAATACCCTCGAGGACATTCTGGTCCTGCCCTCCATCCAGCATGCCACCATCAACACCAGTACCGGCGAAGAGTTTGAGGCAGGCACCTACCCGGAAGGCCGTACCATCACCCAGTCTTTTGACCTTCGTTTTGGCGGCAACCGCGCGGCCGGCCCGGAAGACTTGGGCACGCTGACGCTGACCTCGTCTGTAGAACAGGCTTATGCAAGCGTGGTTGACCGGGCCCTGCTGACGCTGCTGTTCCAGTCGCTGATCGTCATGCTGGGCACCCTGGGGCTGCTGCTGATCGTACGGATCACCCTTTCCCGCCACCTTGAAGCCATTGCTGATTACGCCGCACGCCTGAACCTTGATGCCCTGATCGAGCCTCTGCGTCTGCGCCGCAGAAAGCCCCGTACCCCCGATGAGCTCAGCGAACTGGAGCAGTCCCTGAACACCATGCGCCTGCAGTTGTTGGAGGAAGCCCGCAGCCTGCGCCAGTCTAGCCTCCAGTCCCAGGGCGAGCGGGACGAGGCAATTCGTGCCAATGACGCCAAGAACCTCTTTCTGGCCAACATCAGTCATGAGCTGCGCACGCCCCTCCAGTCCGTGCTGGGCTACGCCAGCCTGCTGGCGGATACCCGTCTTGACCAGGAGCAGAGCGAATATGTTCAGACCCTGCAGCAGGCCGCTGAAAACCTGTCGGCCATCATTAATGACCTGCTCGACATTTCCAGTATCGAAGCCGGCAAGCTGGTACTGGACAGCATTCCCTTCGACCCACGGGCGACTCTTGACGACCTGGTGACCATGCTTGGCAACCGCGCCCGTGAAAAGGGCCTGGCCCTGGAATTACGGGTAGACGAGGCCCTGCCCCCGGCACTGAGGGGCGATCCGGTACGTTTGCGCCAGATACTGCTCAATCTGGTCTCCAACGCGATCAAGTTCACCGACGCCGGTCATGTTCTGGTAAGTATCGAGGTACTGAGGCGGGAGGGAAACTCAGCCCAGCTGCGGATTTCCGTGGAAGATACCGGCATCGGCATCAGCGCCGAAGAGCTGCCACTGGTCTACGAGCCCTACGTTCAGTTCGGTCAGCGTTTTCAGCGCCAGCTGTCCGGTGCCGGGCTTGGCCTGGCGATCTGCAGGCAACTGGCCGACCTGATGGACGCCCGTCTTAACGTGGAAAGCACCCCCGGCGAAGGCACCACCTTCTGGCTGGAGGTCGATCTGGCCATCGCATCAGAGGGCCCCGCCCGGCTCCGGCATGACACCCGCATGATCCAGGGGCGGCGCATTCTCGTGGTAGATTCCTATGAGCTGTCCCGCAAGATCACCCTGGAGATGCTCAGCCGTTTCGACGTCGAGATTGAAGCGGTAAAATCCGCCGCCGAAGCGCTGACCATGATGCGACAGGCGACCGACAACGGCCAGCTCTACGATGCGGTCATTCTGGACGGCTTCGTGCCTGATATGGACTCAGACCTGCTGTGTCAGCAGATTCGGGAAAATACGTCCTGGCAGGAAACCCGGGTTCTTATTCTGTCATCGAACCCCCAGCGTGGCGACGCCGATTATTTCCGAAAGTCCGGTGCTGATGCCTTTCTCAGCAAGTCCCTGCGCGAGTCCTGCCTGACGCCGATTCTCCACCAGCTGTTTGCCAACGCACACCGCAAGGAGCGGGTGTTCCTGACGCGCTTCTCGCTGCAGCCCAACATTGATCAGCGTGCCGCCAGGCTGCCGTGTGGGCGCATGCGGGTATTGCTGGTGGAGGACAACCCGGTCAACCGGACCCTGACCCGTCGTTTGCTGGAAAAGCTGGGCTGCGATGTAATGACGGCAAACGACGGTGAAGCGGCTTCAAGCCTGTGGCAATGGCATACTTTTGATATGATTCTGATGGATTGCCAGATGCCCCGTGTGGACGGTTTCGAAGCGACCCGACGCCTACGGGCCTGGGAAATCGAGGAGGGACGCCCGCCTGTGCCCGTGGTTGCATTGACTGCGAGCGCCATGGAAAAGGACGAGGAAAAGAGCCGCAAGGCCGGCATGAACGCCTTTGTCGCAAAGCCCGTTAACCTGGAGATGTTACGGGCTGTTCTGGAACAGTTTTGTGAGAAATCGACTCTATGATAGTGAACTGCCCGACCTGTAAAAAGCCCATCGAATGGGGCGAACAGTATCCGGACCGTCCGTTCTGTAGCGAACGCTGCAAACTGATCGACCTGGGCGCCTGGGCCAACGAGGAGTACCGGGTACCGGCTGAAAATGTTGACCCGGACGACCTGGACCAGACGCCAGACGAGCCCCGCCATTAAGGCTCAGAGTAGCCCCCGGGCAACTGCAGAGCTTGTGATTTAAACCCGTTGTAAGTTGAGCCTGCGACAGCCGATGGTTACGATGGGCGGCAGGATTTCCAACCGATACATTTCAAGAAAAAAGGATTCAGTCCATGAAGTACTCCGGTATTCCTTTGCTTCTGCTGTCACTGGCCGCAGCACCGGCATTTGCGGCCGATGCAGACATCAGCCTGACCAACGATTCGGCCAAGGGCCAGATCAATTTCTACGATAACCGTTCAGAGATCCAATTGGGCACCGGCTATACCTACCACGAAGGTAGCCGTCACCTGTTCAACGTCGACTTTCACGCTCAGGGCCAGACCGCTTTGGGCAATCTGCCAGCCACCGCCGGTATCGGCATGCGCGGCCTGGCCTGGGATGACGACCGTCTTGATGGCGGCGCAGTTGGCCTTGGTGGTTTTGGTACCGTGAATATTCCCGACGTTCCGGGCCTGTCCCTGCATGGGTCGCTGCATTACGCGCCCAGTATCCTGTCATTCGGCGATTCGGACGACATGACCAGCCTGGAACTCCGGGTGAGCTACCGTGTTATCCGCAATGCCGAGATATTCGGTGGTTACCGCTACCTGAACACAGACATTGATGGCACCAATCACGACATCAACCTTGATGAGGGTGTGCTTGCCGGTCTGAAGATCTACTTCTAAGGCCGCAGTGTCAGGCCAGAGCTCATGCCGGGAAGATGGCATGGGCTCGGCTCTGTGTTGACCGACTTCCTGCCGCCGTTTCTGCTTCGACTACTTGCAATTTTGTGGCTGAGGGCACTCTTTGTTCTCCCCTGCCTTGGTAAACTCTCCGTCCATACCTTGCTACCGGACGCTTACGGATGCCTGCCTACTCTCGAGCGACAGCTCTGGTGACAACCGCTAAATTCGCTGCAAAAGTCCTAAAAGGCCCCAAAAGAGCCTCAGCACCGGCTCTGCTGACCCTTTTTCTTCTGGTCGGCTGTGGCGGCGGTGACGATTCCATCGACCTGGCGAAGAACAAGCCGAACAGTTTCCCGCCAGCCAAGAACGCCCTGGATGACTTCTCCGACAACAGCACCGGGGATTCCAGCAATTCCGTCGGTCTCAACAAAAACCAGGTGCGTGTCACCGTCGAGGTGCCGGTAAGTGCGGCCCCGGATGGCGAAGAGACCCGCCGGAACCTGCGGATTGTTCCTGCTGACCGGATAACGGTTTATCGCACGGACAACAGTCTGCAGCGTTTGAACAGCGTTAACGCCTTCCAGATCTCCGAGGAAAACGGCAGGACCGTCATCGAGTTCGAGGGGGATCGCCCTCCGATTGGCCCCGACGTTATCATCGAGGCTGCCTATGGCAACACGGTACAGCGGGCGTTTGCCAGTGATTCGGACCGTGACATCAAGATCAACCCGTTTTCCGAGTACCTTGTGCGCAAGGCCCTGGGCGGCTACAGCTCCGGCCAGTTCGAGCAGGTGATGGCGTGCGTCAACAGTGACGATAACGAGAACCTCTGCCTGAACAAGTATGTCTGGTCCACCCTGTCAGACCAGGTGCAGGATTTTGAGATCGATATCCCCTCCGGTGCTGACCTCGGCGGTGCCCTGCAACTGTTGGAAGCCCGGGCTGATTTTCGGCGTTACGTAAGCAATATGGCAGGCTATGCCCTGCTGGACAGTGCCTCTTCCGGCAAGATTTCAGCCCAGTCTGCCGACTACAATTCGGTGTTTTTCGGCGTTGAACTAGGCCAAAGCTTTCTGGTTTCCTCCGATTATGAACCCGGGCAGTGGGGCACCCGTAGTGCCCGGGAAGAAGTTCTGCAGGACGACCGGGGCATTGCCTATCTTTATCCCGGGCTGACCCTGACCTCTTTTGATGTCTTCAATATCCGGGTCACCTCTCTTGCCAATGATATTCCTTACGCACGGGCGACTGTCGCCCAGACCCGTGACAACCAGTTCTTTGAGCGCCAATCTGATTACTGGGAGCTCAACAACCAGTCCACCTCCCCTGGTGCCGCCACTCTGAAGGACAGGACTCGTCTGCTCGCAGGCCGCTCCCTGTTCCAGAGCGTCACCGGCAGGAACAGTACCAGGATCATCGGCTGGACCCGCAATCCCTATTACCTGGACGCCTATGTGGGCGGCAACCCTGACGAACCGGACCGGGTCCTGAATGGCTACTTCAGCGCTGGCAAGGCCATAGAACTGGCATCTGAAGGCCGGGCACTGAAACGGATCAGGACCCTGGAGAACCACTACTTGTCTGCCCTTGACATCAACCTGGCTCGGCCCGATGGTGAGTTCGACCTGGCTCAGCTGGACGGTCAGGCCTATAACGTGGTGACTTTCGCCACCCGCCTGGGTGCTGCCAACCAGCCGGTTCGGGTGGAAACCGGGGTTGGCAGTTGGACAGTGGCAGGTCAGGCCGTAACCCAGGCCCTAGGAGACACCCTGAGCCTTCAGCGTGACAATACCGGCGCCGTATCCACAGGCCTGCTCGACCGCAGCGACTCGCTTCTGGTAAGCCACCGCACTGCGACCCTCAGCACCGGCCGAAAAAATATCGGCCGCCTGAACCTGGATACCGATTCCGAGGCGGAGCCTGGTGCCCGGCCGGATGTTGGGGTGGGCGCGAGCAATCCCGATGGCACATCCCTGGCGTTCAATCTCGATAACAACAGCAACGGTGACGGCATCCTCCTGGCAGCCGCCCAGCATGAGAACACGCCCCGGTCCGGAAGCTACCGGGTTCAGGGGCTCACTATGGGCATGGATACGGACACCAACCGCCTGGCCCATTTCATGGACGCCACACTGACCCTCGACGGTGACACCGCCATTCTCGAAACCTCTGGGGTGGAGGTGACCCATACTGTGTCCCAGGAGCGGGTAAGCAGTCCTGCCGCCCTGAATCCGCAGACGCTCAACCTCACCTATACTGACCTGAGTGGTGGTCGTGTTCTGTTGAGCGACGGGAACGGCCTGGTTCTGGAGGGGTTTGCCTCGGCGGACCAGGGAGAGATGATGCTCAGGGTCAACGATACCAGTGGTTCGGAGCCCGCTCTGGGCATTCTTCTGGCGACCGCTCTGCCATGATGGGTTCAAAACCCCGGACCGGCCCGCTAACTGGTATAATAAGGCTCGCTAGTACCGATCTTGAGGAGCTTTATGTCGACGGCCATGCGCGTTGCCCTGTTCACAATACCTCTGGTGATATTTGCACTCTTGGGTGCGCTGTACACCCCGACGCAGCCTGAATCTGACGATATCAGCCTCAGCAGCCTGCCTCCGCTGCCTGCCTGGGCCAATGACCCCCTGCCCGATTTTTCGATTTATACCGACATAGACGAGAAAAAAACCGCCTTTTTCGATTACCTCTATCCCCGTATTGTGCTGGCTAACGCCCGGGTTCTGATTCAGCGCCAGCATCTTATGGAACTGGCAGAAAAGGAGTCCCTGACCGAAAGCGAAACCCACTGGCTTGAGCAACAGGCCAAACGTCTCCGGGTTAGCGCTGACATGGGCAGCCAGGAAATGTTCAAGATGCTTGCCCGCAGGCTGGACGTCATACCGCCGTCACTGATTCTTGCCCAGGCTGCCAACGAGTCTGCCTGGGGAACGTCCCGGTTTGCCCTCAAGGGCAACAATCTGTTCGGACAGTGGTGCTTCAGTGAAGGCTGCGGTGTGGTGCCGAACAGCCGCAACGAGGGCGCAAGCCATGAAGTGGCCTCGTTTGAGTCCCCCTACCATTCGGTTCGGTCCTATATCCAGAATCTCAACCGCCATCAGACCTACCTGCCGCTGCGCAATACCCGGGAGCAGCGACGCAACCAGGGCAAGCCTCTGTCAGGCACAGCCCTCGCCCAAGGCCTGATTGGTTACTCGGAGCGTGGTGTCGAGTATGTGGACGAGATACGCAGCATGATCCGCTTCAATAATCTGGCGTATTACGATAAGCAGTACCGTAGCCAGGTTCAGGACAATATCGACGGCGCCCAGTTACTGGAACTGGTCACCAACAAGGAAACCGCCCTCGCCCCGGCAGCCCGCGGCGAAGGCTGATTCTGATCCGGCCCCGCCAGGGGCCCGGTTCCCACCCACATTCACCTTAAACCTGCCGAATCGGAGACTCTGGCCCCATGCTCACGTTCTTGCCGGCGCCTGTCAAAGGTACCCTTGCAGCGGTGCTAATTCTGCTCAACACCCTTTGGTTATTCCCGATACTCATGGTGTTCGCCGTGCTGAAGCTGATCATTCCGCTGGCCGGAGTCCGGCGTTTCTGCACCCTGGTGCTGAACCGGATCGCGTACCTCTGGATCGGTTTCAACAATTGCCTGCTGGACCTGTTGCACAGCATCCGCTGGGATGTGCGGGGTGCGGAAGGCCTGGACCGCAAACACTGGTACTTTGTCACTTGCAATCACCAGACCTGGGCGGACATCCCCGCCATCCAGTACGTACTTAACGGCCGCATACCGCTGCTGAAGTTCTTTCTCAAGAAGGAGCTTATCTGGATACCTTTTTTGGGCGTGGCCTGGTGGGCGCTGGATTTTCCGTTTATGCGGCGTCACACCAAAGAGCAGATTGCCAAACGTCCGGAACTTCGCGGCTCGGACCTTGAAACCACCCGCAGGGCCTGTGAAAAGTTCCGCACTATTCCGGTGACCGTTTTCAATTTCATGGAGGGAACACGGTTTACCCCTGAAAAGCATGCCGCCCAGAATTCGCCCTACCGCCACCTGTTGCGACCGCGGGCAGGCGGAACAGCGTTCGTGTTGGGGGCCATGGGAGACACCCTGCATACCATGCTGGACATTACCATCGTCTACCCCCAGGGCAACGCAACCTTCTGGCGCTACCTCTGCGGTCAAGTCAGGCACATTATCGTGGATATCAAGACTTTGGAGATTCCCCGACAGTACCTGGGAATGGACTACGCCAACGAGTCTGAACTGCAAAAAGAATTCCAGGCCTGGATCAGCGAACTCTGGGCTGAGAAAGACGCCCGGATAGACCGGATCCAGGACTCGCGAATAGACTCGTGAATCGGTCTCGTGAGTTGTTTGCCTGAGCGCTAGAGCAAGCCGAGCTCCCTGGCCCGAACGATGGCCTGGGTGCGGGATTTCACTTCCAGCTTGGCATTGATACGCCGGGCATGGGTTTTGACGGTATGCAGGGAAATATGCAGCTTGTCAGCGATGTCCTGGTTGGAAAGCCCCATGGCGATCAGCTCGAGCACACCCTGCTCCCGTTCACTGATAGGGTCGGCCAGGACGCTCACGGTTTCGCCGGCCTCGTTGGTAACGCCATTAAGGCCGAACACACCTTTCAAAGCATGCACAAACTCACTATCGGCCATAACCGGGACCAGGGTTTTCATCAGACTGCTGAGTTCGTAACGCAGTTCGACGAACGGGCTGAGATAATGCTCTTCCGACGCTTTCTCAACGGTCGCTCGCAGGAGGCCCAGGGCCTTGTCTTTCTTGCCACCCTGGGCTTGAACCAGCGCTTCCAGCAGGTTGCCGTAGAGCTGCATGCCAAATGCCTGGACCGGGCTGGCCTTCAGTCGCTCGATCTCTACCCTGGCCGACTCAGCCTTGTTGCACGCCAGAGCATGGCGCACCTGGAAGGTATCGAGCAGGCCCGGCAGCATCGGAAACAGCTCCGGTACTCGGCCCTGTTCGCGATAGGCCTGCAGTTTTTCCAAGGCAGCGCCGGCGCTGTCGTATTGTTCCTGACTGAGCCAGCAGGTCACCTTCAGGGCTTCGAGTACCGGCTCGTAAACCCCATCGTCCACATGCCAGAGTTGCATGGTGCGCTCTGCCTGACCAATCCACGAAAAAGCCTCATCGGTCCTGCCCTCGGCTTTTGCTATAAGTGTTCGCAGGGCCATGATAACCAGAAAGGCAAGGTCCCGGGTCTGCTCAGCATAGCGGGCGTAATGGACCAGCACGCGGGCAGCTTCAGCGATTTTTCCCTGGTGCCAAAGCACCAGCGCCAGGCCAAGCTGCAGACGCCCTTCACCGATGCGTGGTGGCCGGGCCGGGTCGCTCATGACGGTATCCAGGCCGTGACGAAGGAGCTGTTCGGCATGCCTAAGGTAGCCTTTACCCAGCTCAAGCCGTGCGTGGTCGTAGACGGCGAGCATTTCGCAACCTGCATCACCGGATTCACGGGCCAGGCGGGAGGCACTGCGGTTGGCGCTGCGGGCTTCACCGAAACGGCCGACGGCACACAGAGCGCTGGAGCGAACAAGCAGCGACATGAACCGGGCATGGGTTGTCAGTCCTGGCTCACCAAGAGCGGTGTCGGCCTGGTCAAGGGACTCGGTGATATCACCCTCCCCTCGAAGAATGAAGGCCCTTAGAGCCGCCACCCGTCCATCAAGGTTTCGCTCCTCTTCGGGTGTCAACGAGCCAACCAGTTTCCGGGCTTCCCGAAACTGGCCACCGATGGCATGAACCCAGCCATAGACCAGACGCAACCGTGGGCTTTTCTGAACCAGATCCGGCGGCAGCGAACGCCTTAGCCTGAGCAAAGAAGCGGTATCCTGGCTCACCAACAGGGCCTCTGAACCTTCTGAGGCAATGCCAAGGGCATGCTCAACATCATGGCTGATCAATGCATAACGCAGGGCTTCCGAGTAGTCGCCCCGGGCCTTGAACCAGTCGCTGGCAATCCTGGCCCTTGGCTGGGTGCCAGTCGCCCCCCTGGCCAACAGCCAGTCCCGTGCCAAGGGATTGAGCCTGAACCACCGGCCCCGTCCGGGAACTGAGCGAAGTGGCAATCCCCGCGCCGCCGCGCCGGAAGGGCAGAATCCCTGGTCGCAGGTCGGGTCGGCAATATGCATGAACAGGTCATCGGATACGGTATCGAATTCTGCCATCAAGCACAGCGAACGTTGTTGGCCGGGGGTCAGCCGGGCAAACAGCGCATCGTGGAGAAAACGCTGGACACCCTGGGCCTCCTGGATTGGCAGGCGTTCCTGGTCGTTGCTCTGAAGCTCCTTCCGGTACAGTGCCAGAGGAGTAAGCCAGCCCTCGGTAAGCCCATAAACATGCTCTACTGCATGAAGCGTCAGGCTCCCCTGAGCCATCTCGTGCTCGAAGAAGGCCAGGGTCTCGGGCCGGGTCAGCTCAAGATTCTCGGACGTAACCCGGTGAAACCGACCCTCAAGGGCATGCTGATGGGTTTCGATGGGGAGGGGCTGGCGGGAGACCAGCACCAGTCGCAACCCTTCGGGCAGTTCCTGGACCAGGTACTCCAGAATGGCGACCGCAGGCGCCGTTACCAGTACATCCACACCGTCCAGCACCAGAGTGAGGGCTTGCGCCGGATGACTGTCGGCCCGAAAACTGGTTAACAGCAGGGTCAGAGCATCGGTGAGAGAGCCGGACACGGGCTTTGACAGGGACTGATGCCGAAGTTCGGGCCGCTTGAGCGCCAGCATCAACAAAACCAGCAGCCGCGACGGGTCGTTGTCCTGGGCGGTCAGGCTGATCCAACTGACGGAAGCGTCAGAGTGATCCGCCAGGGCATGGTTCAGGGCCTGGGATTTACCGTAGCCGGCAGGAGCTTCAATATGCAGTATGCCGTCGCTCTGCAGCGGGCCTGATAGCTTTTCGCGGATCCGCGCCAGATCGATTGCCGGCTCCAGGCGCCGGGGTGTCCTGATCCGGTGCTGAAGCAGATCCCAGATCAATTCCCCGGCTTGCGCACCACTGGCCAACGACACGTACTCATCGTTGGCCGCACAGCCCTCGTCAAATGGTTTCAATCTTTGCCCCGTTGATTCACTGACAACGTATGGACGGAAGGGGGCCCCCTTACCGTGTATCAGAGGCGGGCTTAAGTACCGGGAAAGAGCAGACTTTCCGGCTATCCAAAGCTAACCCTTTTGTCTTATAGACCAAAGGTTAAACCAAACAGAGGGTCAGGCGCAAAATACTGGCGGTATTAAACACAATTCTAAACAATTCGGGCACATAAAAAAGCCGGCGCACTTGGCGCCGGCTTCAGACTACTTTCAAATGAAGTAATCGAATGCCTTAACGGGTACCCGCACGGCGCAGGGCCGCCGGAGTGTAATCCCTTGAGTGGCGCTTGGCGCCAAACTCGTAAGGATTGGTTTCTTCGTTGGTCAGACCCAGGGCCAGGTAACGGCCTGACAGTAGGTCGTACAGGGTTTCGATCGCATACCAGGGCACTTCCTGATCGTAAAAGTGCATGTTATGGGCTTCTGCTACCCGCCACAGGTCACCACGGCCGTCGTAGTGATCAATGATGGAAGCCTGCCAGCTGTCCTCATCAAAATAAAAGTCACGTTGTGCGTAGATGTGGCGCGCGCCGGACTTAAGCTTTGCCTGTACATGCCATACCCGGTGAAGCTCGTAGCGGGTGTAATCCTGGTTGATGTGGCCGGCCTGGACAATTTCGTCGTAGCTCAGGTCACGGCTAACCAGTTCATAGGAGTTGTACGGGATGTACATTTCCTTTTTACCCACCAGTTCCCACTCGTATCGATCAGGCGCACCGTTAAACATGTCAAAGTTGTCGGTGGTACGCATGCCATCAGAGGCGGTGCCCGGTCCGTCGTAAGCTACCTGGGGAGCACGGCGAACCCGGCGCTGACCGGCGTTATAGACCCACGCACGGCGACCTTCCTTGACCTGGTCGATGGTTTCGTGGACCAGCAGCACGTTGCCCGCAAGACGGGAAGGAGCCGTGATGGCCTGCTTGAAGTAGAACAATACGTTAGGGTCCTGATCAGGCTCATAATCTGTCAGCGCAGTCCGCCAGGTAAGCTCATCCTGGAACTTGACCACACTGAAGGCGCCGTCGGCAGTCGGCGTAACCTGGCCCACATTCCGCACCACGGAGCCACCACGGTACCGGGTAATATGGTTCCAGATAACTTCCAGACCATTTTGCGGAATCGGGAACGGCGTTGCGTTCTGATAGTTTTCCAGACCGTTACCGCCGCTGATCAGCCCGACCTTCGTTGCGTTCTCAACGGTCTCCTCAAGGATATCGTCAGGATATTTCGCAGTCCGGTGGGTTTTATAGACCGGCATCTTGTAGGTGCTGTACTTTTTGATCATTGCCACCTGGCCGGGAGACAGATTCTCCGCGTACTGGTCAACATTGCTCTGATCAATAGTAAACAGCGGCTCTTCGTCCGCAAACGGATCGACGTAGATGCCGTCGCCCTTGTAGTCGCTGGGGATGTCGGTCAAGCCGCCATCCCAGGCTGGTATTTCGTCGCCATTACCGGCTTTTTCCGCGCCGATACGGGTCAGGGAATCGCCCAGCTTCGCGGCTTCCTCCGCAGACACCGCTGCGAAGGTGTTGCCAGCGAACAGGGATGCGGTCAGCACACCCGTGGCAATCAGTTTCTTGTTCAGTTTCATTTAATTTTCCCTCGTTAAACGAATTCGGACCCGATGATCAGAACGAGTAGGACACGCTCGCACTGATGAAATCGCGATCGGTCAGCTCGTTATACGGTTTGCCATCGAAAAAGTTTGTGTAGCCAATGGTGCCGCTGTACTGGTTCTGGTAAACGCCAGTCAGGGAAACACCGATGGACTTATTGTCCTCGTTGAACGCTCCGCCCGGCTGAGGACCATAACCCTTAACATCATGGGACAATGCCAGCTGTGGCTGCAGATTGATACCGGCGAATACGCTTGGGTAATCCCAAACGAAGCGGGCACGATAGCCCCATGAGAAATCGGTTACAAACCCTTCGTTGTTGCAGTAGTTTGTGTTTATGTTCTCGGGGTCTGCTCCTCCAGCGCCCAAACAAGCGTCGCCGGAAGCAACGGGTAAGGTACCAATACCAAAGGTACCGGAGCGGCCATAGCGTGCCTCATCCGTGTCTGGCAGATCGTGGATATAGGTCGCTCCCACCTCTGCGATGACTGACAGGCGGCTTGCGCCCATGACCTGATCAATAAACTTGATCAGGGTGACCTGTGCCTGGGACACCTTGAAGCGGTCGTAGCCTTCAGACGGCTTACCCGCCAGGTTCGCTCCACCGGCTTCTTCCACCCGCTGCTCTTCAAGTAAGCTTAGGGTTTCGCCATTCGGCCCGCGCTTCTGTAGACCGGCAAAAATTAGCTCAAAAGCATTCCACTGGATCGGCATGTTGTCGCGGAAGCTGTACTCACCGCCCACTGACCAGCCACCAGGAGCAGTAGTGTTGATACTGATACCGTAAAGGTTGATGTTCTCCGGGTACTCGATGTAATAGCTCGGGAACTGGGAACTGGGCAAGTTTGGATCGTTCTGCTGAGAACCGGTAGGGCTCGACGGGTTATTGGTCAAACCGCTAACGTACGGCAGGCGACTGTTGTACTTGATGTAATAGAAACCAAGCTCAGAGTCATTCAACGCAGGTACATACCAACGCAGGGCAACACCGAACTGGTCTTTCTCATCTGCTTCCTTGTCACCGATCCGCGGAGCAACAAAGCCCTGGGCGAAGGCCTGGGAATCACGCAGCTCACCAGCGAGCAGTACCGGACCACAGCCGTCCGCCGCAAAATCGTTGGTAGAGAAGAAGGTTCCGCAATCGTCCGGGTTAATAGGATCCCAGTCGGTCTGAACAAATGCCTCTACGGTGACATCCGGCGTGATGCCAGCAGACATATAAAGCATTTCAACAGGTAACAGAGCATCTTTCAGCTCGGAACCGGGCGCCCGGAAGGCCGGTACGTCAATCGGGTTGATGGTATTGATGCCGCCCTGGATAAAGGTGCTCTCGCCCCAGCTCACTACCTGCTTGCCGTAGCGGACACTCAGAGGCGTGTCACCCAGGTACCAGTCGGTGAAGATGTACGCGTCCAGAAGGTCAACGCCGGAAGCGTTGTCTTTCGCTTCTTCGTTCAGCTCCCGCCGCTGGCCCACGAAGTCGACCGCGCGCTGCTCATCTTTAAGCTCGAAGTCGTAGTAGTAACGACCACGAACGAAGGCCCCCACCCGGGTCAACACGTCACTGTCGGTGTTGTAGTTCAGGAAGAGGTCGGTGCGGCCCTTGACCACTTTGGAGACGGTATCGCCCTTTTCAAAGTTCAGGTTGCCGTCATCGTAGTTGTTGGTAGAGGCGCCAATGTTGGCCTTTGACCCGCCGGGGGTGTATTCAGGCCCCAGGTTACCCTGACCGATCAGTCGCTTGTCGCGATCCTGTGTACGCCAGGTCGCGCCAGCTGACAGTGTGGTGTCAAGCGAGGCTTCGACGTCCCCAACATAGAATGAAAATGCTGACGCCGGACCGGAAATGCCAGCGGCAATAGCTACAGCCAAAGGCAATTTTGCCCACTGCTGCCACTGATGGTTTTTTCTTGTCATTGGAAGGCTACTCCATTGTTGTTCTGAGTCGCTGCTCTATTTATTGGTCTTCACGATAAGGTTTGGAGGCTTCATGCACACAGTGCTCGTGATAGTCGCACTATAGCTAAGGCGGTTGGAGGCTTTGATCAGTCAAAAGTATGATTTTGCACTCATACCCGCCGGGCACCCTGCCGTCACACTGTCCGGGCCGTTTTGCCTTGACTCACTATAGACACAAATTTCCAAGGCAACCAGTTGCACAAAGCCTTAAAAAACGAATCATTCCAATCTTCGGCCGTAAAAAAGCCAGTCCGGAGACTGGCCCTTAATTGCGGCGGCTGATCAGAGCATTTCTATGGCCATGGCAGTGGCCTCGCCACCGCCTATGCACAGAGCGGCAACGCCCTTTTTCCCACCCTGGCGCCTGAGGGCGTTCATCAGGGTCACAAGCAGCCGCGAACCGGTTGAGCCCACCGGGTGGCCCTGGGCACAAGCGCCGCCAAAAATATTAACTTTGTCCGGATCAAGACCCAGTTCCCGAATCGGCATCATGGCGACCATGGCAAAGGCTTCATTGATTTCGAACAGATCAACATCATCCCGACTCCAGTTTGCCTTCTCGAACAGAGTGCGGATGGCTCCCACGGGCGCGCAGGTAAACTCGGACGGATGCTGTGAATGGGTGGCATGGGCGACGATACGTGCCAGAGGCTCAAGTCCACGGCGTGCAGCCTCGCTTTCACTCATCAGGACCAGGGCCGAAGCGCCGTCGGATATGGATGAGGCATTGGCCGCCGTGACCGTGCCATCCTTGCTGAAAGCCGGTCTCAGGGTGGGGATTTTATCCATATTAGCGGTCAGCGGTTGCTCGTCATCCTCGACCACAACCTCCCCTTTGCGGGTGCGGACGGTGACAGGAACGATTTCCTCCTTGAGAAAGCCTTCCTTTATGGCGTGCTGGGCCCGCTTCAGGGAGTTGATGGCATAGGCATCCATGTCTTCCCTCGTATAACCCTTCTGATCCGCAACATCCTGGGCAAAAGCGCCCATCAGCCGACCAGTTTCTGCATCTTCCAGGCCATCAAGAAACATATGATCCTGAGGCGCGTCACCGGCACCCATGCGATAGCCCTTGCGGGCATTGAGCAGCAGGTAGGGCGCGTTGGACATGCTCTCCATACCGCCGGCAACCATGATGTTATTGCTGCCCGCCCGGATCAGGTCGTGTGCCAGCATGGTCGCTTTCATGCCGGAGCCGCACAGTTTATTGATCGTGGTGGCACCTGTGTTGTCCGGCAGCCCTGCCTGACGCATGGCTTGCCGCGCCGGGCCCTGTTTGAGGCCGGCGGGCAGAACGTTACCCATAATCACTTCCTGCACGTCGTCAGGGGCGATGCCTGCGCGGCGAACTGCTTCAGCAATGGTCAGGGCGCCAAGTTCCGGGGCGCTGATGCTGCTCAGGCTACCCTGAAAACCGCCCATGGGGGTCCGCACACCGCTGACAATAACTACGTTTTCCAGACTCATCTATTTTCCTCAGTACAATGACAATTTATCCAAGCACTTGCGCTCGTGGCACTAGCGAGAGCAGGTGTCCTCCCTGACACAGGCTTGCCTTAGGGTTTATGGGCTGCTTCAAGATATTCATGGGATTGCATTTCGAGCAAGCGCGATTCGGTACGCTCGAATTCAAACGCAAGCCTGCCGCCGGCGTAGAGTTCGGTAATAGGCGCCTCAGCCGACATGATGACCTTGACGTTGCGGTCATAGAACTCGTCAATCATGTTCACAAACCGCCGGGCCTGGTCTTCTTTAGTGCCCCCCAGCACGGGCACGTTGCTGATAATAATGGCGTGAAATTCCCGGGCCAGCTCAATGTAGTCGTTCTGGCTTCGGGGGCCGTCACACAGTTCCCGGAACTCGAACCACACCACATCATCCGCATGGGCCCTGGCCTTCAAGGTGCGACCGTTGATCTGCAACTCCAACGTGTGATTGCCCGCCTCTACCGCCAGGCTGTCGAAGCTCTTACTGAGGCTTTTGTCTGCGCCTTCATCCAGGGGCGTATAATAAAGCTCGGCCTGCTCCAGGCTACGCAGGCGGTAATCAACGCCGCCGTCAACGTTCACCACCTCGGTGTGTTTTTTGACAAGACTTATGGCTGGCAGAAAGCGGGCGCGCTGGAGGCCGTCCTTATACAGACCATCGGGCTCGATATTGGAGGTGCAGACCAGGGTAACCCCTCGGCTAAAGAGCCCCTCAAGGAGCGTCGCCAGGATCATGGCGTCCCCGATATCTGAAACGAAGAACTCGTCGAAACAGATAACCCTGGCCTCGTCGGCGAATTGTTTTGCCACATGGTCCAGGGGGTTCTTTTGCCCTTTCAACCGGGTGAGCTCGCGGTGGACCCGCTGCATGAAACGGTGAAAGTGCACCCGCATCTTGCGGTCAAAGGGCAACGACTCAAAGAACGTGTCCATCAGGTAGGTTTTGCCGCGCCCCACGCCGCCCCAGAAATACAGGCCTTTGACGGGATCCTCCTTGCCTTTCTGCAGGGCCCTGCGCAATTTGACCATGGTTTTGTGGCGCCGACTTTCCGCCTCGACCAGTTTGTCGTACAGTGACTGCAATCGGCGTACTGCGTCTTCCTGCGCAGGATCTTTCTCAAAGCCCTCTTGGGCGAGGTCATGCTGGTAGCGTTGCCAAGGTGTCATCAATAGCCTTCTCGCTTTTTCGTGGGGCTTGCCTTAAATTCAGGCGGCGTATTGTCGCCGATTTTGGTAACTTCTTCCATTGCCCCGAGAGCAGGCCATGGCGCGGCTCAGGCGTAGTCGGTGACATTCGGGGTGGATGAGATACCCGGCAATAAGACGATTGGATCAGTGTCGACCATGGGCTCTGGACGCAACCAACGTTATACTAATGGTTTACGGACTAATCTTGTCACACACAGGACACTACTGCTTATGACGAACCTGATCCTGATTGCTATTGCAGCTTTGGTCATCGGCCTGGGGGTTGGTGTGCTGCTTGGTCGCTCGAATACCAGCACCAGCTTGCGCCGCCGTCGGGCAGAGCAACAGATCGACGAACTTCGTAGCGAATACACCCGTTACCAGGCTCAGGTCAACGAGCACTTCATGGAATCTGCCCACCTGCTGCGCCGGTTTAACGATGCCTATCGGGACGTGAACCAGCATATGGCCCGCGGCGCAAACCGGCTGTGCAACGACGAAGACTGGCTGGAAGAGATTGAGCAGAACTCCGCCAAGGCGCGCCTGGCTGGAGGCCACAGCGAGGGCGGCTTCGAGCCACCCAGGGACTACGCACCCAAGAGTGGCCCGGAAGATAAAGGCACTCTGGCTGAAGATTTCGGACTGGGCAAGAAAGAAAAGCCTGATCAGCCTGTGCGCTGATCACTACACCGGGTTGTCGCAGTCCAGAAACCGGTGTTCAATACCAAATTCCTCAGCCAATGCCTCTCCCAACGCCTGGACCCCATACCTTTCCGTGGCGTGATGGCCTGCGGCAAAGTAATGAATGGCTCCCTCCCGGGCGCTGTGGGTCGTAGGCTCCGAAATTTCTCCACTCAGGTAGGCATCTGCCCCCGCATCAATGGCTTTGCCGATAAACCCCTGGGCTGCCCCGGTGCACCAGGCGACACGCCGGATCCGGTCCGGGCCGCAACCAACGTGGAGAGCCGTTCGACCGAGGCGGCCGGCCACGTGCAAGGCAAACTCTTCTGGTGTTAACGGCTCGGGTAACTCCCCCGACCACAGGAGCCCATCCATAGGCTGGGCCTGCTCCAGGCCTAGCACCACGGCCAGCTGCCGGTTATTGCCGTACTCCGGATGATCATCAAGAGGAAGATGGTAGGCCACCAGGTTGAGGTCATGGGACAGAAGGGTTTTCAGACGGGAACGCTTGATCCCGGTAATCGCCTGGTTTTCGCCCTTCCAGAAGTAGCCATGGTGAACCAGAATCATATCCGCCCCGGCTTCGACCGCGGCGTCAAGCAGGGCCTGGGACGCAGTTACGCCACTGACGATCCGGCGTATGTCCGGTTTCCCCTCAACCTGAAGCCCATTTGGACAGTAATCCTGGAAGCGCTCCGGCTCCAGCCAGCGGTTAAGGGTTGCCATGATGTCCTGACGCCTGGCCGTATGGGTGCTCATGATGGTGCTCCTGGTCAGATGCTTGGGGTCCTGATCTAGGACAATATCCGGGGCAGCGAGTCCAGCAAGGCATCATTCTGGTCGGGTCTGCCAATGGTAATACGCAGGAAGTCCGAGATTCTCGGCTTATGAAAGTGCCGCACGATGATACCAACTTCCCGAAGTGCAAGGGCCAGATCGGCCCCCTCGTGGTCCGGGTGACGTGCAAACAGGAAGTTCGCCCGGGACGGCAGCACCTCAAATCCGAACTTTTCAAGCCCCAGCGCCAGGCGTTTGCGCTCCTGGATCACCGCCTGGCGGGTATGTTCGAAGTACGGGGCATCCTCATAGGCGGCTATGGCACCTGCCAGGGCCAGCCGGTCCAGGGGGTAGGAATTGAAACTGTTCTTGACGCGCTCTAAAGCCTCAATCAGGTCACGGTGCCCGACAGCAAACCCCACCCGGAGGCCTGCCAGCGAGCGTGCTTTGGAAAGGGTCTGGCAGACGAGAAGGTTCGGGTAGCGATCCACCAGCGTAATGGCCGAATCGCCGCCGAAGTCCACGTAGGCCTCATCCACCACCACGACCCGGTCAGGGTTAGCGGCAATGATACGCTCTACCTGGTCCAATTCCAGGTAGCGACCGGTAGGCGCATTGGGATTGGGAAATATGACGCCGCCGTTGGGCTGACGGTAATCGTCGGCATTGATCTCGAACTGGTCTGTCAGGGCAACCGGTTTGCCCTCGATGCCATAAAGCCCGCAGTAGACCGGGTAGAAACTGTAGGTAATGTCCGGATACAGCACCGGCTCGCCATGCTGAAACAGCGCCTGGAAAATATGAGCCAGAACTTCATCTGAGCCGTTGCCCAAAAATACCTGAGCCGGCGTCACCTTGTGACAGCGCGCCAGGGTCTGTTTCAGTGCCTCTCCCTCTGGGTCGGGGTACAGGCGCAGGCTGTCCCCAAGCTCCTTCTTAATGGCTTCAATCACCTTGGGTGAGGGCCCGAACGGGTTTTCATTGGTGTTCAGCTTGACCAGATTCGCCATCTTCGGCTGCTCGCCAGGCACATAGGGGACCAGACGTTCAACCAGGGGGCTCCAGAACCGGCTCATTGACCAGCCTCCCTTTCCCGATTCACCCGGTACTCAGCCGAGCGCGCATGTGCCGTCAGACCTTCTCCTCGGGCGAGCACCGAGGCCACCCGACCCAGCCGGTCAGCACCGGCGGCCGAAAAACCGATCAGTGACGAGCGCTTCTGGAAATCGTAAACCCCCAGTGGCGAAGAAAATCGCGCCGTGCCTGAGGTAGGCAGCACATGATTCGGCCCCGCACAATAGTCACCCAGCGCCTCCGCCGTGTGACGCCCCATGAAAATGGCGCCGGCGTGGCGAATCTGATCCGCCAGAGCTGCCGGCTCCGCGACCGACAGCTCCAGGTGTTCCGGCGCTATCCGGTTGGAGATACGAGCTGCCTCCGCCAGGTCCGACACTTCGATAAAGGCTCCCCGGCAGGTCAGGGATTCAGCAATGATGTCTGCCCGCTCCATGGTGGGCAAAAGCTTGAGGATACTGGCTTCCACCGCGTCCAGAAACGCTTTGTCAGGACTGATCAGTATCGACTGCGCCTGCTCGTCATGCTCGGCCTGGGAAAACAGGTCCATGGCGATCCAGTCCGGGTCGGTCAGGCCGTCACAGATGATCAATATTTCCGAAGGGCCGGCAATCATGTCGATACCAACCACTCCGAACACCTCGCGCTTGGCAGTCGCGACAAAGATATTGCCCGGCCCCACGATCTTGTCCACCGCAGGCACGGTCTCGGTGCCGTACGCCAGGGCTGCCACCGCCTGGGCTCCGCCCAGGGTAAACACCCTGTCGACACCGGCAATCGCGGCAGCGGCAAGGACCATCTCATTCACGACACCGGCGGGCGTCGGCACCACCATGATTACTTCCCCGACCCCGGCGACTTTTGCCGGGATCGCATTCATCAACACCGAGGACGGATAGGCTGCTTTCCCCCCTGGCACATAGAGCCCGGCCCGATCCAGGGGTGTCACCTTCTGGCCCAGAACCGTGCCGTCAGCATCCTCGTACTGCCAGGATGACTGTAGCTGACGCTGGTGATAGTCCCTCACCCGTTCGGCTGCGTGCTCCAGGGCTTCACGCTGGGCCTGGGGAATGCCGTTCAGGGCCTCATGTAGTCGCTCTGACGAAATCTCAAGATCAGCGACACTAACCGCTTTCAGCTTGTCGAATTTCTCAGTGAATTCCAGAACCGCGGCATCGCCACGCCGTTTTACCTCAGCCAGGATATGACGTACCGACTCGTTGACCTGGTGATCCACACTGTCATCCCACGCCAGCAGGCGCGTGAGCGTCGTGTCAAAATCGGCCTGTGCAGCGGACAGGCGGGTAATGGCGAGGTCGGTCATGTCCATTCCTTCTTAGGCATTGGATGAGGCTGGTTCGGGCTCAGAACAAACAGCGGTTTACCGCCGGCGGTCTACTGCTAGACCCATTTGCTCAATGATAGGGTTTAACTGTTGGTGTTTCATCTTCATGCTGGCCCGATTAACCACCAGGCGGGTGCTGATGTGGTCAATGAGGGCGCGGGGCTCAAGGCCGTTGGCCTTGAGGGTATTGCCGGTATCGACGATGTCGACGATTTCATCGGCCAGCCCGAGGATGGGGGCCAGCTCCATGGCACCGTATAGCTTGATAATATCCGCCTGCCGACCCTGGGAGGCATAGTATCGCCGGGCCAGGTTGACGAACTTGGTGGCGACCCGAAGCCGCCCTGGCGGCGGTGTGATTCCGACCGCGCCGGCGGTCATCAGCCGGCAGCGGGCGATGTTCAGGTCCAGTGGCTCGTACAAGCCTTCTCCGCCATGCTCCATCAGCACGTCCTTGCCGGTAACGCCAAGGTCAGCGCCGCCATACTGCACGTAGGTGGGCACGTCGGTCGCCCGAAGAATAAGAATGCGCACATTTGGGTCGCTGGTAGGAAAGACCAGCTTGCGTGACTTTTCCACGTCGTCCAGAAGCTCGATCCCTGCCTCTTTCAGCAGAGGCAGGGTTTCCTTTAGGATGCGCCCTTTCGATAGCGCGATGGTGATGCTTTCGGTCATGGTCCTTCCCGGTGTGTAATGGTCAGCCCGGCATCCGCCGGATACTGGCACCCAGCAATTGCAGCTTTTCCTCGATGCATTCGTAGCCCCGGTCGATATGATAGATCCGGTCCACAATGGTATCGCCCTCCGCCACCAGGCCGGCTATAACCAGGCTGGCTGACGCCCTGAGGTCTGTGGCCATCACCGGCGCACCGGTCAGATGAGGAACGCCTTTGATAATGGCAGCGTTGCCTTCGATGTTGATATCGGCACCCATGCGGATCAACTCCTGGATGTGCATGAACCGGTTCTCGAACACCGTCTCAACGATCACACCCGTGCCTTCTGCCACACAGTTCATGGCCGCAAATTGCGCCTGCATATCGGTGGGGAACGCCGGGTAAGGGGCGGTGCGCAAGCTGACGCTCTTGGGCCGGTTGCCCTTCATATCCAGCTCGATCCAGTCCTTGCCCGTAGTGATATGCGCCCCGGCTTCGTCCAGCTTCAGGAGCACGGCTTCCAGCAAATTCTCGCGGGTATCCTTGACCTTGATCCGGCCGCCGGTTGCTGCAGCCGCGACCAGATAGGTTCCGGTCTCGACACGGTCAGGTAATACATCGTAGTGGCACCCGTGCAGGCGCTCGACCCCATGAATTTCAATGGTTGCGGTGCCGTGACCACGGATGTCGGCTCCCATGGCGATCAGGCATTCCGCCAGGTCCACCACCTCCGGCTCGCGGGCGGCATTCTCGAGAATGGTCTTGCCGTCTGCCAGGGCCGCGGCCATCATCAGGTTCTCGGTGCCGGTGACGGTGACGGTATCTAGGAAGATATGCGCACCTTTCAGGCGACCATTGGACCTGGCCTTGATGTAGCCGTTTTCCACCTTGATGATGGCGCCCATCATTTCCAGACCGTGAATATGAAGATTCACCGGCCGGCTTCCGATGGCGCAGCCGCCGGGCAAGGAAACCTCTGCCTCGCCGAAATGCGCGATCAGTGGTCCGAGCACCAGGATCGATGCCCGCATGGTTTTGACCAGCTCATAGGGCGCATGAAAGTGCTTGATGGTGTTGGCGTGGACCTCGACACTCATTTTCTCGTCGACCATCATTTCTACGCCCATGCCGCCCAGCAGCTCGAGCATGGTGGTAATGTCGTGCAGGTGAGGCAGGTTGCCCACCGTCACTGGCTCATCCGCCAGCAGGGTCGCCGCAAGAATAGGCAGTGCGGAGTTCTTGGCCCCGGATATCCGGATCTCACCATCAAGGGGTTTGCGACCGCAAATCAGTAGTTTATCCACATCGGTGTCCTGTGTCGGTGATAGGCCGGGCGCCCTGGAGCAACTCGGGGGTCAACAGCTCGGTCAGACTCATTGGGTCTTCTTCTCGGCCCATTGAGCTGGGGTGAACGCCTTGATGGTCAGCGCGTGAATGGTACCTTCCGCTAACTGGGTATTGAGGGCGCCATAAATGAGCTGCTGTTTTTTGACCGGGGACATGCCCTCAAACCGGTCGCCAACAGCGATCACCAAGTAGTGATTGCCTTCGTTGCGTACTTCGATTTCGCAATCCGGTAGTTCCTGCTTGACCAGTTCGGCTACTTGCTGGGCTTCCATACTCGGTCCTCGGCTTCGTTTTAAATCAGGGGCGGAATTGTAACCAATTCCGGAGACGGGCTAAACAAGGGGCACACAAGAATGTTCAGAAACCGGACAGATGCTTGTCCAGATTGCTCAGAGAGGCCAATGCGTGAAGCCTTTCCCCGACGCTACTATATTGCAGAGTGATTTTTCTGGCTGTTGCCTGGCGTTGCCAGCAAAGCAGCAGCGACAGGACAATACTGCTGGCCGTCGCAAGCTCGGCAAGGTCGATGCAGAGATTCTGTTCCGGCTGGCAAGCACCAATCAGACGCTCCCCCTCAGCGCGGAGCGGGAGCACAGAAGATGCGTCGACCTGACCACTGACCGCCAGCTTGTGGTCACTGAGCTGACGTATTGCCGGAGCCTGTGGTATCTGGTCGGGCTCTAGCACAGCTGTGGCTGAAGCCATTAATTGGCGTCCGAGCCTTCGACATCAATCTCTATATCCTTGACCGTGTCCGCCCAACCTGCAATGACAGCATCAATATCGCCGCGGTTGGCCTCCATGTCCTGGGCGAACCGATCCCGGAAGGCTAGGCCGAGGTTGACGCCTTCCACGATGACATTCTCCATCAACCACTGGTCCTCATCGTTACGATACATTGAGTAAGTCACCGGGTAGCGATTGCCCGAGGCGGACTCGACTTCCATGCTTACCGAGGCGCGGTTCTCGTTGTTGTCGTCAACCCTGGCTTCAGTGACCGCAATCTCGAACTCTTCAGTATTCACCAGCGCCTGGGCATAGCTGTCGAACAGACTGCGTTTGAATACCCGGACAAATTCGTCCCGCTGCTCGGGGGTCGCCTGCCTTGCATATCGGCCCATAACCCGGGCTGCAATACGGCGGAAATCAACAAAGCCGGTAAGCGACTCGTTCATGCTTTCATAGAAGGCTTCCGGGTCGCTTTCGTAGAGACCGCGTTCGTTGTTCAGCTTCTCTACCAGTTTCTCGGTTTCCTTTTCCACATACTGGCGCAGCTCTTCATTGGCGTTTGCCTGGGGAACCAGCACAAGTGCCAGCATCAGAAACCCCAGCATCGAAACCCATCGCCGTGTTGAAGTCATTACCGCTCTCCTTTTTTGAGTCTTGCTGCCTTGTCGGCTAGGCGTTTAAGGCACTGAATCCGGATTCAGCGACCTGAGGCAAAATTGGTGATCAAACGTTCCAGGTTCATGGCGGATTGGGTCTCAAAAAAACTGTCGCCATCCGCAAGGGAGGCCTCATCAGCACCCACCGATATATCAATATACTGATCCCCCAGCAGGCCGGATGTACGTATTACTGCAGAACTGTCGGCGGGAATGCCATCATATTTCGACTCGATTTCGATGGCGACCCGTGCCTGGAAGGTTTTCTGGTTCAGGGAAATATCCCGGATACGGCCAACAGAAACCCCGGCCATGGCCACCTTGCCACGGGGTGACAGGCTGCCCGCGTCATTAAAGTCCGCGTAAACGGTATAGGTATCGCTTGTGGGCTTAAGCGACAGCCCGCTGACCTGAAGGGCCAGCATCAGCAACGCGGCAAATCCGGCCACCATGAACAGGCCGACGGTAATTTCAGACGTCCGTTGTGTCATTACTAAAAACCCCCGAACATGACGGCGGTCAGGACAAAATCGAGCCCCAACACAGCCAGCGAAGAGTATACGACGGTCTTGGTCGTCGCTGAACTGATGCCGGCTGACGTCGGCACACAGTCATACCCCTGAAACACGGCTATCCAGCTACACACTACCCCGAACACGAGGCTTTTGATCACCCCGTTCAGCACATCGTCGCCAAAATCGACAGCAGACTGCATATTTGACCAGAAGGCCCCCTCAAATACACCCAGCCACTGGACGCCGACCAGCATCCCGCCCCAGATGCCCACTACAGAGAAAATAACCGCCAACACCGGCAGGGAAATAAAACCCGCCCAGAACCTGGGCGCGATGACCCTGCGCAGGGGATCGACGCCCATCATTTCCATGCTGGACAGCTGCTCGGTGGCTTTCATCAGGCCGATCTCAGCGGTCAGGGATGAGCCGGCGCGGCCGGCGAACAGCAAGGCCGTGACTACCGGACCCAACTCCCGGACCAGGGTCAGCGCCACCATCTGACCGATCGCCTGCTCAGAGCCGTAATCGCTGAGAATGGTGTAGCCCTGGAGCCCGAGCACCATGCCGATGAAAAGGCCGGACACCACCACGATAGCCAGGGACAGCACACCCACCGAGTAGATCTGCGCCACCAGAAGCGGGAACCCCACCCGCGGCCGGGGAATCCCTGCCAGCGCTCGCCAGAGAAATACGCCCGAGCGTCCGAGCGATCCAACCGTATTGATTCCTCCGCGCCCCAGGGAAGCCAGGCGGTCCGTCATTGGTCTGGTCATGGCCCCAGGTCTTCTTCAGCTGTTAGGGCGGCCGGCAACTCCCAGTCCACCAGGGCGTCCGGCGCCGGATAGTGGAATGGCACCGGGCCGTCTGGATGGCCGTTCAGAAACTGCTGGACCTTGTCGGACGGGTGGTTCCGCAGCTCATCGGGCGTGCCCTGCCCGACAATCTTGCCGTCGGAGATGATACAGGCGTGGTGGCAGATACTAAGGGACTCCGGCACATCATGGGAAACCAGAACGCTGGTCAACCCCATGGTTTCGTTCAGCTCGCGAATCAGTTTGACCAAAACCCCCATGGCGATGGGGTCCTGGCCGGCAAAGGGCTCATCGTACATGATCAGCTCAGGGTCCATGGCTATGCTTCTGGCCAGCGCGACCCTGCGGGTCATGCCCCCTGAAAGCTCAGCCGGCATAAGATCCCTGGCACCCCTCAGACCCACGGCTTCAAGCTTCATGAGCACCACGTCCCGGATCATTTCTTCCGGCAACCGGGTGTGCACCCGCAGCGGAAAGGCAACGTTTTCAAAAACGGTGATACCGGTGAACAGGGCGCCACTCTGAAACAGCATACCCATGCGTTCCCGCAGCCGGTAAAGTGCCTTGCGAGAGAGCTCCGGGACATTGTGTCCGGCGACGGTAACCGTGCCCCTGTCAGGTTTCAGCTGGCCACCGATCAATCTCAGCAGGGTTGTCTTGCCGGTCCCGCTCGGTCCCATGATGGCGGTGATTTTGCCTTTTGGCACGGTCACGCTGACGTCATTGAAGATACGTCGCTGGCCGCGGGTGAAGACGATATTTTTAAGTGTTATATAGTCGGAGGAGGCCATGAACGGATCATTTTCCACGGGTTGGCATTCTCTATTGAGCCGTACAGTATGCTAAGTTTTCCGCCATCTCAACGCCGGTCATACCAAATTATCTTGATCGCAACCTTCAGTTAATCTGATCATCGGGCTCCACATGCTTCTGAGCGTTTACCTGGGCGCCATATTCATTGGCCTGGCCCTCCTTATCTGGAGCGCCGATTATTTTATCAGCGGTGCTGCCGGTTGCGCCCGCAATCTGCACCTGCCCCCCATGGTGGTGGGCCTGCTCCTGGTTGCGCTGGGTACATCTGCCCCTGAAATCATGGTTGCCGCGCTGGCGGCTGTTACCGGCTCACCAGAGCTGGCGGTTGGCAACGCCCTGGGCTCGAACATTGCGAATGTAGGGCTTGTGCTCGGATTGACCGCGCTGATTGCGCCGCTCCCACTTGAACGTTCAGTGCTGTTCCGGGAGCTGCCCGTCCTATTGATCGTAACTGTTGCCGCCTGGCTGCTGATCGCAGACTTCCAATTGTCGACAGCCGATGGCCTTCTGTTTCTTCTGATGCTTGCTGCCGGCTTCGGCTATCTGGTCTGGCGGGCCGGTCCCGGCGTTGTGCCTGAGTCCCTGGAAACGCCTGACCGTGATACCCATATGCCCATGGGTCAGGCCATGTTCAGATTTGTTGCCGGTCTGGTAGTGCTGGTGCTCAGCGCGCGACTTCTTGTCTGGGGTGCAGCGGAGCTGGCCATCAGTCTGGGAGTCAGCGAATTGACGGTCGGGCTCACCGTTGTGGCGATTGGCACCAGCCTGCCGGAACTCGCGGCCTGCCTCTCCGCTGCGCTTAAGGGTCACCACGATATGGCCCTCGGCAACATTATCGGCTCGAACCTGTTCAACCTGCTTGCCGTGCTTGCGGTGCCGGCGCTGATCCAGCCCATTGAACTCACCGCCACCAGCGTCTATCGCGACTACGGAACCATGGCGGGCCTTACCCTGCTCCTGGCAGTGTTCGCCTACACCATGCAACGAAAGGGAAAACTGGCCCGGTTTGAAGGTGGTATACTGTTGGCCATCTACGGAGGTTACACTTCCCTTCTTATAATGTCGGCCTGAGAGCTCCAGTAGCCCGGCCGGCACCTGAACCAGCGCAACCAGAACGGACCTGTATGACACAAGAGTTTATAGATTCAGCCTTACGGGCGATCGTCATCCAGCGGGACTCGATTGATGCCCTGACCACCCGGATAAACGACGACTTTGTCCATGCCTGCCAGATCCTGATGCAGTGCAAGGGTCGCGTTGTGGTTACCGGCATGGGCAAGTCCGGCCACATCGGTAACAAGATCGCGGCCACTCTGGCAAGCACCGGCACCCCCTCTTTCTTTGTGCACCCGGGCGAGGCAAGCCACGGCGACATGGGCATGATTACCGGGCAGGATGTGGTGCTGGCCATCTCCAACTCCGGCAATACCTCGGAAGTCCTTACCATTCTCCCGCTTATCAAGCGCATGGGTGCCCCCCTGATCAGCATGACCGGCAACCCGGACTCGGTATTGGCCAGGGAGGCTGCCGCCAACCTGGATGTCAGCGTGGCGCTTGAGGCCTGCCCGCTTGGCCTGGCCCCTACCTCCAGTACCACGGCCACCCTGGTTATGGGAGACGCGCTGGCTATAGCGCTGCTGGAGGCAAGGGGCTTCAGTGCCGAAGATTTCGCGTTCTCCCACCCCGGCGGCAGCCTTGGGCGACGCCTTCTGTTACGGGTCTCGGACATCATGCACACCGGGGACCAGATCCCCCGGGTCAACGTCAACACCACGCTAAGGGAAGCCCTGCTGGAAATATCCATGAAGGGGTTAGGCATGACCACCGTTATTTCAGACGATGGCAGCCTGGAAGGCATCTTTACCGACGGCGACCTCAGACGAACCCTGGATCGCCCGATCGACATCCATACCACGCCCATCCGTGACGTCATGACCCGTCACGGACGCACCATCTATGACGATCAGCTTGCGGCCGAGGCCCTCAATATCATGGAAGACCTCAAGATCAACGCCCTCCCGGTTACCAATCGGAGTGGCGAGCTGACCGGCGCCATCAACATGCACGACCTGTTGCGTGCGGGAGTGATCTGATGCCCATGGAAATTCCGGCGGCTATCCTGGAAAAGGCCCGCCATGTCCGTCTGCTGGCCCTGGACGTGGACGGTGTGATGAGTGACGGCAAGCTCCTTTTCAGTGCCCAGGGGGACGAACTCAAGGCCTTCAACATCCTCGACGGCCTGGGCATCAAGCAACTGATGGCCGCCGATATTCAGGTCGCCATTATTACCGGCCGCAATTCACCCCTGACCGCCAGGCGGGCCAGTGACCTGGGCATCACCCACCTCATGCAGGGGCGGGACGACAAGCGCGTCGCCCTGCAGGAACTGGCCGGTCAGCTTGGCCTGGAGCCCGACACCATTGCCTATCAGGGCGACGACCTGCAGGATCTGTCGGCGATCCAGTACGCGGGCCTGGGGGTCACCGTTCCCAATGGCCACTGGTTCGTGCGGCAGCATGCGGACTACTGTACCCGGACCGCAGGCGGCCAGGGCGCCGTCAGGGAGCTGACCGACCTGATTCTGCACGCCCAGGGCAAGCTCAAGGCAACCCTGGAATGCTACCTGCTGGGGTCCCAGGGAGAGTCCCCGTGAGCCTGAAGTCGCTGCTCCGCCGGCGCCGGGTCCGTAACCCCGCCCTGGTCATTGCCCTGCTCGTGCTCGCCTCCCTGATCTGGCAGAGCGATGAGACCCGCGAGCCAAAGGACGTCGTGGACCTGCGGGGACCGTCCGAGCCTGACGGATTCGTGGTGCAGGGACGCTACCTGTCGTTCGATGAACAGGGTAACCTGGCCGCGATTATCGAAAGCCCGAGAATCGAGCAGTTTGAATCTCGGGGGGTCGCCACTATGATGAGCCCGAAAGCCTCGGTTTATGACGAGAATTCGGAGTCACCCTGGACCATTACGGCAGAGCGGGGGGAAGTCCTTCAGGGCAAAGACATCCTCCAGCTTGAGCAGGATGTATTGGTCAGACGAACCCTGGAAGATGGCCGTGAGGGCACCCTGGCAACGGAAACACTTACCCTTGATAACCAGGGCCGTACCGCCTACACCTCGGCGCCTGTGGTTATTACGGACCAGCACAGCGTTACCCGCGCCGTAGGTATGAGGGCGTGGCTTGACGATCGCGTTGTAGAACTTCAATCACAGGTAGAAGGCCGTTATGAAACCGTCCAGCCAGGCCAGGAGTAGCAAATGATCTCACGGGTAGCCGTTCTTCTGATGTGTCTAGGGGCTCCCCTGGGGGCTGGCGCTTTCAATCTGGACTCCGATGCTCCGATCACGGTCAATGCAGACACCGCCAGGCTTGATGATGGCCAGGGCGTTGCCACATACACCGGCGATGTCATTGTTACCCAGAACGAGACCAGGCTGACCGCAGATAGGGTCCTTTTGTACCGGGACTCCGAAGGCCTTACCCGCATCGAGGCCTTTGGCAGTCCTGCCCGGTATCAGCAGCCGGCGGTTGGTGAACAGGCCAGCACGGATGCAAAGGCCCTGACCATCACTTTCGCCGCCCGCGAAAACCAGCTTATTCTCGAACGGGAGGCCGTCATCGAGCAGGGCAGCAATCTGTTTCGCGGCAATCGGATACTCTATGATACCGCCGAAAGAGTGGTTACCGCAGAAGGTGGCCCGCGAGATGGCGAGGGCTCCGGCCGTGTTGAAATGATCATCCAGCCACGGCAGGGTAATGAAGCCGATGGTGGACAGTAACTTGTTAAAGTCACATCCGGAAAACAGGATACAGCCCTGATGGCGGTACTCAGAGCGAGCAACCTGGCAAAAGCCTACAAGCAGAAGAAAGTGGTCATCGACGTATCTGTTGAGATACGCAGCGGCGAAATCGTCGGGCTGCTCGGTCCCAACGGTGCGGGCAAGACCACCTGTTTCTATATGATCGTGGGGCTGGTGCCTGCGGACAACGGCCGCATTACCATTGACGAGAAAGACATCACGCCGCTGCCCATGCACGGCCGCGCCCGCCAGGGCATCGGCTACCTGCCGCAGGAAGCGTCGGTGTTCCGCAAATTGACGGTGCGGGACAACATCATGGCGATCCTTGAAACCCGCAAGGGCATGAAGCGCGCTGATCGCGAAAAAAAGCTGGAAGCCCTGCTGGATGAATTCCACATCACCCATATCCGGGATAGCCTGGGCATGGCGCTGTCCGGTGGTGAAAGACGGCGGGTGGAGATTGCCCGGGCCCTGGCCATCGAGCCCGCCTTTATTCTGCTTGACGAGCCCTTCGCCGGGGTGGACCCGATCTCTGTCAGCGACATCAAGCAGATTATCCGCCACCTGCGGGACAAAGGCATCGGCGTTTTGATTACAGATCATAACGTGCGCGAAACATTAGATATCTGTGAAACCGCGTATATTGTCAGTGGCGGCCACATCATTGCGTCTGGCCACGCGGAAGAAATTATGGCCAATCAGCAGGTCAAGGAAGTCTATCTCGGCAACGAGTTCAGGCTTTAAATCCGGCCCCGCCTTTTCACCTTATGAGAAACTTTTACCCAAGCCCAGGAGTGACTCGTTGTCTTGCCCCCCATCAAACAAGTACACTCGGCAAAGAAATTGCTTGTATTGGCAAGTCGCCAAGAAGCAACACCTTTTTCGTTGTAGTGGAAGTAAACGGGTGACGGAACTCAAACCATGGTAATGAAAGCCTCCCTTCAGTTAAAGCTGGGTCAAAGCCTGACCATGACACCCCAGCTGCAACAGGCGATCCGGCTTCTCCAGCTCTCCACGCTTGATCTTCAGCAGGAAATCCAGCAGGCGCTGGAGTCCAATCCCATGCTGGAAACCCCGGAAGAGGATGAGCAGAACGAGGCGGCCCAGGAAAGCGCCGAGGACACGCCGGATCTCGGCAACGAAGCCAAGGACTCAGCGTCCGAAGCTGAGCCAGTCGAGACCAGCTGGGATGAATCCGAGAACGGACCGGACTGGTCTACCGAGAATGACATACCGGATGACCTTCCCGTTGATACCGCCTGGGATGACATTTACCAGTCGGCTCCGGCGCCAGCGGCCCGTAACGACGACGAGAACGATAACGACTTCGAAACCCGTAACTCCCCCACTGAAACGCTTCAGGATCATCTGGAATGGCAGCTCAACCTGACGCCCATGACCGATCGCGACCGGGCCATTGCCCATGCGCTGCTGGACGCCGTGGATGACCGGGGCTACCTGATGTCCACCCTTGAGGACATCCATCTGGGGCTAGTGGAAGAGCAGGATGAAGACCCCCTTGAGCTGGACGAGGTAGCCGCGGTACTCCGGCGCCTGCAGCACTTTGACCCGCCCGGCGTGTTCGCCAGGGATCTGCAGGAGTGCCTGCTTATCCAGCTCGGCCAGATGCCACCGGAGACTCCCTGGCTACCCCAGGCCAAGCTTGTGATTACCCACTATCTGAATCTGCTCGGCAACCGTGACTATGCCCAGCTGCTACGCCGGAGCCGGTTGAAGGAAGACCAGCTTAAATCGGTATTGGGCCTGATCACCGCCCTGAATCCCCGACCGGGGGATTCCGTGGACCGCACCGAACCCGACTACGTGATCCCTGATGTGATCGTTCGGAAAGTCAGCGGCCGCTGGCGGGTCGAGCTCAATCCTGAAATTGCGCCGCGCATCCGGGTTAATGCCAGCTATGCGTCGCTGATCAAGCGTGCAGACAGCAGCGCCGACAACACCTACATGCGCGACCAGTTACAGGAAGCCAAGTGGTTCATCAAAAGTCTTCAGAGCCGTAATGAAACCCTGCTGAAAGTGGCGACCCGTATCGTAGAGCATCAGCAGGGGTTCCTTGATCATGGCGAGGAATCCATGAAGCCGCTGATCCTGTCGGACATTGCCCAGGCAGTGGAGATGCATGAATCGACAATCTCAAGGGTAACAACCCAGAAATACATGCACACCCCCCGCGGCATATTCGAACTGAAGTACTTTTTCTCCAGTCATGTGAGTACCGACGAAGGTGGGGAGTGTTCCTCGACCGCAATCCGTGCCATGATCAAAAAACTGATTGCGGGAGAAACACCCAAAAAGCCCCTGAGCGACAGCAAACTCGCTGCGGTGCTTGGTGAGCAGGGCATCAAAGTCGCGAGGCGCACGGTCGCCAAATACCGCGAGGCCATGCAGATACCGCCTTCAAACGAGCGTAAAAGGCTGGTTTGAAACCCGGAATCAAAGGGTTCACTCTTGGGCAGCCGTCGGCGCGCCAGCACCAATGCCCAGTTTGACGCCCCGTCAGGAGTTTATGCCGCGGGCCACCTGGCCCAGGCAGATCGCCGGGTGCCAGATGCCCGGCATGACGACAACAGGAGAAGCCTATGCAACTCAATATTTCAGGTCACCACGTCGATTTGACTCCCGCACTCAAAGATTATGTGAATGAGAAATTCGAACGTCTCGAGCGACACTTTGACCACATCAGTAATTGTCAGGTGACGCTTGAGGTGGAAAAGGTGCGCCAGATGGCGGAAGCGACGTTGCATGTGATCGGTGGAGAGATTCACGCCAAGGCTGAAAACACGGATATGTACGCAGCAATAGATGCCCTTGTGGACAAGCTGGATCGACAGATCCTCAAGCACAAGGAAAAAAAGGTTGATCGTATGCACGGTGCGGCGGCCCGCTAGGGTCCCAACCTCACCTGTACGGCTGGTTCTCGCTGCGGCACCTTGAATGTGCCGCAGCTTTTTTACGGAAACGCGTCTCTACATGACGGACACATCACTGACTATCGACACTATTCTGAGACCGGAACTGACGCATTGCCGTGTTAGTGGCAGTAGTAAAAAGCGCATTCTGGAATTTATCGCGGGCCAGGTAGGAAAACACTACCCGGAACTCAGCGAAGCCCAGACCTTTAACAACCTGGTTGCCCGGGAACGCCTGGGTAGCACAGGCATTGGCCAGGGCATCGCCATCCCGCACTGCCGGCTTGACGATTGCAAGCAGGTGATCGGTTCACTGGTTACCCTGGACCAGGGTGTCGCATTCGATGCCATTGATAACCAGCCTGTGGATATTCTTTTTGCTCTGATCGTGCCGAAGGAAGCGACCAGTGAGCACCTTGAGCTTCTCAGTCAGCTTGCCGAGAAATTCAATGAACGCAGTTTCTGTGACCAGCTGCGCCAGTGTACTGACGGGGAGAGCCTCTACCGGCGCATGATTGAGCAGACCTGAGCCCAACCAGTTTGCGACCTGAGGTATTGTATGAAACTGATTATTGTCAGCGGCCGGTCCGGCTCAGGCAAGAGTACGGCACTGCATGTGCTGGAGGACCTTGGCTATTACTGCATCGACAATCTGCCCATAGGGCTGCTGTTCCCACTTACCCAGGAAGCAGCCAATCACGGCGACCCCGAGCGGCTCAACAAGATCGCCGTCAGTATCGATGCCCGCAATCTCTCTGACGAGATCGCCAATTTCGAGCAGATGTACGACAAGCTCATCAGTGCCGGTCCCAAGGTAGAGATTTTGTATCTGGATGCAAGCGACCAGTCGCTGCTGCAACGCTTCCATGCCACCCGTCGCAAACACCCTCTCAGCAACGACCGCCGCTCATTGCGTGAAGCCATTGCCCATGAGAAATCCCTGCTTGAACCCCTGGCCAAGCTGGCCGACCTGCATGTGGATACCACAGGGCTTTCAATGTACGAACTCAGGGATATGGTCAAGCAGCGGATTGTGGGCCGCCGAGAGCAGGAAATGGCCCTGCTCTTCCAGTCCTTTGGCTACAAGCATGGGGTTCCGGTCGACTCAGATTATGTCTTCGATGTCCGCTGTCTGCCCAACCCCTACTGGGATACCAGTCTGCGTCAGTTCACCGGGCTCGACGAGCCGGTTATCGCCTTTCTTGAGCAGGAACCGCTCACGAGTCAGATGATCGATGATGTCACCAAGCTGCTTGAAACGTGGCTGCCCGCCTTTGCCAAAAGTAACCGCAGCTATATGACAATCTCTATTGGCTGCACCGGAGGCCAGCACCGGTCCGTCTATCTGAGCGAACAGCTTGGCAGGCACTTTTCCAGGCATTACCGCAACGTCCAGATCCGTCACACCGAGTTGCCCCATATAAAGCCTACCGAGTCCTGATTGCCGTTATGATTCGCCAGCCCGTTACCATTATCAACAAACTCGGCCTGCATGCCCGCGCTGCCGCCAAACTTGTGGGCACCGCCAGTCAGTTCAGAAGCCAGATCCACATCGCCAAGGATGACCGTGAAGTGGATGGCAAGAGCATCATGGCGGTCATGATGCTTGCCGCCAGCCGCGGGACCGAGATCGAACTGATCATTGACGGCCCGGACGAAACCGATGCAAGGGATGCGCTCACGGAATTGATCGGGGACTACTTCGGCGAGGGCGAATAAACTTCCGGTTGTGTGGCATTCACTTACCCAAGCACCTCACCTTTGAGCCGTAACTCCGCTATAATCAGAGCGTTTTGAAATAACGCGGGTCCTAAACGTCCCGCAGTTACCAAAGCGAACGCATCATTGGTAACAATGATCTATCCACGCTGGCATCATACCTGCCCGGATTTTGTTCTCCGCCAAGGCAGTAAGTTGTCAGGTCATTCCTGGGTGAGACATGGCAGAGATTCTGGAAAAAAGCCAGGCCCGTCAGCGCCTTCGTTCTCTTGGCGAAGCACTGGACAGCGGCGCACTGCAACAGGTTTCACGCATCCTCAATGGCGGCCTAAGCCCCAGCGATATTGCTCACCTGCTGGAATCTTCGCCGCCCCGTCAGCGTGCCCTGCTATGGAACCTGGTCGACAAGAACCTTGAAGGTGAGGTTCTCCAGTACCTGAACGATGATATCCGTGGTTATTTCCTGAGCAAACTCAATGCTCAGGAACTGGCCAGCATCATCGAAGACTTTGAATCCGATGACCTTGCCGACTTACTTCAGCAGCTGCCGGATACGGTCATTCAGGAAGTGCTCGACACCATGGACGAGCAGGACCGGCAACGGGTTGAGGAAGTGCTCGCCTACCCGGAGGACACTGCCGGCGGCCTGATGAATACGGATACCATAACGGTACGTCCGGACCTGACCATCGATGTGGTTCTGCGCTACCTCAGGCGCCATCGCAGCCTGCCCCCCATGACTGACAGCCTGATTGTGGTAAGCAGACGGGATGAGTACGTTGGCGTGTTGGCGATTACCAAAATGCTGGTGTCGAACCCGAGCGCGACCGTGCGGGAAGTCATGGATACGGATATCGAGCCCATACCGGTCACCATGGCAGACACCCAGGTTGCCACGCTTTTCGAGCGTTACGATCTTATTTCTTCACCGGTTGTTGGCGAGGGCGGCAAGCTTCTGGGTCGCATCACCATTGACGATGTTGTCGATGTTATCCGTGAGGATGCGGATCATTCCCTGATGAGCCTTGCCGGCCTTGACGAAGACGAAGACACTTTCGCCCCCATCATGAAAACCACCCGGCGACGGGCCGTCTGGCTTGGTATCAACCTCATTACGGCTTTTATCGCAGCTTCTGTTATTGGGCTGTTCGAGGGGACCATTGAGAAAGTCGTGGCGTTGGCGGTACTCATGCCCATCGTTGCCAGCATGGGAGGCATCGCCGGCAGCCAGACCCTGACCCTGGTCATTCGAGGCATGGCGGTGGGCCAGATCTCCGGTGCCAATATTGGCTGGCTGCTCAACCGTGAGTTCTTCTCAGGCGCCCTGAACGGGTTACTGTGGGCCCTGGTGGTCTCGGTGGCGGCCACAGTCTGGTTCGGCGACCCGCTTATCGGCGCGGTCATTGCCGCGGCCCTGATCATAAACCTGGTAGCGGCAGCCATCGTCGGCACCGTGCTACCGCTGTTCCTGAAGTCACGTAATATCGATCCGGCACTGGCCGGCGGTGTCATCCTGACAACGGTGACCGATGTGGTCGGGTTCATGGCATTCCTGGGTCTAGCCACCATTTTCTATGGATGATGGAATATTCCGGCGCTGATAGCTCTGTTCTCCGGCTGGTGGCTCTGCGACCATGCTGAACACTTTTTCTGACGACCGAATAAAAGCGAACCATGTCATGACTGATCATAATGCCCCGGAAGCGTCACAGGACGAGCCTGGTAAAAGTAAATCCCAGGTAAAACGGGAAATGCATGCACTCCAGGCTCTGGGCAAGCATCTTATGGAGCTTCGGCCTGACCAACTGGCCACGCTGACCATGAGCGACACCCTGAGAGCGGCAATCGTTGAATCCAGGCGCATTCGACAGAACGAAGCCAAGCGCCGCCATTTGCAGTACGTGGGTAAGATCATCCGGCAGGAAGAGGACTTTGAGGGTCTGCAAAAAGCCGTTGAGGCCTTTGATGCCGGTAGCGAGGAACACACCCGCCGGCTGCATCTGGCCGAGCGCTGGCGCGACCGCCTGATTGCCGAAGGTGATGGCGCCGTGGGCAGCTTCGTTGAGTACTGCCCTGAAACGGATGTCCAGCACCTGCGCAACCTGGTTCGTAACGCCCGCCGAGATGCTGAAAAAGGAACCGATTCAGGTCAGTTCAGGAAACTGTTCCGTTACCTGCGGGAGTGCATTGAGCGGGACAACGGTTGAGCGAAGACTTATTGATCAGGTGCCGGGCCGGGAATCGGAAAGACGGAACACTAGAGCCGGCGGTGGCTCCAGACCGGCATGCGCTCTCTAACCTCATCCAGCCTTCGCCTGTCAAGCTCGGCCAGCACCAGCCCCGGCCCCTCGCCCATCTCCGTCACGATCTTGCCCCAGGGGTCACAAATTAGTGAGTGACCATAGGTGCGCCGCCGGGGCGCGTTCTGTCCGCCCTGCCCCGGAGCCACCATCCAGACCTGATTCTCTATGGCTCGTGCCCGTAACAGGGCGTGCCAATGGGCTTCACCGGTGGCATAGGTAAAGGCGCTGGGCAAGGAAATCCAGTCAGCGCCTTTGGCCCTCAGGGCCCGGAACAGCTCGGGAAAGCGCAGATCGTAGCAAATCGCCAGACCGAGCACGCCAGCGGGGGTGTCCACTGTGACCACCTCGCTGCCAGGTTCAAAGGTATCCGATTCCCGATACTGGCCATGGTCGTCCTCCACCATGGCGTCAAACAAATGCACTTTATCGTAGCGGGCCACCTCTGCGCCGGTGTCATCGAACACCAAACAACTGGCCCTGACCCTTTCACTAATCACCTGGCCATCAGGGCGGGCGCCGATGGGCATGGATCCGCCAACAATCCACAGCCCAAGGCTGGCAGCCTGATCTGCCAGAAAGCTGCGCACAGTTCCCGTGTTGTCTACTTCCCTGCGACCCTGGGATAGCATTTTAGGGGTACTGAGCACGGCAAAATTTTCCGGCAGAACGGCCACCCCGGCACCTGACTGGGCCGCTCCTGCAAGCAGGCGACTGGCCTCTGCCAGGTTCGCATCGATATCGTGGCCGCTTACCATCTGAATGGCTGCTACCGCACACTTCCCCTGTTCTGTCATAACCACACTCCAGCCTTCCCTCAGTGTGTGCGAGCGCCACACCGTTACAGTCACTTGCCAGTATCAAACACGTTGCGCAAGCTCACTTCCGGATTACCCCAGGTTCCTTTAACACTATAGGTGGCGCTGGTGAGTTTACTCAACGGGTCGCCCAGAATTTTATCGAGCACAAACAGTGCACCGCCAATAGGTGCAGAGGCCCCCATCAAAAGCGCCGCAAGGGGCAGGTTTTGGGTCAGCGGCAGGACCACTACCAACCTCATGTCCAGCGTTTCCTCGATCAGGTTACTGCTGCCGGAAAGCTTGAATGCTCCGGAAGGCCCGGCGATCTGCAGCTCCGGTTGCCAGTGAAAAAACCCGTCACCCAGCGCAGCCTTGCCGGAAACCGCATCGAAAGCCACGCCAGCCTCATAGAGGTCGGAGAAATCCAGCTTCAGCCGGCGCCAGATAGTATCGGAATTGAGCAGGTTGAATACCCGGAAAAGCTGGGCGGTGTTGTTACTTTCCAGGATAACCCCTTCGTCAAGCCGCAGGCTGATGGTGCCGTCCATCGCCGGCGGACTGGCATTGGCAGGCCCCCCTGGCCAGGCCAGTTCCATTTCCACCATGGTTTTCTTGTTCTTCAGAGGCACCTCACCCCGCAGTGCGCTTGACAGGCCCTCCAGACTGCCACCTTCCAGCCGTCCGGTAAGCTGCGTTTGTTCGCCATCAGGCAAGTCACGCCAGGACATTTCGCCATTGAAGCGCAGGTCCGCCAGCGCCCCCCGCAAATTCTTCAGATAAAGCACGTCGCTCTGGGGTTCAAGGTCAAATGACCAGGCGCCAAACCGGCGGGTGCCTCGGGCAAAAGCGTCCACGTTCACCCTCATCCCTGGCCACTTTCCCACACCCCAGGCCTGAAAGTTACCCGCGACCTCGGCAGCAGGCTCATCTGGCGCCGGGACGTCGCCCTCGTCCGGGTTTTCGCTCTCTTCAAGGGTGAGATGGCTGAGGTTGATGACAACCTGCTCGGTATCATCCGCGGGCAGCATCACAGTACCTGCGGCGTGCTCGGAGTCGACATCGAACACCCAGCGGCCACCCTCAGGAGTGGCAACGACAGAGGCTCCGGGAAAGGACTCTCCGGCAACCAGGAGCTGATCTGCGCTGATCCTGATACGGCTGACCCACTCAGGCACACCCGGTCCGGATTTTCCGGGCTCTGGCAGCTTGTCACCCTGCAATGCCTGCTGTCGGTCCTGCCACTGGCTGACATCCAGGGTTCCGAAATCAGCTTCGATTTCGAGCCCCTGATCGTCCGGCAGGTCGGCGGTGCCCGAGCCAACGGATAGTCGCCCACGTTGAAAAGCTCCTGCCCGCCAGCTCAACCGGCCGGCGAGGCGCTCCTCCCAATGGCCGAACAGCTTGAGGTCGTCACCACGCCAGTTGGCCCAGAGTTTCATCGGTGCGACGCTATCAGCAGGCTTGTCGAGGGGGGTCGGCCAGTCCACTGAGACACCCTGCATACTGGACTCGACCGTTACCACCGCGCCCTCACCGGGCTCAAGCACCAGTTGCGCTATATAGTTAAAAGCGCCTGTGATGCCGGCGGACTCGGGGAGCTGAAAGTCCGCCTCGCGGCTCAGGTCTGCCACAGAAGTCCGACCCCGCTGGCTGACGGTCAGTCGGTCCTGCTCCTCGGCGAACCGGATATCAACCGGATGGCCGAGGAAGAGGCCACTCAAAGGTTCTGAAGAAAACCCCTGACCCGTCTGATAGCTGATCTCACCGGTGATGGCCGACCAGACCAGGCCCGTCTCCGGAATACTCACCTCACCGTTTTCAGTGGCCACCTCGGCATCTACCTGAACCTCCGCCTCGCTCCCAAGCGGAAGCTCCAGCCCCAGCACAAGGTCATAGTCTCCCGCCAGGGTAATCAGTTCGTCTGCGCCGCCCAGTTGCTCGGCAAGGGGTGTCTGGATCAGCCAGTCCCTGGCCACCGAACCCGACACCTGAGCGCCGGTGTCAACACGAATCCTTGGCCCTTCGGTGACGTTGATGCGGGTGGCTTGCAGTTCAATACCTGCAGTTCTGGCCGACGCAAGCTCGACATACGCCTGGGTCCCGTTTACCGTGGCATGGCCAGCGACATCGGTGACCGCGGGCCAGGCAGGATCATAGCGTACCGAAGCCTCGCTAAAGTCATACCGCATGGATGTGGTGAAAGCGTTTTCGGACCCATTACCGCCAATGACCCCGTGGCCGTAGAATACGCCTTCACTGATATGAGCGTGTTCAATGGCCGTCGTCAGCCAACGATAAAGTGCCTCACCCAGGATACGGGGGGGCACGAAGTCCTCCAGCATAGAGGCATTGCCCCGTAACAGCTTGACCTGCAAGCCCAGCACATCTTCTGCGCCCGGTTCCAGTAACAGGTCAAAGGCACCCTCCAGCTCGGCATCGTCCCGGTACTCTATGTGAATGTCATCCGAGAATACCCGCGTCCTGCCGCCCTCAAGCAGCCAGGCAACGCGTCCCGTCAGGCGCGGCAGCGTCCAGGGGCTGGTAAACAGTTGCGGGAGGCCGAGTTCAGCGTCCGTGCTGTCGAGCTCCACCCAGCCACTGTCCCGATTTACAAACAGCTGCCCGGCAATGCCGCTAGCCCCTGGAGCGCCGCCATAGGCAGCCACATCCACATCAGAAAGCTGGGCCGTCAACTGGAAGTCCGTAGTCGGGGCCTGCTCTGCGAGAGCCTCTTCGGAGCCCACGACCGACAACAGAACCTCGTTGAGCAGTCCCGAAGGCTGATAATTTGCCAGCGCGTTGCTGGCCTGGGCTGGCAGCAGTTGTAGTGACGTTGCCAGATGCGCCAAAGGCCTCATGGGCCATCGGTCTCCGCTCAACCCGAAGCCATTGGGTTTGCGGGTCACTCGGATATTGAATGGCGTGGCTTCGGTGCCTGCCCATCGCCAGGTCAGATCATTGATATGAAGATCCCCCAGTGTATCGCTGCCGTTCTCGCTGGCCCGCCAGCCTACCTGGGCACTGATATCTTCAAGGGGGGCGAGGGTTTCGTTGCCAACGCTGAGTTGCAGGTGCGGTATGTCCAGGAAGCTGTTGCCTCGAACCAGCTCGCCATTCTCGAAGGTCAGCCAGCCCTGGCCTTTAACGTCGAACCCCTGCAGCGCCATGCCGCCCCAGCCATAACCCCTGAGCATGCCGTCAAAAAGCCGTCCCGAGTCCAGATCGACATAGAGCTGGCCATCAAAGTCGCCGCGAAAAAAATGCTTACCCTGGAGAATGAAGCTGGCGATCTGGTTGGTGGAGCCTGAATGCATTGCCCGGCCTGTCGCGGTGAAGACGCCCTGCTCGTAGATCAGGTCAACCTGGGGGATGTCGACGTGCTGCACGGGTTCATTGGGCACCTTCAGACCCAGGTTGATGCGGGTAATGCGGACAAAGGGGTCGGACAGAATCCTGCCAAGACGGTCAAGCCATTCATTCGGCCCGCTCGGGTCCAGCACCCGGATGCCCCCCACCTGGACCGGCCCTGCCTCTCGGCGGGTCAGGGTGAAGTCGAGGCCGTCGGCTTCAAACTCGTCAAAGACAATGCGGAACCTGAGAAGGGACGACAACGTATCAAGGCGAATCCGCAAATGCTGCAGCTCCGCCAGCACGCGTTCGGGCTCATCTTCGTGGTATAACGTCAGGCCTTCGGCCCTGATGATGGGGTCAAGCCATTGCCAGCTTGCGTCGAGCTGATCAATGGTAATCTTTCGGCCCGCTTCCTGGGACAGCTTCTGTTCGAGCTGGTCGCGGTAACTGTCGATGTGCTGGGTCAGCTGACGGCCAAGCCCTGCGTAAAGTGCCAGTAACACGAGTACAACCAGTACCAGCCACCAGACCAGGTTAGCGAGGCGCAGCAGAGGGCGTAGGAAAGAATTGCCCGACCCGGACTCAGCAGGTGGCGTTGACATGCAAAACAGTAACTCCAGTAAGGATGAACGTTAGATGTCGGGTGCCTGACCAGGGCGGTCAGAGCAGTACTACATCATACTGTTCCTGACTGTAAAACGCCTCAACCTGAAACCGAATGGATTTTTCGATAAAGGTTTCCAGATCCGCCACATTATCGGACTCTTCGTCGAGGAGCCGGTCAACCACACTCTGTGACGCCATGACAAGATAGTTTTCGGCATCATACACCCGGTTCACCCGGAGAATTTCGCGAAAGATCTCATAACAGACCGTTTCGCTGGTTTTCAGGAAGCCGCGACCATCGCAGATCGGACAGGGCTCGCAGAGAATCTGGCCGAGACTCTCGGTGGTACGTTTGCGGGTCATTTCCACCAGACCAAGCTCGGAGACGCCGGTTATCTTGGTCTTGGCATGGTCCCGCTCAAGCATTTTCTCAAGCATCCTGTGAACCTGGCGTTTATGCTCCGGGTCCTCCATATCGATGAAGTCGATAATGATAATGCCACCAAGATTGCGCAGCCGGAGTTGGCGACTGATGGCCCGTGCAGCCTCCAGGTTGGTCTTGAAGATCGTTTCTTCCAGATTCCGGTGGCCCACGAAAGCGCCGGTATTGATGTCGATCGTGGTCATGGCCTCGGTCTGGTCAATAATCACATAGCCCCCCGACTTGAGCTGGACCTTGCGACTCAGTGCCTTCTGGATCTCATCCTCGACACTGTAAAGGTCGAACAGGGGGCGTTCGCCCGGGTAATACTCAACCTTGTCTGAGAACTCCACCACGAATTCGCCCACGAATTCCATCACCCTTTGATAGCTCTCACGGGAATCAATGCGGACTTTTTCGGTCTGGGGACGGATCAGGTCCCGTATGGTACGGACAAACAGCGGCAGGTCCTGATAGATCACCGACGGCAAGGCAGCGCTGCTGATACGCTCCTGAATGGATTGATTGAGGCGGTGCAGATAGGCCATGTCAGCGGTCAGATCCTCTGCCGACGCCGCCTCTGCTGCGGTCCGGATAATGTAACCGCAGCTTTTGTCCCCCAGGGCAGCGGCGCCCTGCTCTACGATGGACTTCAGGCGCGTGCGCTCCTCTTCGTCCTCGATACGCTGGGAAATACCGATGTGCGGAATTTCTGGCATGAACACCAGATACCGGGACGGAATGGAAAGCTGGGTGGTCAGTCGCGCGCCCTTGGTCCCAATCGGGTCCTTGGTCGCCTGGACCACCAGAGACTGACCCTCCCGCAGCAGAGTCCGGATGTCCGGAACGGTTTTGGGCGCGTCGGTCACGGCAGAGTCGGGGCCGCCGGCACTCACCACGTCAGACGCATGGATGAAAGCCGCCCGCTCGAGACCCACGTCCACAAAGGCGGCCTCCATACCCGGCAGCACCCGTACGACCTTTCCCTTGTAGATATTTCCGACGATACCCTTACGGCTGGCACGCTCTATGTAGGCTTCCTGGAGCATGCCGTTCTCAACCAGCGCGACCCGGGTTTCCACCGGTGTTACGTTGATCAGGATCTCTTCACTCATCGCGGCTCTCCTCCGTGTGACCCCAGTACATATAGACCGGCTGGCCCGCATCAGCGAGCAGGCCAGCGGTTTCTCCAAGCGGCAGGCCAACCACCGCGCTGTAGCTGCCCCATAAGCCGCTCACAAATGCCCCGCCCCTACCCTGAATGCCATAGGCACCGGCTTTGTCCATAGGCTCGCCGGTACGGCAATAGGCGGTGATTTCCTGTTCGCTCAAGTGACGGAACCTGACTTCCGTCGTCACAAGCCGGGCGAAACAGCCGTGCTCTCCAGCCAACGCGACGCCGGTCATGACCACATGGGTGCGGCCCGACAGGCGCGCCAACATTGCCTGAGCCCCGGACTCGTCCCCAGGTTTTCCGAGTATCATGCCGTCGCATACCACCGAGGTATCCGAACCCAGCACCAGGGCACTGGCAGAGCCTGTTCGCGCCAGCCCTGCTGCAGCCTTTTCCCGGGCCAACCGTTCAACATAATGGTCAGCACGCTCGCCGGGAAGCGGAGTTTCGTCAATGTCTACCGGGCAGATACTGAACTGCACCCCCAACTGGGCAAGCAGCTCGGCACGCCGGGGGGAGGCCGAAGCCAGAACAATGGGTCGCACAAGTGTCTATCCCAGTTTTCGATTCAGGTTATCAAGGACAACGCAGACCAGAGGCCATATCAATGCGCTGGTAAGTGCCGGCCAGAGATAGCCGAAGCCGACGTTGTCGGCCCCCAACAACTGCTTGATGAAATGCACCAGCATCTGGTTGATACCCAGAAGCAGGAAAACCATCAGGCACTGCTGCGGCAGAGGAAACATGCGCAGGCGCTGGTGTATGGTCAGCACCAGAAAAGCAATCAGAGCCATGGCCAGCGCGTTGACCCCAAGTGGCGTAGCTTCCAGCACATCCAGCAGCAAACCCAGGCACCAGGCGAGCAGAATGCCAAACTGGGCGGGTGCGCGAAAGGTCCAGTAGAAGACCATCAGCCCGAGCCACTCCGGTCGAAATTCGAACCACCCCACCGGAAACAGTGAAATACTCAAAACCAGAGCTACGATGACACTGAAGCCGAACACGGGATAACTGATGACAGACAGCATCAGGGCAGCTCCCCAGCTTCAGGCTGGTCGTCGACCGGGTCCTCAACGTCCTCGGGATCAGCCTGTTGCCGGAAAACCACCAGAACCATGTGACTCTGGTTCAGACTGGCTTTTGGCTTGGCCTCGATGCTCATGAAAGGTGCGCCAGGCTCTTTGCCGATTGATACCACTTCGGCCACCGGATAACCCCTGGGGAAGCGACCGCCGAGACCGGAACTGATCAGCATGTCCCCTTCACGAATGTCAGCGGTATCAGGTACATGGACAAGCTCCAGGCGATCGCTTTCGCCGGTGCCCAGGAGCACGGCGCGAAGGCCGTTGCGGTTCACCTCGACAGGCACCGCGTGGCTGCTGTCTGAAATAAGCAGTACCCGGGAGGTAAAACTGCTGGTCTGGCGAATCTGGCCCATCAGACCATCGGCATCAAGAATCGCCTGGCCCACAGAAACCCCATTGCGACTGCCCTTGTCGATGATCACCTCATGGGAAAAAGGATCGGGTGACACACCCACGATTTCAGCCAGGACCACCCGGTCATCCACGGCCCTGGCTGCATTCAGGTGTCGACGTAATTCATTGTTTTCCTGGGCCAGGGCGGCATATTTCATGGCCCGCCGCTCAAGGATGAGAAGCCTTGCTTCCAGGGCATCATTGATTTCGCTCAGATCATCCCGTGACGTAAACAGCCCTGCCACCCACCCGGTCAGCTCACCGGGCGCATTGCCAAGCCAGACAACCGGGGCGAGACCGGTACCCAGGACACTGCGTACGGTTTCCATTTTCTCAAACCGGGTATCAAGCACTATAAGCGCCGTTGAAAGGACGAGCGCCAGGAAAAGCCGGAGGGCAGGTATCGGGCCCTGGACGAAAATGGTCTTAATAAGCGATCTCCCGTCCACCAATGCAAAAACCGCCGCAGCGGTTCTGGAGACTTGGGGCTTCCAGCGTCGCTTGCGGCGGCAGGGTCGGAGCTGATGTCAGGTTGGCGAGTGCTGGCAGCAACCTCAGCCCTCCTGGGAGAACATACCAATGCCACCCCGGTCGATGACTTCCAGTGCCTTGCCGCCGCCACGGGCGACACAGGTCAGCGGATCCTCGGCGATGATGACCGGCAGGCCGGTCTCTTCACTGATCAGCTTGTCCAGGCCACGGAGCAGAGCACCACCGCCAGTCAGCACAATGCCGCGTTCGGCGATGTCCGAGGCCAGCTCCGGGGGGGATTGCTCAAGCGCGCTCTTGACCGTCTGGACGATCTGGGCGAGGGATTCCTGAAGCGCGTCCAGAATCTCTTCACTGTTCAGCGTAAAGGCACGGGGCACGCCTTCGGCCAGATTACGGCCACGCACGTCGATCTCGCGAACTTCCACGCCTTCATAGGCACAGCCGATCTCATGCTTGATCCGTTCTGCGGTTGAATCACCGATCAGGCTGCCATAGTTGCGACGGACGTACGTCACGATAGCTTCGTCAAACTTGTCTCCGCCAACCCGAACCGATTCGGCGTAAACAATGCCGTTCAGGGAAATGATGGCGATTTCGGTGGTGCCACCACCAATGTCGACGATCATGGAACCGCTGGCTTCCTCAACGGGAAGCCCGGCACCGATAGCCGCCGCCATCGGTTCCTCAATCAGGAAAACCTCACGGGCGCCGGCACCGAGTGCCGACTCGCGAATGGCCTTCTTCTCAACCTGGGTCGATTTGCTCGGCACACAGACCAGCACGCGGGGGCTCGGGGTAATGAAACTGTTCTCGTGAACCTTGTGGATAAAATGCTGCAGCATTTTTTCGGTAACTACGAAGTCGGCAATCACCCCGTCCTTGAGGGGACGAATGGCGGTGATGTTGCCGGGGGTACGGCCCAGCATTCGCTTGGCTTCGCCACCTACGGCCGCGACCGTCTTCTGGGAGTTGGTTGTGCGGATGGCAACCACCGATGGCTCATTGAGAACGATACCGCGCCCCCGGACATAAATAAGCGTATTTGCCGTACCCAGATCGATGGAAAGATCGCTGGAAAAAAGACCTCGGATTCGTTTAATGAACATTCGTGTTATTTCAACCTGAGAAAAGCAGTCGCGGAAGTGTTGCGCAACTTTAGCAGCGAGCACCCCCACAGGCAAGACGGATAAGGCCATGGCGGCCGGCGGCGCAAACAATTGGCCTCCCGGTAGGGGTTGAATCTGTTACCATGACGGCTTTCTTTACAAGCTGTGACGATACCTTTGCCCGGTAATCATGGCTGCCAGGCCTGTTGGGGAGAACCGGGCCTGTTACGGTAATTTTATTTATCTGGGAGGCAACCCGTGGCAATTTCCCGTGAAGATATAGAAAAAGTGGCTCTGTTGGCCCGAATCAAGGTGGACACCGACCAGGTCAGTGCCCTTGAGAAAGATCTTGGCAACATTCTCAATCTGGTGGATCAGCTCCAGGCAGCAGATACCAGCCAGACCGAACCCATGGCCCATCCCCTTGATGCGGTCCAGCGTCTGCGCCCCGATACCGTTACCGAGACCAACCAGCGGGAAGCCTTCCAGGCCATTGCGCCGGCGACCGAAGATGGTCTTTACCTGGTCCCGCGGGTCATTGAATAAGTGGCCGCCGTGCAGACCGCATTTTGTACGTCCTTTATATAGGCATCCAGGAACCGTCCCAGGAATTCTTCCATGCATGACAAAACCGTAGCCGAACTCTCCCGTGACCTGGCAGAGGGCCGGATCACCAGTGTTGAACTGACCCAGCACTACCTTGACCGCATCGAACAGCAAGACGGCCAGCTCAACAGCTTCATTACGGTCAATGCCGAGGGGGCACTGGCGGATGCCCGCGCCGCCGATGAACAACGTAAAAACGGTAAGGCCACCGCCTGGACAGGTGTCCCGTTCGCCCACAAGGACATTTTCTGTACCGAAGGCGTCCTGACTTCCTGCGGCTCCCGCATGTTGGCCAATTTCATACCACCGTACAATGCGACAGTGACCCAGCGATTCCGCGATGCCGGTGCTGTCTGTGTGGGCAAGACCAATATGGACGAGTTCGCCATGGGTTCGTCCACCGAGTCCAGCTATTTTGGCGCCACCACCAACCCCTGGGGAAAGAACAGGGTTCCGGGCGGCTCATCAGGCGGTTCGGCGGCGGCGGTTGCGGCACGCCTGGTGCCGGCGGCAACGGCCACTGATACCGGAGGCTCCATTCGCCAGCCCGCTGCCCTATGCGGCATTACCGGCCTTAAACCCACCTACGGCCGGGTTTCCCGCTACGGCATGATCGCTTTCGCATCCAGTCTGGACCAGGGCGGGACCATGGCGCGGACAGCAGAGGACAACGCCATGATGCTGAACGTCATGGCCGGCTTCGACCCCAGGGATTCAACTTCTATCGACAGGGAGGTGCCGGACTACACTGCGACTCTGAACGAGCCGCTCAAGGGCCTTCGAATAGGCCTGCCGAGAGAATACTTCACGGATCAGCTCAGCCCTGATATGGACAGAGTCATCCGGGCTGCCATCCGTGAATACGAAGGCCTTGGAGCGACTGTGAAGGACATTTCCCTGCCCCACGCCAACCTGGCCATTGCAGCCTACTATGTCATTGCGCCAGCCGAGTGCTCTGCCAATCTTTCCCGTTTTGACGGCGTTCGCTACGGGTACCGGTGCGAAGACCCCAAGGACCTTCTTGACCTCTATACCCGGACCCGTGCCGAAGGCTTTGGCGACGAAGTGAAACGCCGGATCATGGTGGGCTCCTACGCCCTGTCTGCGGGCTACTATGACGCCTATTATCTCAAGGCGCAGAAGGTGCGGCGGCTGATCCAGCAGGACTTCATCGAGGCTTTCAAAGAGGTGGACGTGATCATGAGCCCGACTACTCCGTCGCCGGCTTTTGTCCAGGGCGAGAAGACCAACGACCCGGTCACCATGTACCTGGAGGATATCTTCACGATTTCAACCAATCTCGCTGGCCTGCCTGCCCTGTCGCTGCCTGCCGGATTCGTCGACGGTCTGCCGGTGGGACTGCAGATTATCGGTGACTATTTTTCCGAAGCACGGCTTCTGAACGCAGCGCACCAGTACCAGCAACTGACCGACTGGCACCGGCTCACGCCCGCCAGCTAGGCGCTTTCACAACAGCTTACAGGGCCGCCCACGAGAGCGCCCCAGGAGGAACACACCATGCAATGGGACGTTGTGATCGGGCTGGAAATTCATGTTCAGCTCGCCACCCAGACTAAGATATTCTCCGGTTCCAGTACCACCTACGGTGCCGAGCCCAACATCCAGGCCAGTGCCGTTGACCTGGCCATGCCCGGCACTTTGCCGGTCGCAAATGAACAGGCCTTTCGCTATGCGGTCATGTTTGGTCTCGCGGTTGACGCTGAGATCTGCCGCCGCTCGGTGTTCGAACGGAAGAATTACTTCTACCCTGATCTACCGAAAGGCTACCAGACCACGCAGCTGGCCAAGCCCATTGTTGGGCCGGGGCATGTGGATATAGAGCTGAAAGACGGCACCACCAAACGGGTGAGAATCCATCATGCCCACCTGGAAGAAGACGCCGGCAAGTCCCTCCATGAGGACTATCACGGCATGACCGGAATTGATCTGAACCGGGCAGGCACACCGCTGATCGAAGTGGTCACTGAACCAGACATGCGAAGCTCAGAGGAGGCGGTCGCCTTCGCCCGCAAGCTCCACGGGCTGGTCACCTCCCTGGGGATCTGTGACGGTGACATGTCCCAGGGCTCCTTGCGCTTTGACGTAAACGTGTCCATTCGCCCAAAGGGTCAGGAAGAACTCGGCACCCGCACCGAGACCAAGAACCTCAACTCCTTCCGCTTCATGGAACAGGCCATCCACCAGGAGGTGGAGCGCCAGATCGATGTGCTCACGGAAGGGGGGCGCATTATCCAGGAAACGCGACTCTACAACGGCGATACCAATACCTCCCGGTCCATGCGGACCAAGGAGGAAGCCAACGACTACCGCTACTTCCCCTGCCCTGACCTGCTGCCCGTGGTGATTGATGACGAGTTTATCGAGCAGGCCCGTCGCAGCCTGCCTGAACTGCCTGACGCCCGGAAGGCACGGTTCCAGTCAGAGTACGGACTGACCGAATACGATGCCGGCCTGCTTGCCAATAGTGCGCAGATGGCTGCCCTGTTTGAGGAAACCGTACGCTATGGCAAGGATCCCAAGCTTGCTGCCAACTGGTTGCTGGGGGAACTCAGCGCACGCCTGAACAGTGAGGACAGAAGTCTCGCCGACTGCCCGGTTTCCGCTGCGCAGTTTGGCACACTCATTCTCCGTATCAGCGATGGCACGGTATCTTCGACTGGTGCTAAAAAGGTGTTCGAAGGGTTATGGGAGGGAGAAGGGGGTGACGTCGATGCCCTGATCGAGGCCAAAGGCCTGAAGCAGGTCTCCGACACCGGCGCTCTCGAGCAGATCGTTGATGAAGTGCTGGCCGATATGGACGAGCAGATCGCGCAATACCGGGAAGCCGATGAGAAAAAGCGCAAGAAGCTCATGGGCGGATTCATGGGTCCGTTAATGAAGGCCTCCCGGGGCCAGGGCAACCCCAAAATGTTTAATGAACTGTTAAAGAAGAAGCTGGATTCCTGAGGATCCCGATGCAAGAGGCGCACCCCATCTCAGCAGGGCCTGGGTTTATTGAGCAGCAGGGGGGTGCGTCGTGTCGAAGTCTGGGATTCACCTCTCATACTGCCTATATCGACTACAGGTTTTCTTGCTGTTCCTGAAAGCAACGGCTAAGCTTTCATGGAGTTAGCGCTCAAGCTGAAAACCGATGCTACACTTTAAGCGGAAACAGACCGTGCGCATCAGATCCGGGCTGTCACCGATAACGTGTCAGGCGACCTTAGCGAACGTCTCAGGTAGTGGGTTCCAATGCCAAAGCTCGTTTCCAATAACAAGAACATGCATGCCGTTGCAGGCCTGGTACCAATAGCCCAAGCGCTGACCGAAGCCAGCCGGCAGGCATCAAACCAGACAAATGAGTCGACAGGATCACTACGGGGCCCCATGAAGTCAGTATCCTCAAAGCCAAACCTCCGGGACCAGCAGCGCGTTGACGCCTCGCTGGAGATAGCCGTATCCCGGCCCGACGGCACCACGGTAAAGTGTCAGTGCACCAACATCTCCCGCGCCGGCATGATGGTCGCCTGTGACAGCAAGCTGGTAGGCGATCTGGTCCCCGGTCTGAGATCGCCGGCTCCGGGGGAGTGGGTTGAAGTCATTACCCGCTTTTCCGTACCTGTGGTTGCCGCCCAGAACGTTCAGGTAGCCGCGGAAGGCCTGGTGGTCCACCTGCGTCGGGTTTCGAAAGACACCTTCCACATCGGCATCCGATTCAGCCGATTTGAAGGCAATGGTCATGACTATGTCAGCCAGTTCGTAAGCCGCCAACTCACCAGCACTTTCTGAGCCCCGGGCTATATTCTTATGCCCGGAAACTCTAGCGGGCTCACTTCTTATGCACTCCCTGCCTCTGGTATAGTGACCGCCTAAAATGTCCGGTCCGGAACGATACACCCAATGTTTACCAGGCCTGAGACCCACCCTGTGCCCCGGCAAGCGGTAAGAGCATACGATGACCACCTACAACCTGACGCATCTCAAACAGCTGGAAGCGGAAAGCATCCACATCATCCGGGAAGTAGCGGCGGAGTTTGACAACCCCGTCATGCTCTATTCCGTCGGCAAAGATTCTTCGGTGATGCTGCACCTTGCGCGAAAGGCTTTTTTCCCTGGCAAGCTGCCTTTCCCACTGCTCCATGTGGATACCACCTGGAAATTTCAGAAAATGATCCGCTTCCGCGACATGCAGGCAAAGAAGTTCGATCTGGACCTCCTGGTACACATCAATCAGGAAGGCGTTGACCAGGGCGTGGGGCCGTTTAGCCACGGCAGTGCCAAGCACACCGATGTCATGAAAACCCAGTCACTCAAACAGGCCCTGAATCACTACAAGTTTGATGCGGCCTTTGGGGGCGCCCGTCGTGATGAAGAAAAGTCCAGGGCCAAAGAGCGGGTTTATTCCTTTCGTGATGAATACCACCGCTGGGACCCCAAGAACCAGCGCCCGGAACTCTGGAATACCTTCAACGGCAAGATCAACAAGGGTGAGAGCATCCGGGTCTTTCCCCTGTCGAACTGGACAGAACTGGATATCTGGCAGTACATCTACCTTGAAAATATCGAGATCGTCCCGCTGTATTACTCTGCAAAGCGCCCGGTGGTCGAGCGGGATGGCACGCTGATCATGGTGGATGACGAGCGCATGCCCTTGAAGGAAGGCGAGAAACCGTTGATGAAATCGGTCCGTTTCCGGACGCTGGGCTGCTATCCGTTAACAGGCGCCATCGAGTCCGAGGCGGATACCCTGCCTGACATCATCCAGGAAATGTTGCTGGCCAAGAGCTCCGAGCGTCAGGGTCGCGTCATCGACCATGATTCCGCAGGCTCCATGGAGCAGAAAAAACGCGAAGGTTATTTCTAAACAGCAGCTGCCGTTCTTACAGGATTTCTATCATGTCTCACCAGTCTGACCTGATTGCCGAAGATATTAGCGCCTACCTGAAACAGCATGAAGACAAGGAGCTGTTGCGTCTTCTGACCTGCGGAAGTGTCGATGATGGCAAAAGCACCCTTATCGGCCGCCTGCTCCATGATACCAAGATGATCTACGAAGATCATATGGCCAGCCTCAAGACCGACAGTGCCAAAGTCGGGACCACGGGCGAGAAGCTCGACCTGGCACTGCTGGTCGACGGTCTTCAGGCCGAGCGGGAACAGGGCATTACCATCGATGTGGCCTATCGGTACTTCTCCACCGACAAGCGCAAGTTCATCATTGCCGACACACCGGGCCACGAGCAGTACACCCGCAACATGGCCACCGGCGCCTCCACGGCCCAGCTGGCCATCATGATGATTGATGCCCGTCATGGTGTGCTGACCCAGACCCGTCGGCATTCCTTCATAGCCTCGCTGCTCGGTATCCGCCACATTGTGGTGGCCATCAACAAGATGGATCTGGTGGATTTCAGTGAAGCCCGCTTCGAGGAGATCAAGCAGGACTACCTTGCGTTTGCCACCAGGCTGGGCCTGAAGGATGTGCGCTTCGTGCCGATCTCCGCGCTGGAAGGGGACAATGTGGTGTCCCGCAGTGAGCACACGCCGTGGTTTACCGGCCAGCCCATGATGGAGATCCTGGAAACCGTGGAGGTGTCCCGGGACAAGAACCTGGAGCATTTCCGTTTCCCGATCCAGTATGTCAACCGCCCCAATCTCAACTTCCGGGGTTTCTGCGGTACCGTGGCGTCCGGGGTTATCCGGCCAGGCGAAACCGTAATGGCGCTGCCTTCCCGCAAGACCACGACGGTGAAGGAGATTGTCACGTTTGACGGCAAACTGGAGGAAGCGTACATCGACCAGGCGGTCACACTGACCCTGAACGACGAAATCGACATCAGCCGCGGCGACATGCTGGTCAAGCCGGAGGATGAACCTCTGGTCAGCAACCGCTTTAACGCCAACCTTGTCTGGATGACAGACCAGGCCCTGGAGACCGGGCGTTTATACGACATCAAGCTGGGCCCGACCTTTACTTCAGGCTCGGTTCGCCGGATTGCCCATCGCACAGACGTCAACACACTGGAGCAACAAAGTGATGTGACGTCCCTGGAGCTCAACGAGATCGGACTTTGCGAACTGACCCTCAGCCAGCCCCTGGCGTTTGATGCCTACCCTCGCAACCGGGCGACCGGTGGTTTTATCGTGATTGACCGGCTGACCAACGTTACCGTCGGCGCTGGCATGATCAGCGGCCTGGCCGATGGCAGCAGGGAAGTTCTGGAGCCGGTGTCCAGCGACGAGCGTAGCCGGCGACTGGCACAGAAGCCCATGATCATCGGCTGTACCGGCCCCACGGCAGAAGAACTCGCCTACGCCATCGAACGGACCTTGTTCGATCTTGGCAAGACCTCCGTGGTGCTTACCGAAACCAATGTCGGCACACCGGATGATCGGCGCAGGACAGCCCAGCTTCTGATGGCTCATGGGCTTATAGCCATTGCAGTGAATATTGGCTCGGATGTGGCCACAGCTTCTGCCGAGGCAGTCGAAGGGCAGGATGTTGCCGCCCTCGCTCACGAGTTTGTCCAGACTCTTTCACGGGGCAAGCGACTTTAACCCATGGCCATTAAACAACTGCGTACAGTCTTTGCCAGCCAGCTTCAGCCCGGCCAACCCGCCCGGACCCGGCCCGGCCCCGCGCTGAAAGAGCCGGGAGGGGATTACGAAGCGCTGCACAAGCAGATGAAGCGCCTGTTCAATGCCAAGCCCGGCAAGAAATACGGGCGTTTTTCGGAGGACATTGGCGAGTGCCCATTCAGCGCCTGGCTCAAGGACTACCTGGAGGACAAGCAGTCCTTCGCGTCCTTGACCGATCGACTGTTCAGCCAGTGGCAGAGTTTGCTGGATAGCAGCCAGGAAGAGCATCAGGGCCACCTGATGCTGGTCCATGAGGCGTTAGCCGATAGCGATGTGATCTATCTTCTTGTGGTTGAAATCGACAGCGCCATGCGTTTTGACTCAGCCCAGACCCTGGATGCGACCGATGTCCTGAGCCTGTCCCGGCTCAACCTTGCTTTACGGATCGAGCTTGACGACTGGCAACAGCCCGCCGCCGCCGATACTTATCTCACGCTGGTGCATGCCCGGGGTACCGGTGAGATCGGCGACCTTTTCATAAAACTGGCCGGATTCACCAATCAGGTCGATGTGGAAAAGGAAACCCTGACCTTTCTGGATGCGGTGGAGGCCTTTGCCCGGCAGTCGGAAGTCCCCGAGGACGCCGGCAAGGTACGCACGCGAGCCTACGAATTCTGCAAGGAGCAGCATGCCCTGGGCGAACCCGTGGCGGTGGAAGCACTGTCAGGCTATCTGGACGAGGACCGCCCGGAGCGATTCAAGCAGTTTGCTGCAGAATCCCAGGATCTGCCTGAGAATACCGTGCTCCACCCGGACCACCGCAAGGTGAAAAAGCTGGTCAGGATCGCCGGTTCAGGAGGAGGCATGAGTGTGTCCTTTTCGTCCGATCTTGTGAATCAGGCTATCTATTACGATCGCGAAACGGATGCGCTGACCATCACGCGTTTGCCCAAGGCACTGCGGGAACAACTTCAGCGCTACCTGGAAACCAAGGAATAGCAGAGCTGCCGGTGGCCAGAGCGGCCCGCGTTAGCATCAGGCAGCTGAAGCGTCAGCAAGGAGTGGCGACGACCATGAAGCTCATCAGGTCAGTGGATTTGACCGCTTACGACCTCATCCGCATTGAACATTCTTTTTTCGCGGCCCCCAAGGTACGGCGCCTGCTGAGCCAGCAGCCGTCTTCCCTTGTTCAGCCGCATCAGTTGGCTGGTCACGACGCCGACGCCATCGTGCAACTGGTTCGGAACGGCAACCTGCTTCTGGTACACGACAGTGCCGATGGTCTGCCCTTCTCCCCGGCTGTCTGCTGGACGACTGTTCGCCATGGGTCTGATGGTGGACAATGGCGGCTCGCCAGAGAATTGTCCGACCCCATTCTGAAAACGGCGGTTGCCGACCTGAACCGCTGGGAAGTGACCGCTGCCGAGCTGCACAGCCAGGGTCCGGGCGGGATTGGCCTTTACCCGGCCGACAGGTTCGGTGTCGAAGCTGCCTGGCGCCGCAATGAAGAGCGCTACCGCAAGACCAGGGAGGCGTCCCGCAGGCCCGTCAGTTCCCGACCGTTCCCCACAATTGCTGACGCAAGGCTGGTTGCGGATTGATCAGATCGTTATAATGGCCAGTTCTTTCAGGGTTGCGTGCCATTTGCGCCCGCCACCTGACACCCATCGATCGATATTTGAGACTCATGGCCAAAAAGCTGTTTATTAAGACCCATGGCTGCCAGATGAACGAGTATGACTCGTCACGCATGGCAGATCTTCTGCAGGTTGGTGAAGCGGTCGAAATGACCGATTCCGAACAGGATGCGGACATTCTGTTGCTGAACACGTGTTCTATCCGTGAGAAGGCGCAGGAGAAGGTCTTTCATCAACTCGGGCGCTGGAAAGGTCTGAAAACCCGTAAGCCAGAGCTGATCATCGGGGTGGGAGGCTGTGTCGCCAGCCAGGAAGGTCAGGCAATTATCGACCGGGCTCCCTATGTCGACATGGTTTTCGGCCCCCAGACGCTGCATCGATTGCCGGACATGATTACCGAAGTACGCGCCAAGGGTGGCGTCGGCGTGGTGGATGTCAGTTTCCCGGAGATCGAGAAATTCGATAACCTGCCCGCCCCCGGTGCTGACGGCCCCTCTGCTTTCGTTTCCATCATGGAAGGCTGCAGCAAATACTGCACCTTTTGCGTGGTGCCTTATACCCGCGGCGAGGAAGTCAGTCGTCCAGTGGACGATGTCATTGCAGAGGTGGCCCACCTGGCCGGCCAGGGCGTCCGTGAAGTGAACCTGTTGGGCCAAAATGTGAACGCCTACCAGGGTGAGACCCACGACGGTGACACCATGGATATGGCGGAGCTGATCTCAATGATCGCCACTATCGAGGGCATCGACCGCATCCGGTACACCACCTCGCATCCGGTGGAGTTTACCGACGCGCTGATTGACGTCTATGAGCAGGTGCCGGAACTGGTCAGTCACCTGCACCTGCCGGTCCAAAGCGGTTCAGACCGTATCCTGGCACTGATGAAACGGGGCCATACCGCGCTCGAGTACAAATCGAAACTGCGGCGCCTGCGCAAGATCCGCCCGGATATCAGTTTTTCCTCAGACTTCATCATCGGCTTCCCGGGCGAGACGGATAAAGATTTCGAGGCCACCATGAAGCTGATCAATGATATCGGTTTCGATGTGTCTTTCAGTTTTATTTACAGCGCTCGTCCGGGCACACCGGCCGCTGACCTGCCCGACGATACGCCCATGGAAGTAAAGAAACAGCGCCTGAGCATCCTGCAGCAGCGTATAAACCAGTTTGCCTACGACATCAGCCGCAAAATGGTCGGCACGACCCAGCGCATACTGGTGACCGGCCTGTCCAAGAAAGACCCGGGCGAATTCGCTGGCCGCACCGAAAACAACCGCATCGTCAACTTCAGGACCGATAATCCCGAGGTGATCGGCCATTTTATCGATGTTGAAATTCGCGAGGCCCTCCCCAATTCTCTTAGGGGTGTGCCGGTCGATAATCTTCTTCACTGAACCTGTCCCCGATCGCATTGACCGGACCCAGTTGCCCTAACCTTAGATGCCCTAACCTCAAGAGGACTCATTGAAAAACAACGACGCCAGACAATTTGACCTGCACCCCGTCGACCAACGCCGGCTGACTACACTCTGCGGCCAGTTCGACGAGCATCTCAAACACATAGAGCGGCGCATGGACGTGCGAATAGGGCGTCGTGGCCACCATTTCCGTGTCGAGGGTGAGACTGAACACGTTGCAGCAGCCGTGGAAGTTATCCGCCACCTGTACCGGGAAACCGAGGCCACCGAGGACATTACTCCGGATACGGTCCATCTGTTTATCCGAGAGTCCGGGTTTGAACGTCTGCCCGAGGAAGTGCCTTTCGATGGCAGCCTGACGGTTATCAAGACGCCCAAACTGCAGGCCAAACCCCGGGGTGCCAACCAGCAGCGCTATGTCCACAATATCCGTACCCATGACCTCAATTTCGGTATTGGTCCGGCAGGCACTGGCAAGACCTGGCTCGCGGTCGCCTGTGCAGTGGAAGCGCTCAAAGATGAGCAGGTCAAACGGATCCTGCTGGTCCGGCCCGCCGTGGAAGCGGGGGAAAAGCTTGGCTTCTTGCCCGGCGACCTGGCCCAGAAAGTGGACCCCTATCTGCGGCCGCTCTACGATGCACTCTATGAGATGCTGGGGTTCGAACATGTGACCCGGCTGATCGAAAAAAGTGTCATCGAAATCGCTCCGCTGGCCTTCATGCGGGGGCGCACCCTGAACAATTCGTTCATCATTCTGGATGAAAGCCAGAACACCACCCGTGAACAGATGAAAATGTTCCTGACCCGGATCGGCTTCGGCTCTACAGCAGTAATCACTGGCGACACCACACAGGTGGATCTGCCTCGAGGCCAGAATTCAGGTCTCGCCCATGCGGCCGGCATTCTCGAGAAGGTATCAGGCATTGGTTTTACCCGATTCGAAGCCCGGGATGTGGTACGTCATCCGCTGGTGCAACGCATTGTTGAAGCCTATGAGGCGTCCGACCCGAACGGGGTCACGGCACAATGAGCCTTACTGTCGATATCCAGAGGGCAGTCGACGACCCGGACCTGCCCACTGACGCCGAATTCGAACGATGGGCCGGGACGGCCTGGCAATCAAAGACACCGTCGGAGGTTACCCTGCGGATTGTGGGCCGGGAAGAAAGTGCCGAACTAAACGGCCTTTACCGCCACAAGACCGGACCCACCAATGTACTCTCCTTTCCATTTGAAGCCCCAGCCGGTATAACCTTGCCTCTGGCCGGTGACCTGGTAGTGTGCGCACCGGTGGTCAGGGATGAGGCCCTGGAGCAGGGCAAAACCCTCTCCAATCACTGGGCCCACATGATTATTCATGGCATGCTGCATCTGCAGGGCTATGACCATATCAATGATGATGACGCAGAGATCATGGAATCCCTCGAAATCCGGTTGCTTAGGGAGCTGGGAATCGGGAATCCATACGAATCAGAGGAAACGGAACAAGACTCATGAACGACGACCAGTCGAGTCGCAGTCAGGGCAGCAAGTCCTGGCTGGAGCGTATATCACAGGCTTTCTCCAGCGAGCCTGAGTCCGTCGAGGACGTGCTGGAAATCCTCCGCGATGCCGAGACCCAGAACATCATAGATGTTGATGCCATGAGCATCATCGAAGGCGCCATGCAGGTCATCGACATGCGCGTCGATGAAATCATGATCCCCCGCTCCCAGATGGTCACCGTCAAAGCTGCCCAGGATCCGAAAACGTTCCTTGGCGACATCATGGAGTCCGCCCACAGCCGTTTCCCCGTTATCGGCGACAGTCAGGACGATGTCATCGGTATCCTGCTTGCCAAGGATCTGCTGCCGCTGGCCCTGGACAACGAACTGAACTGGAACCGGATTCGTGAAATTCTGCGGCCTCCAACCTTTGTTCCGGAAAGCAAGCGGCTGAACCAGCTGCTCAAAGAATTCAAGGAAACCCGCAACCACATGGCCATCGTTGTGGATGAATATGGCGGTACGGCCGGCCTCATTACCATCGAAGACGTACTCGAGCAGATCGTGGGCGAAATTGAAGACGAACACGACTTCGACGAAGAGACCAATATCAAGGCCCGCGGCGACGGCAGCTTCGCAGTGAAGGCAGTCACCACCATTGAAGACTTCAACGAGTTCTTTGAAACAGAACTGGATGAAGAGGAATTCGACACCATCGGCGGGGTTGTCCTGAAAGAATTCGGGCATCTTCCCAGGCGTGGTGAATCCGTTGATATTGGCGGTCTGAACTTCACCATCGCGAACGCGGACAATCGCGTCATACGCCTGCTCCAGGTTACCCGTAGTGACGTCTAGCGTTAACAGGACCCGGAAGGATCACCGGAACAACCAACAGAAAGGCCCGTCTATCCCACCAAATCGTTGGCTGAACGCTCTAGTCCTGTTGCTGGCCGGGGGGCTGCAGACGCTCACCCTGTCGCCTTTCAACTGGTGGTGGCTGGCGCCTGTTTCCATTGTCCTGATCCTCTGGATCTGCCTGCCCCTGCCCCCTCGTCAGCTGTTCCGGGCCGGCTGGCTGTTCGGGCTTGGGCTGTTTGGCTCAGGCGTGTCCTGGGTTTACATCAGCATCAGTGAGCATGGCAATACCTCCATTCCCATTGCCGTGGTGCTCACCTTCCTTTTTGTCGCCGGCCTGGCGTTGTTCCATGGACTGGCATTCTGGGCCTGGGGGCATCTGGCCCGCGACAGCTCTGTTCGCCGGTTGATCCTGTTTCCCGCGATCTGGGTACTGGGCGACTGGCTGCGAAGCTGGTTGCTGACAGGCTTTCCCTGGATGTACCTGGGCACCGGGCAGGTAGACGGGCCGCTGGCCGGTTTTGCGCCCATAGTCGGGGTCTATGGGCTTACCTTCTGGATTGTCGCTACCGGGGCCGCCGCCTGGGCCGCCTACCAGCTGATACGCAACAAACGCCAGGCCGCCGCTGGACTGATAGTCGCGGTCATGATTCTGCCGTGGCTCAGCGGCCCGTTCGTCAGCCGCGTTGACTGGACAGAACTCGCCGATCAACCCCTGAAAGTCGCGGCCATGCAGGGCAACATTCCCCAGCAGATCAAGTGGGACCCCGAGTTCCTGCGACAACAGGTCCGGACTTACCTGGACCTGACGCAGGACGACTGGCATCGCGACATCATTCTCTGGCCGGAAACTGCCATCCCTCTGACCCAGGATCAGGCCGGCCCCATAATCGAGATGATCCGCGAAGAGCTGGGCCCGGACAGTACGCTTATCACAGGCATTCCCTGGTTTGGCTTCAGTGAACGCGTAGGGGATACCACGTTCCATAACAGCATCATGGCTATTGGCAATGGCGAGGGGATATACCACAAACAGAAGCTGGTCCCATTTGGGGAATACGTGCCGCTCCAACAGTGGCTAAGGGGACTGATCGGTTTTTTTGATCTGCCCATGTCAGATTTTTCCCGAGGGCCTGAGAATCAGTCACCGTTGACTGCCGGAATCCATCGGGTGATGCCTTTCATATGCTATGAAGTGGCTTATCCGGACTTTGTAAGCAGCTATGCAGCAAGAACAGATTTGCTTATCACCATCAGCAACGACGGCTGGTTCGGGGATTCCATCGGTCCCGTTCAGCATTTGCAGATGGCACGGATGAGGGCTCTGGAGACTGGAAGATACATGCTACGGGGAACCAATAATGGCATTACAGCCATTATTGACGAGCGCGGGCAGCTAACAGAGGCCATCCCGCGCTTCACCGACGCTACGCTAAGGGGCGAGGTTTACACCACCTCCGGCGCAACTCCGGTAATGCTGTCAGGCTCATGGCCAACCCTGGTGCTGGCAGCGATTCTGATCGTGTTCGTTCGTGAACGTACCATCCCCAAGAGCTGACCCGCCCTCGGGGAGCCGAATGTCAGGCCTCCTCGTGGGGCCACCTGGCTGTGATGCGCTCGAAATAATGTGAGTTGCAGGCTTCGCATGGCTCGATGTGGCTGGTTTCAGTCAGGCACCGCATATGGCCGCAAGCCAGGCAGCGCAGTACGCCAGCAGTCGCCACTTCGCCGCTGATGTAGTGCCCGGTTTCATCATTGTGGAGTTTTTGATCCAGTTCCAGATTGTCCAGCTGGGTTTTGTCCGCAATCGAGAACAGTAAGTCAGATAGCTGACGCTCAATCAGCGACAGATCCAGACGAAGCCACTCACCCACACTGTCGCCGGTATCTTCCATGTAGTTCATCAGGTGCTGCAGGTCGCGCCTCAGGTAAGTGGCAAGCAGACTGATTTCATCCCGGCTCAGTTCTCCCAGTTCGATCTCATGCTCTACAGCGTTGTCGATCTCCCGGCGAAGCTGGTCCATTGATGTGCGCTCCAACTCCCGCAAGCGTGTTTCAACCCGCTCCAGCATGCGGTTATAGACTTTTAATGCCTGGCCTGAAAATTCGTTTCGGGATTCGGTCATTGCATTGATCTCCTGATCATAAATCCTTGGGGCAATTGCTGAGCACAAAACACAGGTTAGACCTCCTCTTAGTTTGGCATAAGACGCCCGGCCTTGCAGGCTACCTGTATCGGGCCTGGTGCGTTAGAATGACCGGCCCTTTCTCAACTCTTTAGACACTTCTGACAACAGGTAAATTCGGTAATGGCAGGAATGGATGAGCACTACAGCCCGCGTGACGTTGAGCAGAGCGCCCGACAGTTCTGGGACGACAATCAGACGTTTCGCGTGACAGAGGAGCCGGGCAAGCCCAAATACTACTGTCTTTCCATGTTTCCCTACCCCAGCGGCAAGCTGCACATGGGCCATGTCCGGAACTATACCATTGGCGACGTTATCTCACGCTACCAGCGCATGCAGGGCAAGAACGTCATGCAACCGATGGGCTGGGATGCGTTTGGTCTGCCCGCTGAGAATGCGGCCATCGCCAACAGGTCTGCACCTGCCAAGTGGACCTATGCCAACATCGAGTACATGAAGAACCAGCTCAAGCAACTGGGCTTCGGTTACGACTGGAACCGCGAGCTGGCCACCTGCAAACCGGACTATTACCGGTGGGAGCAATGGTTTTTTACCCGCCTTTATGAGAAAGGCCTGGTCTACAAGAAGATGTCGACCGTGAACTGGGATCCGGTGGATCAGACCGTGCTGGCCAACGAGCAGGTAGTGGATGGCCGGGGCTGGCGTTCCGGTGCCCTTGTCGAGCAGAAGAAGATTCCCCAATGGTTTATCCGCATCACCGATTATGCAGATGAGCTGCTCAATGACCTTGAACAGATGGAAGACTGGCCGGAACAGGTCAAGACCATGCAGCGCAACTGGATCGGCAAATCCGTTGGCACCGAGCTTACCTTTGGCCTGCAGGATCGCGACGATGGACTTACGGTATACACGACCCGACCGGACACACTGATGGGTGTCAGTTACATGGCCGTGGCGGCAGAGCACCCCCTGGCCCTGGCAGCGGCTGAACGCAGCCATGAAGTGGCCGAGTTTGTCGAAAGCTGCCGCAACAGCAAGGTGGCCGAAGCCGACATGGCGACCATGGAGAAGCTGGGCGTGGATACCGGTTACAAAGCCGTGCACCCACTGACCCAGGAACTGGTTCCGGTCTGGGCCGCCAATTTTGTGCTCATGGAATACGGCACCGGTGCCCTGATGGCCGTACCGGCCCATGACGAGCGCGATCACGAGTTCGCCCTCAAGTACCGGCTCCCCATCAAGCAGGTCATCGCACCGGTGGATAACCGGGAAATCGACACCTACGAAAAAGCGTTTACCGAAAAAGGCGTGCTAGTTTCGTCTGGCAAGTACACGGGGTTGACCAGCGACCAGGCGTTTGATGACATCGCCGAATTCCTGGAGCAGAACGGCATTGGTAAAAGGACGACCAATTACCGGCTGCGGGACTGGGGAGTCTCCCGTCAGCGCTACTGGGGCGCACCCATTCCAATGATGACCCTGGCCGATGGAACCGAGCGGCCGGTGCCAGAGGACCAGCTTCCGGTAACCCTGCCGGAAGACGTGGAAATGGACGGCGTAAAGTCGCCCCTCAAGGCCGATCCCGAGTGGGCAAAGACCAGCTTCGAGGGACAGCCGGCCACCCTGGAAACCGACACCTTTGACACCTTCATGGAGTCATCCTGGTACTACGCCCGTTTCTGCAGCCCGAGCTATGACAAAGGCATGCTCGACCCGGCTGCTGCCAACTACTGGCTGCCAGTGGATCAATATATAGGCGGCATCGAACACGCAATACTGCACCTGCTATATGCCCGCTTTTTCCACAAGCTCCTGCGGGACGTGGGCCTGGTCACCAGCTCCGAGCCGTTCAAGAAACTGCTTTGTCAGGGCATGGTCCTGGCAGATACCTTCTACCGTGAAGATGCCAAGGGCAACAAACAGTGGGTGTCGCCTGCCGATGTTGAGATCGAGCGCAATGAAAAAGGCCAGGTGACAGGTGCGCTTCACAAAGTGGACAAACAGCCTGTGGTGCCCGCCGGCACCACCAAGATGTCCAAGTCCAAAAATAACGGCATCGACCCCCAGGCGATCATCGACCAGTACGGTGCGGACACTGTCCGGCTGTTCATGATGTTTGCAGCACCTCCCGAGCAGTCCCTGGAATGGTCCGACAGCGGCGTGGAAGGGGCTCACAGGTTCCTCAAGCGGGTTTGGCGGATGGTCAGCGAGCACGTGTCGGAAACGCCTCCTCCTGCCCTGCAGCCTGACAGCCTGAACGAGGCCCAGAAAAATGTCCGACGCAAGACCCATGAAACCATTGCCAAGGTGAGCGATGACGTTAGCCGGCGACTCACCTTCAATACCGCCATCGCAGCGGTCATGGAGCTGCTTAACGAACTGGGTCGACTTGAAGGTGACGAGCCCCAGATCCGGGCTGTCCGCCAGGAGGCTCTGGAAACCGCGGTGCTGATGCTCTCCCCCATCACGCCTCACATATGCCATAAACTCTGGTACAGCCTGGGGCATGCCACACCAATCGTGGACGCCCCTTGGCCCGAGGCTGACCAGACAGCTATGACACGCACCCAGATTCAGGTCGTTCTCCAGGTAAATGGTAAGGTGCGGTCCCGCGTCGATGTACCGGCGGACATAGACAAAGCAGCCCTTGAGACCCTGGCCCTCGAAGATGAAAATGTTACCCGCTTTACCGAGGGTAAAACAGTCAGGAAAGTGGTCGTCGTTCCCGGCAAGCTGGTCAACGTGGTGGCCAATTAAGATGCCGCTTCGTACCGGGCAGCTGCAGCTGCCGCCTGTCTTGGGCCTGTTGCCATTTATCCTGGCACTGGTTCTGACAGGCTGTGGCTTCCAGCTGCGTGGCCAGATGCCGGTACCCGCAGCCCTTGAGCCGCTGGCGGTCGAATGTACTGGCCAGGTGCCACAGGAGCTTTGCAATATTCTTAAGGAACAGCTCAGCCTGGGGGATATCGAGCTGGTCGACGCTGAGGAGGCAGCCCATGTCCTGCGCCTGGACAATTTCAACGAACAACGTCGGGCCAGCGCGATTACCCTGCAGGCCTCTGCGGCCGAGTATGATCTGCGGCAGTCCGTTGCCATGTCTGTCATTGCCTCAGATCAGGTCCCCCTTCTGGCGGATGTGGACGTTCGCAGCAGCGATACCTACCGGTACGACGAAACCAATGTGCTGGCCAAGCGAAGGGAAGAACAGGATATCCGGACTTCTCTGTATGAGCGACTTGCCCAGCAGGTCATCTTCCGCTTGGCACCACTGAGCCGTGAGCGCATAGACTCGCTGCGTCAGCAGCAAAGTACCGCCACTGAAAGCGACCAGGGCCAATGAAAGCAAGCGCTGCACAATTGCCGCAATTGCTTAAAAAGGGGCTCATGCCTGTCTATCTTGTGTCCGGGGACGAACCCCTGCTTGTTCAGGAGGCCTGCGACCAGATTCGCGCTGCGGCCCGGGAGGCCGGCCATAACGACCGGGTCACCTACCATGCCGACCGCCAGCTGGACTGGCACTCGGTGGCTGAGGAATTCAGCGCTCTGTCACTGTTCTCCGAAAAGCGCCGTATCGAGATCCACTTGCCCACTGGCAAGCTGGGCGAGGGCCGGAACGTGGTGGAGCAGGCACTGGCTACGCCCGCTGAGGACATCATCCTGTTGCTGATAAGTGCCCGCCTGGATGCAGCAGAGCTGCGTCGGAAGTGGTACAAGTCTCTACAAGCAGTTGGTGTGCACGTAACCATCTGGCCTGTTGACCCGGACAAGTTTCCGGCCTGGCTCCAGCAGCGAGCGCAGTCACGGGGGCTCACCCTCACCCGCGGGGCTCTGGAAATCCTGACGGAACGCCTCGAAGGCAACCTGTTGGCGGCGGCACAGGAAATGGATCGGCTGGCATTGTTCAGCAAGACCGGCACCATTGATGAGGAGACCGTAGAGCAGGCTGTCCAGAACAGCGCCCGTTTTAATCCGTTCGACCTGGTAACGGATATTCTCGCCGGTAAAGCCGCAAGCGCCCACAAAATACTCGGGGCTCTGCAGCAGGAAGGGGAAAATCCTCTGGGACTTCTGAGCATCCTCACCCGGGACCTCAACATGGCGGTGGAACTGCAGCGTGCTATGGCTCGCAGAGAAGTTGCGGCCAACTTTCTCAAAACCCGTGGCGTGCGTCAGCCTCAGCGCACCAAGGCCCTGGAATCTGCAGCCAGGCGCCTGTCACCCACCCAGCTCACCCAGGCCATTGTCCACTGTAGCGATATTGACCGCGCTGCCAAGGGTTTCGGTGATCATACGCCTTGGTTTCACTTACGTAATCTGAGCACCGCTCTGGCGCGAGTTTAACCGGTTGACAGCGTTCCCCGTCCAATAGCATTGTGAGGGTAACGGTTGGCTTGAAGCGACCGGATCAGCACGACATCTAGCTAAAGGGAGGTTTGAACATGACACTGAAGGATGAGCTGAAACGAGTGACCGATATGGCCGCTCAATACCGGGATGAAGCAAAAGTACGCCTGCACCTAGCGAGACAGGACGCGAAAGACGAGTGGGACGACCTCGAAAAGCACTGGGAGACTTACCGCCAGAAGTTGGATGCCGCTGCCCATGAGGCTGGAGAAGGTAGCCAGGACGCCCGCAGATCTGCCAAAGAACTGGGCGAAAAGCTGAAAGAGCGTTACGACCGCTTGAGAAAGCGCCTGCAGTAATACTATATATGTCGCGCCGGTGCGACCCTAGGTCGCCCCGGCAGAGGCATGGCTATCAGGTAGCCGAACCTGACCTGAAACTAGGTCCGACTAGAACTCTTCCGCTGTCAGAGCCATCATTGAATCACTGCCGCTACGGATACTTTCTGCCAGCGACACCGTTTTCGGCAGCAACCTGTCAAAATAGAAGCGTGCCGTCTTGAGCTTGCCGGTATAAAAACCCGAGGTATCCGCTTCCGCCTTCGCCGCAGCCGCCTTGACAATCTTTGCCCACATATAGCCTAGGGCCGTCAAACCAAACAGATCCAGATACTCCACCGATGCCGCGCCGATGGCTTCAGGCGACCGATCAGCCTGCCCAAGCACATGCTCCGTGACATCCGACAGGCGCTCCAGGGCCGCGGCCAAGGGCTCAAGGAAGGGCCTGAGTGCCGGATCAGCAGCATTTTCCTCGATAAACGTTGCCATGTCCTGGGCGAAAAGCTCATAGAGACGACCCTCGCTGCCAACCACTTTGCGCCCCATGAGGTCCAGCGCCTGGATACCGTTAGTGCCCTCGTAGATCTGGGTAATCCGGACATCCCGGACCAGTTGCTCCTGGCCCCACTCGCGGATGAAGCCATGGCCCCCGAAAACCTGCTGACCGATAATGCAGGCGTCCAGGCCCCGGTCCGTGAGAAATGCCTTGGCAACCGGTGTCAGCAAAGCCACCATGCCCTGGGCATACTCCTGGCGCTCCGCATCTTCAGCGTACTTTGCAATATCCAGCCATTGGGCAACGTAGGTTGAGAAGGTTCTGCCACCCTCCACATACCCCTTCATGGTGAGCAGCATGCGACGCACATCCGGATGCACAATGATAGGGTCCGCAGCTTTGTCCTTCTGCTGGGCGCCACTCGGGGCGCGGCTCTGGATGCGCTCAAGAGCATATTCCCGGGCGCTCTGAAGGGAGGCTTCAGCAGCACCGATGCCCTGGATACCCACACCCAGGCGCTCATAGTTCATCATGGTGAACATGGCGGCCAGCCCCTTGTTGGGCTCACCCACCAGCCAGCCCCGGGCGCCGTCGAAGTTCATGACACAGGTAGCCGAGCCCTTGATGCCCATCTTCTTCTCGATGGAGCCACAGCTCAGGCTGTTGCGCTCGCCAAGGGAACCATCCTCATTAACCAGAAACTTTGGCACCAGGAACAGGGAGATTCCCTTGGGGCCCTTGGGGGCATCAGGAAGCTTACCCAGTACCAGGTGAATAATGTTCTCAGCAAGGTCGTGCTCACCCCAGGTGATGAAGATCTTGGTACCGGTGACAGCGTAGGAGCCGTCGCCCTGAGGTTCCGCCCTGGTCCGGATAATGCCAAGGTCAGTACCGGCGTGGGGCTCGGTCAGGTCCATGGCGCCGGACCAGACACCGGAATACATGCTGGGCAGGTATTTGCTCTTGAGCTCTTCACTGCCATGGGCGTCCAATGCCAGGCAGGCGCCCGCCGTCAGCATGGGTGCGAGGCCGAAGGCCATATTGGAAGCCTGAAGCATTTCCTCAAACTGGGCCACCAGGGTTTTCGGCATGCCCATGCCACCAAACTCAGGGTTGCCGCCGAGACCGTTCCAGCCGCCTTCGACAATGGTCTGGTAGGCTTCGCGGAAACCGTCAGGCGTGGTGACCTCGCCGTCGTTCCATTTACAACCCTGCTCATCACCCTCGCGGTTCAGCGGGGCCAGAACACCACTGGTAATCTTGCCGGCTTCTTCCAGGATCGCGTCCGCAGTTTCCGGGTCAACATACTCTGCCAGTTTGGGCAATGATGCCCACAGTGAAGGAGCATCGAATACCTCGTTCAGTACGAAACGGATGTCACGCAAAGGCGCCTGATAATCTGCCATTGAAAATTCTCCAGTGTGCCGGAAGGCGGCAGGAGCGCCGCCTGTCCGATATTCATTAGATGGTATGCAGTTTAACGAAAAAGCCGCGGGAACTCATGTTGTACACTCCCTACAGAAAAAAGCCCGCCTCCTGGGAGTGCGGGCTTGATCTGCATCCGGCAGGGCCGGAGGCTAGGCCTGCAGTCGTTTTAGAAAGCGAATGCTTCTTCTGGCATGGCCATCAGAGTATCGGAGCCTGCCAGCATGCTCTCTGCATGGCCGCGTGCACGGGGCAGCATGCGCTTGAAGTAGAAACGCGCAGTCTGGACCTTGGCATTGTAGAAAGTTTCTTCCGTAGTGCCGTCAGCCATGGTGTCCAGGGCGACCTGGGCCATACGCGCCCAGAGGTAGGCAAAGACTGCGTAGCCCGAGTACATCAGGTAATCAACGGAGGCAGAACCCACTTCTTCGCGGTCCTTCATGGCGCTCATGCCCAGCTTCATGGTCAGATCGCCCCACTCCTTATTCATCGCCTGGAGTGGCTCAATAAACTCCTTCAGCTGCTCGTTCTCAGCATGCTCCTTGCAGAACACGTGAACCAGCTTGGTGAAGCGCTTGAGAGATTCGCCCTGGGTCATTAGAACCTTGCGGCCCAACAGGTCGAGAGCCTGGATGCCCGTGGTGCCTTCGTAAATCGTGCCGATCCGGGCATCCCGGACAACCTGTTCCATGCCCCATTCAGAGATGAAACCGTGACCACCGAAAACCTGCATTCCCAGGTTGGACGCTTCATGCCCGATTTCAGTGAGGAAAGCCTTGGCGATCGGCGTTAAGAAGCCCATCAGCTCGTCAGCTTCCTTGCGCTCTTCTTCGGTCTTGCCGCGATGGACGACATCGCCCTGCTGTGCGGTGTAGTAAATCAGTGCCCGCGCACCTTCCGCTACCGCCTTCTGAGTCAGAAGCATGCGGCGAACGTCAGGGTGAACGATGATCGGGTCAGCAGCACCCTCAGGATTCTTGGCACCTGAAAGCGAACGCATGGCCAGACGGTCTTTTGCGTAGGCCAGAGAGCCCTGGAAGGACAGCTCGGCTGCACCCAGACCCTGGATGGCGGTGCCCAGACGGGCCACGTTCATGAAGGTGAACATGCAGTTGAGGCCGCGGTTCTCAGGCCCGATCAGCCAGCCCTTGGCGCCGTCAAAGTTCATGACGCAGGTAGCGTTACCGTGAATACCCATCTTGTGCTCAATGGAGCCACAGGTCACGGCGTTCTTCTCACCAATACTGCCGTCTTCGTTAGGCAGGAACTTGGGTACGATGAACAGGGAAATACCCTTGGTGCCTGCAGGGGCGCCTGGCAGGCGGGCCAGCACGATGTGGACAATGTTGTCCGCCATGTCATGCTCACCGGCAGAAATGAAGATCTTGGTGCCACTGATGCTGTAGGAGCCGTCTGCGTTGGGTTCGGCCTTGCTGCGCAGGATACCCAGGTCCGAGCCGCAGTGAGCTTCGGTCAGGCACATGGTGCCGGTCCACTCGCCGCTAATCATTTTGGTGAGATAAGTTTCTTTCTGGGCATCGGTACCGTGGAGTTCAACGGTATTGATGGCGCCGTGGCTCAGCCCAGGATACATGCCCCAGGACCAGTTGGCGGTTCCGACCATTTCACTCATGACCAGGCCAACGGACTCAGGCAGCCCCTGGCCGCCGTGCTCAACTGCTGCCGTCATGGATGGCCAACCCCCTTCCACGTACTGCTGGTAGGCCTCGCGGAAACCGGTGGGGGTCTTCACACCGTCTTCGCTCCAGGCACAACCCTCTTTGTCGCCGACCTGGTTCAGGGGAGACAATACCTGCTCACAGAATTTGGCACCCTCCTGGATGATCGCGTCGATCATGTCCGGAGTTGCGTCTTCGGCGCCTTCCAGATTGGCGTAGTGTCGCTCGCTGTCCAGCAGCTCGCTCATTACAAACTTGATGTCACGCAGGGGCGCTTTATATTCAGGCATGGAATCCACCTCAGTTTTACGGTCATGACTGCAGCCGATGCGGCAGCACTAAGCCTTAATTTGGGCTTGTCGCCGGTATCAGGCGTCATCAAAATTCGCGTGATACCGATGAATTCGTCGCTCAGGGGGATAAGCCTACTTCCCTTCTGCGCAAACTCAAACAAGTGTTTGAAACATACGTTTGTAACAGCAGAATTGTCAAGGGAAAGGTGCAAAAATTGTGTTGCGTTATGCAACTATTTGTTCAGAAGGAAAGACTCGAAGCCCGGCCTGACAGGCTCAGGCCCTGGCTTGAAAGGAGCTGGTATCAGCGCCTCTGCGTTCACTCACCTGGCTGCTCCCAAGCATGAAGACAGACTGATAAGCCAACGAGGCCTCGCTCCGGCTGCCTGCCCTGTTCCAGGACTCGGATTGCCCTTCCGCCTTTCCGCCCGGAGCAGGCGCCTCTTCATTCAATTCGATCTGCGCCTTTAACATGACCTGGGTCGCCTCAGCGGCGACCGCCCTGTCCTGACTTGAGGGCTCAGCCGGAGCAAGGGCGGCGGCACGAACCACACGCATTTTCTCGATGGTCCCCTGAGGGTCGCCGGCCAGCGGGGATACACTGATAGGAACCTCGCCACCAACCGCGTACTGGACACCGTCCGGCCCTCGCCGGTAGGTATAGGAGGCGGAGCCGGCGTATTGCCCGCCTACCGCCTGATGGGCCATCTCATGGGCACGCACTTCGCGATCCCGGGCTTTCAGCTCGGATAGCTCAAGGGCCTGGGCTTCATCAAGCTCTACGTTACTGACGGGCTTGCGAGTCGGGGGCTCGGGCTCCGGGGCATCAGGCGCGGGCGCCCTTGAATCAGAGCGCTCCTGAGCCGCCCGGCCCGACTGATCAGAGCCCCCTTCAAAGGGGGCCGCGTTAGAGCGAGCTACAGTGCCGGGCGTATTGGCGGGGGGCGTATCAGGAAAAGCCGATGAGGCAGTAAATGAAGTGGGGAAGGAGATAGGGGCACTGCCCGAAATCATCATCAACGACAGAATTAGGCTTTAATATCGAGCAGGGTACCGAGGGTTTCGTCCGCGGTTTTTACGACCTGGGCCGACGCCTCAACCGAGCGTTCATAAAGCCTGAGGTCTACGATCGCTTCCAGCATATCGCCGGAGCCAGAAGCACTCCCCTGGGGTCCATCGACGCCACCCCGTGCAATCCGCCTGGCAGCGTTATCCATGCCCTGGAGGCCTTCCTGGACACCCTGAAGGCCAGTGCTCAAGGGGTTATTAAGCGGACTTATCATCATAGCGGCTACCACTCATATGCCTACATGACTCTTATTAGGCCATACTTCTGCCTACTTTTCAATCAACTCATGATGGAGGCCGACCATTCTGGAGATCAGCACAGCAACGCGTCTACTGACAGATAATCAGCGAGCTGACCCGGATCAGGCTCAGCCTGCCATGGAAGCACACCCAGGCACATACCCGGCAGATGCCTCCTCAGATAAAGCAGGGTTTCTTCTTCACAGGTCATCACCTCGGGGTCAGGCCGATTTGCCACCCACCCCGCGACCTTCAAGCCATCAGCCTGTATGGCCTCAACAGTTAGCAGGGCGTGATTGATACAGCCCAGCTTCAGGGGCACTACCAGAACAATTCCCAGCCCCAACTCCCGTGGCACCTGCGCGTAGGTTTCCTGATCGTTCAGAGGCACGCGCCAGCCGCCGGCGCCTTCCACCAGGAACAGATCCGCCGGCCGAAGTTGCAAACCCCGGACAAATCCAGCCAGGCGTGCCGAGCTCAGCTGCTTGCCGGCCTGACTCGCCGCCACATGAGGCGCAATCGCCGGAGCCAAAGCAATCGGGTTCACCTGGGCATAGGGCAGTGATTCGGTCATTGCAGCCTGAAGCATGAGGGCATCCTCATTCCGCAGACCTTCTGCAGTTTCTTCGCAGCCTGACGCCACAGGCTTCATTGCCAGTGTACGCAAGCCCTTGCGGGCGAACGCATGAAGAATGGCTGCCGAAACCAGGGTCTTGCCAACGCCAGTATCGGTACCGGTAACAAACAGAGAAGTCTTGGCCAAGATCGGGCTCCAGGCAAAAATCAGTCGGACACGACGCTTATAGGGCGGCGGGATGCCAGGCCGGACGATAGGGAATGCGCCGCAAACGCATCGATCAGTCGCTCCAGATCGGCATCGGTATGGGTAGCACTGAGGGTGACACGCAACCGCGAAGCGCCCTCGGGAACCGTAGGCGGACGAATGGCAGTAACCAGCAGGCCTCGGGCCTCCAGCGCCGCACTGAGTTTGAGGGTGTCTCGCACGTCGCCGATCAGGATCGGTTGGATCGGGGTTTCCGAAGGCATCAACTCGTACCCGAGCCGGGTCATGGCGGACCGGAAACGCAGGATCAGCCTTTCAAGATGGTCTCGCCGCCACTGCTCTTTCTGTACCAGATCAAGACTGGCACAGGATGCCAGCGCAAGAGCCGGAGGCATCGCAGTTGTATAGATATAGGTGCGGGCTTGCTGAACCAGGTAATCCATCAACAGCGCAGGGCCTGTGGCAAAAGCACCACTGGTGCCAAAGGCTTTGCCGAACGTGCCGATAACGACAGGGACGTCCTCTTCAGTAAGCCCCAGGGAAGCGACAGAACCCCTGCCATCAGGCCCCATAAAGCCGAAGCCATGGGCGTCATCGACAATCAGCAAGGCATCGTGTGCCCTGCACAGATCCGCCAGCTGCCGTAAGGGTGCCACGTCGCCGTCCATACTGAAGACGCCATCAGTAACCACCAGTTTATGGCCTCCGGTTACTGCCAACTGGCGCTCAAGGGCGCTCATGTCACCATGGGGGTAGGTACAGACTCTGGCTCGGCTCAGCCTGCAGCCATCGATAATGGACGCATGGTTCAGCTCATCGGAGAAAATGGTGTCGCCCTTGCCCGCCAGGGCCGAGATCACGCCCATATTCGCCATATAGCCGGTGGAAAAGAACAGTGCCCCCGAACGCCTGGTGAACCGGGCAATCTCAGCCTCCAGCCGGTGGTGGGCCTCATGATGACCGCAGATAAGGTGGGAGGCGGCGCCGCCGACCCCAACTTCAACCATGCCCTGCCTGACAGCACCCACCAGCGCCGGGTGGTTCGCGAGCCCCAGATAGTCGTTGCTGCAAAAAGCCAGCATGGGCTCACCGTCAGCAGTCAACCGGGGCTGCTGGGGACCACTGACGAGGCGTCTCAGCCGGTACAGGCCAGCATTCTTACGAGCCTCGATTTCGCCGGCAAAATCGCGCATGGTCAATGGACTCAGGCCGACTGCCGGGTGGCATCGTAGAACATGTGGCCGGTTCGTTCGTCTTCCACCGCCTGGGCCAGCGCCGCTTCACGATCATCTTCGGTGTGTGCGGTTTCCCGCTGTTCCGGCCGGATTCCCAGTCGCTGGAACAATTGGCGGTCCCGATCGGCTTCCGGGTTGGCCGTGGTCAGCAGTTTCTCGCCATAGAAAATCGAGTTCGCGCCTGCGAGGAAGCACAGGGCCTGCATCTGGTCGTTCATGTCTTCCCGGCCAGCAGACAGGCGCACATGGGAGGCCGGCATCATGATGCGGGCGACAGCCAGCGTGCGGATAAAGTCGAACGGATCAAGGTCTTCCACGTCCTCCATCGGCGTCCCCGCAACCTTGACCAGCATATTGACCGGAACGCTTTCCGGGTGGTGCGGCAGATTGGCGAGCACCACCAGAAGTCCGGCGCGATCGTCCAGGTCTTCTCCCATGCCCATGATTCCCCCGCAGCACACCTTCATGCCGGCGTTGCGAACGTTGGCCAGCGTCGTCAGGCGATCCTGATAGGTCCGGGTGGTAATGATGTGGCTGTAGTACTTTTCGGAGGTATCAAGGTTGTGGTTGTAGTAATCCAGGCCGGCATCCGCCAGCTCCTGTGCCTGGTTTTCTTCCAGCATTCCCAGGGTCATGCAGGTCTCCAGACCAAGGGACTTAACCTGCTTGACCATATCCACGACATAGGGCATGTCTTTTTTTGACGGGCTGCGCCAGGCTGCACCCATGCAGAACCGGGACGCACCTTTTTCCTTGGCGGCCTTGGCTTCGGCCAGCACTTTCTCGATTTCCAGTAGTTTCTCTTTTTCCAGACCGGTATTGTAATGACCGCTCTGGGGACAGTATTTACAGTCCTCCGGGCAGGCGCCGGTCTTGATGGACAGCAAAGTGCTCACCTGGACCTCATTGGGATCGAAGTACTCCCGGTGTACCGCCTGGGCCCTGAATATCAGATCATTGAATGGCAAAGCAAACAATGCTCGGGCTTCTTCAATGGTCCAGTCGTGGCGAAGGGCAGTGGCAATCATGAGTCAGGTCCTGTTAAGGGCGCTTCTGCGACAGAAGGGCTGGTAAATAATGCACACGATGTGCATGAACAGATTGAGTTCAGGGAATGAACTGATGATAAAGCGCCTGATAACGCTGTCAACCCAAATACAACGAAAGGTTAACAACTCCTTCGCCCTCCCCGGCGCCTGCATTGCCTGCTCTTCAGCAATAGTGGGCCACGGCCTCTGCGCGGGCTGTTACGCAGACCTGCCCGCCAACGATGGCCAGTGTCGACGGTGTGCTCTGCCCCTGGCTTTCGGGACCGGAGCGACCATGACCTGTGGCGAATGTCTCCGTCATCCGCCGCCGTTTGAACGGGTGATTACACCCTGGCGCTATGAGTTTCCTGTCAATCACATGATCAGCCGCTACAAGTACCGGGGCCAGAGGGCTCTGGGCCAACCGCTGATTCAGAGCCTGGTGGAGCGGGTACGCGATGATCTGGCGACCGAGCCCTGGCGCCGGCCTGATCTGCTCATACCCAGCCCCATGCACAGAAATCGGCAACGGCGCCGCGGGTTCAACCAGGCTGAGGACATCGCAGAGCAACTGAGTCGGCAGACGGGCGTACCCTGGTCGGTCACCCTTGTCAGGAAACACCGCCAGCATGGAGAACAGGCCGGGCTTGGCCGTCAGAAACGGCTGGCCAACCTGCGCGGCAGCTTCGTGGTCGACAGCCCGGCGCCACCCCGTGTGGCCATTGTCGATGACGTGATTACGACAGGGGCAACGGCTCGTACGCTTGCCCTTGCCCTGGCAAAAGCAGGAGCCTGCCATATCGAGGTCTGGGCGCTGGCCCGTACCCCGAATTAGGCTGCGCACCGGGACTATTCCAGCTGGCAGGCATCAGCGAAGCCTCAGGCGCCAAGTCGCTCGACGACCCAGTCTGCTATGGCGAGACTCGCCGTCAGCCCGGGCGATTCGATGCCAAACAGCTGCACCAGCCCGGGTATGCCATGGACCGACTCATCCTGCATAACAAAGTCACAGAAGCCGGTTGCCGGCCCGCCAAGCTTGGGGCGCACCCCGGCATAGGCGGGCTGCAGTGCATTCGGGTTCACCCCGGGCCACCATCTGCGGATGCTCCGGGCGAAACTGTGCCGGCGGTCCGGGTCGACGTCGAAGCTGGGTGAATCGATCCACTCGACATCAGGTCCGAAGCGGGCCTGCCCAGCCAGGTCAAGGGTCAGATGTATGCCAAGCCCGCCCGGCTCCGGCACCGGGTAGACCAGGGTGGAGAAAGGGTGGGGTCCGGAATAGCTGAAATAGCTGCCACGGGCAAAATACAGATCAGGACATTCAGTCTGTGGATAGCCCTGCCATAACCGTGCCAGGGGTACCGCATTCAGGCCCGCGGCATTGACAACACGGCGGGCTGTCAACTGACAGGGCATATCGCCACCCACCGACAGACAATGCCTGCCATCCGCACTGGCGACCGCCTCCACTGGTGCCCGGCAGACCAGTTGGCCGCCCCGTGATTCAAGCTTCCCCAGTAGTGACAGCATCAGCCCGTGGCTGTCGACGATGCCGGTGTTTCGGGAGAAAAGACCCGCCTGAGCTTTAACCTCAGGCAAGGCCTGGTTCAAACGCTGACTGTCCGCCCATTCCAGCTCGACATCATTGGCAAGAGCCGTACGGGCGATAATTGAAAGCTGAGGCAGCTGAGACCCATCACAGGCAATAATCCATTTACCGGTTTTCCTGTGGTCGACCTTGTGGCTGGCGCAGTAGCGATAGAGCTCTTCCCGCCCAAGGTTGCAGAGCCTTGCTTTCAACGAGTGCTGCGGATAATAAAGCCCGCCGTGGATCACCTCGCTGTTGCGGGATGACAGGCCCTCTCCGAAACGTCCACCGGCTTCGAGCACAATTACATCCTGCCCCCTGGATGCCAACCGTTGCGCTACCGCAAGACCCACGACACCGGCCCCGATTACAACGGTATCGGTCTGCAATGCCTCTTTTGCTGTCATTCTCTGTCCTTGTCCAACCCGCGCCAATCAACCAGGAAGTCGCCGGAAGCTTACCAACTCGGACCGGTATCCGTGTAGGCCAATCGATCAGTAAGGTTGAAAATCACCAAGCGTTGAAATGACAAAGGGCCCCCAAAAACCGGTATACTTGGCGCATTCACCCTTCACCGCAGGAAGCTCGGGAAACGTACATGTCAGATCGTAAGCAGTTTCTGATTGTCATGCTGGTCGCCGCCCTTTTCGTCGGATGGTTGGGATGGCGTGGATTTGAAGTCATATCACTGAATCAACGCCTGCAAAGCGATGAAGTCGTGGCAAGCTATCCCTACCTGCACCGGGTTCTCCGGGTTGACGGTGATACCGCGGTGATGAGTTCACTCCGCTCCCGTGAGACTCCGACCCGGGAAGCCCTGAAAATCATCTTTCCAAGCATGTCATCCTTGAGTGAGAACCATCGGGACTGGCAGAGAGCTGAAAGAGAATTTGCCCGGGTACAGGCCAAGGCCGGCGACATCATACTGGACGTGCCGGGAATAGCCCGCGTTCGCTGGGAGCTTGATGAAAACTGGTACCACCTGAGCGCAATGCGCTCCGAAAGCCTGACCCGGCGCTGAAACAGGACCTTATGACTAATCCCCACCCATACGATGACCTGACCCCCGACACGCTTCTTGACGCTGTTGAGGCCGCCGGTTTTGAAATCAATGGCCGCCTCTTTGCCCTGAACAGCTACGAGAATCGTGTCTACCAGGTCGGCATCGAGGGTCGTTCGCCGGTAATTGCAAAATTCTACCGGCCGGGCCGTTGGTCCGAGGCCCAGATTCGTGAGGAACATACATTCTCACGGGAACTTGTGGAGGCAGGGTTGCCTATTGTTGCGCCACTGGTCATGCCTTCCGGCGATACCCTCGGTAAGCACGACGGTTTCCTGTTTGCCGTGTTCGACCAGCGCGGCGGCCAGGCACCCGACACCAGTGTCGACGATACCCTCTACCGTCTTGGCCAGTGGCTTGGTCAGATACACAACGTGGGAGCGAGCACATCTTTCGAAACCCGTCCTACCCTTGATATTCTTCCGGGCATTACCGGGCACAGTCAGTACCTGACCGAGCATGACTGGATTCCAAAAGAGCTGCGCCCGGCCTGGGACAGCCTGATACCCGACCTGATCAAGTATTCCGAACACCGCATTCACGATGCTGGCGACGAGTTGCAGCAGATTCGTCTGCATGGAGACTGCCATGCAGGTAACATCCTGGTCCGGGACGAACAGATGCTGTTCGTGGACCTTGATGACTGCCGTACAGGCCCGGCGGTCCAGGACCTGTGGTTGCTTTTGAACGGCGACGACGTCGAAAAAGGCATCCAGTTTGCCGAGCTGCTTGAAGGCTATGAGATGTTTCGCGATTTCAATCGCCGTGAACGCCACCTGATCGAGCCTTTGCGCTGTTACCGGCAGATCTCCCATTGCGCCTGGCTGGCAAAGCGCTGGGATGACCCGGCCTTTCCCCGCTTCTTCCCGTGGTTTACCCAGCCCAGATTCTGGTCCGATCAGATTCTCGCTTTGCGGGAGCAGCTGTCATCACTGCAGTCCCCCTCTGTATCAATCCCCGGCCAGAACTGAGCCTGATGATACTGCCCACAATCTAAACCTGCGGTATTTGAACTGGAGAGAGCTTATCCATGAGTCAGCCTGAAGCCCGCTATTCGATTCGATCACTGCTCGCGGCGGTCCTGATTACCATCATTATTACTGTCATCACTCTGGAGATGAGTGGTCGTATTGATCACTCGGATGACAAGACCAACGCCCCGGTCGGCGAGTTCACCGCGATTCACGTAAAGCCTGGCGAAGACTTCCGTATGTCATCAAAAGCCTCGGAACTGCACGCCGTCTGCCAGAATGGATACCTGGGCGTGGCACCCGATGTGGATCCGACCTTTGTCGGCATACTGGTGGACTATAAAAATCGTGGCGTCCGCTGTGGTCGGCCGGATCGCAACCGGCCGGAAACCGCAGAACCAGAGCCTGCGCCTGCGCCTGAAGCCGGCGAAGCACAGGACAGCCAGTGAGACCGAGCAGATGACCAGAAGACCGGCCCCAGAGACTGAACCAGACCGCCTGTTTGCCCAGGATCGGTACCCGGAAGACTTCCGTTTCAATGCGGCGGTTGCGCGGGTTTTCCCGGACATGATCCGGCGATCGGTGCCTGGCTACACCACCATCGTGCCCATGATCGAAGTGATTACCGAGCGCTTCGCCCAGCCCGTCAGCAACTGCTACGACCTCGGCTGCTCCCTGGGCGCCGCAACACTTGCCATGCGGCACGGTATTCACCATGACAATTGCACGCTGGTTGGGGTCGACAATTCTGCGGACATGATCGAGCGCTGCCATCACTACGTAGCGCTGGACGATCACCCCCTGCCTGTCAGCCTCCGCTGTGAAGACATACTGGACACTGACCTGAGGGACGCATCGGTGACTACCCTGAACTTTACCCTTCAGTTCGTGCCACTGGCCCGACGCACGCCCTTGCTTCATCGCATCGCTGAGGCAACGCGCCCGGGCGGCGCACTCATACTGTCGGAAAAAATACGGTTTGAGTCGGAACACGAACAGCAAACCCAGACCCTTCTGCATCACGAATTCAAGCGCGCCAATGGCTACTCGGACCTGGAGATCAGCCAGAAGCGTACCGCCCTCGAGAAGGTCCTGCTGCCCGAGACACTCCATGCCCACAAAGAACGCCTGAGGGGGGCTGGATTCAGCGAGGTCATGGTCTGGTACCAGTGCTTCAATTTTGTATCCATTCTGGCCGTGAAACCTTCCTGAAGCCGACCAACTCCATGACTCAATTCGACTGGCAGACTACCTATCGCAACTTATTCGCCAACCTGGAAGAGACCGGCCTCTCCTCGTGGAGCGACCAGTTGCAACTGCAACTGGCGCGGCGCTTCGACGAGCATCCCCACGGTGACATGGCACGCTGGCTTCAGGCCCATGGGCAACTGCCTGACATCCCGAGCGCAGAAGCCATCCTTACGGGTTCGACCATTACCCTTGGCGGTCCGGAAAGCCTGAACCAGGCTACCCTGGCTCAGCTCGAGCAGGCCCTGCGAGGGCTGATGCCCTGGCGCAAAGGTCCGTTCAACTTCTTTGGCGTCGACATTGACACTGAGTGGCGTTCTGACTGGAAATGGGACCGGGTATCACCATGGCTGGCCGACCTCAGGGGTCGGAAGGTGCTGGATGTGGGCTGCGGGTCCGGTTACCACTGCTGGCGCATGCTCGGTGCCGGAGCCGGACAGGTAGTCGGCATTGACCCCGGTCTTCTGTTCCTGTTTCAGTTTCTCAGCGTCAAGAAGTACCTGGGTGGGGTTCCGGTCGATCTTCTTCCGATCAAGGTAGAGGACCTGCCGCACCGGCTTGAAGCCTTTGATACCACCTTTTCCATGGGAATCCTCTACCATCGCCGCTCACCGATCGACCATTTGATTGAACTTCGGGAGACACTGCGAAGCGGCGGTGAACTGGTGCTTGAAACCCTCGTCGTGGAAGGGCCGGAGGGCTATAGCCTGATGCCCGCGGACCGCTACGGCATGATGCGTAACGTCTGGTTCCTGCCTACCTGTGACACGCTCCTGCTATGGCTGGCCCGGGCGGGGTTCGAAGATGCGAAGGTGGTTGATGTGACTGTCACGACGACATCTGAGCAGAGGACGACGGACTGGATGCGGTTCCAGTCCCTGAAAGACTTTCTGGACCCCGCCGACCCGGAGAAAACCATCGAGGGTTACCCAGGCCCACGGCGGGCAACAATCATCGCCAGAAAACCCTGAGGCGCGTTAAACCCCGGGGTTTTGACCAACCCCCGGCTCAGCCTCCGAACGGATGGCGCATAACGATGGTTTCAACCCGGTCAGGGCCGGTGGAGATGATATCGATCGGCGCTTCGATCTGCTCTTCCAGAAACGCGATGTAGGCCCGTGCGTTAGCCGGCAGCTGATCAAGGGACGTCAGTCCGACAGTGCTCTCCTGCCAGCCCGGCAACTCCTTATAGATGGGTTCAATGCTGTCATAGTCATCACAGCCGATCGGCGGGCGCTGAAGCTCGCCACGGTCCGTCTTGTAGCCGATGCAGACCTTCACCGACTCCATGCCGTCGAGCACATCAAGCTTGGTCAGGCAAATGCCTGAGACACTGTTGATCTGGATCGCATGACGCAGAGCCACGGCATCAAACCAGCCGCAACGACGTGCCCGGCCGGTCGTGGTGCCGACTTCATTACCTTTTATCGCAAGATGTTCCCCGAACTTGTCAAACAACTCGGTGGGAAACGGGCCGGAACCCACCCGTGTGGTATAGGCCTTGGTGATGCCCAGCACGTAGTCCAGGAACATGGGCCCGAAACCGGTCCCGGTCGCGGTACCACCTGCGGTTGTGTTCGAAGAGGTCACATAGGGGTAGGTCCCCAGGTCGATGTCCAGCAACGAGCCTTGCGCGCCCTCAAACAGGATGTGCTCGCCCCGCTTGCGGTAGTCGTGAAGAATGTCGGTAACGTCTGCTGCCATGGGCAGGATTTCGTCGCCCATGGTTTTCAGGTCGGCCAGGGCCTGATCAATATCAACAGCTTCTTCCTTGAAGTATTCGGTCAGCACAAAGTTGTGATAGTTCATGATCTCACGAAGCTTTGTCTCGAAGGTGTCGGGCCTCAGCAGGTCACCAAGGCGCAGGCCGCGGCGGGAAACCTTGTCTTCATAGGCCGGCCCGATGCCACGGCCGGTGGTACCGATTTTGGCGTTGCCCCTGGCCACTTCCCGCGCCTGGTCAATACGGACATGGGTCGGCAGGATAAGAGGGCAGGCCAGACTGATACGCAAACGGTCCCGCACAGCAACACCCCGGGCCTCAAGCTCACGAACTTCCTTCAGAAGCGCTTCCGGAGAAAGCACAACGCCATTGCCGATCAGACAGGTGACATTCTTCCGGAGGATGCCTGACGGGATCAGGTGCAGGGCGGTTTTCCTGCCTTCAATCACGAGGGTGTGGCCCGCATTGTGGCCGCCCTGAAACCGGACAACCGCGGCCACATGCTCGGTCAGCAGATCAACAATCTTGCCCTTACCTTCGTCACCCCATTGGGTACCCAGCACTACGACATTTTTGCCCATGACTCTCTCTCGATGCCTTCGCGCCAGTCGACGCGACAGCGACTAGTTTAGGTGAGTGGTTGCACGACCCATTGGCCGCCCTGTTTGATCAGCTCGCGGTCACAGCCCCGGGCCTGGGGCTCGGTGTTATCGTCCGGCAAAGCCTGGATGACGATCTCGGTCATTCTGAGACCACTCACCACCCCGGCCAGGGCCGGGTCAGCGTCGGCGGGTGCCCAGATCGCGCCCGCCGGCTGCACCCTCGGCTCAGCCAGGGCAACCAGGGCACGGATATCAACACTGAAGCCGGTCGCCGGTCTCGCACGACCGAAGACCTGACCGATCGCATCATAACGACCACCCTTGGCCAGGGCTTCGCCGTGACCGTGGCAATAGGCCGCAAAGACCAGGCCGGTGTGGTAGTTGTAGCCGCGCAGTTCACAGAAATCGAAGCCCAGGGTGATTTCCGGATAGCCTGTGCCGAGCATGTCCGCTATACGCTCGAGCTGATCCAGGGCTTCGGTCACTTCCGGGGACGCACCCTGAAGGGCCGACCGAGCTTCCGCCAGCGCCGGTCTGTCGCCGCTGATGCGGGCCAACTGCTTTAACCGGCTGCCGGCGCTTCCTGGACCGCAGCCTGCCAGCAACTTGTCCAGCTCGGGAATGGACTTCCTACCCATGGCATCGAATATGGCTGACTCGGTCTGGGAATCAAAGTTTGCTTCCCGGATCAACGCCTGGTAGATACCCACATGTGCCAAGTCCAGATGAACCCTGGGGACGCCCGCCACCCGGAGCACCTCCAGCATCAGACTGATGATCTCCGCATCGGCCGCTTCCGAGGCGCTGCCGAAGAGCTCGCACCCTGCCTGAATCGGTGTACGACCCGCCAGCATGTGCTGGGGCCTGGTGTGGAGAACATGACCGGCGTAGCACAGACGGGTAATGCCTTTCTGCCGAAGGGTATGAGCGTCGATCCTTGCGGCCTGGGGCGTCATGTCCGCCCTTACGCCCATCATCCGACCGGTCAGTTGATCGGTGAGCTTGAATGTCTGGAGCGCGAGATCGTGACCGGTCCCGGTGAACAACGACTCCAGGTATTCGATCAGAGGCGGAATCACCAACTGGTAACCCCAGTGCTGACAGGTATCCACTACCCTACGTCGCAGAGATTCTATATGGCCTGCCAGGGGGGGCAGGATGTCTTCCACGCCGTCAGGCAGCAACCAGCGGTCCGAGTCTGTCATGTAGCTCCAGTATCCGTTGTGTTCATCCTCTGGCCTGCCTGTTCAGAAAAACAGCCAAGGCTGAGAACGTGTCCTGTGAAGAACGGAAATCCAAACCAAAACCGGCGGAATTCTACACTTTTGCCAGTCATAAAAAAACCGGAACACCTGAGGCATTCCGGCTCTCTCTGGATAGGACGGAGGTTTAATTGCCGCCCATGGGGTCTTTCAGATACCGCAGGAAGCTGTTTTGAGCATCGATCACCATGATGTCGTCTGGGCTGTCAAAGGTGTTCTGATAGGCTTCCAGGCTTCGATAGAATTGATAGAACTCGGAATCAGCAGAGTAGGCATCGGCGTAAATCCGGGCAGCCTGGCCGTCACCTTCACCGCGGGTCTCCTCGGCCCGGGCGAACGCCTCGGCGAGAACCACCGTACGCTGACGGTCGGCATCCGCGCGGATCCCCTCAGCCAGTTCGCGACCGCGGGAGCGAAATTCCTGCGCCAGCTTTTCCCGTTCCGTTGCCATGCGCCGGAAGACGTTTTCGCTGACGGATCCGGGCAGCTCTATACCCTTGACCCGGATGTCCACAACCCGCACACCGAACTCTTCCATGGTGGCCTCATTGACGCGCTTGCGAAGGGTGTTCATGAGCTCATCACGCTGGCCGGAAACGACCTCGTGCATGGTCCGGACACCGAACTCGTCCCGTAGGCCGTTATCGACCCGCGAGGAAAGCAGCGACCGGGCCCGCATCTCATCACCACCGGTGGCCCGGTAGTACTGGTCTACGTCAGCTATTTTCCAGGCCAGATAGGAATCCACGTCCAGTGGCTTCTTCTCTACCGTGAGGTATTGGCGCGATGGCAGATCAGTTGTCAGTACACGTACATCGAACTGACGCACCTGATCAATGACGGGCACCTTGAAGTGTATACCGGCTTGAATATCAGTCTGAATCAACTCACCGAACCTCAACAACACGCCGCGATGGGTTTCAGGAATAATATAGACACTTGATAGCACCAGCAGGACAACTATGAGGGTGCCTGCAAGACCCAGTATGCTTTTAGGTCCCATGATTATCTCCCCGTCCGCGTGCTGGTATTTTGTCGACTACGAATCTCATTGATTACCTGATCGGTCAGAGACCCGATAGTGTTGTCGCTGCTTCCGCTCTCGGAGCCAGAGCCACTGTTACCTGCGGAGCCTGCGCCCGCTTCACGATTAACGATGCGGTCCAGGGGCAGGAACATCATATTGTCGCTGCTCTCGGTGTCCACAAGCACTTTCGTGGTATTGGACAGCACCTTCTCAAGCGCGCCGATATACATACGGTCACGGGTCACTTCGGGGGCATCGCGGTAAACTGTCAACAATTCATTGAATCGCGCGGTTTCACCCCGTGCTCTCTCGACAACTTGCTGTTTATAGGCCATCGCCTCCTCAATCAATCGCTGGGCACGGCCTCGGGCTTCCGGAACCACCTTGTTGCGATAGGTCTCGGCCTCTTCTTTCACACGCTGCTCGTCTTCACGGGCCCGCTGGACTTCACGGAAGGCTTCCTGAACCGCCTCAGGTGGCTGTGTGCTCTCGACGTTGACCCGCACAATGCGAAGGCCAGTGCCATAGTCTTCCAGGAACCGCTGAAGACGCTGCTCCACGCGAACGGCCAGCTCAGCCCGGCCTTCGGTCAATACCTGGTCAAGGCTGGAACTACCTACTTCGTGACGGAGGGCACTGTCCGTTGCGTAGGCAAGGGCTTCATTGGAATCCCGGACGTTCAGGACATAGGCCTGGGCGCTGTCGACCCGGTACTGGACCTGGAGGTCCACTGATACCAGGTTCTCGTCTTCTGTCAGCATCTGACCCTGTGACTGGGCTGTACGTACGCTGGTGACACGCACCTTGGTAACGTTATCGATGAGCGGGACCTTGAAGCGCAGGCCCGGCTCTGCCGTGGAGTGATATTCGCCAAAGCGCAGGACGACCGCACGCTCCTGCTCGTCAACCGTATAGAACGACTGGAAGATGACGTAGCCCAGAAACAGAATCGCTGCCACAGCGAGAATGGCGCCAAAGCCACCGCTGCTGCTTCCACCACCACCGCCGGATGAACCACCGGGGCCCGATTTCTTGCCTTTGCCGCCAAGAAGTTTGTTCAGCTTGTCGAGCCCTTTTCTCAGGGCCTCGTCCAGATCGGGAGGGCCCTGATCTTTACCACCACGATTGCCGCCTCCGGTTCCCCAGGGGTCATTCTCGTTGCGGTTACCACCCGGTTCGTTCCAGGCCATAATACTCTCCGTTCTTAACCAATCGAATGGCTGCAAATACTAGGGATTTATGGCGGCCCCGGCAATAGCGCAGGTCGCCAATTCGAAGTTTACTCTGAATCGGTAGGGTTCTGGCTCTCAATACCAGCAATCAGGATCCGGTTTCCCCGTTTTCGTAACGGATGTCCTCAGACTTCAGGCCGGCGCGACTCAGCAACTGGAACCAGTCCCGGCTTTGCATGCGAAGCTCCATCACCACATCTCCGCTTGCCTGCTGATCCTCGCTCAGCACGGACCCAGACTGATGCAGCAGAGCTCGCAGCTTACCATCGGCGGGGCCGAGGCGTACGAACTGATGGATAACATCCTCTGCCAGTCTCTCCACCATGGCGTCAAACAGCTCCGGGATACCGGCCCCGGTGACCGCCGAGACCCAGGCCCGAACCGGCACGCCTTCTTCGTTGCGCTCAACCCGCGGCTCAAAATTATCCAACAGATCGATTTTATTGAACACCTGGAGCACAGGCACTTCGTCAGCGCCAATCTCCAGCAGAACATCTTCTACCTGCTCCATATTTTCGTCACGACGCTCATCGTGACTATCTACCACATGAAGCAACAGCGAGGCCCGGGTCGTTTCCTCTAGAGTGGCGCGGAAGGCCTCCACCAGCTTGTGGGGCAGGTGCCGGATAAATCCGACCGTATCAGCGACCACGACCGGACCTATATCCGGCAGGTCAAGACGTCTTAACGTCGGGTCCAGGGTCGCAAACAGCTGATTTGCCGCGTACACCGTCGCCGTAGTGATGTGATTGAAAAGCGTCGATTTACCGGCGTTGGTATAGCCCACCAGAGACACGGTCGGTATGTCCGCCCGCTGGCGGGCCCGTCTGCCCTGCTCGCGCTGTTTTCGCACTTTTTCCAGCCGCGCGTTGATCGACTTGATGCGGGCACGCAGGAGGCGCCGGTCGGTTTCAAGCTGAGTTTCGCCCGGCCCCCGAAGTCCGATACCGCCCTTTTGACGCTCCAGGTGTGTCCAGCCCCTGACCAGCCGGGTCGACATATGCTCCAACTGGGCCAGCTCTACCTGCAGCTTACCCTCGTGGGTCCTGGCTCGCTGGGCAAAAATATCAAATATCACACCGGTACGGTCGAGCACCCGACACTTAAGCTCACGCTCGATGTTGCGCTCCTGGCTGGGGCTCAGGGCGTGGTTAAAGAGCACCACATCGGCCTCACTGCCGATGACCGCATCGCGGACTTCTTCAAGCTTGCCCTCGCCAACGAAGAACCGGGGGCTCGGTTGCTTGCGGGTTCCGGTAACGGTATCAACGGCTTCAACACCGGCCGAGGCCACAAGCTCGCGAAATTCACCAAGATCTTCGGATTCACCATGAGTTGAGAACTCAATGTGAACCAATACCGCACGTTCGCCAACATCGGGTCGTTCGAACAATCTATCAGGACTCCATTGCCATCGAATTAGGTACTTCTGTCATCGAAATGAGTACTTTTGCCATCAAATTGGGTACTAATGGAAAAGGATCAGTATAAATGCAAACACCCGCAGGTCCGCTGCCGGACTAACCAGCCTCGGAACCCGCGGGCTTAAAAACGAACTGCATTTCTGACGATCGACCAGATCAGTCTTCAGCTTCACCCTCGGGAGTCTGCTGAGGAATTCGGACATTACGAGCCGGCACAACTGTTGAGATGGCATGCTTGTAGACCATCTGGCTGACGGTATTCTTCAGCAAGATGACAAACTGATCGAAAGACTCAACCTGACCCTGCAACTTGATGCCGTTAACAAGAAAAATCGATACCGGAATGCGCTCCTTGCGCAGTGCATTGAGGTAAGGGTCTTGTAGAGAATGCCCTTTTGACATGTGTGTTCTCCTTTTTTTTAAGCAGATCGTCATAGGAAACGGTCCAGGGGCAGCCGGCATCAATCGACACATCGGCCCATTGCGTCCTTGCAAAGCCTGAAACCAAGCGTTACGAATACCCCGAGAGAGATTTTCGTCAATTCAATGTGGAGTGAAGCCTGACTATTTTCAAGGCATTTGCGACGTTTTGACGGGGATCAGAAGCCAGCCAGGTGACATCCTGCCACTTCCTCAACCACGTCAACTGTCGTTTTGCCAGCTGCCTGGTCGCCGCCACACCCCGGTCAACCAGCGCCTTCTCATCGTATTCCCCTGCCAGGTGAGACCAGACCTGACGATAACCAACGCATCGCATAGATGGCATATCCGGGCTCAGGTCACCTCGCGACTTCAGTGCACGCACCTCGTCGATAAACCCCTGTTCGAGCATTTTCAGGAAGCGAGCGTGGATACGCCGGTGCAAAACCTGTCGATCCTCGGGAGCGATAACCAGTTGCGTCACAGTATACGGAAGGGAATCAATTTCGTCTGCCTGCCACTGAGTAAAATAAGGGTAATCCTCAATAACTTCGGGAGCATCCGGTGCCGATGGTGCACTTTGCGCTACACCTTGCGGCTCTTTTGCACGCCAGAAGCCTGAAATGGGGCGACCGGTCAGTCGAATCACTTCCAGGGCGCGGGTAAGGCGCTGCCGGTTGTTGGGATGGATACGTTCCGCGGCGACCGGATCCATCCGCTTCAGTTCGGCATGTAGCCCGAGCCAGCCGCTGGTCTGTGCTTCCGCTTCAATCGCTGCCCTTATCGCCGGATCGGCTGCGGGCAGGTCCGACAAACCGTTAAGAAGGGCCTTGAAATACATCATGGTCCCGCCCACCAGGAGTGGAATCCGGCCAGCCTCGGTTATGGCAGCCATCTCGCGCAATGCATCTCGGCGGAAATCGGCCACTGAATAGCTCTCGGCCGGATCGCATATATCAATAAGGCGGTGGGGTGCCTCGTGCAATTCCGCAGCCGTTGGCTTGGCGGTACCGACGTCCATGCCAAGATAGATCATTGCCGAGTCGACGCTGACAACGTCGCAAGGCAATTGCCGACAGAGCTCGATCGCAAGATCCGTCTTGCCGGACGCCGTAGGGCCCATAAGAAATATTGCCCGGGGCTTGGGATTCAGGTTCTGCTCATCAGGCATCAGCGCCCTCGCAGAAAAAACTTGTCGAGCTCACCCAGAGTCACCAGGGTCCAGGTCGGACGGCCGTGATTACACTGACCACTGCGCTCAGTTGCCTCCATGTCCCTGAGCAGGGCGTTCATTTCGGGAGTAGTCAGCTGTCTGTTGGCCCGGACCGAGCCGTGACAGGCCATGGTGCCCAGCAATTCATGGGTGACAGCCTCTACCCGGTCGCTCTGACCATGCTCGCTCAGATCCGCCAGAACATCCCGGACAAGCTGTTCGGTGTTCGAGCCCCTGAGCAGCGCCGGTACCTGCCGGACTGCCAGGGTTTCAGGCCCGATCCTCTCGACCGCCAAACCTACCGATAGAAGTTCAGTCGCATGGCTTTCCGCCAGACCGGCCTCTTTCTGACTCACCGCAAGTGAAATGGGCACAAGCAAGGGCTGGGTTTTCAGATCCTGTGTCTCAAGAGCGCGTTTCATACGCTCATAGGTAATGCGTTCATGGGCCGCATGCATATCCACCACGATCAGACCCTGACGGGATTGGGCCAGAATATAAATACCGTGCAGCTGCGCAATGGCATAACCAAGGGGCGGTTCCTGGCCGTCACCGACGGCAGGAGTCGGCACCCCGGTAACATAGGCAAGCCCACCTGAGGATGCGGCCATGCTCACTGGTGCCTGGCTCAGAGACTGGTACAAGGCCGCCTGATCACTGGCCTGCCAATCTGGCCGGCGTACGTGTTCGGTGTAGTTATGGGGCTCGCTCCCCGGCCCTGCAACGGCACGCTCATTCTGAGCAAACAGGCCTGACGTGGCGGCCTGGTCCGGTCCACCCGGTCGGGCCCAGGTTGGCTGAAACTGCTGCGACGACCCGGAAAGTCCCTCTCCGGCCTCAGAAAGTCCCTCTCTTGCCTCAGAAAGACCCTCTCCAGGACCCTCTCTGGCTTCAGACTGTGCCGTGGCGCCACGAAAATGATCGTCGGGCGTCACATCGGCCAGAGCCCGGTGCAGGGTCCGGAAAATAAAATCATGAACCAGCCGACCATCCCGGAAGCGGACTTCATGCTTGGTCGGGTGGACATTGACATCGACATTGGTCGGGTCAACTTCAAGGTACAGCACAAAGGCCGGATGGCGGTTATTGTAAAGCACATCGCGATAGGCCTGGCGGACAGCATGGGCGACCAGGCGGTCACGGATGACACGGCCATTGACAAAGAAGTACTGGAGATCCGCCTGGCTGCGGGAAAAAGTAGGCAATGCCACCCAGCCCCACAGGCGCAGACCGGTCGCCTCTGACTCAATAACCACGGCATTGTCGATAAACTTCTGGCCGCACAGGGCGCCGATGCGACGCTCACGATCTACCGGGGTCTGGGCAGGCCTGAGGCTCTGGATAACTTTCTGATTGTGGCGAAGGGTGAAGCCGGTGTCGAACCGGCTCAGGGCCTGACGCCTCAGGCATTCTTCCAGATGATTGAACTCGGTTTTCTCGGTGCGCAGGAACTTGCGACGGGCCGGGGTGTTGAAGAACAGGTCCCGCACTTCAACGGTGGTCCCCACCGGATGCGCCGCAGGCGAGATCCTGGCATCCATTTCCCGACCTTCCACTTCCACCTTGGCAGCAGCTTCGGTCTCAACCGTGCGCGATGTCAAAGCGAGCCGTGATACCGAGCTGATACTGGCAAGCGCTTCGCCCCGAAAGCCCAGGGAGGCCACCGCTTCCAGATCGTCCAGGGTGATGATCTTGCTGGTGGCGTGGCGACTCAGGGCAAGCGGAAGATCTTCCCGGGCTATTCCACCGCCATCATCACGCACCCGAATCAGTTTGGCCCCACCCTGCTCGATATCCACATCGATCCGTTGCGCCCCGGCATCAAGGGCGTTTTCAACCAATTCCTTCACGACAGAAGCAGGACGCTCCACCACTTCACCAGCAGCGATCTGATTGGCAAGCCTGGGAGAAAGCAACTTGATGGACGACATGGCGGGTGCGGGGCCTCTCTCGGTTACAGTCGCAGGGCGACCGAAATGCAGTCCGCGCATCATATCAGAGGCGACCCGGGTTCCTCATCCGCCGAGCGACTTTTACCTGTAATGTCTTCAGAATTTTCTCACGATGTGGGTATCTGCAGGGTCTGACCCACCAGCACGCGGTCATCGTTCAAATCATTATAACGCATGAGCTCCTGGACGCTGGTCTGCAGCTTGCGCGCCACCCCGGAAAGCGTGTCTCCGCGCTGGACCCGGTACTGACTGGTGTTTGACGCATTGCCCTGGCGCTTCTGGTGGGCCAGCAACGTGCCTGGCGGCGGCATGTTCTGGAAGTAGGCATCTATGCCCTTGAATACCGCCGTCGCAATCTTGCGTTGATAGGCCGAGCTACGCAGGTTCCGCTCTTCCTGGTGATTGGAGATAAAGCCGGCCTCCACCAGGATGGAAGGAATATCCGGTGATTTAAGCACCGCGAATGAGGCCTGCTCGACACCGCGCTTGTGCAGTTTGGTTACGCCACCGAGCTGGCGCAGGACATAGTCGCCCACCCCGACGCTGGCATTGATGCTCGCGGTCATGGACAGATCAAGGAGAACCCCTGCCAGGACGTCGTTCTTGTCGCCCAGGGACACCCCGCCGACTCCGCCGATCAGGTCGGACCGGTTCTCACTGCGCGCCAGCCAGCGGGCGGTTTCACTGGTGGCACCGCGCTGGGAAAGGGCAAATACCGAAGCTCCGCTTGGCTGGGAAGAACGGAACGCATCGGCATGAACCGACACAAACAGGTCCGCGTTCTGCTTCCGGGCCAGCAGGGTGCGGCTACGCAGATCAATGTAATAGTCTCCGGTACGGGTCAACTGGGCCTTATAGCCTGGCTTGGAGTCAATCAGGGATTTGAGTGTGCGGGCCATGCTCAGAACAACGTCTTTCTCCAGAGTGCCTGCGGGGCCAATCGCGCCAGGGTCTTCACCACCGTGCCCGGCATCGATCACCACAATGACATCGCGTTTTTCGCCGGCATCGTCACGCAACAAAGGCCGGGAGGGCTCAGGCTGGGTCTTGCGGCCTTCCTGGATAAGATCGACGACCAGCCTGTGGCCGTATTGCTGGTTGGGCTCAAGCTGGAAGCTGCGGGGCTTGATATTTTCCTCCAGGTCGAGCACCACACGCAGGTCCCTGCCGTTGCGGGGCGCGCTCCGGATACGGCGAATGGGGCTGTCACCCAGATCAAGATTGGCGAAGTCGGCCTTCAGGGAGGCGTCTTTGATATCGATCACCAGCCGGGCCGGGTTTTCAAGGGCGAAAATGCTGTGATTGACACCGGCACCTGTGTCGAACACCACACGGGTATGATCCGGCGCCGGCCAGATCCTTGCGCCTTCGATAGCAGTGCCTGCCTGGGCCACGGAGGGTAGCAGGAGGGCCAGGAGGAGCATGAACACCGGTATCCGAATGTTCGCGCCGAGCCTGAATGTTGTTTTCGCTGGATTGCACATCAGCTTCTACCTGAGAAATTCACGTATGTAGTTGTAGCCAGTCAGTGGCGCCTAGCGCCCGGACCACATTAACGCCTCGCGGCGTCCGCGCTTCGAGGCGGACCTCGCGACCGCTATCCTTCCTTTCTAGGCGCAATTCCAGATCTGCTTCCGGAAGCACGCCCCGACCCCGTTCGGGCCACTCGATCAGACACAGATGTTCAGGCTGGAGATAATCCCTGATCCCCATGTACTCAAGTTCTTCAGGGTCACCCAGCCGGTAAAGATCAAAATGGTAGGTGACCGGCACCACATGTTCGTAAGGTTCGACCAGTGTGAATGTGGGGCTCTTGACTGCTCCGCTGTGCCCTAAACCTCTCACCAGTCCCCGGCTGAGCGTGGTCTTGCCCATGCCAAGATCACCCTGGAGAAACAACACCAGGCCGCTCTTGCTCGCCACGACCGCGTCCGAAAGGGCCTGGCCAAAAGCAACGGTCGCGTCTTCATCGGGCAGATAAACCAGGGTGTCAGTCTGACCGGAGGTCATCAACCAACCTCCCGCTCGCCTGGTCTCTCGGCCGCAGCCAACAGGCCAGCCATTGCCTCAATAACGTCCTGCGGCAGCAGTGCCATGTAGCCCAGTCTTTCAGATGCCAGATTGGCAGCAGCAAGATGAAGCGCTGTGGCCAGACAGGCGGCTTTACAGGGAGCCAGTCCCTGCCCGAGGAGCGCTCCGATGATGCCGGACAAAGCGTCCCCCATGCCACCGGTGGCCATACCCGGATTGCCGCCATCCAGTACCCAGGGCCCGGTTTCGCCATCGGCGATCACCGTGCCGGCGCCTTTCAATAATATCACTCCGCCAAACTTCTTCTGAAGCCGGTCGGCGGCTGCGAGACGATCGGTTTCCACGTCAGCCACCGTGCAGTCAAGCAGCCTGGCGGCTTCGCCCGGATGGGGCGTAAGCACATGGCTGGACGCGACAACAGAGGCCTGCTTTGACATCAGGTTAAGGGCATCGGCATCCAGCACCCGCTTTTTGCCCGACAGAACCACCTGCTGGAGCATCTGCTGCCCCCAAGCGCTCTGCCCTATACCCGGGCCGCAGACCAGCGTGTCCGCCGCCTCAATCAACGCTGCCACTTCCGAGCTGTGATTGACACCTCGCACCATCAATGAAGGACAGCGGGTCAAGGCCGGGGCCACATAGTCTGGACGTGTCGCCAGAGACACCAGGCCGGCACCGGACCGTGAGGCCGCTTCCGCAGCGAGCAGGCCAGCGCCGCCATAACCACTGTCACCGGCGATTACCAGAACATGGCCAAAGCGTCCTTTGTGCGCCGTGACAGGGCGCAGGGGAATATCACAACTCACTGTGGCCCAGGAAAAACGCTGTGCCACGGGCACCTGACCATGATCGAGGCGATCGATATCCAGGTCCAGGTCCTCAAAGACCACCTGACCTGCAAACTCGGGGCCCTGTGCCAGGAAGAGACCACTCTTCTGGGCTATAAACGTGACCGTAAGCGAGGCTTTAAGGGCTACACCGCTTACGGCTCCGGTCGTGGCATCGAGCCCGGACGGAATATCAACAGCCATGACCGGGCACGTCAGGCCATTACAGGCCGTGATCGCGGATTTAAACGGTTCCCTCGGCGCACCGTTAACCCCGGTGCCCAGCATCGCGTCCACCACCAGGCCGGCGGATATCAGAGCATCGTTACGATCACGCTCCGCCAGTGCGTCCCAACGATCAATCTTTACCCCGTCGGCTTTGGCTTTCTGGTAAGCGCCAGCGGCATCACCCTTCAGATCAGCCGGAGCCTTGCAGGCTATGCATCGGACGTCAAGACCGTGGCGGTGGGCTGCGGCCGCAATCAGATAGCCATCACCACCGTTGTTGCCGCCTCCGCACAGAACCAGAACCGGCGTTGCCTCGGACCATTGCCGCACCAGTTGGCGGAAAGCAGAGGCGGCGGCCCGTTGCATAAGCTCAAACCCGGGAATGCCATGCTGCTCAATGACATACTGGTCTATCGCCCGCACGGCGTCGGCCGAATACAGGGCATTGCTCGCCGTTCGGGCGGGTAATTTTGATAGAGTTGTCGTGTTCAGGTGCGACATGCAATCGAGGCCCCGGTACAGAATTGGGTTTAACTAATATACTTAGACGTCTGTAAAGAGTAGCAAAATCTTGGAAAAGGTCATAACTTAATCAATGATAATTTTACATCTGTCATTACCATGAGCGAATCCTTAGCCGATCTGATGCCACAGATCCGCGCGTGGGCCGAAGAGCTTGGTTTCAGCGACCTGGGCGTTACCGAGCCCAACACCGGCGTTCATGCCGAGCGGCTCAAAGAGTGGCTGGCTGCCGGGATGCATGGCGAAATGGCGTACATGGCCGATCATGGGGTCAAGCGCCACGAGCCTGAAGCCCTGGTGCCTGGCACTTTACGGGTCATCTCGGTGCGGATGGATTATCTCGCCGCCCCGGACGCCCCTACCAAAACCCTGGCCAATCCAGAGAAGGCCTACATCTCCCGCTACACCCTTGGCCGGGACTACCACAAGCTGCTGCGCAAACGCCTGGCCACCCTCGCCAAGCGGATTGATGAAGCGGTGGCAGGCTACGACTACCGGGCGTTCGTGGACAGCGCGCCGGTACTTGAGCGTGCCCTTGCCCAGCGTGCCGGCTTGGGCTGGATCGGCAAGAACACCATGCTGTTGAACCGCAAGGCAGGTTCGTTCTTTTTCCTGGGGGAGATATTCACCAGCGCCCCCCTGCCCCTGGACGAGCCTTACTCGGGCTCACACTGTGGCAGTTGCTCGGCCTGCCTTGATCTTTGTCCGACCAATGCCTTCGTCGGCCCTAACAAGCTCGATGCGCGCCGCTGTATAAGCTACCTCACCATCGAACTCAAAGGCTCCATACCGAAAGAGCTGCGTCCGTTAATGGGAAATCGCGTGTTCGGCTGTGATGACTGCCAGCTGGTGTGCCCCTGGAACAAGTTCAGCAAGGCATCGAAGGAGGATGATTTTCAACCCCGTCACCAGTTGGACAACAGCGACCTGGCCGCCCTGTTTCTCTGGACAGAAGAAGAATTTCTCAAGCGAACCGAGGGGTCCGCTATCCGGCGTACGGGCTACGAAGGCTGGCTGCGAAATCTGGCAGTGGGCCTTGGCAATGCGCCCACGACCATACCCGTTACAGAAGCCCTGAAACAGCGGGCCCGGGACCCTTCGCCCCTGGTTCAGGAACATGTCCACTGGGCCCTGCGCCGCCATGGCATCGAGCCTGAATAGCTGACAGCGCGGCCTGCACCCGCTCAGAGTCTGAAGAAGTGCTCCCGGTAATGCCGCAGCTCATCAATGGAGTCCCGGATATCGTCGAGAGCCAGGTGTGTGCCCTTTTTCTTCACCCCTTCCAGCACGTCCGGCCGCCAGCGCCGGGCAAGCTCCTTGATGGTACTGACATCCAGATTGCGGTAATGAAAGAACGCTTCAAGTTCCGGCATATACTTCACCAGGAAACGACGGTCCTGGCCTATGCTGTTGCCGCACAGGGGCGACTGCCCGGGCCCCATGTGCTCCCTGAGAAATGCCAGGGTCTGCTGTTCGGCCTCCGCCTCTGACGTCCGGCTCTCCCGCACCCGTTGGGTCAGGCCGGTTTCGCCATGGGTCCGGGTGCACCATTCATCCATGGCTTCGAGCAGGTCATCGGCTTGCTTAACGGCAATGACCGGCCCTTCGGCAATCAGATTAAGATCAGAGTCGGTCACCAGGGTGGCCATTTCTATAATCCGTTCCTTCTCGGGATCGAGCCCGGTCATCTCAAGATCAATCCAGACCAGTCGGTCGGTCACAGCCATAGTCTATCTCCAGAGCGTCGTGTCGGAGGCGCCCAGCTCCGGAGGCGCATGCCGGTCCGGAACGGTAGGTCCCTTGTGAAGTAATCCCGTATGATGGTACACAGATCAACCACATTTTTGGATCACTTAACTGAATGATCACTACCCATGGCTAAACGGCGACTGAACAAGCAACAGCAATGGCGCATCGAGAAGGTCCAGAGCGAGCGTTCCCAGCGAGCCGCCCGCAAGGAGCGGGTCATTGACGAGCAGTTGGAGGCCAGCCAGCTGGGGGTAGAACAGCTGGGCCTGGTCATAGCCCACTTCGGCCAGCAGCTTGACGTTGAAGCCCTTGAAGGTGACCGGCAAGGACGGGTACTGAGGTGTTATGCTCGGGCCAACATCAATGCTCTGGTGACCGGAGACAGGGTGGTCTGGCGGCCGGCGGCGGATGATACCGGCGTCATTGTCGCCCTGGAAGAGCGCGACTCCCTGCTTCAGCGACCGGATAACTTTGGCCAACTCAAGCCGGTGGCAGCCAATATCGACCACATCATTCTGGTCATCGCGCCCGAGCCTGAACCCCATGACAACCTGATAGACCGCTACCTTGTTGCCGCCGAGAACACAGGCATTCCGGCGGTTATCCTGCTCAACAAAACGGATCTGCTGACCCCGGTCAACCGCCCTCCCATCGACGCCCTGCTTGGCCGCTACGAGGCCCTGGGCTACAAGGTGGTCAGAACCTCTGCCCTGGACAACAAAGGGGAAACCCAGGCTGAAGACGACTTCCGGGCGCTGGTGAAAGACCGTACGTCGGTCTTCGTGGGACAATCCGGCGTTGGCAAATCGTCCATCATCCAGACCCTGCTGCCCAATGATCTGCTTCGGGTAGGCGGTTTGTCCGAGAGCACGGGCAAAGGCACCCATACCACCACTACAGCGCGGCTGTTCCACCTGTCTTTCGGCGGCGAACTGATAGACTCGCCGGGCATACGGGAATTCGGACTGTGGCACATGACGCCAAGGGAGATTGAGCAGGGCTTCCGGGAAATCAGCCCGCTAATCGGCTACTGCAAGTTCCGCAACTGCCGTCACCAGGGGGAACCCGGGTGTGCAATAGAACTGGCAGCCGCCGAGGGTCGAATCAGCGAAGAACGCATGCGCAGCTTCCGGCGCATCCTCTTCGACATGGCCGAGCAACAGGCCCGCGGCCTGACTACCAACTGACTTCGTCGGGCCTGGTTTCCGGCTTGTCTTCCAGCCACTCACCGCTTTCCAGGCGTCTGCGCGCAGCGTCCGACTCGGCCTCGGTAGGCGCCGTCATATCGATCAAAGGCGTGTCTGAACGAGTACTCTGGCCGGCGTTCTGCTGGATTTCATCGGTGGCCTTCTTGTTAAGCACGATGATTGAGATCCGCCGGTTGACCGGAGCTGTCGGGTCCTCCTTGTCGAACAGCACCGAATCACTGAGACCCACCACCCGGGCAATCTGCTGGCCTCGGACACCGCCCGCCACCAGCGCCCTACGGGCGGTGTTGGCGCGGTCGGCGGACAATTCCCAGTTGGTATAGCCGGGCCGCCCGCCAAACGGGGTGGCATCGGTATGGCCGGTGATGCTGAGCTTGTTTGTCACAGCGCCAAGGGGCTTGGCAAGCTCAAACAGAATATCCTGGGAGTAGTACTTGAGCTGGGCCCGGCCACTGTCGAACATGGGGCGCTGGGACCGGTCCACAATCTGAATCCGCAGGCCCTCATCGGTGATATCGATCAAAAGCTGATCCTTGAACTCCTGCAGTGTTTCGCTTTGCTCGATCTGTTCCTGCAGGTCCTGGAACAGATCGGACATCTGCCGCTGCTCAAGGGTTTCCGCCAGCTTTTCGATGCGTTCATCTTCCAGTCTTATCTCTTCGCTGGCGACGTCCGCCGACGTTGCGTCCACCACAGAAGCGCTGCCCCCCAGGTCAATGGGATTGGCCGACCCGCCTTCCTCAAACCCGATGGGGTCATTGAAATAGCCTTCGATAGCCGCTTTCTGTTCCGGAGTGGTATTAGTGGTGAGCCACAGCACCAGAAAAAACGCCATCATGGCGGTGGCAAAGTCGGCAAACGCCACTTTCCAGGAGCCGCCGTGATGGGCAGCAGCCACCTTCTTGACACGTTTTACAATGATCGGCTGCTCTTCCACGGTCTCACCTATCCAGGGACGAAATACTCAAACGCTGCCTCAGCGGCTTATTTGGACCTTACGTGGTCATTGAGCTCCTGAAACAACGGTCGCTTATCCGTCGGTAGCGCTTTACGACCGAATTCGATGGCCATCTGGGGTGCCTGCCCCGATACCGTCGCGACAATGGCAGCCTTGATGCATTCGTAGGCGCGGATTTCGTACAGCGCCTGATGCTCCATCGCCGTTGAGGTGGGCCCCACGAAACCGTAGCCCATCCAGATACCCAGAAAGGTACCCACCAGTGCCGCTGCAACCTTAACCCCAATGACCTCGGGTCCACTGGCCAGAAAGCTCATGGTGATGACGATACCCAGTACCGCAGCCACGATCCCGAGACCCGGCAGCGCATCCGCGACCTTGTTGACGGCATGGGCTGGCTCCTCAAGCTCATGCCGCCGGCTTTCTATCTCATTGTCCATCAAGCCTTCAAGCTCATGGGGTGCCATGTTGCCGGAACTGATGATCCGCATGTAGTCGGTCACAAAGGCCATCAACTCGTGGGACTTCATCACCGCCGGGTAGCGGGTGAATATCTGGCTGGACTCGGGGCTGTCGATATCCTCTTCAATGGACATCACGCCCTGTTTGCGGGATTTATCGAACACGTCGTAGAGCATGCTCAGCAAATCCATGTAAAACGCTTTGTTGAACGGCGAGCCGGTAAGCAGCTGCATGACCCGCTTGAAGACTTCCTTGATGGTGTGCATGGGGTTGGAAATTATGAACGCGCCGAACGCTGCGCCGCCGATGATCAGGATCTCCGTGGGCTGCCACAGCACCGCAAGCTGGCCGCCGTGGAGTACATACCCGCCCAGAACACTGGCCAAAACAATGATCGCACCAAGGATTAACGCCATCTGGTCAACTACACCCTGTTGGAATGGAACATCTGACCGAGGCCCCGCGTGTCTTACAACCTTAACGCGGGGTCTTTCGGCATTAAATAGTAGCAACGCTTCCGCGAGTCTGCCCGGCGGATAAAACAGTTATCGGCAGCTTGCGCATTTGCTAGACTCCCGGACTTTATCAGGAAGTGTCTGCAACTTCCTGAGACATTTTGTAGGCGTTACGTTCGCCCGGAGACCATGCGTTCATGCGGAATAAGCTGTTTATACTGAGCCAGTACCTCGTACCCCAGATCTCGATCACTCGTGTGGCCGGCAAGCTCGCAGACAGTACCAGCGTGCCTGCACTCAAAAATCGTGTTATTACCTGGTTCATAAAACGCTACGGGGTAGATATGAGCGAAGCCCAAGACAGCGATCCGGCCGCCTACCCCAGCTTCAATGCCTTTTTTACCCGCGCCCTCAAGCCTGGCATGCGCCCAGTAGAAGGCGGCGAAAAAGTCGTGATCAGCCCCGTCGACGGCGCCATGAGCCAACTGGGCCAGATAACCGGCGACCGGGTTTTCCAGGCCAAGGGCCAGTCCTTCAGCCTGCTTGAGCTGCTTGGCGGCGACCATGAGCGCGCCCGGCACTTCGACGAGGGTGAGTTCGCCACCATTTACCTGGCCCCCAAGGATTATCATCGCATCCACATGCCCCTGGCGGGCACCCTGCGGGAAATGGTCTACGTGCCTGGCAAGCTCTTCTCAGTTAACCCCCTGACCGCTGAAAACGTACCCAATCTTTTTGCCCGGAATGAGCGAGTGGTCTCAATATTTGATACCCAGTTCGGCCCCATGGCGATGGTCCTCGTGGGTGCGATGATTGTGGGCAGCGTCGAGACCACCTGGGCTGGCGTGGTCGCTCCAAGTCGCCCGAGGGAAGTTTCCGGCACCCGATACGACACCCTGGCCAAACCGATCAGCTTTGAAAAAGGCGAGGAAATGGGCCGCTTCCGGCTGGGTTCTACGGTGATTCTGGTTTTCCCGAAGGGCGTGGCCAAGTGGGACCCGGCCATGGACGCAGCCCGCAATGTCCGCCTGGGCGAGGCCCTGGGACACTGCGAACTGGTATAGAGCAGGCCGGGCAGCGGTCAGGCCCGCTCAATAGGAAAAGGCAGAACATCGGCAATGTCACGGGTGCCCAGCTTCAGCATCAGCAACCGGTCGAGCCCAAGAGCCACTCCGGCGCAGTCCGGCAGGCCTGCATCAAGCGCTGCCAGCAGTCGACTGTCAATGTCACGCACGGGTTTGCCCGCCGCTACCCTGAGCCGATTGTCAGCTTCGAACCGGCGACGCTGCTCCGGCGCGTCGGCGAGCTCCCAATAGCCATTGCAGAGCTCTACACCTTCAACATACAACTCGAAGCGATGCGCTATCGTCACTCCATCCCAAACCGATGTTCTTGCCAGGGCAGCCTGGCTGGCGGGGTAATGCTGGATAAAGGTTGGAGGCTCTGACTTAAGGGCAGGCTCGATCTCGTGACTCATGATCACATCGAGACAGTCATCCCGTGACAGTTGGTGGGCCAGGTCTTCTCCGAGCCAGCGCTGGCAATGATGGGCAAGGTCGGCATCACTGATTGTGAACGGGTCCAGCCCGGCGTATCGCCGGCATGCGTCACGGTAGTCGAGCCGCCGGGGCGTGGGCGCACCCAGCCAGCCACACACAAGCTCTGCCACCTCATCCATCAGTTGCTGGTCGTCAAAGCCCGTGCGATACCATTCCAGCAGAGAGAATTCGGGGTTGTGACGGCGGCCGCGCTCGCCATCGCGAAATGCCCGGGCGATCTGAAAGATCGGACCACAGCCGGCGGCAAGCAGGCGCTTCATATGATACTCGGGAGAAGTCTGAAGCCAGGCATTCGGGTCAGGCCAGCCAGAGCCTGAGGAAACCCGGGCCGGAATCGCATCAAGGTTGACGTCCGTGACGCCGAAGCGCCCGATCACCGGTGTTTCAACCTCCAGCACCTGGCGACTGGCAAAGAAATCGCGCACAAACGCCGACTGTCTGGCACGCATTTCAAGGGCTTCCAGGGACGCTGACGGCTGCCAGCTCCCGACGGTGCCGGAGTCCACAGTGTCAGGTTTTGACGCGGTTGACGTATTCGCCGCTGCGGGTATCGACCTTCAGCACATCGCCAATGTTAATGAACAGAGGTACGCTGACCACGGCGCCAGTGGTCAGGGTGGCAGGCTTGGAGCCTCCCTGGGCGGTGTCGCCTTTCATGCCCGGATCCGTATCGACAACCTCAAGCTCGACAAAGTTCGGCGCGCTCACGGTCAACGGCGCACCGTTATACAGGGTGACGGTGTAGACATCCTGTTCCTTGAGCCACTTGAGCACGTCGGATACCGCTTTGGCATCAGCAGGGTATTGCTCGAAAGAACCATCAGTCAGCATGAAATGCCAGAATTCCCCATCGGTGTACAGGTACTCCATTTCCTGCTCAACGACGTCGGCGGATTCCAGACTGTCGCCGGACTTGAAGGTCCGCTCCCAGACGCGGTTTGACATCAGGTTACGCAATTTGACGCGATTGAACGCCTGACCCTTGCCGGGTTTGACGAATTCGTTCTCAAGAATCACGCAGGGGTCGCCGTCCAGTAAAACCTTAAGACCGCTGCGAAATTCGTTGGTAGAATGTGAAGCCATGAAAATATCACCTGAAATAGCACTGTTGAAAAGACAGTTTAGCGTGCAGCTGAGAGCACAAAAGTCCCTATGATACAGCGAACCCACGCTCTGGTAGAAGCCCGCCACCCAGATAATGCCAGCCCTAACTGGCGACAGCAGCTGACTGACTCGATCACCGACCCTGCCGTATTGCTTGAAACCTTGGGCCTGGACCCTCAACGCTGGCTGGGCGGGGCCCGTGCGGGCCATCAGCTGTTTCCGGTCAGAGTGCCGGCGCCCTATCTGGCCAGGATTCGCTACGGTGACCCCCATGACCCCTTGCTCAGGCAAGTCCTGCCGCTAACAGCGGAGACCGATACAGTAGCGGGATTCGTTACCGACCCGCTGGAAGAGGCCAGCGCCACAGCCGCGACCGGCCTGATCCGCAAATACAAGAGCCGTGCCTTGCTAATGGTCACTGGCCAGTGCGCGATTAATTGCCGATATTGTTTCCGTCGCCATTTCCCCTATGAAGACCATCGTCTGTCCCCGCAACAGCGCAGGACCGTGCTGGAAACCCTGGAGAGCTCACCGGAAATCAATGAGATCATTTTCAGTGGCGGCGATCCCCTGGTCGCCAATGACCGACTGCTGGCCCAGTGGGCAGAACAGCTTGCGGCCCTGCCCGGGATAAAACGGCTCCGCATTCATACTCGCCTGCCGGTGGTCATCCCCGCAAGAGTCGATGCGGCATTACTGGGTTGGCTCGACCAGAGCCCGCTGCAGAAAGTCATGGTGCTGCACATCAATCACCCCAACGAGATCGACCACCAGGTCAGGGCAGCCCTTTCCAGCCTCCAGGCCGCCGGTGTAACACTGCTGAACCAGAGCGTCATTCTGAAAGGGGTAAATGATGACAGCGCAGTGCTCGCCGAGCTCAGCGAGTCGCTATTCGCATCCAGAGTCATGCCTTATTATCTTCACGCCTTCGACCCGGTAGCCGGCGCACACCACTTCGATACCAGTGACGAGGTGGCCAGAGGACTTGTGCGCGAACTCCAGGCCATCCTGCCAGGTTTTCTGGTGCCGAAACTGGTACGGGAAATACCGGGTCAAATGAGCAAGACGCTACTGGACCCCTGAGCTCGCCGCGCCATGGGTGAGGTACAGACAAGCAGAGGCCTGTGAAAAGGGATAGCCAGACCGGAATGTCAACTATTGTCAACTTGGGGCTTGCTGGCTTTTTGTTCTTTCTTTGCTATTTTACAGTCAAGAAACCTTTTATAGTTAAAATTCTGTAATTTATGCGTTTTTCAGCTGTCCCGGATTTATGCCTGTGGGCCCCGGAGTGATCCTATCAACTGGCAGAGAAACGTTTTCAAGTTGTATTTTTGGCGTGAGCTGCTGGTGGTATGAGCCTGAAACCCGATTTGACCGTACCGGAACAAAAGACCGCAAGCCTGTCTTTTTGCGATGCCACACCCAAGGCCTTCAGGGACTGGGTGGGGCAACTACCCATGGCGAACGTGGGCGAAGTTTCCCGCCAGCTCTACCACGCCATTATCGAAATGAACCAGATGTTTCTGGCGCCGGCCCAGCGGTTGCAGCTGCTTGAGCTGATCCGGCCGAAGATACGGTTTGTCTGCGGTGAGCTGGCCCGGCATTACCTTGGCATGGCGATCGCCCTGCCCGAGAGACAGCGCAAGATTGCCAATCTCTCCCAGGCCCTGCAGCTCCACCTGGCCAACGGCTATAAAATCACTCTGCTTGAGCTGATAGACAACGGCGGTATAGAGAAAAACCGTAAGCTACTGAACACCAGTTGCCACCGGGCCCTGACCGAGCTGGGCGCCACCATTGTCAGGGCCCATCAGCTCTATTGCCCGAGCCCTGCGAGGAGCTGGCTCGAGTCCCATCGCATTTTCCGTTTTGCCTACCGCAACAAACTGATCTCGGCACCGATCGAAGACCAGACCCTGTGCCATCGTCACAGCAGCACGGTGGCAGACGCCTACAAACGCATACTCATGCTGGGCTGCGCACGGCCCAACCAGCTGCGCCAGAGTGAACTGATGCAGGTCTATGAACTGTTTGAGTCTTGGACCGACCTGGTCAGGTGCAGTCCCGAGCTTGGTGAAAGCCTGTTCGTGGTGGACATGGAACGGGACTCGCCACCGATCTACCGCAGCCTGATGCAGAATGCCCCCGGCAGTGACAGCTTTGGTTTCGATACCACAGCGGTATCCGAGCGAATCACTGAATACCTCCAGGCCCGGTATGACTACCAGCCTGCCACCGAAACCGCTCTGACGCTGCCGACAGCCGCCACCGACACGTTGCTCACCCACCTGGGCCAGGCCCTGGGCATCCTTACCAAGCGTAATTTCAACCGCATTGTCAGCCAGGGCTATCTGCACATTTGTGTGGGGCTGACCTCTGCCCATTATTTCGTGTCAGGAGAAAAGAACTTTAACCAGTTCGTCGCGGGCAATGACGCGAAAGAGCGTGCCGGCGCGGAAGAGGACGAGAATGTCTTTCTCAGCACCGCCAGGCGCCGCAACGACGCCTGGGCCGGGGCCCACGATGCCGGTCCCAGCGAGGGGCTACGCTCTGCAGACAGTCCCATTAACTTTCGGGGAACCGGAGGCTCTTGCGAGGGCAGTGGGGCACGGGCTCAGCCTCGCTCTTACAAAACGCTGCTGATGAACACCAGCCCCGGTGGCTACTGCGTCAGCTGGGAAACTGATGTCCCACCCTGCTTGCAGGCGGGAGAAATTCTTGGGGTAAGGGAGAAAGTCGCCCACCCCTGGAGCATTGCGATCGTGCGCTGGATACGGCAGGTGCGTAACCAGGGTACACAGATAGGCATTGAGCTGCTGGCGCCCAGCGCGTCCCCCTGTGGTGTCCGTCTGATCCAGAAAATTGGCAACAGCAGCGAATACCTGCGGGGGTTGCTGCTCCCGGAAATCAGTGCCGTTGGTCAGGCCGCCACCCTGATCACACCGCGACTGCCGTTCCAGTCCGGAAGCCGGATATCCCTGCTGCACGACGGCCGTGAAGACCAGGGACAGCTGTCCCGCCGGGTCTCGGCCACTGGCAGCATCAGCCAGTTCGAGCTTAAACTGCAGCATAACAACCTTAGCGCCAATGAGGCACCGGTCACATCCTCCAAAAAAGCCAGTGAGGACGAGTTCGACTCCCTGTGGCCTTCGCTCTAGGAAAGGGTTGTTATTGGCAAATATCCGCTGCATCATTCGTCGGGCGAGAGTAACAGAGGCGCCGCGAATAAAGGCCTGCCGGTTTGCTCCCTAATAACGCTCAGCAGATTGCGAGAGATCTCCACGGCATGCAGAAAAAGAACGCTACGGTTCATCTACTGTTACTTGACCCGTCTCAGAACGATGCGGAAACCCTGGTCAGCTTGTTGAGAAATGCTGGCCGCGCTACCCGGGCCCACCGGGTCACCTCGGAAGAAGACCTGGAAGAGGCCATCCGCACCGGCACCTGGGACCTCATGCTGGCCCGTGACATTGACCAGGAGGTCAAGCCGGAAGAGGCACTGGCGACCATCCGCCGGCTGGACAAGGACATCCCGTTCATTCTGCTGACCGGTGACTATGACCGGGACCGCACCGTAAGCTTTCTTAAAGCCGGTGCCCAGGATACGGTGCCTGGCGACTACACCGACCTTCTGGTACTGGTCGTCCGCCGCGAGCTTTCTGCGCTGGACGAACGCCGGCGCCGCCGCTCCCTTGAGTCTCACCTGCGGGAAGCGGAACAACGCTGCCAGCTTCTGCTGGAAAGCTCCAAGGATGCCATCGCCTACATCAACGATGGCATGCACATCTACGCCAATCAGTCATACATGGACTTTCTCGGTTATGACGACATTGACGAGCTTATCTGCATTCCCCTTCTGGACACGCTCGCCCCGGAGAGCCAGGGTCCCTACAAGGACTTCATGAAGGCTTTCGCCGATGGTGAAGACGATGGCATGAAGCTGAACTGCGTGGCGCGCCGCAGCGATGACCAGCAGCTCAACATCACCATGACAGCCTTGTCTGCCACATACGACGGCGAACCCTGCACGCAGATTGTGATCCAGCCTGAAAAGAGCGACCTGGAACTGGAAGAAAAGATTCGTCAGATCAGCAGCCAGGATCTGTTGACCGGCCTGTTTAACCGCCAGTACCTGATGGACGCCCTCAACAAAGCGATCGTCAAGGCCGGTGAGAACAACGAGACCGGGGCTCTGGCCTATATCGCTCTTGATGATTTCATGGCCATGAAGAGCAAAGTCGGCATCGCCGGGGCGGACCTGTTGCTGGGCGACCTGGCCGGCATCCTGCGCCAGCATGTGGGAGAGGAGATGATCCTGGCGCGGCTGAGCGACGACGCGTTCTGCATCCTTTGCCAGCCTTGCGAGGAACAGACACTGGCGGACCTGTGTGAACGCATACGCAAGCATATTGAAGATCACCTGTTCGACATCAGCGACCGCACGATCCAGTTAACGGTAAGCATCGGTGTTGCCGCCATTACCGAGAATTCGCCCAAGGCGCCCGATATGATCAGTCGCGCCCATACCGCATCAGCAGAGGTCAGGAAACTGGAGGGCCACGATCGCGGTAACGGCCTGGTGATCTACAACCCGGCGGACTTCGAGACCCTTGATGAAGACAATTCCGTTGAGGCGATCCAGAAGGCGCTTGATGAGGACCGTTTCCGGCTCCTGTTCCAGCCCATCATCAATCTCCGGGGTGAGGGTGAAGAGCACTACGAAGCGTTTGTGCGAATGCTAGATAAAGACGGCAAAGAGGTTTCGCCTTACGACTTCCTGCCGCCCATGGGGCCTTCGGACATGGCCGGCAAAATCGATCGCTGGGTCACCCTGCAGACCATCAAGCAGCTTTCCGGGCACCGATCAAAAGGCCACGATACCCGCCTGTTCCTGAATATCACTTCCGAAACCCTGCAGGACAAGACGTTCACTTCGTGGTTGAGTGTCGCGCTCAAGGCAGCCCGCCTGCCCGGCGATTCGCTGATATTCCAGATGCGCGAAGGTGACGCCAACGCCTATCTCAAGCAGGCCAGGGAGTTTTCCAAATCATTGCGGGAACTGCATTGTAAGGTATCGATCTGTCAGTTTGGCTGTGCCCTCAACCCCTTCAATACTCTCAAGCATGTGGATGTGGACTACATCAAGATTGATGGCTCGTTTACCGAGGAGATTCAGAAGAGCGAAGAGGCCCGGGACAAGGTCAAGGAAATGGTCGAGTCCCTGCGCAGCTCAGGCAAGCTGACCATCATCCCCCTGGTAGAGAACGCCGCCGTGCTGGCGACGCTCTGGCAGGCAGGCGTCAACTACATTCAGGGCTACTACCTGCAGGCGCCGGTGCCGGAAATGAACTACGATTTCGGCGATCAGTGAGTTTCGCTCTCCCTGAATCCGATCAGATAGAGGATGGCGTCCAGCCCGAGCGTTGAAATTGAGTGACGGGCGGACTCCTTGACCAGGGGTTTGGCCCGAAAAGCCACCCCCAGGCCCGCCTGGCTCAGCATGGGTAGGTCGTTGGCGCCGTCCCCTACTGCAATCACCTGTTCCCGGGACACGTTCTCCTTGAGGGCGATTTCCTTGAGCAGCTCAGCCTTGCGCTGGCCGTCCACGATCCGGCCCGATACCCGGCCCGTGACCTTGCCGTCGACAATTTCCAGTTCGTTGGCATAGACGTAGTCAATACCCAGTCGTTGCTGGAGGTTGCGGGCAAAATAGCTGAAACCGCCGGACAGGATGGCCGTACGATACCCCAGAGACTTCAGGCTGCGCAGAAGATGTTCTGCGCCCTCGGTAAGTTTCAGGCGCTCGGCGATGGCCGCAAGCACGGACTCATCCAGGCCCTTGAGCAGGGCCAGGCGTTCGGCAAAGCTCGCGGCAAAATCCAGCTTGCCCTGCATGGCCAGTTCGGTAATGGCCGCTACCTGCTCACCCACGCCCGCCTCACGGGCCAGCTCGTCGATAACCTCAGCCTCTATCAATGTGGAATCCATATCGAACACCACCAGACGGCGGTTGCGGCGGAAGATCGAATCTTCCTGGAAGGCGATATCGACGTTCATCTCGCTGGCTATATGAAGGAAATCGGAGCGTAACTTCTCCGGATCCTCTGGCGTACCGCGCACGGAAAACTCGATACAGGCAATGCGGTCGTCCGACGGTTTCAGAGACGGCCGTGCTGACAGGCGGGATATGTTGTCGATATTCAGGCCATGGCGCGCCGTGATGGCCGAAACCCGGGCAATCTGCTCCGCCTTGATGTCCCTGGACATCAGGGTAACGATGTAGCAGGCCCGGTTTCTGCCCGAGGCCCAGCTCTGGTATTCCGCTTCCGATATGGGCGCAAACCGGACCTGGAGGTCCAGGGCGTGCAGGCGGAAAAGCAATTCCTTTACTACTGATGAAGATTTCGACTCATCGGGTATCTCCGCCAGAATACCCCAGGTCAGATGGTCATGGATCACCGCCTGACCGATGTCCAGTATACGGACGTCATATCGGCCCATGATACCGGTGATTTCGGAAGTCAGACCTGGCTTGTCACGACCGGACACATTGATCAGTACCAGCTCACTCACGTTCAGGCTGCTCCTTGTCGTCTGCGCCATCATCTTCGGTTTCCGCGGCTACCGGGCTACTACCTACGACCTCGATACCGTCTACCCGCTGCAGGCCCCGGGGCAACTTATGCCCGCGCCGACCCCGTTCGCCGAGGTAATGCTCCAGGTCACTGAACTGAAGGCTCATCTTGCGTTTGCCTGCCTGTATCTGAAGTTGATCCTTTTCAGCGAACACGGCCACCGCCACCACAAACTCCTCCCGGTTCTGGACCCGTGCCGAGGGGATGCTTATGATCTTGTTGCCCTTGCCCTTGGCCAGTTCAGGCAGTTCGCTTAGCGGGAACACCAGCATCCGCCCCTCATTGGTAATAGCTGCCAGAAACAGCGGCTCACTGCGCTTGGGAATCAGCTTGGGCGGCATGATGCGGGCGCCCTTGGGTACATTGACCACGGCTTTACCGTTACGGTTCTTGCTGATCATTTCCTCCAGTGATGTGACAAAGCCATAGCCGCCGTCCGTCACCAGCAGGACCTTTTCCGACGGGTCCCCCATGAGCAGACCGGAGAAGGTAGCGCCTGAGGGCGGATTGATACGCCCGGTAAGGGGATCGCCCTGGCCACGGGCGGAAGGCAGGGTATGGGCCAGCAGCGAATAGGCCCGACCCGTCGAGTCGAGGAAGATGGCCTGCTGATTAGTGCGCCCCTTGGCCGCCATGGCAAAACGGTCACCAGACTTGTAGCTCAGCCCTTCCGGCTCAATGTCATGGCCCTTGGCCGCCCTGACCCAGCCCTTGTCGGACAGCACCACGGTCACCGGATCGTTGGAGATCAGGTCGAGTTCACTGAAGGCTTTTGCTTCTTCCCTGGCCACAATCGGCGAACGCCGGTCATCGCCATAGGTCTCGGCATCGGCCTGCAGCTCGGACTTGATCAGTTCCCGCAAGCGGTCCTTGGAACCCAGTATCGACTGCAACTCATCCCGCTCAGCGGCCAGTTCGTCCTGCTCGCCACGAATCTTCATCTCCTCAAGTTTGGCCAGGTGCCTCAGCTTGAGCTCGAGTATGGCTTCGGCCTGCTCGCCGGTGAGGGCAAAGCGACTGATCAGCTCCGCCTTGGGTTTGTCGTAGCTGCGGATAATCTCAATGACCTCGTCAATATTGAGATAGGCGATCAGAAGGCCTTCCAGCAGGTGAAGCCGGGACAGTACCTTATCGAGCCGGTATTGCAGACGACGGGTGACCGTCACCCACCGGTAGCTGATCCATTCGCTGAGCAGGGTGTGCAGGTTCTTGACCGCAGGGCGCCCGTCCGTGCCAATGACGTTGATGTTGACCCGGTAGGTTTTCTCAAGGTCGGTACTGGCAAACAGATGGGCCATAAGGCCCTGCTGATCCACCCGGTTGGACCGGGGCACGATCACCAGACGGGTGGGGTTCTCGTGGTCTGACTCGTCCCTCAGGTCTGCCACCATGGGCAGTTTGCGGGTCTGCATCTGGTGCGCTATCTGCTCCAGTACACGGTTGCCGGAAACCTGATGAGGCAGATCGGTGACTACGATCTCACCGCTTTCGTTGATCCAGCGGGCACGCATGCGTAGAGACCCACGCCCGGTCTCGTACATCTGCCGCAGATCTTTCTGGGGCGTGATGATTTCAGCGTAGGTTGGAAAATCCGGGCCCTTGATGTGCTCGCACAACTGATCGATGGTGGTATCCGGATCGTCAAGCAGACGGATGCAGGCAGCTGTGACTTCCCTGACGTTATGGGGCGGAATATCCGTGGCCATCCCCACGGCAATACCCGTAGTTCCGTTCAGCAACACGTGAGGCAGTCGTGCTGGCAGCGTCGAGGGCTCATCCATGGTGCCATCAAAATTTGGCACCCAGTCGACCGTGCCCTGCCCCAATTCCGACAGGAGGACATCTGCAAAGGCGGCGAGCCTTGATTCGGTATAACGCATGGCGGCAAAGGACTTGGGGTCATCCGGAGAACCCCAGTTGCCCTGGCCGTCTACCAGCGGATAGCGGTAGGAGAACGGCTGGGCCATGAGAACCATCGCCTCATAGCAAGCGCTGTCGCCGTGAGGGTGAAACTTACCCAGAACATCACCTACGGTACGTGCCGACTTCTTGTACTTGGAAGTGGACTTCAGACCAAGTTCGGACATGGCATAGATGATACGCCGCTGCACAGGCTTGAGGCCGTCACCGACACTCGGCAAGGCACGGTCCAGGATGACGTACATCGAATAATCAAGGTAGGCCTTCTCGGTATAATCCCGCAGCGCAACGCGCTCGAACCCTTCGTCCGTGGTCTGAAATTCTGGCATGGAAGCCTCTTGTAACTGTTGTGAATACCGCATGCTGCCAGGGACAGCGAATCAGGGTGCTCATTATAGGTAGGCGGAGCGCCGGACACCAATCTGTGTCATCACCGGCAGGGGTTCTGTTTTTAAATAGCGGAATGCACGCATGGAGAGGAGATCTGTCAGGCCGTATTCTCGATTCAAGTTAACGGGTTACCTTTTTGCAACTTTCCTTGATTTATCCAGAGCAAACGCGATGAGAACGACCTTTCAAGCTTGCCGACAAGCCATGTTAACCGCCTTTGCCAACGGGGCCCTGGCTCTTGCCCTTATGCTATTGGCTGAGTTTGCCCTCAGCGGAAATTTCCGTATTGCACAGACCTACTTGTGGGCCGGCCTGCTCATCTGGCTGGTCATATTCAGTGCCCAGTTCTATCGCCAGCTACGACTTTGCCGCTGCGCCCAGCGCCGGCAGGATGGCAATCCGGCCCTTAACGGGCCGGATGAACTTCGGTAATCATGCAGGTCGGTCAGGCCTGGCCTGACCGTTTCCGGCTACTGCTTGACCCCTTCCACAGAAATAATCAGTTCGACCGTCTCGGCCGACTCGCCAAGGTTCTTGGTAATGCCGAAATCGGCCAGCCTGAGCTCTGTCTCAGCCTCAAAGCCCATGCGATAGCCGCCCCACGGATCCTCGCCGTGACCGACCATTTCTGCGTCCAGGGTAATTTCCCTGGTTACACCATGTAGCGTCAGGTCACCGATGATATCCGCTTCGCCTTGCTCATCCCCAAGCTCAATGCGCTTGCTGGTAAAGGTGGCTGTGGGGTATTCGTCAACGTGGAGAAAGTCGTCGCTGCGCAGGTGCTTGTCGCGTTCACCGTGGTTGGAGTCCACGCTTTCGGTCTGAACCGTGACCGTAACCTTGCTGTTCTCAGGGTTCTCTGCATCATAGACAAACTCGCCATCGAACTCGTTGAACCTGCCGTAAAGCCAGCTAAAGCCCAGGTGGGAGATCTTGAAATTAATGAACTGGTGCTGGCCTTCAGTGTCGAAAGCATAGGTACCACTATGCTCAGAAGCCTGGACGCCAGGCAGCATCGCCACGGACAAGACCGTGGCTGCGAAAGTGGTTCTGATAGTGCTTGAATTCATCTGACTGTCTCCTTTAATTCATCCTGTCGGGCATGCCTGCGAGTGCAGAATGATGTAATACGGGCCGTTCAGTCGGGCTTGAGCATCCGGCGTAGCGTTCGGTCCCGGTCGATAAAATGGTGTTTCATCGACGCCAGGGCATGAACACCCGCCAAACCCACCAATGCCCAGGTAGACCAGTAGTGAACATCCCCCACGATGGTTTCGAGTTCCCGCATCCGCCCCGTCACCGAAGGCACCGAAAACCAGTTGAAAACCTGAACGGATGAGCCATCGGCGGTGGAGATAAGGTAGCCGCTGACGATCGCGACGAAAATCAGCACATACAGCGTCAGATGGGCCCCATAGGCCGCCCAGATTTCAAATCGCGAATGCCCGGCCAGCGGCTCCGGCCTGGGATTAAAGAGGCGCCAGGCCACCCTCACCACCATGACGGCAGCGAGGATCAGGCCGACACTTCTGTGTATGTCGGGCGCGGTCCGGTACCAGTCGTCGTAATACCCCAGATCGACCATGTACCAACCCAGGCCGAAAAGCCCGAACACCGCCAGTGCGATCAGCCAGTGCAGTAGGATGGCGACCCAACCGTAGCTCTTGCGCGAATTGCTCAACTGCATCGTCTTAACCTTCCACGAGCTGATGCTCCCCCGGCTGCTGCTCAATAATAGGAAGTCTAGGAACAGCAGCGTTCAAATCCAAACGAAATGTTTTGGGCACCATAGTCAGAAAAACTGATGCTTGACTTTTGTCGCATGGGGATTTTACGGATTGAGACATCACACTAAGAGGATAGACTACTCGCATAACAGCCGACCCTGGACGGTCGCGCTGTAATTCTCAACTACCCTATAGGAACACATGATGGAAATTGAATTCGACGAGCGTGTCGTTGTCCCAAGCAATAACTGAGTACCAAGTAATAACTGATAGATCGGATGAGCCGGACGACCCCGGCTCGCCCTAACCCCGCTTTAATCTCTCTCCTACTCTGCCGAAAAGTGCTCTCTTTGCACTGGCCTGAACAGATATATTGCCGTGGAAGCAATGTATTAAGGCCGTAAGCTGACAAAGCGTAACTCTTACAGGCTGGTAACTTTCTGGAAAGTTTGGCATTCTTCCTCTGTCGTAGCTTTGATGTTTGTCAGCTCGGGCAGCGATGTGCACTTTACATACAGGTTGAGTCTGAACTCACCTACGACCTCAACGTTTTCGTCCAGGGTTTCAGTGCTGAGCTATGTCCAAAAACCTGCTTCACACCCTAGCCTCACCTGAGCTTGATTTACTCGGCCCCATGCTCGATCAGCATGACTACGGCTGGAGCGCGAGCTTTCAGGGCCTGACCCTCCGCACGGCGCTGCAACCCATATTTAGCATTTCCCATAAACGCGTGGTCGGCTACGAAGCCCTTATCCGGGCGTTTGACACAGACAATGCCAGTGTTTTGCCGCTTCATCTGTTCCAGCTACCCACCACCGAACCGGAAAATGTGCTCCTCGACCGATTGTGTCGCTACCTGCATATTCAGAATTATTCATCATTAAGTGATCAGGTCAACTGGCTGTTCCTGAACGTGTCGCCCAAGGTAGTGGCCAGAGGCCACCAGAGTGATTCGTTTTTTGGGCAGCTTCTGGAGCGCACCGGGCTGCCGCCCCATCGGGTTGTGATAGAGATCGTGGAGCAGCCCACAGATGACTCCGAGCAACTGCGGGAGACGGTCGCTTACTACCAGAACCTGGGCTGTCTTACGGCTATTGATGATTTTGGCGCCGGTCACTCGAATTTCGAGCGTATCTGGAACCTCTCTCCCGATATTGTCAAACTTGACCGCACGTTACTGACCCGGGCCATTGCCGACAAGAAGGCACGACAGATTCTCAATGGCATAGCCTCGTTACTGCATCAGTCCGGCTGCCTGGTACTGCTGGAAGGTGTTGAAACCCACGATCAGGCCATGATCGCCATTGATGCCGGGGTCGACTTTGTCCAGGGCTTCTATTTTTCCCGCCCCAGCCTCGACCTCACCCGCCTGGGGCAGAACTGTCCTGACCTTGAGGGTCTTCTGACCGACTACAAGAGCCGGAATCGGGTTCAACTGGACCCGACCCAGCAAATAACCGACTTCTTCAGCGGCTATTTTCAGGGCGCGGTGAACAAGCTGCGTTCCGGCCAGAAGCTGGATACAGCCTGCTCGGACCTCCTGAACCATCATGCGGTGTCCCGCTGTTACCTGATCAACACCCTCGGGGTCCAGATTGATCACACGCTGATCTCCCAGGCCATCGCCCGCAATCTGGACCCGCGCTTCATACCCCTGGAGAACACCAGCAGTGCCGACTGGTATCGCCAGCATTACCTCAAGCAGGCACTGGCACAGCCTGAGCACATCCAGGTCACCCGCCCCTACCTGTCCATTACCGGTGCCTACATGTGCGTCACCCTTTCGCTTGCCTACAGTCATCAGGGCGAAATGAAAGTCCTTTGCTGTGACATCCTCGCCCAGTAAAGCCGGCCCGGCGACCTAGAAGCCTGCCCAATTGACCGGGATGTCGTACACCACCGCGATGACCGCGACGGTCACTAGGCCAATCACAAGATTCATCGGCACACCCACCCGCACAAAGTCCATGAAACGGTAGCCGCCGGGGCCGAACACCATCATGTTGGTCTGATAGCCCAGGGGTGTGGCGAAACTCGCCGATGCCGCCATCATGACCGCAATCACAAAGGGCTCCGCCGCCACACCCATGGTCGATGTCATCGAGAGCACGACCGGCAGCACCAGCACAGCCGCCGCGTTATTGGTCACCACTTCGGTAAGCACTGACACTGCCAGATACACCAGTAGCACGGTCAACAAGGTGTGACCGTTACTGAGGGAAAGGATGGCCTCGGCTGCATAGCTTGCCGCCCCGGTCACTTCCAGCGCCGCCCCCAGTGCAAAGGAGGCTGCTATGGTTAAGACCACCGGCACATCCACCGCTTTCTGGGCCTGGCCTACGGAGCAACAGCCGCTCAGAATCATCATGGCCGCCCCCAGCAAGGCGGCGTTCAGCATGCTGAGTACTCCGGACGCCGCCGCGACCACCAGCAGAAGCAGAATACCCCAGGACACGTAGGCTCTGTCATGGCGGGGGGCCTCTGTGCCGAGGTCATTGATGAGCAGGAAGTCCTTGGCGTATCGCTGACGACTGACAAAGGCTGGCCGCGCCTCCAGCAAGAGCACATCACCGGGTTTGAGACGTATATTGCCCAGGTTGCCGGAAACCCGCTCGCCGCCCCGGGCTACCGCCAGCACAACGGCGCCGTACCGGTCCCTGAACCGGGCGTCACGGATGGTCAGGCCCAGGACTTCCGACTGGGGAGACATAGCTGCTTCCACCAGGCGCCGTTCGGCCCGATCCTTGCTCAGACTGGGCTCGTCGTCGTGCACGGAAGGTACTATGCCGTTGATGCGGAGCAGGTCAGAAATGGCCTGGGTATCGCCGGCGAAGACCAGTCGGTCGCCACCGCGCAGGCGTTCTTCTGAGGGCACCGCAGTTACCACGCTGCCGTCACGCTCAATCTCAACCAGATACAGCCGTTCCAGTTCCCGCAACCCCGCCTCACCCACGGACTTGCCGACCAGGGGGCCATCGAGGGCCACCGCAACTTCCAGGGTAAACTCCCGCATGGAACCGAACTTCTGCTGGTCTTTGCGATCAGGCAGGAACCGCGGCAGGAAGACCAGCATCAGTATCAGGCCTATCACAGCCACGGGCAGACCCACGGCGGTGATGGAAAAAATCGAGAAGCCGGCTTCACCGGTCAGGTCCTGGTACTGGCCGTTAACCACCAGGTTGGTACTGGTACCGATCAGCGTAAGTGTGCCGCCGAAAATGGCCGAGTAACTCAGGGGAATCATCAGTTTGGAAGGGGCAATACCGATTTTCCGGGACCAGGCATGCACCGCCGGGATCATGGTCGCGACCACCGGGGTATTGTTCAGGAAGCCGCTCAGCAGGGCCACCGGGAGCGCTATGCGAGCCTGGGCGCCCCGCACGGTCCGTGGTGACCGAAGCAGATGCTTCACCACAAGGTCGACTCCGCCGGAGTGATGGATGCCCGCAGCCACCACAAACATGGCAACCACGGTGATCAGCCCAGAATTACTGAAGCCAGCGAGGGCTTCGGAGGCGTCCAGGATACCGCTGACGCTCAGCACTACCAGCACACCCATCATGACCAGATGGGGCCCGAAACGGCCGAAACTCATCAGCAGCAATGCTGCCCCAGCAAGACTTAAAGCGAACCAACCCTGCCAGTCCATTCAATATGCCCACGGTTAAAAGTGCGCAGCATATCGAAATATCAGATAACACAGAAAGAATAAAGAATGCTGTTAAAAGTACTTAAAAGCATATAGCTCGAGGTTATCAATCCGCTGGCAACCCGCCTACGTCGGCCATATTGCCGTAGGTTTCCAGCCAGGCCCTGCGGTCCGAGGCCCGCTTCTTGCCCAGCAGCATATCCATGCGCTCGTCGGTATCATCACCGTCTGCCAGGGTGAGCATCACCAGCCGTCGCGTATCAGGCGCCATGGTGGTCTCGCGCAGCTGCAGGGGGTTCATTTCACCGAGGCCCTTGAAGCGGGTGACCGAAATCTTGCCCTTGCGCTTCTCGGCCTCTATGCGATCCAGAATGCCCTGCTTTTCATGCTCGTCCAGGGCGTAAAAAGTTTCCTTGCCCAGGTCGACCCGGTACAGCGGTGGCATGGCCACGAACACATGGCCGGCCTCGACCACCGGTCGAAAGTGTTTTACGAAGAGCGCACACAGCAGGGTGGCAATATGGAGGCCGTCTGAGTCCGCGTCCGCCAGAATACAGACCTTGTTGTAGCGCAAACCGTCCAGTTTATCGGAGGCCGGGTCCACGCCGATGGCCACCGCAATGTCGTGGACTTCCTGGGAGGCCAGGATCTCGCTGGAGTCCACTTCCCAGGTGTTGAGGATCTTGCCCCGCAAGGGCATAACCGCCTGGAATTCCCGGTCGCGGGCCTGCTTGGCGGAGCCGCCGGCCGAATCACCCTCTACCAGGAACAGCTCCGAACGGTTGCTGTCCGAGCCTGAACAGTCGGCCAGTTTGCCAGGCAGCGCGGGCCCCGAGGTCACGCGCTTGCGTGCTACTTTCTTGCTGGCCCGCAAACGCCGCTGGGCATTGCTGATGAAAAGTTCAGCCAGTATTTCCGCCACGGCCGTATGCTGGTTCAGCCACAGGCTGAACGAGTCCTTGACGATACCGGACACGAACGCGGCCGCTTCCCTGGAAGACAGCCGCTCCTTGGTCTGGCCGGAGAATTGCGGGTCCTGCATCTTGAACGAGAGCACATAGGAGCAGCGCTCCCAGATGTCTTCAGGCGACAGTTTAACGCCCCTGGGCAGCAGGCTGCGGAATTCACAGAACTCCCGCATGGCTTCCAGCAGTCCGCTACGCAGACCGTTGACATGGGTTCCCCCCTGGGCGGTGGGTATCAGGTTGACGTAGCTTTCCATGACGCCTTCACCGCCCTCTGGCAACCACTGGATCGCCCAGTGAACCTCTTCCCTGTTACCCGCGAACTCACCGGTGAAAGGCTCAAGGGGAACCACTTCGATATCCGCGAGCGCTGTGCGCAGGTAATCTTTCAGCCCGCCCTCATAGTGCCATTCGTCTTTCTCACCAGTAGATTCCTGCAGGAAGGTTACCACCAGGCCCGGACACAGCACGGCCTTGGCACGCATATTGTGGCGCAGGCGGCTGACCGAGAACTTTGGGCTATCGAAATAGCTTGGGTCGGGCATAAACTTGAGTCGGGTGCCGGTATTACGCTTGCCTACGGTATCCACCACTTTAAGCTCGGAGGTCTTGTGGCCATCGGCGAAGGTCATCCGATGCAGCTGTCCGTCCCGTTTAATGGAGACTTCCAGCTGACTGGACAGGGCGTTGACAACCGATACCCCTACCCCGTGAAGGCCGCCGGAGTAATTGTAACTGCCTTCCGAAAACTTGCCGCCGGCATGGAGCCGGGTCAGGATCAGCTCGACCCCGGGCAGCCCCTCTTCCTTGTGCATGTCCACCGGCATGCCCCGGCCGTCGTCCTCGACACTCAGGGAGCCGTCGGCGTAAAGCACCACATCGATCCTGCGGGCATGCCCGGCCAGGGCCTCGTCGACGCTGTTATCGATTACTTCCTGAGCCAGGTGATTGGGCCGGCTGGTGTCTGTGTACATCCCGGGGCGCTTTCGTACCGGATCCAGTCCACTCAGTACTTCGATGGCATCGGCGTTGTATTGTTTTTGGCTCATACAGGGGCTACATCTCTCGAGCGTTGGGGCGGAAGCACACTAGCTTAGGGATTCGCAGGCAAAGATCAACGGTTGTTTTGTCCCGGCGGGGGCTGGCTCTCAACGACGGCGCGTCATCTCCGGCAGGCCCTGGCCAATGACCTTGAGCGTATCCCAGTCTTCGGTGGAAACAGCCACCACGGCGCAGGGTGTGGTGATTGCCTGGGTAACGACCCGATCCGGGCCGGGCTCAAACACCTCCATGGCGAGTCTCATGACGCCATTGTGGAGGTCGGACGACGCCAGGGTTACACCGTGGCCACCCGTGGGCTTCCGCCCCAGGCCAACCACGACCAGATGCTCCCGGTCGAAATCCAGGCCGTTGGTCAGGCTGAGATTCTGGCCCGGGAGGCGCTTGAACTGCTCAAGCTCCTGCCGGCTTTCAAGATATACCAACCCGGGGGCCGTCAGGCCGCAATGGTCCGACTCAGTCACCTGACGGGCCACCGGCCCGCCGGTCTCGGTTTCGACCGGGGGCGTCTCGGAACTGGCACAGGCTGAAAGCAGGAGACTTGCAAAGACCAGTAAAGGAAAGCGGCGTGCACTTACGGGCGACAACTTCATTGCTTGTCCTCACTGACTCGCCTGACGGTTTTTTCGCCCGCAGGTCCGGTTTCTTTCAGAAGACGGTAGCCTTCGAAGCCAATCCTGGGCAGACCACCCATGGCGGAAATGGTGGGGCGTCTGAAGCTTGTGGTCAGCTCAACACCTGATAGTGGTGAGTCGCCGATAACAATAGGCTCCGGAAGACCATTGACCGGATACTCGGCGCAAGCCTCACCGGTTTCACAGATAAACCCGTTGTTGTCGATATCAGAGCCGGCCACAAGAAAATACTCGCCCGGCTCCACATCGGCAAAAGAGAATTCGTAACGATCGTTTTGTGCCTCGACGACCTGCTGCACTAGTGTGTTGCGCTCCTCATCCGTGCTGACCAGCAACACGTAATGACGACCCGCATCCCGACTTCCCGACTCATCACCCAACTGCACGGACACCGGCACTTCAAGTGTCCGTATCTCACCATCGGAAGTGTATTCAACGCTCACAACGCCCCGGTACAGATTGTCCTCCGTCAGGCCACCGGTATTGACGGTCGCAGTCAGGGTTTTAGGTGCCGTGCCTCCTTCCTGTATCACAGTTAACCAGCCGGGGCTTGTAATCGGGCCGATAACAATGGATTCAGTCTCGGGATAGACCCGCAAGGTCAAGTCCTGGCTGGTCTGGCTACGGGAGAACTGCAGCGCCGAGGGGGACGCTCCCATGACAGGGCTTGTGGGGCCGTCGCCGACGGCGTTCACTGATTTGATGGCGTTGATGAGGCCCTCACCATATTCAGTGGGATTGCCTACCTCATCCGTCAGGCTGCCGCTGCTCAATAGTGTAAAAAAGCCCTTGGGTGTGAGCTCAGGGCCTGCGCCCGCAGCCTCCCTCATCAGGGCGTAGACTCCGGCAACGTGGGGCGCCGCCATGGAAGTGCCCTGGAGCCCGGCATAGTTCGGCCTTGGGGGCGATACGGAATCGTTGCCCCAAGCGCTGACGATCAGGTCGGCGTTGCCGTCCTGGTTCGCATCCCGGTTGGCATCGCCGCCCGGGGCGACCAGATTGACCGAGCCGCCGATGTTGGAATAGGAAGCTCTCACCGCAGCCCCGTCCACGGCCCCCACACCAACCACATTGGAAAATGCAGCAGGATAGGTCAGCTGATCCGTACCCTGGTTACCGGCCGCAGCTACGACGAGTTTGTTCTGGTTAAAGGCCTTGGTGACCGCATTCTGTAGGGCATCGCTTGGCCCCAGTCCGCCCAGGCTGAGGTTGATAACGTGAATATCCGCCTGGTCTGCTGCCCAGTTAATGGCCGCGATCAGATCGTCGGAAGAACCTACGTTGCGCTGGGTTTCAGGGTCAACTCCAAGCACACGCACCGGGAACAGCGTGGCCTGAGGGGCGACCCCTATGATGCCAATGCCATTGTCCATTCCGACCGCAATACCCGCCACATGGGTGCCATGAAAACTGCTGTTCTGTGATTGCTGATTGCCAGGATCATGGGGGTTCTGGTCACGGCCCTGGTCCGGCTCCGGGTCGATGTCCAGGCTACCGGTTACATAGTCCAGAATACGGCCACTCGGCTCAACGACATTGTCTTCAAGGTCCGGATGCCACTGACCATATAAAGAAGGATCGGCGCTGAACAGCCCGGTATCCAGTACGGCAATACCGGTCCCAAAGCCACCGTTTGGCGCCACCAGCCAGGCCGTGGGCAGGCTGATCAGTGGGTGGTTCCACTGCAGGTCATACAGTGGATTGGTATCGGGCGTAACCTGTTGGCTTTCATAGAGGAAATTGGGTTCAGCCAGCTCGACGCCGGGAGTAGACCGCAGCTCCCGCACCCAGTCCAGGGTTTGCCGTTTCGCCTGCGCCCGTTCCGCGGCTGAGAGACTGCGCGCCAGATAGACCGGCGTCTGGCGGACATGCCAGATGCCCTCTCCCAGGTAGCGTGCTTCGGCAGCACTCGTGGCCTGGGCTACCGCCCCGGCAGAACTGAAGGCCTGCCCACGGGTGCCGGGCATGACAATGGCCTCGCCGGGCCTGAAATCGACCCCTTCATAGCTGACATTCATTGAGGATGAAGCACCAGCAGCTGCAACGCTCAGCACATATCGGAAGGGACCTCCGGCCTCGGCGGTAATGGCAAGGGTGTGGGGCGTAGGGCCCGAAACTCCGGACACCACATAGGTAAAGGTGAAGCTATCGCCGCCACACCCTGCTTCACATCTCTCCACGTTGCCATTCTGGAAAACACCGAAACGGACCTCTGGAGGTGCCTGGGCGCCCTCGGGAAAAACCTGCAGGGCAACAAGGTCACCCTCAGAAAGCTCTACCTGATAGAAATCCTGGGCGTCGGCCGCAAAATTGAATGTCTGGCCGTCATTGGCCGGGTAACTACCCTGCTGCTGACTTAGATAGCCCGCCACGATACCGGTATCAGGCAAGGGCTGAGCCTCGGCGGCACGATCATTGGTCCGGGCTACCCCAAGGCGGAAATCATCAGCTGTGTCCGAATCAATCCTGGAACCACTTTCGATCGAAATGATGCCGCTTAGCGCATCCGGGTCAGCAACCGGACCGCCCTCGCCGTCTGAGCCGCCGCTGCAGGCAGTAAGCAAAGCAAATGAAAACAGAACGCCATAGCGCATGAAACTCTGAGTCATAAACAGTTTTTCCGGTTAACCGTAAGGCTGCCAAGGGACAACATCTATGCTTCTCTTAACGGCAATCCATCGCTTTACATTAGCGGACAAGATCCGGATGCAACGAAAAACCGCCTCAAAAGAGGCGGTGGCTTTTCGACTTCAAATATACCCCAGAGCTAGAGCGCGTAAAACAGCATCGGGACGAATGCCACTAACATTAGAGTGGTGCCCATGACCACCAAAGGCAAGAGCAAGCGTTCGTATCGGTGCCAGAATGTACCGGTCCGCTCTGCTGCCAGCACCTCGGTTTCGCCCACGACCTGGCGTGTCAGCAGGTGGTTCAGGGCCACCGGTGGGCTCAGGTAGCCAAGCTCAAAAGCGACCAGGCAGACGATCCAGAAATGCAGCGGGTCGATACCAAGACCAATGGCAACCTGGGCGATAGTGGCCGAAACCAGGATAACGGCTCCGAACGGGTCCATCACCATGCCGATACAGGTGAGCATGACCACCACAACCATCATCACCAGCCAGGGATTATCGAGGCCTGCCGGGAACAGGGCATGAACCAGATCGGAACGCTCCAGGATACCGCCCAGGCAAATGGAGAAGCCGATCAGTGCAAGCAGTGCGCCTATGTGAACCGCCGAGTCACTGGCCGCTGAGGTACTGCGGGTCCAGAAGGCCTGGGCACGACTTTCGCCCACCTCGCGGCTGTCTTTACTGGCATCGAGGAAGACCAGCGCGAGCATGACCAGGGGCAATATCAACGGCGCACTGTATTCATTAAAACTCAGATCAAGCAGCAGCCAAATGGTTCCTATGACGCCTGCGGCAGTAAGCGCATAGGGCAACAAGGGCCGCAGCTGTCTGATCGCGAGCCGGAACGAGCCCGGAACCGGCTTTGGCCGCCAGTTGCCTTCGGTTTTGCACACCACGAAAGTAAACAGTAGTGCCGATAGCATGAACACCCAGAAACCCCACCCATAAAGCTCGCTTGTGGTGACTTCTTTGTTCAACGCTGCCACCACGACGATCAGCAGGCACGGATTCAGCACCACACCCAGGCTGCCTGACATGGCTGTGGTCGCCAGCGATAACTGGCGTCCGGCGCCGGCACGGCGTAATTCGTCGTAGACCACACCCCCGACGGCCAGGATGAAAATCCCCGAGGCGCCGGTAAAGGCGGTGGGGAAGGCAGTGGCGAAGATCATCACTGATGCCAGCAGGGGCGCAGGCAACTGGAACGGCTTGATGATGTTGAGCAGCAGCTCGGGAATCCGGGTCTGCTTCAGCGCCATACCCACCAGCACATATAAGCCGATGTTGATGAACATGGACGACAGGTTCGTCATCATGCCGAAGTAGATGGCCAGGCCCGAGCTGTAGCCATCAATAAAGAAGAAGTAGCCCATGGCGATCAGGGCCATGGAGCAATGCAGGGGAATGATCAGAGGCGACGAGGCCGCCAGCTTTCCTGGCCGCATGCGCTCAGGGATGGACACCAGCCGAACAAGGTTGATAACCATGAACAGGCCAAATACCAGTATCCAGGCATGTTGCAGAAAGACCGTGTCTTCAGAACCGGGTGCGTTCGAAAGGCGCCCCACGTAGGACGCCAGCGAGTATACCATCAGGCCATTGACCAGAAGCTGGACCCCCTGACTGAGGCGCCATTCGGCCCGGTTCCGGGGCAGCCGCAACGCGATATGGTCTGCATCCATCGCCGAGATGGCGGCGGCCATGGCAAACATGCCGATGAACAGGAATTTCATCAGGTCAATGTTGTCCAGCAGAAAGTCCGCCATACCCTGCTCTACGGTCTTGAATACCGCCAGGGCCGGGGTCGCGTGTTCCTGGTTCATCTGGTAGGCCAGGTAACGCTGCTCACAGTTCTGCTGGTTCTGCAGAAGCGACTGCCGAAGGGCGTCCGGGTCCGGTGGCGAACTGAACAGTTCGTCCGGGTCTGGCTTGTACTCATCCATGCGCCGCTGGACTTCAGCGTCAATATTGGGCGCAAGATCGCAGGTCGGCTGCTTGGCAGCCGGGTCAAGCAGGTAGTAGTTCGGCCAGGTCTGTTCCCCTATCCATAGCATGCGCGAATGCAGGGAGTTGCCCATGCCCAGGAGGAGCGTAAACATGAGGAGCAACAGGAGCACGACCCCGTGCAGCCGATGCACGGGGTAGAGTGTCGTAGTTCGGGCCGCTGTAAGAGCTTGCCAGTTCATAATGGATCAACCCGGTTTATTCGCGATTGCCCGCAGTACACTCAGAGGCGCCTGCGTTACTGGAACAGCGGATCTTGCTAAGCAGGCTCATCATGCGCGGGTCGTATACCTTGCTGGCGCCATCGGTGCCGTCACGTAGCTGCAAACGGTTTTCGCGGAACATTTCCTGGTAACCGCCAATATCAGTCTCTGAGATCCTGATCCACTTCTCTTCCGGGATGTTCTTCTCGTTTTTGGTTATCAGATCCATGGCCTGGCCATACATGCCCCAGGCAACGTCGCGGGACTGCTGGGCCTGCTCGTCGGTGAAGGTCTCGTCCCGGGCGATGATCTGAACGGTGAGCTGGGCCAGGGGATAATCGACAATGCCACCCTCGTCGCCAACGCCCTTGTACAATTCAAGTGCCTCATAGGCGAAGGCAGGCGCGTAGGCGGTATCCACCGAGCCGTTGTTGAACTTGCCGGCGAAGTTGGTGATGTCCGACGGCACGACCGTGGCCTTGACATGATTGACCATGTGGATAGCGTCTTTCTGGTAATCCAGGGTGGCCATCCGCTTGCCAGCCAGTTTGCCGGCTGAGTCGATGCTCCGGTCGTTTACAAACAGATAGCCTGCACCGACAGGGACAATGCCAAGCACTTCGTAGTCACCCTCTTTCATGAGCTTTGCCGCTTTCGGCTGGGCCAGTGTCGCAAGCACTGTTTTTAGGTCGCCGTAGGTGGGAATCGCTCCTACTGCGCTGAGACTGCCAGTAAAACGGTTAAAAGGGCGGGTACGAAGGTCAGTGGCGGCAACGGCATCGCACTGGGCCGAGTTGAAGTCGCCGATGGCGACCCCTTCATCAGTGTAGGGTTTCAAATCAAAATCAATACCATGGCTTTTCATTTCAAGGGCATAGTCCTTGACCATATTGTACATGTCACCGTTGGCGCCGATGACGTCGAAAACGCACATCTTGACGGACTCGGCCGCAACTACCGGAGCGGCAAGGGAAAGGATCAGGGCAGAAGCTGCTTTACGGAACATGAAAGACCTCCGGGTCGTGTAAGGGTTGTAGTTGTATTTGGGCGGAGTTTTCCGGGCCTGCCTTACAGCAGGCCATCCAGACTCATTACTTCACCTGGTGCCTCGTCGCTGCCGTCGGTCAGCGAACCGAAACGACCTGCGGGCGTGCGGTATCCGTAGGCGGCGATCCATTTTTTGTCAGATGAAAACTGGATCACGCTGCGCGCCACCTCATCCAGAAGGCGGTAATTTTCGGACACTTCAATAACGTCATCGGCGTCTGCAAATCGTTTAATAACATCAGCTAGCACCTCGTCGCGGCCGAAGGTCTCGGCGGCCACCGCCTCCAGGGCCATGGAGGCACGGAATCCGGCTTTGACGCCAAGCTCGGAGCTGTTTTCCAGCACATCCCAGGGTGATGGCGACATGTCAGGTCGGGTATCGGGAATCAGCAGCCAGACCATGCCGCGGATGGCGTTGGGGAGGCCGCCCCATTTCTCGTTATCCACGCACTGAACCGCCCGTTCGGCCTCGGGCGCGATGTTTTTCGGAACGCCCGCGATGGCTCCGGAATTGGCGTCGTTAACAATGGCCTGCAGGCCCGTCAGCACGCCGGTCAGGAACGTAACCTCATCCTGGTCTGTCAGGAAAAACGGGCATTCGGTCCCTTCCCGTCCTGGAACGTATTCATAGCCGGCCATGGCCCGCTGGAAGGCGCGGTAACGTCGTTTAGCGGTGAGGCCGTTGAGACGCTTGGCCTGCTCGCGGGCATCCTTGGCAGCGGGCACATCGCCGGCATAGTCGGCCCGAAGATAGGCAAGCTCTGCCTCAAAGGCTTCAGCTTCGGTACAGTTGGCTGCAAGCAGCATCAGCAGGGAGCCGGTTTTGTATGGGGTGGAGGTGACGCTGGAGAAGGAGTAAACCAGAGGATCGACCCCCTCCCCAAGGCTGCAGGCCATACCCGGATCTGACATCTGCATGACATAAGGCGTCGCTTCTGCCTCGGAATAGCCTATGAGTATGTCGCCGGTGGGGGTGTAGATGGGATGAAAAGAGCAGCCCGCTGCAGTTAACAGCAATAGGGGCGTTGCCAGTCTCCTGGCCGCCTTTCCAAGCCATGCCGGGGTATGTACCAGAGTCATAATTCGTCCTGTTCACACTTTGTTTTTATAGGTAAGGGATATCACGCTGTCCTTGCGCGTCAGGTTTTACCACAACGCCAACAACAGGTTCCGTGATGCAGGGCCCACGGCGACATCTCTTGTGTTTCTTTTCATGGCAGGAAGAATGCGACGAATCTTGTCAGACAAAAATGGCTCTAATGCCGGTGAATCATGCTGATGAGGCCAATTACCTGTCTGGAAGCGGTGATGTTGACCTTTTCTTGTTTTTAATCAACGACTTTTGTTGAACGCCAGATATGGCACACACGTGCAGGAAGCGTTACCAGGAGGAAGTTTTGCGGCTCAGGTCGCCTTTTTGACCGGCGCCAGGCCCAGCATGGCCACTACCTCAGCGGTCAAGTCGTTCAGGGTCATGCCGCCGTCGGGCCGGTACCAGGTAACGGTCCAGCTCAGGGCACCAGTCAGCATCCGCCGGGTAATAAACGGGTCGGACTTGATGACTCCCTCTGACGCCAGTTTTCCCAGCACATCGAGCCACAATTGCTCGTATATATCCCGCAACGCCAGCACCTCTTTCCGGGCGGGCGCCGACAGGCTGCGCCATTCGAAAACCAGCACCGCCATAGCCTCGCCGGTCTGGCCGATGATGGATTCGAGTTCCGAGTAGATCAGAGCCTGCAGCTTCTCAAGCTCCGTGCCCGCCTCTTCCACGGCCTTTTGCATAATGGCGGTGTTGAGCCGAATAGTTTCCACCATCACGGCCTGCAGTATGTCTTCCTTGGTACGGAAATGGTGGAACAGACTGCCGGACTGGATGCCGACCGCTGCGGCGAGATCCCTGACCGTGGTGCGCTCATAGCCCTTGTCCCGGAACAGGCGGGCAGCTTCCTTCAACAGGCGGCCGCGGGCACCATTGGGGTCGGAGACCAGATTGTCGGCCACCAGGGCGTCCAGGATCATCTTTTGAGTCACGTTTTTAAGCCGTCCGGAAAGTCAGAATAAGGTGGCAACATTCTACCTCTTACCTGACTATTTACAAACCAAGCGCTTGCTTGGTATTGTCACCTCAGCCTGAGCTCAACCTGACTCAGCACCCTATCAGCACCCTTCTTCAGCGAGGCTAGACATGGAAACCACCGGCGTAGCCGATAAAACCGTTCGCATCGGCTGTTCAGCCGCCTTCTGGGGTGATACCGAAACGGCTGCCAGGCAGCTGGTCAGCAAGGGCAATCTGGATTACCTGGTGTCGGACTACCTGGCAGAAATTACCATGTCCATTATGGCCGGCCAGAAAATGAAGGATCCCTCGGCCGGTTATGCCCGGGATTTTGTTGAGACAGTCATGAAACCCCTTCTGGGTGACATCAAGGCCCAGGGCATCCGGGTACTCAGCAATGCTGGTGGGGTTAACCCAATAGCCTGTCGGGACGCTTTGCAGGCTCTGTGTAAAGAAGCAGGCGTTGATCTGAAAGTTGTCCTGGTGCTTGGGGATGACCTGCTGCCAAGGAAGAAGGCCCTGTCGGAAGCCGGGGTGCGGGAGATGACCACCCAAGCCCCCATGCCCGGCATGATGGTCAGCCTCAATGCCTACCTTGGTGCCCCGGGACTGGTGGCGGCCTTGGAAGAAGGCGCAGACATTGTCCTGACCGGCCGGGTGGCGGACAGTGCCCTTGTGCTTGCGCCTCTGGTCTACGAGTTCGGCTGGGCCTGGACGGATTACGACAGGCTCGCCCAGGGCAGTCTGGCTGGCCATCTGGTGGAGTGCGGCGCCCAGGCCACCGGGGGCAACTTCACCGACTGGCATGAGGTTGCCGACGGCTATGCCGACATGGGGTTTCCCATTGTCGAAGTGGACCGAAGTGGCGAATTTGTCATTACCAAACCCGGGATGACCGGCGGCCAGGTCAGTTATGGCACGGTGGCAGAACAGCTTGTCTATGAAATCGGTGACCCCAGGGCCTATCTGTTGCCTGATGTGACCTGTGACTTCACACAGGTCACGCTGACTCAGTCGGGACCGGACCAGGTCACGGTGACGGGCGCCCGTGGCCTGAACCCGACCGATACCTATAAGGTATCCGGAACCTGGCCCGATGGTTTCAAATGCACGGTCACCTTTCTGCTCGCCGGTATAAACGCGAAACAGAAAGCCGAGCATGTGTCCCGGGCGATCCTGGCCAAGACATCGGCATTATTTGAAGAGCGCGGGTTTGGTCCCTACTCGGAAACCAGCGTGGAACTGCTCGGCACCGAAGCCACCTATGGGGCACATAGCAAAACCGGCGATTGCCGGGAAATCGTCGTCAAGATAAGCGTCGCCCACCCCAACAAGAAGGCGCTGGTGCTGTTTTCCCGGGAAATTGCCCAGGCCGCCACGGGTATGGCGCCGGGGATTACCGGCATCGTCGGTGGCCGGCCCACGGTATGGCCAAAGATCCGCCTTTACTCCTGCCTTGTTGCCAAATCCACGGTCACAGTCCGGATCGACGACTCCCTGAGTCAGCGGGACATTGCCGTTCCCGATGGCGGCGGGTTCGACCCGGCAACGCTGGCTGAGGAACCCCAGACCAATCCGACCCCGGCCACGGACACGTCGGTACCGCTGATCAAGCTGGCCTGGGCCCGCAGTGGCGACAAGGGCGACCACAGCAATATCGGCGTTATCGCGCGCCAGCCAGAATTTGTGCCCTTTATCGAAGCAGCCCTGTCAGAAGCCGCTGTTGCAGACTGGATGAGCCACACCCTGAACCCCGAGACCGGTCGTGTAACCCGCTGGGCCATGCCGGGCCTGAATGCTTTCAATTTTCTGCTGGAACACAGCCTCGGCGGTGGCGGCGTAGCCAGCCTGCGCATAGACCCCCAGGGCAAGGCGTTTGCCCAGCAGTTACTGGAAATGCCTGTCCCAATTGACCAGAACGTACTGAACACAGGACTATCCCGATGAGTTATCAATCCGTACTGCGACCCGATCTCTTCAGGGGCCAGGTCTTTATTGTCACCGGCGGTGGCTCCGGCATTGGTCGCTGCACCGCCCACGAACTGGCTTCACTGGGCGCCTCTGTCGCTCTGGTGGGCCGCAAGGCTGAAAAGCTCGAAGCGGTAAAAGCCGAGATTCTGGAAGACGGCGGCAAGGCCTCTGCCCACGCCTGCGATATCCGCGAAGAGGAAGCCGTCAAGGCCACGGTCAAGGCCATCATTGCCGAGCGCGGCGACCTGCACGGCCTGGTCAACAACGCCGGCGGCCAGTTCCCAGGCCCCCTGGCTTCCATCAACCAGAAAGGCTGGGAAACGGTGGTTCGCACCAACCTGACCGGCGGCTTCCTGATGGCCAGGGAAGCCTATAACCAGAAACTCGCCAAAACCGGCGGCGCCATCGTCAACATCGTCGCCGACATGTGGGGAGGCATGCCCGGTATGGGGCACTCGGGTGCGGCCCGGGCCGGCATGGTGAACTTCACCCAGACTGCTGCCGTGGAATGGGGCGCCTCAGGGGTGCGAGTAAACGCCGTTGCCCCGGGCTGGGTCGCCTCCTCCGGCATGGACAGTTATCCCGAATCCATGAAGCAGTGGATTCGAGGCCTGGGCGAAGCGGTGCCCATAAAGCGCATGGGTACCGAGGCGGAAATCAGTGCTGTCATCTGCTTCCTGCTCAGCCCCGGGGCCGCCTTTATCAGCGGCGACACCATCCGCATTGATGGCGGCGCCTCCCACGGTGGCCGGGTCTGGCCCCTGCCACCCGCCAAAAACAACGAACCCTTCAACGGCTTCCATCGCAGCACGACTCCGAACGTGCTTGGCGATGAGTGAGGAAACCCTTCATGCAGGTAATTGAATCAAGCCTTGATCCTCAGTCCGAGGAGTTCCGCGGCAACGTGGACGCCATGCAGGATCACATCGATCTCTTTCGCGAGGTGGAGCAGAAAGTCCTGGATCTGGCCGAAGTTGCCCGGGAGAAGTTCACCAAAAAGGGCAAGCTGCTGCCCCGTGAAAGAATCAACCGCCTGCTGGACCGTGGTACACCGTTCCTAGAGCTCTGCTCCCTTGCCGGCTACAAGATGCATGACGACAAGGACGGCAGTCAGGCCGGCGGCGGCATCATCGCCGGCATTGGCCACGTAAGTGGCATCCGCTGCCTGGTGATTGCCAGTAACAGTGCTATCAAGGGCGGCACTATTACCCCGGCCGGGCTGGACAAGACCCTGCGCCTGCAGCAGATCGCCATGGAAAACAAATTGCCCGTGGTGTCCCTGTCCGAAAGCGGCGGCGCCAACCTCAACTACGCGACGGATATTTTCGTGCTCGGCGCCCGTGGTTTCGCCAACCAGGCGCGCATGTCTGCCGCAGGCATACCCCAGGTCACCGTGGTTCATGGCAACGCCACGGCAGGCGGGGCCTACCAGCCGGGGCTGTCGGACTACGTGGTACTAATCCGGGAGAAGTCCAAGATGTTTCTGGCCGGGCCGCCCCTGCTCAAGGCCGCCACCGGTGAAATCGCTACTGACGAGGAACTCGGTGGTGCCCAGATGCACGCCGAAATCCCCGGAACGGCTGAATACCTGGCCGAGGACGATGCCGACGGCATCCGTTATGCCCGTAATATCATGGAAGCCCTGCCCTGGAACGAGCAGCTGCCAGCGGGCAAGAGCTATCAATGGCAGGAACCCCTGTATCCGGCTGAAGAACTGCTCGGGGTCATTCCTTCCGATCCCAAAAAGCCCTACGACGTCCGCGAAATTCTGGCCCGTATCGCCGATGGTTCCGGATTTATGGACTTCAAATCCAACTACGACGACCAGACGGTCTGCGGCACCATCCGGATTGAAGGCCAAGCGGTTGGCATCATCGGCAACAATGGCCCGATCACCGCAGCCGGCGCCACCAAGGCCGCCCAGTTCATCCAGTTGTGCGATCAGGCGGGAACACCGCTGCTTTTCCTCCACAATACCACTGGTTTCATGGTGGGAACCCACTCCGAGCAGAATGGCATCATCAAGCACGGCTCCAAGATGATCCAGGCCGTGGCCAATTGCCGGGTACCAAAGTTTGCCATGGTGATCGGCGGCTCCTACGGCGCCGGTAACTACGCCATGTGTGGCCGGGGCCTGGACCCCCGCTTCATCTTCGCCTGGCCCAACAGCCGTACCGCCGTCATGGGTCCGGCCCAGGCTGGCAAGGTCATGCGCATCGTGGCCGAAGACAAGCAGCGTCGCAGCGGAATCGAGCCGGACCCCAAGACCCTGGATTTTCTCGAGCAGGCCACCGCAAAAAAGCTTGAGGACGGCTCAACGGCTCTGTACGGAACCGCTCGGTTATGGGATGACGGCCTGATCGACCCCCGTGACACCCGGCGGGTGCTGGCCCTTGTGCTCTCCCTGTACCGGGAAGCCGAGGCGCGACCGCTCCGGCCCAATACCTTTGGTGTGGCGCGTCTGTAGCGCTGCCTTAGTCAACCAGATCCAAATCCACACAGTGAGACAAGAACAATGATCTTTACCCAGGAACACGAAGCCCTCAGAAAAACAGTCCGTGATTTCGTTGAAAAGGAAATCAACCCCCATTGTGAAGAGTGGGAAGCCGCCGGAAGTTTTCCCATTCATGAAGTCTTCGGCAAACTCGGAAAGCTGGGCCTGCTGGGCATCCAAAAGCCGGAAGAATACGGCGGCATGGGGCTGGATTACAGCTATAACCTGGTCGCTGCCGAAGAGCTAGGCACCGCTATCTGTGGTGGAGTGCCGCTGGCCGTCGGTGTTCAGACCGACATGTGTACGCCGGCCATTGCCCGCTTTGGCTCCGACCAGCACAAGCGCGAGTTCCTGGCACCGGCCATTGCCGGTGCAATGGTCGGTTGCATCGGCGTCAGTGAAGTGGGCGCAGGCTCCGACGTGGCGGGTCTCAAGACCACAGCGAAAAAGGACGGTGATGACTACATCATCAACGGCTCCAAGATGTGGATCACCAACTCCCCCCAGGCGGACTTTATCTGCCTGCTGGCCAACACCTCCGATGACAAGCCCCACAAGAACAAGTCCCTGATCATTGTGCCCATGAATTCACCGGGCATTTCCTGCTCCAAGCATCTGGACAAGCTCGGCATGCGTTCATCGGAAACCGCCCAGGTGTTCTTCGACGATGTCCGGGTGCCCCAGCGCAACCGCATAGGGGCAGAAGGCACCGGTTTCATGATGCAGATGGTCCAGTTCCAGGAAGAGCGCCTGTGGGGCGCTGCCAATGTGATCAAGGCGCTGGAGCTGTGTATCGAGAAAACCATTGAGTACTGTCGCGAGCGCAAGACCTTCGGCATTCCGCTGATCGACAACCAGGTCATCCATTTCCGTCTGGCCGAACTCCAGACCGAGGTAGAGGCGCTGAGAGCCCTGACCTACCAGGCATGCGAACTGCACGTGCAGGGCAAGGATGTGACCCGCCTGGCGTCCATGGCCAAGCTCAAGGCAGGCCGTCTTGGCCGCGAAGTGACCGACAGCTGCCTACAGTACTGGGGTGGCATGGGCTATATGTGGGAAAACCAGATTTCCCGCGCGTTCCGGGACGTCCGCCTGGTGTCCATTGGCGGTGGCGCCGACGAGATCATGCTGGGCATCATCTGCAAGCTGATGGGCACCCTGCCCGGCAAGCGTAAAGACTGATCGGAGCTGACCATGAGCGATTATCCCCATTGCGAAACCCTCGCGCTGGACCAGCAGGGTCCGGTGCTCCACCTCACCCTGAACCGCCCGGAAGCTCGCAACGCCATGAGCCTGGCCATGGTGGCCGAGCTGACCGCTGTGTTCCATCAGATTGAAGACGACACCTCCGTTCGTGCGGTGGTCATAAGAGGCGCCGGCGGGCACTTCTGTGCCGGTGGCGATATCCGCGACATGGCTAGCGCTCGCGGACAAACCGTGGCCGAAGGGGAGCAGGACCCGTTCTATCGTCTGAACCGTGCCTTTGGCGAAATGATTGAGCAGGTCAACCAGTCCTCGAAGGTTGTAATCGCTGTACTGGAAGGCGCCGTGATGGGTGGTGGTTTCGGCCTGGCCTGTGTTTCTGATGTAGCGATTGCCGGCGAAACTGCCCGCTTTGCGTTGCCAGAAACCAGTCTTGGGGTCATTCCAGCCCAGATTGCGCCCTTTGTGGTGGAACGTATCGGCCTGACCCAGACCCGTCGAATCGCCCTGCTGGGGCTGCGGTTCAACGGTGACGAGGCCTGCCAGTTGGGGGTCGTCCATCAGGTGGGCAAGAACGGGCAGGAAGTCGACGGCCTTCTGGCCGAGGCCCTGGAGCGGGTTCGCCACTGTGCACCACACGCCACCTCTGCCACCAAGGCCCTGCTCCACCGGGTCGGACACGAGCCCATGGGGTCGCTGCTGGACTCGGCAGCACACCAGTTTGCCGCTGCCATACGCAGTGACGAAGGCGCCGAGGGTACGCTTGCGTTCATGCAGAAACGACCGCCCCGCTGGGCCAACCAAGACTCGTCGGACCCGTCCTGAGGACCTCAAGCATGCTCACCAAGCTCTTAATAGCCAATCGTGGCGAAATCGCTGTGCGGGTTATCCGCACGGCGCGGGAACTGGGCTACCGGACCGTGGCGGTCTACTCCGAGGCTGACGCCAACGCCCTGCACGTCCAGGAAGCGGACGAGGCGGTCCTCATTGGCCCGGCCCAGGTCAGCGCGTCCTACCTCAACGTAGCGGCGGTACTGGAGGCCGCCCGCAAGACCGGCGCGGATGCCATACACCCGGGTTACGGTTTTCTCTCGGAAAACGCAGACTTTGCTACCGCGTGTCAAAATGCCGGCCTGACGTTCGTAGGCCCGCCCGCCCAGGCCATCGAGCTGATGGGCAGCAAGCGGCGCTCCAAGATTGCCATGCAGAAAGCTGGCGTACCTGTGGTGCCAGGCTTTGAAGGCGACCGCGCCAACGACGAGGAGCTGGTGGCAGCGGCCGGCACCATCGGCTATCCACTGATGATCAAGGCGTCAGCCGGGGGCGGCGGCCGCGGCATGCGCCTGGTCCACGAGGCCAGCCAGCTGAAGGCCGAGATCCAGCGGGCGAGATCCGAAGCCAGAAATGCCTTTGGAGACGACGAACTGATCCTCGAGCGGGCCGTAATCGAGCCTCGCCATGTGGAGATTCAGGTATTTGCCGACAAACATGGCAACGCCATATATCTGGGTGAGCGCGACTGCTCCATCCAGCGTCGGCACCAGAAAGTGGTGGAGGAAGCGCCCTCGCCTTTTGTTACGCCTGAGCTACGCAAGGCCATGGGGGAAGCGGCGGTCAAGGCAGCCCTGGCCTGCCAGTACGAAGGCGCAGGTACCGTTGAGTTCCTGGTGGATAAGGACCGCAATTTCTACTTTCTGGAAATGAACACCCGCCTGCAGGTGGAACACCCGGTCACCGAGCTGGTTACCGGCCAGGACCTGGTGGCCTGGCAGCTTAATGTTGCCGAAGGCCGGCCGCTACCCCTAAGCCAGGAAGAGGTCCGTCTTGATGGCCACGCCATTGAAGTCAGGCTCTATGCCGAGGACCCCGCCAACGGCTTTCTACCCCAGACCGGTCTCCTACATTGCTTCGAGCCTGCGCCTGTTCCCGGCGTGCGCTACGATACCGGGGTCCGTAGCGGTGACATCGTGACCTCCCACTACGACCCCATGCTTGCCAAGGTTGTCGCCTGGGGCCCCACCCGGGATGATGCCCGCCGGCGCCTGTTGCGGGCCCTGGAAGACACCCTCATTGCCGGCGTCATCACCAACCGCCATTTTCTCAGCCGGATCATTGCCCATGAAGCATTCGGCGCCGGCGAAGCCACTACCGCCTTTCTGGAGCAGGCCTTTGCCGATGACCCATCCCTGCACCCTGCGGTTGCTTCGAGCTCAGACATAGCCCTGGCAGCCACTGTTTTCGCCCTGGGTAACGGGGTAGCCGGTGGCTGGAGCAACAGCCTGACCACCGCCCTGCCCCTGAGCCTTCAGCTTGGCGATGAGCGTCTGCAGGTTCAGGTCCGTCGGGCCGGGGATGAAGTGACAATCGAGCAGACTGGCGATACCCGAACCCTGATAGTCAAAATGCTGGACCACCGGAGCTTGTGCTACGTCGATAACGACGTTCGTCTGACCTGCCAATACCAACAGGTGGATAATCACCTGTACTTGCAGTCATCGGGACGAGCCCTGCACCTGATGGACGTAACCCATCAGCCACCCGGAGACAAAGCCGGTGCCGGGTCCGGGCGCCTGCAGGCCGCCATGGACGGCAATATAGTCGATGTGCTGGTCAGCCCTGGCGATTCGGTGGCAAAGGGCGATACGCTGGTGGTTCTGGAAGCCATGAAGATGGAGCATCCGGTCAAGGCGGACCGTGATGGCCAGGTTGCCAGGATCAACGTCGCAACGGGAGACCAGGTCCGGCGTCAGCAACTGCTGGTGGAACTGTCGGCAGAAGACGGCGACACCGGTCCAGCTCAGCAAAAGGAGGCACACGCATGAGCAGCATGGAGAACCGGACTGTGTTCATTACCGGCGCCAGCCGGGGCATCGGCCGGGCCATCGCCCTGGCCTGCGCCCGGGAAGGCGCCAACATCGTGATAGGCGCGAAATCCGACAAGCCCCACCCGAAACTGCCGGGCACCATCTATACTGTAGCGGAGGAAGTCCGTGAAGCGGGAGGCAAGGCACTGCCACTGGTGCTGGATGTACGGGATGAAGACCTAGTCCGGGACTGCATGGAGAAGGCCGGCCGGCATTTCGGTGGCATCGACATGCTGGTCAACAACGCTGGCGCCATTCGCCTGGAGGGGGTGGAGAAGCTGCCTGTGAAGCGTTACGACCTGATGCACCAGGTAAACGCCAGGGCAGTCTTCCTCTGCAGCCAAGCCGCACTGCCATGGCTGAAGGAGTCGGATCAGGCTCATATCCTGAGCCTGTCCCCGCCCCTGAACCTGGACCCTAAATGGTTTGCCCAGTATGGCGCCTACACCACCACCAAGTACGCCATGACCATGTTGACCCTCGGCATGGCGGAAGAGTTCAGGCGCTATCGCATAGCGGTAAATTCCCTCTGGCCACGGACACTGATAGCCACCGCAGCCATCGAGTTCGAAGTGGGCGGGCCCCAGATGATGGCCCAGGGACGCAAGCCGGACATCATGGCCGACGCCGCTCTGCATATTCTGGCACAACGGAATAACAGCCTGACCGGGAAGGCCCTCATTGATGAGGACGTCCTGCAGGATGCAGGCGTCACGGATTTCGAACAGTATCGTTATGAGCCCGGAGACAAGCCGCTGCTGGACGACCTGTTCCTTGAATAAACCTGCTGGCCACGGGGAGCGAAGATTGGATGGAACCGGAAGAAATTACAGGGACATGTAAGGGTTCCAAAAAATTATTCGCTCCCCCATCGTTTATACGTTTCCTATCGCTTCGCGCCGATGTCATCGACTCCACAGGACAAACCGCATCCCACCCGCCCTGTGCTCAATTTTGCCTCTGACTGAAGCTTTGCAGAAAAACGGACTGACGGTTTTGGCAGGAAACCTGCATGACTGATATCGCCCGTTTTCATACACCGCTTTGCTCCGGACGCGGGCACGACGGAAATCCAAGTACTTTTCATGGAGAAAGCGCAGATGCCGTACGTCGGCCAGAGGGAGACATTATGAACAGGGAAAACAAGCTGACACGTAACCTGGCTTCACAACTCACAGCGCTTAGCGTAAGTGGCTTGCTACTCGTGTCTCCGGTGTCCGCCCAGCAGGACCCCGGCAACAATATGAAATTGTCTGAGGCCGGGCAGGCAAAAATGGGGCAACTGGATCAGAACAACAATGAAAAGCTGGAATGGAATGAAATAGCGCCATCGCTCGAGGAAACCAAACTCGAAAAGGACTACGATGAAGAGTCCTTCATGAGTGAGTTCGACCAGGACGATGACGACGCCCTGGACTCACAGGAGTACCAGCAATACCTGACAGAAACCGGGCAGGATCAGCAATCCGGGCAAACAGCACAGGCAGGCAACGAGCAGGACCGCAAGCGGATTCAGGTAGAGGCCGCCGACGTGAAAGTCGACCCCGCTGAGCCTCAGGTCGAAGTGACCCAGAAAAAGCCTGATATAAAAGTGGAACAGGCTGAAACCGATGTATCAGTAGACCGCAAGCAACCGGAAGTAACTGTCACGCAGCCTTCGCCCGAAGTGACCGTGACTCAGCCTGAGCCCGAGGTTCAGGTCAAGATTCCTGAGCCTGAAGTCGAAGTGAGCCAGGCGGACCCTGACGTCAACGTTGATCAGGGAGCGCCCAATGTTCAGATCAGGCAAAAGGAACCGGAGGTGAATGTCGCAAAAGGCGAACCTGAAGTTGAGGTAGAGCAACAGCCGAATGTGGTCGTGGAGCGTGAAAAGCCCGATGTTTCTACTGAGGATGACCAACAGCAAGCTCAGGTGAATGTGGATGAGCGCGACGAGCAAGCTGAAGTGCAGATTGATACCTCAGAGCCAGATCTGGAGGTCAGCCAGGCCGAGCCTGAAGTGAACGTGGAGTCAGCCGGGTCTGCCAATGTCGACGTGAAGCGTCCTGATCAGGAGCAGCAGCAGGCGCAGCAGCAGCGCCAGCAGGATGAACCCACAGCAGAGGACCTCGAGCAGATGGAGGCGCCAGCGGCAGGGATTTCGCCGCAAGAGCAGCAGAGCCAGCAACAAGAGCTCGACAATCTCAAAATTGATGAACTCGAGGGTCGTACCATCAAGAATGCTGACGGTAACGATATCGGCAAAGTGGACAAGTTGGTCCGTTCCGAGGGCCAGAACAAGCCCGGCGTATTGCTGTCCGTTGGCGGCGTTCTTGGATTCGGGGGCCAGGAAATCATGATCCCTCTTGAGGAGCTGACCATGCAGGAGGATGAGCTTGTCTGGGACACCTCGATGACTCGCAAGGAGCTCAAGGATTCCGGCCAGTACCAGGCGGACAACTACCGTGAGATCTCGTCCGACCAGTATCAGAACATCGGTGAACTGAAGCGCGACGCCGGCTGATCCCCGGTTAACGGGGTGCCGGGAATGTCCGGCGCCCTGTCTCCATCCCTTTTTCGGGGCCCGCTTCAGGCACTGAAGCATCGTGGCCAACTGATCTGAACATCTCCATCTGGCCTTGAGCCGGCAGCGCCTCTGCGCCCCTGAAGTCGGCTGTTCATCAATGTCTTTCAGTGCCAAAAAATCCACGCCTGTGGCATCTGTGCTTTCGGTCACGCTATTCTCAGGCGGTCGAACTAAAATAAAGACGCATGACCTGACGGATGTACCATGACCCAAGATACAGTTTCGGCACGGGATATTGCCCGCCACCTGCCTGGTGTTCTCAAACGCTTTCCCGCCATCGCCAGAGGCTTCTACTACTACTCGGTCAAGAACGAACGCAAGCAACTCACCCTGGGCACACTCGTTGAGCGTAATGCCCGCAAGTACGGTGACCGAAATGCCATCCTGTACGAAGACAGATCCCTGAGTCACGGCGAGTTCAATGCCTGGGCCAACCGTATCGCCCACTACCTCCAAGCCCAGGGCCTTAAAAAGGGCGAAACCATTGCGGTTTTTCTGGAGAACCGGCCAGAACTTCTGGCGGTGGTTGCCGGAGCAGCAAAGGTTGGCGTTGCCTGCGCCATGCTGAACACCTCCCAGCGCGGCCGGGTTCTAGAGCACAGCATCAACCTGGTTGAACCTGCGATGATGGTCATCGGTGAAGAGCTCGTGGAGGCGTTTGAGGCGGTACGCGGGCAGGTCAGCCTGCGTCATGAGCGGTCCTTGCTGTTCATGCCTGACGTAAACACGCTCAATGTCTTTGGCGAGGCGCCGCAAGGCTACATCAACATGGCTGAGCAGGTCAGCGCCTACAACAGCGGTAATCCGACTCTCAGCGATCCTCCGACCCTCGGGGACACGGCGATTTTCCTGTTCACCTCCGGCACCACCGGTTTGCCGAAGGCTGCACCGGGTTCACACCGGAAATTCCTGAAGGCTTACGGGGGCTTTGGACTCATGTCCCTGAACATGACCCCCGACGACGTGCTCTACTGCACCCTGCCCTTCTATCATGGCACAGCGCTGCTAGTCTGCTGGGGCTCCGCTCTTGCCGGTGGCTCGGCCATTGCCATGCGCCGACGCTTTTCCGCCAGTGCTTTCTGGGACGACGTGCGCCGATTCAATGCCACAACCTTCGGGTACGTTGGCGAGCTGTGCCGCTACCTGCTGAACCAGCCGCCCAGCCCCCAGGACACCAACCACAACCTCACCAAGATGATCGGCAACGGCCTGCGCCCGTCGATCTGGAAGCCCTTCAAGGAACGCTTTGGCATTGAAACCGTGGCCGAACTCTACGCCTCCAGCGAAGGCAACATCGGGTTCAGCAACTTTTTCAACGTCGATAATACCGTCGGCTTTTCCACCGCCCCCTACAAATTGGTGAAATTCCACGACGGCACCCGCAACCCCATCCGAAATGGCAGGGGCCGCATGGAGGAGGTCGCCAAGGGAGAGCCGGGCCTGCTGATCGGCGAGATCACCAAGAAATGGTCCTTCGAGGGCTATACCCAGAAGGAGGCCACCGAAAATTCCATCCTGCGGGACGCCTTCAAGGCCGGCGACCAGTGGTTCAACACCGGCGATGCTCTGCGCGAAATTGGCTGCGGCCATCTGCAGTTTGTGGATCGAATGGGGGACACCTTCCGCTGGAAGGGAGAGAACGTCTCCACCACCGAGGTAGAAAACATGATTGATGGCTCCGGCCTGGTGGACGAGGCCATCTGCTACGGCGTCGAGATACCCGGCACCAACGGCAAGGCGGGCATGGTTACGCTGGTTCCCCAGGAAGGCTCGGAGCCTTTCGATATCAACCAGCTGTTCCGGTACCTGACCGATAATCTTCCGCCCTATGCGGTGCCGGTGTTTATCCGGGTGACCAGGGCCCTCGAAAAGACCGGCACCTTCAAGTATAAGAAGACTGACCTTAAGAAAGCAGGCTACAGACTGGAAAAAGCCGACGACCAGGTTTTTGCCTGGCTACCGGGCTCATCCGGATATACCCCACTAGACGCAGAAACGGTGAGGCAGATCGACGCCGGGTCGATCAGCTTCTAAGCGAAAACAGCCAGCCGGGAACGCCCTGGCTGGCTTCGAAGCTGACCGAAGGTTTCAGTCAGAAACCTTGAGTACAATCTTGCCCTTGGCCCGGCGTTGGCTCAAAGCATTCAGAGCAGCGGCGTAGTCTTCAAACTTGAATACTTCGCTAATCCTGGGTTTGATCTTGCCGTCTTTGTAGAGCTTGAACAGGTCCATCATGTTCTGGGCACTGACGTCCGTCTCTTTCTGGGTGAAGGCCCCCCAGAACACACCCACCACGGAACAGCCTTTCAGCAGCGTGAGGTTCGCGGGAATTTTTGGGATATCGCCGGCGGCAAAGCCGATGATCAGATGTCGGCCGTTCCATGCCATGGCCCGCAGGGCCTGCTCAGTGAAATCGCCGCCCACCGGATCGTAGATCACATCAACACCACGGTTCTTGGTCAGCTTCTTGATGGTGTCTTTCAGAGGCTCTTCGGTGTAGTTGATCACTTCGTCCGCACCGGCTTCCTTGGCAACCGCAAGTTTATCAGCGCTGCTGGCCGCGGCGATCACATGAGCGCCCATGGCCTTGCCCAACTCCACCGTTGCCAGGCCCACCCCACCACTGGCGCCCAGAACCAGAAGGGTCTCGCCAGGCTGAATATTGGCTCGCTGCTTGAGGGCGTGATAGGAGGTGCCGTATACCATGGTGAAGGCGGCGGCCTCCTCGTCACTCATGCCCTCGGGCACGGGCAGAACATTGGTTTCCGCAATCACCACCTCTTCGGCAAAAGCACCGTAACCGGTAAGCCCCATAACCCGGTCGCCTACCTTGAACCGGGTTACCTTGTCACCGACCTCAATCACTTCGCCTGCCATCTCACCACCCGGGGAAAACGGCATGGTCGGCTTGAGCTGGTACTTGCCCTGGATAATCAGGGTATCTGGAAAGTTGAGACCGGCCGCCTTGACCCGCACCTTGACACCGGTGCCCTTGGCGTGGGGGCTTTTGGTTTCTTCCATTACCAGTGATTCAGCAGGGCCGTATTCCTTGCAAAGGATTGCTTTCATGGTCTCACTCCGAAGGTTGACAGGAACGCCCTTGGGCGACATAACGAACAACCTAAACCCAGACCTGATATGAATCAAATAAACAGATCTTATGAAAGCGCATTAGCTCGGCTGATCCGCCAAATGTGCTCGAAAGTTGAAGCTTCAGCTACGAAACACTCTGCACCCGGGTCTGCGGTGGAGGATGTTTCAGTGGCACCCCTTCGGGATGCTCGAAAGCTGAAGCTTCCGCTACGAGACCCGCCATGCCTGGGTCTGCGGTGGTGGATGGGTAATTGTAGCGGAAGCTTCAGCTTTCGTGGAGCCGCCAGGCTCCTGGCGTGTGACTGTCGATCTCATGGACAGCCTTTGCTTCGTGAAGGTCTTCTTAAGGATGCTTCACCCCTGCGATTCCGTTATTCTGCGCCCGTCTCGTTACACCAACCCGCTGGCGCTCCGAAAACCATGTTCGACATCATCTACAGTCTTGAAATGATCGGCGTCGTCGCCTTTGCCATATCCGGAATGATCGCTGCGCGTTCAAAGAATATGGACCCTGTGGGGGTGTTCACCATTGCCTTTGTCACTGCCCTGGGCGGCGGCACCCTCCGTGACCTGATCATGGACAACCATCCCCTGTACTGGATAAAGCATGAATCGCAGCCGATCCTGATTCTCGGCATGGCGATCATCTTCAGTTACTGGCACCGGATGAGTCAGATCAAGGAATCCCGCATTGTGCTGCCAGATGCCATCGGCCTTGGCATATTTACCATTCTCGGTGCCCAGCTGGCACTGGATCTGGGCCATTCCTGGTTTATCGCCTCCCTGCTCGGGGTCATGACGGGCACGTTCGGGGGTGCCTTGCGGGATACTCTTTGCAATGAGGTGCCGTTCATTTTCCGTAAAGATCAGATTTATGCTTCTATATCGTTCGCCGGATGCTGGCTCTATTTCATCTGCCAGTGGCTATTGGCCAGCGAAACCCTGGCCCTCACCATTGGCCTGCTATTCATTGTGATCGTACGGCTGTTGGCTGTTCGCTTTGACATCCGCCTCCAGCGGGACCCACACCCAAGGGCATGACTGTCAACAAACTGTCAGGTAACCATGAGTCCGCTTTCATCACTTGGCCTTGTGCCTGCCAGCCGGTAACATTACGCACTTCCTGACCGGGTCGCTGCCCGTCACTCACACTCCTGTTCTGTACTCTGCGAGGCACGCTCCCGTCATGCTTGAACGTCTTTTCCAGCTCCAGGCTCATGGCACCACTGTTCGCAAGGAAATTATCGCGGGCATAACCACCTTCCTGACCATGGCTTACATCATCGTGGTCAACCCCAGCCTCCTGTCCAGTACCGGCATGGACTTCGGTGCCGTGTTCGTGGCCACCTGCCTGGCGGCGGTCATCGGCACCCTGATCATGGGCCTTTGGGCCAACTACCCCATTGCTCTGGCCCCCGGCATGGGTCTGAATGCGTTCTTCTCGTTTACGGTCGTCGGCAGTATGGGCTACACCTGGCAGGTGGCGCTGGGGGCGGTTTTCATTTCCGGCCTCCTGTTCTTCCTGCTCAGCATCTTCAAGGTACGTGAGTGGATCATCAACAGCATTCCTCTGTCCCTGCGATTCGGCATCTCCGCCGGCATCGGCTTCTTCCTGGCGCTGATAGCCCTGACCAATGCCGGCATCGTGGTGGATCATCCGGCCACCCTGGTCGGCCTTGGCGATATCAAGGCTCCTGAAGCCCTGCTTTTTTTCGGTGGCTTCATGCTGATCTGCGCCCTGTCTTTCCGGCGTATAACCGGTGCTGTGATGATTGGAATCATCGCGGTGACCCTGGCGGCACTGGCCCTGGGCCTGATTCAGTACGACGGCTTTTTCTCTGCGCCGCCAAGCCTGGCCCCCACCTTCATGGAACTGGATATTGCTGGGGCATTTAATGTCGGCATGATCAGCGTTATTTTCGCGTTTCTGTTCGTTGATCTATTTGACACTTCCGGCACGCTGATCGGCGCTGCCCAACGCGGCGGCCTGTTGGACAAGGATGGCAAGCTGCCACGGCTGGGCCGGGCCTTGATGTCGGATTCGGTGGCCACCATGTCCGGCGCGACCCTGGGCACCTCCACCACCACCAGCTATATAGAATCTACGGCAGGCATTTCAGCCGGTGGCCGTACCGGCCTGACAGCAGTGGTGGTTGCGGCCCTGTTCCTTGGCTGCCTTCTGCTAGCCCCCATTGCCAGCATCATACCGGCCTACGCCACAGCGCCTGCCCTGCTCTACGTTGCCGTGCTGATGACCAGTGGCCTCAAGCTCATTGACTGGGAGGACATGACAGAGGCTGCGCCGGCCGTGGTCACTGCCCTGATGATGCCGTTGACGTTTTCCATAGCCAACGGCATCGCACTCGGCTTCATAACTTATGCCGTTCTCAAGGCCCTGAGTGGCCGCTGGTCCCAGCTCAATGTCAGCGTGGTATTGATTGCGGTTATCTTTATTCTCAAATTCATTTTCCTGGATGCAGGTTAAGGTCACGGACTCGCTATGGACTACTTTGCCAATACCATCAAGAACGCCATCAGAACGGTTCCCGACTGGCCCAAGCCAGGAGTCCAGTTCCGTGACATCACCACCGTGTTGCAGGACCGTACCAGTTTCCGCAAACTGATTGATGCCTTTGTACACCGGTATCACGCCACCGACATCGATGCGGTGGCCGCAGTGGACGCCCGGGGCTTCATTATCGGTTCCGCCCTGGCCTACGAACTGAACGCGGGCCTGGTACTGGTGCGCAAGAAGGGCAAGCTGCCTTTCGACACTCTGGTGGAAGACTATGAGCTTGAATACGGTACCGCCTCGGTGGAGCTCCACAAGGATGCCTTCAAGCCCGGCGACCGGGTGGTGCTGGTGGATGACCTGATCGCCACCGGTGGCACCATGCTTGCGGCTTCGAGGCTCATCCGTCGTATTGGCGCTGAAATAGTTGAAGTGGCAGCGATGATCGACCTGCCTGACCTTGGGGGCTCGGAAAAGCTCCGGGCAGAAGACCTCAAGGTCTATACTGTGTGTTCATTTGAAGGCGACTGACGAGGCAAGACCATGAATGACTACGCCCACCACTGGCAAGACGGCACACCGATTCACCTTGGCCTGGGCAAGATTGTCTGTATTGGTCGAAACTATGCCGAACACGCTGCCGAACTGAACAATTCTGTTCCTGATACGCCGCTGCTGTTCATGAAGCCTTCCACCTCGGCGGTGCATCTGACGCGCCCGGTGGAGATTCCCAAGGACCGGGGTGAGGTCCATTTCGAAACCGAGCTGGCTGTTCTGATTGGCCGCCCGTTAACCGCCGCTTCAAACGAAGAAGCCCGCCAGGCTATCCTCGGCTTCGGCCTTGCACTGGATCTGACCCTGAGAGATGTCCAGACCCAGTTAAAGGAAAAAGGCCAGCCCTGGGAGCGCGCCAAGGCCTTCGACGGTGCCTGTCCCCTGTCTCCCTTCGTCGCTGCCGAGAAACTGCCGCAACCACACCTGGGTTTCAGCCTGGATATAGACGGAGAACGTCGCCAGACCGGCGATACCTCGGTACTGTTGAATCCAGTGGTCCCTTTGTTATCGTACATAAGTCATCAGTTCACCCTGCTGCCAGGGGATGTGGTCCTGACCGGAACACCCAAGGGCGTCGGTCCACTCCAGCCCGGGCAGATCCTCAGGCTGCAACTGGAAGATGCTCTGACCATAGAAACAAGGGTGATCTGAGCAGGCTGTTTCTGATACCCCCTTTTTTTCTGGCGATGGAACCTAATTAGCTCATGGCGAAAAAACCGGTAACCAGCCGTAGCGGACGCTTCTTCAAACTGGCGGGCATGACAGCCTCGGTCGCCGGTCAGTACGCAGGTCAGCGGGCAAGACGATTCATGGGCCGGGAAGAAAGCGAGGAAACTCGGAGTGAGCAGTATTCCCGCATGGCCGACCAGCTGGTTGATACTCTGGGGGAGCTCAAGGGTGCGGTCATGAAGGTGGGTCAGATTGCCTCTCAGACCCAGGACTTTCTGCCCAAGGAATTTTCCAACGCCCTGCAGAAGCTCCAGAAAGAAGCGCCCCCGATGCCGTTCGAGATCATCCTCCAACAGGTGGAGTCCGAACTTGGCAAACCGGTCGGTGAGCTGTTCGAGCATCTGGACGCAACCCCTTATGCGGCGGCCTCCATCGGCCAGGTTCATCGCGCCCGTCTGCACGGCGGCAAAGAAGTCATCGTCAAGGTGCAGTACCCGGGCGTGGACGATTCCTGCGACTCGGATCTCAAGCAGCTGCGGATGGCGCTCAGGCTGGGCGGACTGCTCAAGATGCCGAAGGAGAGCGTCGACCAGTTATTCGCCGAGATCCGGATCCGCCTGAAGGAAGAGCTCGATTACGAGAACGAAGCCGTTAATCTGGCGGCGTTCCAGCAGTTTCACCGGGAAGACCACTGGATAAAGATTCCCACAGTCATCGCCAGTCACTCTGCCCGCCGGGTGCTTACCATGGAACTGGTGGAGGGCGACCACATCAGTGAAGTGACCCCTGAGCGCTATAACCAGGACACCATCAATACCATCGGCCATCGGATTTTTACCATGATGGCTGACGAGCTCTTCCGCCACCACTGTATCCATGGGGACCCCCATGCGGGGAACTTTGCCTTCCGGCCCGACGGCACCATCGTGCTCTACGATTTTGGCTGCGTGAAAAAGCTCAAGCCGGCTATCGTCGACGCCTACCGGATGGCCTTGATCTCGGCCCTGGATGAGGATTATGCAGGCCTGGATCAGCATCTGATTGCTCTTGGGGCCCGGGTTGAATCCCAGCCGGCTGTGGACGAGGCCTACTACGCCATGTGGCGGGACATTCTGATCAAGCCTTTCCGCGGCGACAGTCCCTACGACTTTGCCCAGTCTGATATCCACAAGGACGTGGCAGCCAAGACCACCACCGTGTTCAAGTACCTGGATTACTTCAAGCCGCCAGTGGAAAGCATTTTCATTGACCGCATGATCGCCGGACATTACTGGATGATGAAACGCCTGGGCGTTCAGGCCGCCTTTCGGGGAGAGCTGGAACAGTACCTGAGGCCCGAACGTGAGCCAGCCGGGGCAGACCCACTCAGCTGAGTTACTGTCGCTGGAGTGCCTCTATCCACTCTGCAACACCCTCACAGGCACCCTTCCTGATCACCCGGGCCCGGGAAACAGAGGCAGGCTCGCCAGGGTCTATCACCGTGATCGGTACGTCAAAGTCAGCATAGTCGACCAGTCCGGCGGCCGGGTATACCTGCAACGAGGTGCCCACGATCAGCAGCTGATCTGCGCTGGACACCACACTCGCTGCTGCCTCGATCATCGGCACTTCCTCCCCGAACCACACCACATGGGGGCGTAACTGACTGCCCAGCTCGCAGGTGGCGCCCATCTCGATAGGTTCAAAGCCAACGCTGTAGATGAGGTCGTCGCGCTTTGAACTTCGCGCCTTGGTCAGCTCCCCATGCAGATGCACTACATTGGAGGAACCGGCGCGCTCATGCAGATCGTCCACATTCTGGGTCACAATGGTCACCCGGTAGTGCTCCTCCAGGCCAGCCAGCGCAAGGTGGGCAGCGTTTGGTCTGACATCCTTCAGTTGTGCCCTGCGCTCATTATAGAAGCGCAGCACCAGTTCCGGATTGCGCACAAACGCCTCAGGCGTCGCGATATCGTAAACACTGTACTGTTCCCATAACCCTCCGGAATCCCGAAAGGTGGAGAGCCCGCTCTCAGCGCTGACACCGGCCCCCGTCAAAACGACAATATGGTCTTTCATAGCAGAATCCTTGTCCTCCTGATCGCTGTACTCAAGCCCTGGTTCAGAACCAGGCGTTAACCGGGGGCCGGGCTCTCTCAATCCTCACACCCCGTTTCTCGAGGATGCCAAGCAGGGTCGCGGTATCCTCAATGTTCAGGAATGCCGCCAAGGACACGTCTGTATCCCGATGCATAAGAAACAGTTTGGGCGGCGTAAAGGGGTGACGGGCCAGCTTGACGTGAACCCGGGCATAACGAACCGGCAACGCCCACTCAGCCTCCTTGCGGTTGAGTCCTTTTTCCAGTCGCAGGGTATCGGCTGTGAGGGTGAGTATTTCCTGCTTGTGGCACTGGCGGGAGGTGTAATAGAACGCCCCCGCCAGGGCAGCCAGCTCGATTCCGGCAAACGGCAGCACAACCCAGGCTCCGGCCCAGATCATGCCAGCGACGATGGCTGCGCTAACAAGACACAGACCGAGCCATATGCGGACGTTGCCCTGCCAGCTGAGGGACCGGTTGGGGCTCAGTCGCAGGCGGATGCCCTCTTTCTGATCCAGGTACTCCACCATGGTCTGGCTCCTTCCGAATGCGCCGGTTCTACCCCGTCCAGTTCGACGGAGAACCGGGCACGGCAGGGAATCAGTCGAAAATCTTGCCGGGGTTGATTACCCGGTTGGGATCGAACACCTGCTTGATCGCCTTCATATAGGCAATTTCTTCCGGGCCCCGGGTGTAATGCAGATACTCTTTCTTGGTCATGCCCACACCATGTTCCGCTGAAACACTGCCGCGGTAGCGCTCTACAATCTCGAAAACCCAGCTATTGACCTGCTTGCACTTGCTGAAGAATTCCTCCTTTTCCATATTCTCAGGCTTGAGGATGTTCAGGTGCAGGTTGCCGTCGCCGATATGACCAAACCAGATGATTTCAAAGTCGGGATAGTGCTCGGTCACCACGGCGTTGATTTCGTCAAGGAACGCCGGCACCTTTGACACGACCACCGACAGGTCATTCTTATACGGCGTACGTGGCGCGATGGACTCCGAAATTCGCTCGCGCAGTTGCCACAGGTTTCGTGCCTGGGTTTCGCTCTGGCTGATCACGCCATCCAACACCCAGCCATTCTCCACACACAGCTCGAAGAGCCCGAGTGCCTCCTCCATGATCTGGTCCGACACCGCCTCGAACTCCAGCAGGGCATAGTAAGGCGCCTCGGTTTCAAAGGGTGCCTGGACCTGGCCATGGGCAAGGACATGCTGCATTGCCTCGTGGGAGAAGAATTCGTAAGCCGTCAGGTCAACCTGCTTCTGGAAGGCCTGAAGTACGTCCATGGTATTGGACAACTGCCCCAGTCCCAGCACCAGTACGGTGAGGTTGTCCGGCTTGCGTGTCAGCTTCATGGTGGCTTCGGTGATGAACCCCAGGGTGCCTTCCGCGCCGATGAATAGGTGGCGCAGATCGTAGCCGGTGTTGTTCTTGGCCAGATCCTTGTTGAGTTCGAGGATATCGCCTTTGCCAGTGACAACTTTCAGACCCGCCACCCAGTCCCTGCTCATGCCGTAGCGTATAACCTTGATGCCACCGGCGTTAGTGGACAGATTTCCGCCCAGCTGGCTGGAGCCGGCCGAAGCAAAGTCCACCGGATAAAACAGCCCGTTTTCATCGGCGAAGTTCTGCAACTGCTCGGTAACAACGCCTGCCTGGCACACCACGGTGCGGTCGCCGGTGCTGAAGTCGAGGATCTGGTTCATGTAATCGAACGCCACCACCACTTCCCCGTTAGCAGCGACCGCCCCCGCGCTCAGGCCAGTCCGGCCGCCGGAAGGCACCAAGGCAACCTGGTGTTCGTTGGCAAACCGTACCAGGGCCTGCACCTGCTCCGTGGACTTGGGGAACACGATGGCCTGGGGCCTGGGCGGGTATATCTTGGTCCAGTCCTTGCCATAGGTCTCCAGATCAGCGGGATCCGTCAATACTTTTCCATCGTCCACCAGGGTCTTCAGTGTGGCAATGATCTGCTCGGTGTTCATGGGGCGTGTCCGCTCAAAAAGGTGGGGCTGTACACCAGCCTCCCGTGGATTCAGGTCATCTGGCGCGCTGTCAAACGTAATGATTATGGTATCATACCGCCCCTGTTCTGTGAGCCTGCCAGCCTGGGTCCGTTATACCTTCTGTTAAACGGTCTGCCAGGGGATTATAAAGCCCGTTGTGGCGCCTCACAGCTCACCTCACTGTCATACGACGCGATGAAAGGTCTGGAAGCAAGCCCATGTCAAACACGTCTCTCGAAAAGAGCAAAATTCGGATCCTGCTGTTGGAAGGGGTGCATCAGTCTGCGGTTGATACCCTGAACGCCACGGGCTATACCAACATTGAGTATCTCTCACACTCACTGGCCGAAGATGAGCTGATTGAAAAAATCGCCGATGCCCATTTCGTGGGTATTCGTTCCCGGACCCAGCTGACCGAGAAAGTGTTCGAGGCTGGCAAGAAGCTGGTGGCAGTCGGCTGTTTCTGCATCGGAACCAACCAGGTGGATCTCCAGGCTGCGACCCGTCGTGGTATTGCGGTTTTCAACGCGCCGTTTTCCAATACCCGCAGCGTGGCGGAACTGGTGCTAGCCCAGGCCATCCTCCTGCTCAGGGGCGTTCCCGAGAAAAATGCCCGAGCCCACCGCGGCGACTGGCTGAAGTCTGCAAAAGACAGCTACGAGATTCGCGGCAAGAAGCTTGGCATCATCGGTTATGGCAACATCGGCACCCAGTTCAGTGTGCTGGCAGAAGGTCTTGGCATGGATGTCTACTTCTATGATGTGGTCTCCAAGCTCTCCATCGGAAACGCCACCCAGGTTGGCACCCTGCAGGAGCTTCTGAACATCGCCGACGTGGTCAGCCTGCATGTACCCGAAACACCGGCGACCAAGTATATGTTCGGGACTGACCAGTTCGCCCAGATGAAGCCCGGCAGCATTCTGATGAACGCGTCCCGGGGTACGGTAGTGGATATCGACGCCCTTGCGGCCTCGCTGAAAAGCGGCAAACTGCTGGGCGCTGCCATCGACGTATTCCCGGTTGAGCCCAAGTCCAACGACGAAGAGTTCGTGTCGCCCCTGCGTGAGTTCGATAACGTTATCCTAACGCCCCACGTCGGCGGATCCACCATCGAGGCCCAGGAGAACATCGGCCGGGAAGTGGCGGAAAAACTGGCCATGTACAGCGACAACGGCACTTCGGTTTCATCGGTGAACTTCCCGGAAGTCGCCCTGCCGTCGCACCCGAACCAGCATCGCCTGTTGCATATCCACGAGAACGTGCCGGGCGTGATGTCTGAGATCAACCGGGTTTTCTCGGAAAATGGCATCAACATCTGCGGCCAGTATCTCCAGACCAAGGAGGACATTGGCTACGTGGTGATCGATGTGGATAAGGCCTATGGCGAACTGGCGCTGACCAAGCTCAAGTCCGTCAAGGGCACCATCCGCTGCCGGGTGCTGTTCTGAAACAGAACAGTTCAGCCCAAGGTTGAATAGAAGAGCGCGGATCAGCTATAAAAGAAGGCCCTTCGGGGCCTTTTTTCATTAGCAGGACACGTTTCTCCAGGGAGGGAAAATGTGCATGACAGCGAAAAGATCGGCGTTGTTTCCAGCACTGCTATTGGCGCTGGCTGGGCTTAGTCCAGTTGCTGCAGCTCAACCAGGCGAGTTACCGGAAACCATCAAACGTCCTGAGCTGCGCGTTTGCTCGGATCCCAACAACCTGCCGTTTTCAAACCGGGCTGGGGAAGGGTTTGAAAACCAGTTGGCAGAGCTTGTAGCCGACGAGCTTGGAAAAGAAGTCCGTTACGAATGGCATGCCCAGCGCCGGGGCTTCCTCCGGAACACGCTCAATGCCGGCAAATGCGACATTGTGATGGGCACGCCTCACCTTGGAATGCTGGCGACCACCCGCTCCTACTACAACTCCACGTATGTTTTCCTCAGCCGGGCCGACCGGAACCTGACATTTTCGTCCATGAAGGCCCCTGAGCTGCAGGATCTCACCATCGGTGTCCACCTTATTGGTGACGACGGCGCCAATACTCCACCCGCACACGCTCTTGGGGAGCAGGGCATCGTGGACAATGTTGAGGGTTTCATGATCTACGGAGACTACCGGGAGGACTCACCGCCTTCTCGCCTGGTAAAAGCGGTTGCCAGGGATGAGATTGATGTCGCGGCCGTCTGGGGCCCGCTGGCCGGGTATTACGCAGCGCGTTCGGCGGTTCCGCTGCGGCTTGTCCCCATTACCGACACGCTTGACTACATGCCCATGCTCTTCCAGTACCCGATTGCCATGGGGGTCAGGAAGACAGACCCTTTCCTGAAAAACCAGCTGAACGAGTTCATCTACCAGAACGGCGAGGAAATACAGGCATTGTTGGAGCGCTATAACATTCCCCTCGCCGGCCGTATGGAGCCCGTCATTCTCGGTGGCGGGCCCGGCTGATCACTCTTCCGGACCGGTGGGGAATTTATCCTTGAAGGACTCGGCAATGGTCTTGGCCCGGGGACTGCACTCCGGGTGGCCATAGCCACTGGCACTTTTCTTCTGCCCCGAAGCAGGGTCCACGTCGATGTCATAGATTATGTTATCGTTTTTCGCCTTGCTGACCCCTTTGGGGACGCTATCCATGTTCAGAGCATGCCGTACCTTCCATGCGATGACATGGTCGGTGCAGGACTGGTCGCCGCTGAGTCCAAGCCCCCCCAGTAGCTTGCCGCTATTATCGTAGAGCGCCAGTCCACCAGCGAAGACCGTTACGCCGCCTGCGCGCTTGCCCACCAGCGGGTCATCTTTCTTGCCCCAGGAAGAGGGCGAGCCTTCATAGACGGCCTTGGTCAGCAGGGGTGTACTTGAGGCGATTCCGAACAGACTGTTACCCGGCTGGGATGGCCAGAAGAGGTTGGCGGTGGAAAGCGCAAAACCGGGCAGACTGAAAGCATTGGCCGTGGAGGCCTTGGAGACGGAGACTCCCCGACTTCCGGGCCACTGGTCGCCAACCTCTTCCCCTGAGTAAGTAACGGCACAGACCACACCTGAGCGATCGACAACTGTCGCCCACATGTTGTTACCCAGGCCTCCGTTGGCTTCGGTGTTGCCCTTCTCGACCACCTTCTCCAGGGCTTTGGTCAGATCGCCATGGCTCGGCAATTGATCGCAGGCCGCTCCGGGGGCCCTTTTTTCCGAAGAGCCGGAACCTGACTTGCCGCTGTCATTCGCGTTTCCGTTACGCTCGTAGCCGACCGGCACCGACTCCATCTCTTCGTGCTTGAGGTCGTTGCTATCGGAACTGTTCTGGGCAAAAACAGGTGAACCGACCAGCATGGCGCCGGCTACCGCTGTCGCCAATATTCCTCTGACGTGAGCTGCAGGGCTGCTAGGTATGTCCACATTCTGACGCTTAAAAAGCATATCAAACCTCCTTGTCGTGATTGGTCTTGCGTATCTATTGCTAGGATTGGTCCCCTTCAGATTCTTCGTTTTCACCAAGCTGGCTGTAATAAGCAGCAAGGTCCGCAATATCCTGTTCGGTAAGATCTCTGGCAACCGGACTCATAACCGGGTGGTAACGCTTGCCAGACTTAAATTCCTGTAATTGTATGGCAAGGTAACCGGCGTTCTGACCAGCGAGCTGGGGAAATTCCGGATTGGTTGTTTCGCCTTGAGCGCCGTGACAGGCCACGCACATGACCGCCTTCGAGCGGCCGCGTTCAACGCTGCCATCTGCCCAGGCGACGACACTGGAGCCCATGAGGAGAGCCAGGAGGATTGTACGTCCGATAGGAAAAGTCATTAGCTGCCCGTCCATCCCTGAGTGAGTCAACTTACGCCTTCTTGCTCGAGTCTAGTGCTTAAGATACGGACAAACAATGACACGGAGTTAATCTTCACTGCGCAATGCCGTTCGTTTTCAATGAGCCATTGACGGCCATGCTGATCGGTTCTTATAGTGACAATCACTTAAGGAGTAACACCGCTGCCGGTTATCAGTGGCTCGGCGATACGAGCTTCAGTGCCGGCCTCATAAGGTGGAGACAGAACACAGAAAATCGACCACGGCAGCACCAGAACATTAAAGGAGCTCAAGGATGAGTAACCGGCCGACCCATGCCCCTACGCCAGGCACCCCTTTTCGGGCGCGCCGCGGCCTTTCAGTCTGGTTGATCTCCCTCACCATGCTGGGGCTTCTGATCCCGACTGTTCAGGCCAATGAAAAGCTCGTCGAGCTGTCGAAGGATGACAGACAATGGGTCATGCCTGCCAAGAATTATGCCTCCACCCGGTTCAGCGGCCTCGACCAGATAAACACCAGCAATGTCCAGGATCTCGAGCTTGCCTGGTCATTCTCCACCGGTCTTACTCCCGGGCACGAAGCCGCTCCCCTGGTGATTGGCGACACCATGTATGTAGTGACACCCTGGCCCAATATACTTTACGCCCTTGATATCACCGATGGCGCGGTCAGGTGGAAATACGAGCCCAAGCCCGCCCGGGCTGCCAAGGGCGTGGCCTGTTGTGACCTGGTCAACCGGGGCGCCGCCTACCTGGATGGCAAGATCTTTTTTAACACCCTCGATAACCATACGGTGGCAGTGGACGCGAACACAGGCGATGAAGTCTGGAAAACCAAACTGGGTGATATAAACCGCGGGGAAACCATGACCATGGCGCCGCTGGTGGTAAAGGACAAGGTTCTGGTCGGGAACAGCGGCGGCGAGATGGGCGTCCGGGGCTGGATGACAGCCTTGGACACGGAAACTGGCGAGATTGCCTGGCGCGCCTATTCCACCGGACCCGACGAGGATGTCCGGATCGGCGAGAGCTTCGACCCCTTTTATGCCCGCTACGAAAAACCCGATCTTGGCGTTGAAACCTGGCCGCCCGGGCGCTGGAAAGTCGGAGGCGGAACAGTCTGGGGGTGGATATCTTACGACCCGGAACTCGACCTTATCTATTACGGCACTGGTAATCCCGGGCCCTGGAATCACAAACAGCGGCTGGGGGATAACAAGTGGACCTCCAGCATCTTTGCCCGGGACCCGGACAATGGCATGGCTAAATGGGCGTACCAGTGGGGGCCGCATGACAAATTCGATTACGACGGTGTCAATGAAGTACTTCTGCTCGACCTGATGATCGATGGTGAAGAGAGAAAGGTACTGGTGCGCCCCGAACGCAACGGCCACATGTACGTGATCGACCGGGTAACCGGTGAAGTACTGTCGGCCGATGAATATGAGTACATAACCGTCACCAAAGGCATCGATCTTGAAACCGGTCTCCCCATTGAGGTCAAAGAAAAGGAGCCCCAGCTCGGCGAGGTGACCCGGGAAATCTGTCCTGCCCCGCCCGGTGCCAAGGACTGGCAGCCCTCAGCCTATTCACCCGAAACCGGCCTGATCTACGTTCCTCATCAGCATCTGTGCATGGACATGGCCATAGCTGAGACCAGCTATATCGCTGGCACACCTTTCGTTGGTGCCGAAGTAACCATGTATGCCGGCCCCCGCGGTAACCGGGGCCGTTACATGGCCTGGGACCCCGAGCGCCGCGAAATGGTCTGGGGCATCGAAGAAAAATTCCCGGTCTGGAGCGGCACCGTGGCCACGGCTGGCGATGTCACCTTCTACGGCACTATGGACCGCTGGTTCAAGGCCGTTCATGCCCGAACCGGGGAAATCCTTTGGAAGCATCGGGTCGGGTCAGGGATTATTGGTCAGCCCATCACATACGAAGGACCCGACGGTCGCCAGTATGTAGCGATACTCAGCGGGGTCGGTGGCTGGGCCGGCGCAGTGGTCTCAGGCGGCCTTGACCCTGAGGTGCCTTTCGGTGCCCTTGGATTTGTCGGGGCCATGGATGACCTCCCTGACTTTACTGCAGCGGGGGGTACACTGTACGTGTTTGCCCTGCCAGAGGAGAAATAGGCCGGCGACGGCACAACCACAGGAGGTGGACATGAAGACAACCCTTCCAACAGCCGTCTGGCTTTCAGGCCTCGTTGCATTTGGTCTGGTCCTTTCGGGCTGCGATCAGGCTCAGGAGACCGAACAACCTGAGGGCGAACAGGCAAGCGTGCAAACCTACTCCACATCTTCCGCCGAAGAGGCGCCCATTGGCGCCGATCGCCTTCCCGGAACTGAAACCGAGACGGCTCTCACGCCAGCAACAAGCCTGTTCCCGGGCACCGTCAAGATCGACCCTGAGATTCAGAATCCCTACGCCGGAGACCCCGAAGCCATTGCAGCCGGCCGCCGCCACTTCGCTGCCTTTAACTGTGTTGGTTGTCACGCCCCGTTGGGCGGCGGCGGTATGGGGCCACCCCTGAGCGATGATGTCTGGATCTACGGCAAGGAGCCGGCTCAGGTCTACCTCACCATTCTTCATGGCCGTCCGGCCGGCATGCCTGCCTTTGGTGCAATGATTCCCGAGCGGGCGATCTGGGAGCTTGTGGCCTATATCGAAACGCTTGATGAAATAGAGGACCCGGCCAAGGCCAAGGGTTTTGACCCCAACAACGAACGTTTCCGTGATTATGACTACGAACCGCGCAGTTGATCCTTCGCATCTGTTCATCAGTACCCCTCCATGGAGACGTCGGGTGCAACAATGCCGATGGGTCAGGTGATGGTCAAGAACAACCGTTCGTTACCATGTCTCTGCGTGGGTATTCTTGTGCTGCTGCTGGCAGGATGCCAGGGACCCCAGTCCGCCCTTGAGCCCAGTGGTCCGGCTGCAGGTGAGATCGCGCTCCTGTGGTGGGTCATGTTCTATTCTGCCGTGGCAATTTTTACCCTGGTATTTGCCCTGCTGATGTATGCAGCCTTTCGTAAGCCCGAGAAGCGCCGGCAGATTTCACCGATCAAATTTGTGGTTGTCGGCGGCCTGGCGTTTCCCATACTGGTGCTTTCGATCCTGCTGCCTCTCGGTATCGGGGTTGGCTCCGGCATGGATAGACTGACGCCACCCGAGACCCTTACCGTCCACGTGACAGCCCACCAGTGGTGGTGGGAAGTCGCGTACAAAGGGGGGCCGAACGACCTCGACTTCAACAGCGCGAACGAACTCTACATTCCCGTTGGGCAGCCGGTGGAACTGATACTGGAATCCGCCGACGTGATCCACAGTTTCTGGCTACCGCGTCTGGCCGGCAAGCGGGACATGATTCCCGGGATGACCAACCGCCTTGTGATTGAAGCGGACGAGCCCGGGATCTTTCGCGGGCAATGCGCCGAGTTCTGTGGCCTCGCCCATGCCAAGATGGCTTTTTACGCGGTCGCCCTTGAACCGGAAGAGTTTTTCCGGTGGGCTGAGAATCAGAGCAGACCACAACCGGCCAGTCTTGAAGACGAAGGTGCCCGGTTATTTGCGCAGAATGGCTGCGCCCTATGCCACACGGTGCGCGGACACCAGGCCAGAGGGCGCGAAGGCCCTGACCTGACGCACGTGGGCAGCCGTAAAACCATCGGCGCCGGTCTTCTTCCCACCAGTCCGGAAAACATCGCCCTCTGGCTGTCCCGAAACGACAAACTGAAACCGGGCAACCGCATGCCGGACTATGTCCACTTATCCCAAGAGGACCGCCTCAGTATCGCACGTTACCTGGAGAGCCTTGAATGAGCGCTGGGCAGAGCACAACGCCACCACCGGCAACAGCAGTGAGCCCCGAAGCCGAAGCCCTGTTCCGAAAAACCTGGGCGCCTCGCACAGGGCTTGGCAGGTTGTCAGCTGTCAACAATTCCATCATTGGCCGTAGGTTCATCGCCACGGGTTTCGTTTTCTTCCTGATCGGTGGACTGCTGTCGCTATTCATGCGTACCCAGCTGCTGTTCCCGGAGAATGATTTCCTTTCTGAGGAGCTGTACAACCAGTTCTTCACCATGCACGGCACCACCATGATGTTCCTTTTCGCCGTACCGATCATGGAGGCGTTCGGCATTTACCTCATTCCCTCCATGATCGGAACCCGTGACCTCAGCTTTCCTAGACTGGGCGCCTTCGGCTACTGGTGCTATCTGTTCGGGGGCATACTGCTGTACTCAAGCGCTATTTTCGGCGCCATGCCCGACGGTGGCTGGTTTATGTACCTTCCGCTGACGGACAAACAGTTCTCCCCGGGTATCAATCAGGACTTCTGGCTTCTCGGCGTTACCTTTGTGGAAATTTCGAGTATCTCCGGGGCAATCGAACTGATCGTTTCCATACTGAAAACCCGGGCCCCTGGCATGACCCTGAACCGAATGCCGATCTTTGCCTGGTACATGCTTGCAGTTTCTTTCATGATTCTTATCGGGTTTCCCCCGCTGATTCTGGGCAGCATCCTGCTTGAAAGCCAGCGTGCGTTCGGCATTCCGTTCTTTGAGATCGCGGCAGGGGGCGACCCCCTGCTGTGGCAGCACCTGTTCTGGATTTTCGGTCACCCGGAGGTCTACATTATCTTTCTGCCGGCGGCCGGGCTGGTAGGCGCCATGTTGCCGGCTTTCGCCCGCCACACGCTGGTGGGTTACAACCTGATCGTGCTGGCGGTTGTCGGTACCGCTTTTCTGAGTTTCGGCCTGTGGGTACATCATATGTACGCTACCGGCATTTCTCGGTTCGCCCTTGCCTTCTTTGCCGGCGCCAGCCTCGCCGTATCCGTGCCCAGCGGTGTTCAGGTGTTTTCCTGGATCGCTACCCTGTGGCGGGGTAAACCGGTGATGCGGACGCCCCTGCTGTTCATACTGGGCTTCATCATTACCTTTGTGATAGGCGGCCTGACCGGCGTTATGGTGGCGATCGTACCTTTCGACCTGCAGGTTCACGACAGTTACTTCGTGGTGGCCCATTTCCACTATGTGCTCATCGGGGGCATGGTCTTCCCGCTTTTTGCAGCATTGATCTACTACCTACCCCGGGCGACCGGTCGCATGCTTTCCGAGCGCCTCGGCAAGTGGCACTTCTGGCTGTTCTTTATTGGCTTCAACCTGACCTTCTTCCCCATGCACCTGACCGGCTTGCTGGGCATGCCGAGGCGCGTGGCCACCTACCCGGCCGGTCTTGGGTGGGATACGCTCAACCTCATTTCAACTATAGGTTCGTACACTCTGACCGCCGGTATTCTCGTCTTTCTGTTCAACGTTATCTGGCACGTCAAACGAGGCCGGCCGGCCGGAGTCAACCCATGGGATTCCCCGGATCTCGAGTGGTCGTCTGTGACTCCGGTGCCGCCTTTCAATACCCGTAGTATTCCTCATATCACCGGCCGTGATCCGCTGTGGGCCCAACCGGACCTGGCGCGGCAAATACGCGATGCCGAGGGATACCTGCCGACCGCTGAAGAAGGCAAGAGGGAGATTCTGGCTACCTCAACCGTGGGCGCAAAACCCGAACACGTCACCCGGCTGCCCCACCCGACCTTCAAGCCCATCCTCGCGGCCCTGGCGACCGCTACCATCTTCAGTGGTATTCTGGTTTCCATGTACTGGCTGGCACTGGTGGGTCTCGTGATCTTTGTGGTCATCCTGTATCTCTGGCTCTGGGGTGAGCTTCCGGAGAAGGAGACCAAGCCGGTTGGTAACGGTCTGGAGTTGCCCATAGCGGTTGGTGATCAGCATACACCTGCGTGGATGGGCACGCTGACCCTGTTGCTGGCCGATCTGGCCTTGTTCGTATCGCTCGTTTACAGCTATTTCTATCTCTGGACTACGGCCGACTCATGGCCGCCTGTAAGCTATGAACCGGCGCTATCGGAGTCAGCCATCATTTTTGGCGGTTTGCTTGTGGTACTGGTTCTGGCCACTGCGGTGGCCCATGCCGGGGCTTATCTCAGCAGTCGCCTGCTGGCCTTAGTCGGACTTACAGCGACCGCGGCCTGCCTCGTGGCTCTGTTAATCCTTGGCTTCCAGGCCTATGACCAACTGCCATTCGATATTACAAGTCATGCCTACGGAGCAGTGCTTTCAGCCATGGGCGTCTATGTCCTCGTGCATACCTGTCTGAGCATGGGTTCAGCGCTGTTTGCCTTGGCCCGGGTGTCGGTCACTGGTATCACCCGGACCAGGAGTCTTTCCGTCCGGATACTGTCCATGCTCAGCTATTACACGGCTTTTACCGGCGTGGTTGCTTTCATTCTTATTTACGGGTCCGCAAACATGATGGGCTAGGCTCGCGCCAGCGGGGCCTCAACATTTGTCAGGGAAGCGCTATGACCAGACGTTCGACATCAGACTACCTGCCAGGATACCCGGCCACCGCTATGGGGTTACTGACGCCCCCGATCCTGTGGGCCTGTTATTTTGTGCTGATCTATTCCCTGCATGGCATGGTCTGTGTGGGCGAGCTGGAGAACAGCCTGATTCGAGCGGAGTCATTGCCTGAGTTTCTGATGGCCGTGACCCTGCTGGCGATAGCACTGCATGCCAGCATAGGTGTGTGGTCGTGGCGGCTGTTGGGGAAGCTCAACCGGCGTGTTTCAGCTGAGCCTACTGAACTGCAGCAGCGGGCCCGCTTCCTGGCGGCAGCCGCCGCCGCGAACGCCGGACTCTTTCTGGTGGCCACTGTCTGGATAGGCCTGCCGGTGCTTATCCTTGAGCCCTGTCTCTAGCCATCAATCCGGACTTGATCCACCTTCGCCCAGAAGCCGGTTGGCAAGCACCAGGCCGCCGATTAGATAGGGGACGGCTCCGGCAATGGCCATAAGCACACCTCCGATACGCTGATCACGGAGCTGCTCTGGAAACCTGTCGCCGGCATAGACTTCCGACGCATACAGCAGCTCCGGTGCCAGAGCGATCAGGACCCCCAACATGGTCATATGCATGAAGGTGAGCAGCATGGCCAGAGACCCGACACCCGCCGCTGCCCGGGTCGTGCCAGAGAAACTCACCCACCAGAGCCAGACCCCTGCCAGGAGGAAAGAAAATTGTTGGGCCACAAAGGCGGTGGTCGTGGTCGAGGCCGCCTGCTGCAGAGGTGGTGCATGCCAGCCCCAGACCACGAGCATTTCAAAGACCGACGCTATCACCGCCCATATCAGTCGTGGCTGGTTACCGGCGACGGCACTGCGCCAGCGCTTTAAACCAATCCCCAGCAGGGGCGCCGCGACTACGACAACGCCCAGATGCAAAGCCATGTGAGCCGAGAATACGCGTCCTGCGATGCTGTGCAGCGGACTCAGCCAGAGCACGGCCAGAACCAACAGTCCCGCGCCTATCGGCCAGTGCCTCAGGCCGGGGCTCAATGCCGGTGCTACAGCTGACACTCGCTCTCCGGCTCGTCAGTGCCCAGGGTGTCGAGGACCTCGCGCGCATGCATGAAGTCCCGGAGCGGAAGCCGGGCAATGACCGCATTCGGGGTTGCCAGCAGCAGGGGCTGGCGCAATTGCTGATCCCAGGCCCGGAAGCTGGAGGGACTGCCTTTCGAGCCGTCCAGATTGAGCTCGCCACCGAGAATAAACGCGCGCATGGCTTCGAAATCATGACTTTCAGCGCGCATGGCTGCTTGAACCACAGCCTTGACCGACGCCCAGGCAGCCCAACTTGCACTGTTCATACGTCGGGGCGAGGCCAGCTCTTCAAATCGGTGCTGAAGCTGAGGCGCGCCGTGGCGATGCCAGCTCCAATGCCAGGCCAGGGGTGACAGTCCGGCAGTGCCGACCACCGGTCGTGGCCGCTGGGTCTGATAAGGCACATAACGGCCAAGCTCACCACTCGTATCGGCGACGAACACAACATCGTACCGGGCCTCACCGGTGAGCAGCGCGATATTGTTCTGCTCCCGATTGCGGGGATTTTTGCCGAGGGTGAACGAGCGTTCAGCCACAAACTCAGCACCAAATTTCCGGGCTGACTCGTCCAGCGCCCTCACCAGGCGCTCATCTGCCTGCTCTTCACCTTTGAGAACCAGGAGCTTCGTCCACTTCTGGCTCACCAAATATTGCATCAACGCATCCGTCAGCATGCTGTCGCTGGGATAGACATGCGCTATGTTGGCTTGGCACTGGCTGCCACGGAGGCGGTCGTCCGATGCTGAGACATTGAAATAAAGCACCGGAAGCTCCCTTGTAGCTGCCGCCAGTTCAAGGAGTTGCTCTGCTGGAAGATCAGCAATTATAAAGTGGATGTTGCCGTTACGGTGCCACGAACGCACCCTGTCGATGAGCTCATCCACTGAATCTGCGCTGGCCGGCTTCAGGCTGAATTCCGTGCTGGTCACCTGGCCGATGGTCTCGGCATCTTTAAGGCCAACCCTGGCTCCTGGCAAGGGCCGCCCAAGCTCGCGGAACTCGATGCCGGTATAGGCATTGTCTGCCAGATACCTGGGGTCGTCTTCAAGCTGCACGTACCCGATGGACACCTGACGCTGCGGCGCCTGCTCAGCAAAGGCAAGGCTGACCAGGAACCCGGCCAGCAATGTTCCGACAAGACCGCCTTTAATCATCGATGACAACCGTGTGCGGAACCCGGCCTGTGGCGAACGACTGGACTGCTTTCTGGTCGCCCACGGAGATCAGGGTGACGTCGTCACTCAGGCCGTTGGCTACGTAGAGACGTTCGCCATCCCGGCTTACAGCCACGCCCCAAGGCCGACTGCCAACCAGAACGTAGGCCTCAATCTCTTTGCTTTCCACGTTAACCATGGCCACATGGTTGGCCCGCCCGAGGGTAACGAACATGGTTTTACCATCGGGCGACAGGTCGAGGCCTACCGGCGTTACCTCCGACGCCCTGAACCCCGGAGGCAGGAACTCGACCCGGGTTTTCACCTGCAGGGTTTCCGGGTCGATGATGGAAACCTGTCCCGAGAGCTCATCGGATACCCATAATTCGCTCTCATTTTCAGTCATTTCAAACCGGCGTGGGCGGGTGCCCACCATGATGTTCTGGACCACCTTGAGGGAGTCCATATCCACCACGTGCACCATGTCGGCCATTTCCGAGGCCACAAACAATCGCGACCCATCCTTGTTGAGCAAGACGCCTTCGGGCTCGGGACCGGTAGTCACCTGAGCCAGGGTATCGCCACTCTCGATATCGATATGGCGGACAATCGCACTCTCTTCCTCGGATACAAACAGCGACTTTTCATCCTTGCTCAGGGTGAACACTTCCGGGCTTATACCAGTTTTGATGCTGTCGACGATTTCCAGGGACGCTACGTCAATAACCTCGATCACATCATCGTCACCACAGGCCACGTACAGGAGCGTTTGGTCACTATTGAACTCCATGTCCCTGGGTCGGCGAGAGGTTGGGATCTCAGCAACCACCTTATGGTCATCGGAAGGATCCAGCACGGCAACGGTATGGGAGCGTTCATGGCTGACGAAAACATAGCCGGTATCAGCGGCTGAAGCTGGCAGGCTAATAACAGCGAAAAAAGCGCACAGCATGGTGCACAGGATTGTCCAGCATGAGAGCCGGTCTGATTTGAATAGGTCCATTCCCAGGTCTCCGGCTGCAACAATGTGAGTACTAGCGTTTTTCGTCTTCCCAGGTGCCCCGGGTCGCGCAATAGACATCGAGCAGTGTCGCGCCGGCGACAATGGCGGCGGCACCACCGGCGGCTTTGCGATGGGGACTGTCAGGACGCAGTTCCGGCGCCAGCGTTGCCAGGTCAAGCAGATCCCCTGCAACCCGGCCCCAAACCCAGGGTGTCGGATTACGGGCACAGAGCAGGCCTATGCCGGTGCCGATCTCACGCAGGCCGTAGGCCAGATAAAGGCGATCGTCGCCGAAGGTGCCCAGGTGTCTGCTCAATGAACGCTTTTGCCAGAGTTCGAACAGGCCCAGGCCTATGGACATCCAGCCCAGCCCTCGGGCCAGGGTGTGTCGGTCGCCTTTTGAATCAGAGAAACTGTAGAAAGGGCTCAGGTCCACTTGGGATTGGGACTCGGAATGGGACTTGTTGACAGCTGCCATGACATACGCCTCCTTGCGTTGTTATCGTAGATTTCAATCAAAAATAGACTTCAACCAAAGACTAACTGAAGCTAAAAGCAGTTGGAAGGGATAAACCGCCCGGTGCGGACCCTTGAGATCCCGCCCCAGCAACCCCAACAAGACCCTGTGGATGTGCCATAAGCCGGTCACGAAACCAGTCACGAAACTAAAGGCACGATCGGGAAAAGGAGCCCCTGATGACGACGCAAGACAATAACCTGAAAGACAGGCTGACCAAGAAGCTTGAAGCCCAGACAGACCACTGGAGCCAGCGCATAGAAAAGCTTCGTACTGAAGCCGAAACCGAAAAAACCAAAGCAAAGGACGACCAGGCCCAGGCGGAGATAGAACGGGACTTCAATGCCCGGATCCGGGAACTGGAAAATAATATTGACGAAGCCAAACGCCGCACAAGGGAGATCGAAGCAGCCAGTGATACCGCCCTTGATGAAATGGAGCGTCACATTGAGGACTGGATACCTGGCAGCCAGACAGGACATTCCAAAACCTGACATTCCAGATGTCTGGCAGCGGCAGCCATCAGCATGGTTTGCCCAGGCATAAAAAAACCCACCGGACCAGCGGTGGGTTTTTTTGTTACAGGCAGACTGTTACTGCTCCATCGGCACCAGTGTCAGTTCAACCCGGCGGTTTTGTTCCCGGCCTGAAGCGGTATCATTGGAGGCGATGGGGTAGCGCGGGCCATAGCCTGCGGCTCGAGTGCGCTTTGGAGCAATGCCCTGGTTCAGCAGGAAGTCGCGGACCGACGAGGCGCGCTGCTCACTGAGCAGCTGGTTGTAGCTCTGGGAACCGGTGCTGTCGGTATGGCCTTCGACCTGGATGATGGTCTTGTCGTACTCGTTGAGAACCGTGGCCACGGACTCAAGCACGTTGGTAAATGACGGCTGGATACTGGATTCATTCACGTTAAAGGTAATATTGCCGGGCATGACCAGCTCGATTTCGTCACCATTGCGGACGACCCTCACACCGGTGCCTTCAAGCTTCTGCCTCAGCTGGGCTTCCTGACGGTCCATGTAGTAACCGATACCTCCGCCAACTGCTGCGCCCGAGGCCGCACCGATCAGGGCACCCTTGCCCCGGTCACTCTTGCTGGAGGTGGCAGCGCCGACGGCCGCACCGCCGATGGCGCCGATAATGCTGCCCTTGGTGGCGCTGGAGGTCTTCTCTTCGCCGGTGTAGGGGTCATAGGTCATACAACCGCCCAGGCCCACTGTGGCTAGGGTTAGTGCCAAAAATAGTTTTTTCACATCAAACTCCTGGTAAATCAGATGGAACCAATTGGGCAGACCTGAAGCGCTTAACAGGCTTTCGAATAGGCTACTGCGTCATCTTCGAAGGTGTGAATGATCGTGTTGAATACCGTCGACTGCAAGTCTTTTGCTTCATTCACCAGATGATGACGCCCGTCGGGGATCCTGAGTTCCTCTACTGACGAGAATTTGTTTCGGATAATACGCAAATTGTGCTGCCAGTCGACCGTTAAATCTTTTTCACCCTGAACAACCGTTACCGGAAAATCCACCGGAGGGGCGCCTTCCACATGGGGCACCCATTGGCGCAGGGCCGAGACCCAGTCAACATGCACAGCCCGGGCCTGCAACGGGTCTACTTCCTTGAGGAATCGCAGAAAGCGGGAATTGCCGCTGTTAGCCGAGAACATCCGGCGCCAGCGTGTCATGAAAGGCCGGGCCATGCTGTGCAGGAGCTTAGCCCCCAGCCAGCCCATGGGCCGGACCAGCGGCGCCAGCAGCACCACGCGGCGGAAACAGGAAGTCTCCTGGGAGTGCTGGTTGGACAAAAGATAATCAATGAGAATGCCAGCGCCCGTACTCTGACCGACCGCGTACCAGGGATGTCTCACCTTGTCCCTGACAGCGGCAAGCACATCCGCGAGAACCGCCTGGTATTCCAGAAAACTGCCTATAGCGGCAGGGGTACCGCTGGAAAGGCCATGGCCGGGCTGGTCGTAGGCGAGCACATCAAAGCCGGCACCGAGGCAGCGGTCAATGAGCTGACTGTAAAGACCTACATGATCGAAATAGCCGTGCAAAATGAACACCGTGCCCTTGGCTTTCGGACGGCGATAATAATGCACCGCCACCCGGTGCCCGCCAGCGTCCAGGGAACCCTGCCAGTAGGTTACATCGGGATGCTCAACCCAGAGGTCCAGACCGTAAAAGCGGCAGTAGGCCTGCGCTTCTTCTGTCAGTTTCCGGGGCTCGGCGGGGTCGAAGACCGCCAGCTGCGCCAGAAGCGAGGCCCTGTCCCAGCCAGGGATATCAATGATGTCGGTTTTCCAATACACGGGGATAAGCGCGCCTGTTAGAACGGGTTGAGTATCCTGATGTGGCTCGGTCAAAGCCAGGCTCTGCACCGTTGACAGACTACCACACCCAATGGCGGTAGGGGCACGCTCTGATGTGGCAATAATTGCCCCGAGCTACCTGTCACACCGGTCATGGCGTCGGTATCGGGGAGGCGCTATGCTGCCCCCGTTAGAACACCCCGCACAACTGACCGGGAGACAGTAATGTTCCAGAGTATGCTTGAAGTCGGCCTCCGCCAGACCATGCAGAGGCTGGTTAGCCCCATGCTCAACGCAAGAATACCCATAGGCCTGCAGCGGGTCCTCATCAGGCAGGCCTACCGGTCCTCCCGGCCGCCCCGGGGCTGCCGGTTTGAGTCGGCCAGCTACCGCGATGTTCCGGTCAGCCGGGTTAGCCATGATGTGCGCGGCACCGGCGCCCTGATCTACTTCCACGGCGGCGGCTATGTTATCGGCTCGGCCTCCACCCACGCCGGTGTGGCCGGCCACCTGGCAAAGGGCACCGGGCTTGAGGTCATCGTACCTGACTACCGGCTGGCACCGGAGCACCCATACCCGGCGGCGTTAGAGGACGCCCAGGCGGTGTACCTGGCGTTACTGGACGAAGGCTGCTCGCCCACGGATATTGCCCTGGCTGGAGACTCTGCGGGTGGAGGCCTCGCGCTTGCCCTGGCTATGGCGCTGCGGGATGGGGGGCATCCTATGCCCAGGTCACTTTGCCTATTTTCGCCATGGACCGATCTCACTAATAGCCAGCTCTACCGGCCGGATTGCGAGCCGATCCTTAACAAAGGCTGGATCGACAAATCTGCAACGCTTTATGCCGGCAGCGAGTCACTGACGTCGCCAGGGGTTTCGCCAGTTTACGGCGACCTTTCAGGGCTACCACCATTGCTGATCCAGGTGGGCAGTCAGGAAATCCTGCTCAACGACGCCCAGAGATTGGCCGACCGGGCCCAGGCCCATGGCGTGGAGACTGTTCTTGAGATCTACAACGACCTCTGGCACGTGTTCCAGGTCCATGCCGGTCAGCTCGACCGCGCGACCGATGCGCTTGCCACAGCCTCGGCTCACATCAGAAGAGGGCAAACACCATGAACTATATGCTGATCACCGGAGCCGCTTCAGGCATTGGCGCTGCCACAGCCATGCGGTTTGCACAGCAGGGCTGGCGTGTCGGCCTGCTGGACCTCAATGGCCCTGCCCTTGAGAAGCTGAAAAACCGACTGGAGGGTGATCACTGGAGTGCAGTCTGCGATGTAACGGATGCCGATTCCGTTTGCGAGGCATTCAGGGGTTTTTCAGAATTCAGTGCCGGCCGGCTCGACCTGCTTCTGAACTCGGCCGGCATTTTACATGTGGGCCAGTTCGAGACCATTACCATGGCCGACCACGCCAATATGATCGACATCAACGTCACCGGGCTGATGCGGGTCTGCCACGAGGCCTTCCCGTTACTGAAGGCGACGCCCGATGCCCGGGTGATCAATATGAGCTCAGCCTCTGCGCTCTACGGTACCCCCCATTTTGCCAGTTACTCGGCCTCAAAGTTTGCGGTCCGGGGCCTCACCGAAGCGCTCAATGTGGAATGGCAGGACCACGACATTTTTGTGCAGGACATCATGACCCCCTTCGTCAAAACACCGATGGTCGACCGCCAGACCTTCAAAGCGCCGGTCATCGACCGGCTCGGGGTCAACCTGAAACCGGACGACCTGGCAAAAGAAATCTGGAAAGCCCATCTTAGCAAGGACGTACATCATCTTGTGGGGTTGCAGTTCAAGTCACTGGTGCTGAGCAACAAGCTGTTCCCCAGCGCCGTGACTCGCAGGATCATGACCATACTGAGCCACTAGCGCGGCTTTCTTTGGTAACAGCTAGTGCTCCGGCCCGGATCCCGCCTGGCCCAGGTCCGGCAATGCAATCTCTCCGCTCACCAGGGCTTCCTTGCGGGCCCTGGGCCACTGTTTGACATGCCATTCCAGGCGCGAGGCACAGGCACGGTCGCCGGCGGCCATTGAGAAAACCAGGGCCAGCGGCCCTTTGCCCCGTAGGCTCCGGGCACCACGACCGCCTGCTCCCTGATGCTCGCGAAAACGCCGGTCCACATCCGTCGTAATGCCAGTATAGAGCGCGCCGGCAGCGGTCCTGACAAGGTAGAGGTACCACTGGCTCATCCTCCTGCGGGCTCCGTTATCGGCTTTGTCCGGCCCAGGTGCTGCTGGGCCCACAAGGCCCCCATGATCAGCACCAGGCCCACATAGGTGGAACCCAGGATCTCCTCGCCAAGAATGAAGTAGATAAACACCAGGGACAGAAACGGCGAGATGAAAATGAGGTTGCTGACGCGGGCCGTGTTCTCGGCCTTCTTCATGGCATAGGACCAGAGCACGAAAGCCACACCCATTTCGAAAACGCCCACGTAGATCGCCCCGGCGATGCCCTGGAATGACAGGAAATCAAAGCCATCGGTGAAGCCACAGTAGAGCGCGATCACAGGCAGGCCGCAGAGGAAATTCAGTAGCAGGCCCACCACCGGGTCCCGGGTATCCCGGGTGGCGATGATCCAGTAGGACGCCCAGACCAGCGTGCTGCCCAGGGCGAAGGCAACCCCCAGGGGGTCGGAAAACGACAGGGACAGGGGGTCGCCGCGGGTGGCAATCACCACCACGCCACTGTAACAGACCAGGCCTGCTATCAGGTCTATGGGCCGTAGCCGCTGCCCGAGGAAGGGGACCGACAGATAAGCCAGAACCAGGGCCCAGGTATAGTTGAGTGGCTGGGCCTCCTGGGCCGGGAGGCGGTCAAAGGCGCCGAACAGCAGAAAATAGTACAGGCAGGGATTGACCAGCCCCATACCCATGGACTGAACGTACTGTCGTCGGGTCAGCCTGAAAACAAGATGCCAACGGCCCTGGACCACCAGTACACCCGCCAGCACAAACACGGACGCCAGACAGGCCACCAGCAGAAGCTGGGCTGGTGTCAGCACCTGCAACGAGAGCTTGAACGCCGTAGCCACGGTGGACCACAGCAGTACGGCCCCAAGCCCGAACAACATCGCCTGGGATTGACGTTTCACAGGCTCGTACCTTCGTCCAGGCCATTCCCTGGCCCACGGTCCTCCTCCAACCAGCGATACAGTGTCCGTCGATTGACCCCAAGAATCTGGGCTGCCCGGCGCTTATTGCCCTCAGCGGCCTGAATCACGTCCCGCACGTAAGCCTGCTGGACCTGTTCCAGGCTCGGCCATTCAGCCAGGTTGCCTTGCGGACGGCCACGAACATTGTCCACTGCACCGGTCGTGCGCTGGCGTATGCGGGTGGGCAGATGCTCAGGGCGGATCACGTCCCCGTCACAAAAGGTGACGGCTCGCTCAACGGCGCTGGCCAGTTCCCTGACATTGCCGGGGAAGGGGTAGTCGGCAAGTATCTGGCTGGCATGTTCACTCAGCCGCATAAAGCCACGGCCATGGCGGGCTGCAGCTTCCGCCAGGAAATTCACCGCCAGCAGTTCAATATCGTCCCCCCGCTCACGCAACGGCGGCACCACTAGCATCAGAGTCTCGAGCCGGTAGTAGAGGTCTTCCCGGAACCGGCCTTCTGCCACCGCCTTGAGCAGATCCACATGGGTAGCTGCAATGATACGGACATCCACCGACTCCTCATGATCGGATCCCACCGGCTTCACCTTCTGTTCCTGCAGTACTCGCAGCAGCTTCGCCTGCAGGGCGATGGGCATCTCGCCGATTTCGTCGAGCAAGAGCGTGCCGCCGACAGCCTCGGCAAACAGGCCTTTGCGGGCCTGTTTGGCGCCCGTGAACGCCCCGGCCTCATGGCCGAAGAATTCGCTTTCCATGAGCTCTTGCGGAATGCCGGCACAATTGACCGGCAGGAACGGGCCATCGCGCCGTTCACTCTCCCGGTGAATTGCCCGCGCCACCAGTTCCTTGCCGGTGCCACTCTCACCGGTAACCAGTACCGGCGCGTGGCTCTTGGCAATCTGGGTAATCTGCTTTCGCAGACTGGCCATAACATCACTTTCACCCACCAGTTCGTGCCAGGTTGCCTGCTGTTGCTGGGATTTGTAGCGCTCCAGTTCGTTGATCACCGCGGCATGGGCCAGCAGGCGTCTGACCTTGAGCCTCAGGTGGTCCATGGAGAGCGGTTTGGTGAGAAAATCGTCAGCCCCGGCCTTGAGTGCGTCGACGGCCTGCCCAACAGTGCCAAAAGCGGTGATGATGATGAACGGGACTTCGTGCCCCTCGGCGCGGAGCCTTTGCAACAACACCATGCCGTCCTGATCCGGCAGCCGGAGATCAGACACGATGAGGTCGGGCAGATCCTCCCTGGCGCTGGCTGTAGCATCGGCGCAGGTGCCCACTGACTCGACTTGGTAGCCGTCGGCTTCCAGCTCTTCCCCGAGTAACATGCGCAGGCTGGCGTCATCCTCAACCAGCAGGATCCTGGGTGGCGTGGACGTCATCTTGCGGCCTCCTTACGGTCACTGTGATCTTGATGGGCTCCAGCTGTGGCCCTTGGAAAGATCAGGCTCATCCGACAGCCACCGAGCTCACTCTCTGCCACTTCCAGCCGGCCCTGGTGTTCCTTGATGACGCTGTTCACCACCGCCAGCCCGAGTCCTGTGCCTTCCCCTGCCGGACGGGTGCTGTAGAAAGGCTCGAAAATCTGCTCGTGCAACTCGGGCGCAATGCCGGGGCCGTCATCCTCGACCCTCACTTCCCAGCTGTCGGCATGGGGTATCAGCGAAACCCGGGCACAGAAGCGGGAAGCCTGGCAGGCATTGCGCGCCACGTTCATGCAGGCGAGGCTCAGCCTGGTTGGCTCGGCCTCTATATTGGCGATACTGGCGACCCCGTGAACCTGGAGACTGGCTCCCTGGCACTTAGGATCCTCCACCAGCTGTACGAGGGTTTCCCTGAGCACTTTGCCCAGATCGACAGGACGACGGGAGTCCGGCACGTGGCGGAAACAGTCCAGCAACTGCTCGATGATCCGGGTCATGCGTTCAACCTGGTTATGGATGTCAGCCAGTTGCCGTTGCTGATCGGCGCCGGTAGCAGTTCGCGCCAGAATGCCGGCCCTGCCCTGGATAACACTCAGAGGCGCACCCAGCTCGTGGGCCACACCGCCGGCAACCCGGCCTATCATGGCAATTTTTTCCTGGTACTCAAGACGCTCCGCAAGCGCCTGCTCACGCTTCATCCGAGCCACGATCTCACGTTCAGCCACCGCCATCCGCTGAGCCAGGGTCCGAAGACCCTCATGAATGTCCCTGATTTCCCGGGGTCCCGACGCCGTCGTGGCCAGGGTCCAGCGTCCGGGGGCAAGATTGTCCATCGCCCCCAGCAGGCGGCTGACATGCCGGCCGATCGAGCCGTAATGGCCCAGTACGACCACGAGCGTGACGATCAGCGAGAGAATGCTCCAGGTCACAATGCCCCAGGTGCGGATCATGGCGATCTGATCCTGAAAATCGCTGCGCTTGCGGGTAATCTGCAGCAGTCCCTTGATCCGCCCGTCCCGGGCAATCAGTGGCGTGAACTGGGAGAACACATCAACGCCCTCCACCCGCCGGAAGTCGCCGCCGAGGCGTCCACTGTCGATGACCTCTGCTGCTCTTCGGCTCCGGTTCAGAGTCGCGTTCGTAATGCCCAGGCTGGCTATTTGCCGTCCTTCGCGGTCATAAACAGAAGCGCCGTACACCCGTCCAATACGGAAAATGGACTTGAGGGTCTCGCTCAGAACGATTTCGTCCTGCTCACTCATGGCCTGGGACAATGGTCCGCTGGCGGCGGTAGCCACCAGTTCAAGATCTTCCCGCAAGCGCTCCTCAAGCCGGCTCTCCACTGCAGAAAGACCGATATAGATGGCTGCTCCACTCAGAATCATCAGGGGGAGAACAATACTGATCACCAGATTGAGGCGTAAGGAGGCAAACACCGGCCGCGCGAATCTGAGTCGGCTCATACTGTGGTTCCTAAACTGTGGTTCCTAAAATCAGGCGTTCCCGATAGCAGTGATTCAGAAAAAATGTCCCACATTATTGCCCCATGTGGCATATCGCCACAACAGACGTTAACGGACCGACATCTTCAAAAACCCATAACTAATTGTTTTATCACTTTTTAAATTATTATGAACCGTAAAAATGCCGGTTGGCATGGAGGTTGTATATTGTCCCAGTGCGCATTAACCCACGGTCGTCGCATCTTCTGAAAAGATGCTTTGAGACCAGTCAACAAAGAGGACCTATTCATGAAAACACTTCTAGCCTCCGTTACCGTGAGCCTTGCAATGCTTGCCAGTGCACCGGCAATTGCGCAACAAACCCAGGGTTCCCAGCAGACCCAAGGCAATCAACAGACCCAGGGCGCCCAGGCCAACTATGATGACAAAGAACTGAAGCAGTTCATTGATGCCCAGGAAGACATCAACGAAATTCGCGAAGAATATATGGGCAAGATCGAGAGCACAGACTCCCAGGAAAAGGCCCAGTCGCTGCAGATGGAAGCCAATGAAGAGATGGCGTCTGCAATTGACGACGCCGGCCTGGACATCCCCACTTACAATGCGATTGCCACCGCTTACAACAGCCAGCCTGAAGTGCGCAACCGTATCGATTCGATGATGTAAAATATCCAAGGCTGTCACGAACCCCGCATACGCGGGGTTTTTTTGCCCCGAAAAGGCTGACAGCGCCACCGAAGCGGCCTATCAGATACTGTGTTATCGTTTGAATGTGCGAAAAGCAAAGGAAGAAACATAAAACAAAAAGGAGATTTGCACATGCCAACACTCAAGCGCTGGCTGGGAAGCCTTGCGATTTCGGCCGTGTTCGTCCTTGCCGGCTGCTCTGAGGGCACTGAAAGCGAAACTCAGGCTCAGAATGTAACCTCCTCCCATTCCCAGACAAACACCAGCTCCGAGCCCGCAAGTCGGGACGAACCCGTAACCTGGCGCTTTGGCCTGGAGGAAATCACGGGCAGTGTTCAGGACGCCTACGCGGAAGAGTTCAAGAAGCGGATCGAAAAAAGCTCTGACGGAACTATACGGGTTGAAATATATCCCTACGGCACTCTTGGGACCTCATCCAAACTGACCGAGATTGTACGTGAAGCAAACGTGGAACTGGCTTTCGCTTCGCCAGGCCACCTGGCGAAAGTGATCCCGGAAGTTGGCATTTTCACGCTCCACTTCGTGTTATCAGACGACAACTCGATCAACAAGCAGGTACTGGCCAGTGACGAACTCCATGACTTGCTGAGCGAGCCCTACGGCGAAAAGGGCCTTAAACTGCTGGGCATCATACCCGAGGGCGAGATGGTGTGGACTGCCAATAAGCCTCTTGAAACTCTCGAGGATTTTCGCGACTTCAAGATGCGGACCATGACCTCTCCCATCGTCGCCCAGGCCTATGAGGCCTACGGTGCGCACCCGGCCCAGATGCCCTACTCCGAAGTCTACAGCGGCCTGCAGCTCAAGCAGATCGATGGCCAGGTCAACCCGGTTTTCGCCATAGAAGAGATGAGCTTCCACGAAGTACAGGATGTGATGACCATGGCCCGGCATGCGCAATTCATATCCACGGTCATTAGCAATAAAACCTGGTACGACAGTTTGCCCGACCAACAGAAACAGTGGCTCAACGATGTCCGTGAACGCATGGTGGATTTCATTTACGAAAAGCAGGCCGAGTACAACGACCAGAGGCTTGAGCAAATCAAAAACGAAACGGATACCGAAATTGTACACTTGAGCGATGCCCAGCGGGAACCCTTTCGCGAAGCCAGTATGGGCGTCCGTGAGATCTACATCGAGAACACTGGCGAGCGGGGCAGGCAGTTACTGGACTTCATAACCCGACGCATAGACGAGTTGGGGTCAGGGGAGCAGAACACCTCCGAAGAATAGCTTGAACAAGGCCCGGGGCAGTGCCCCCTGAGGGCGCGGGCTTTCCGTTACTGCTCCGGCACCAGCCAGGCGAGGCGGTGGTCCGCAGCCAGGAACCGGTCTTCGCCGGCTTCGGCCAGCATGGCGTCGAGGCGTTCCTGCAGTCCCCAAGGCGGATTGACTACCAGCATGCCACTGCCGAGCATGCCACGGGCCGAAACTTTATGAAGTAGCAGCTCGCTTTGCAGGACTTTCTGCACCGGGCTGGCCAGCACAATATCAAGCAGCTCCCGGTGGGGGCGGTCCGGCAGTATGGGGTACCAGATAAGGTAGACCCCGTGGCGACATTTGCGCCAAGCCTTTACCAGAGTCTCTCCTACCTCACGGTAGTCCTTGCGGATCTCATAAGAGGGGTCGATCAGCCCCAGCAATCGAGGAGTCCTTGGTGGCAGATTGCGCAGCAAGCCACGTAGCCCGTCTTCTTTTCTTACCTGCAACCCGTGCTGATCCGCCCAGGTAGCCAGTCGTGAATTCTCGTTCGGGTGCAGCTCGAACCCTGTCATCGCATCAGCCGGGCCTGTGAGACAACTCATCCAGGCCGGCGACCCCGGATAGAACCTGAGGTCTGTCGTGCCCGGGTTCAGGGCCTCGACGCAGGACCAGAAGCCAGGCCAATCCGCTGCCCGAAGGTGCTTCCTGTGGGGCCATAAGGCCTGGACGCCTCCCCTGGCCTCGCCGGTTTTAAGGGCCTGGGGACTGCTCAGGTCATACAGGGCGCTTCCGGCGTGGGTATCAAAACAGCTGATGGGGCTGGCCTTGGCTTTCATCAGTTTCAAGGCAAGATACAGGGCGGCGTGCTTCTGGACGTCGGCAAAGTTCCCGGCGTGGAAGGCATGGAGATAGCTGAGCATGAGAAGAAATGTCCTGGAACCAAAAATCTGACGCCATTAGGCCGCAGCTTGGTGCATTCAGCAACCCTTGCCTGTGCCATGGCAAACGAACTGCCGGGGTCTTGAACCCACTTACGGCTATCAACATACTTATGAGCCAGTTCAACCAGCGGAGATCGTCGTGTCCCAGGCTAACCGTGACACAGCAGACAGACTGTACGCTCTGATTGCCAATGAAGAGGACGCAAGAGCCTGCACTGACATCTCGGATGATGCCTGCCGGGAGGTGCCTCGCAATTTCTTCCTGATCCTGGCGAGCCTGGTACTGACCAAGCTGGGGGACCTGCTGATCAGCCCGAAAACCGTACTTGCATGGCTGCTCGGCGCGGTTGGGGCACCAGCCCTGGTGGCCTGGCTGGTGCCTATTCGGGAATCCGGTTCGCTCATTCCCCAGATGATTATCGGCGCATGGGTAAGACGCAAGCCGGTTCGCAAGTGGTTCTGGGTGCTGGGCAGCCTGGGGCAGGCAGGCAGCGTCATGGCGATGGCTGCCAGCGTCTGGTTCCTCGACGGCTACAACGCCGGGGCTGGGGTAATAGCCGCCCTGGTGTGCTTTTCCCTGGCCCGGGGGTTCTGCTCTATTGCGATGAAGGATGTTCAGGGCAAATGTGTTCCCAAGGCGCGCCGGGGCCGCTTGTCCGGTCTGGCTTCAACCATTGGCGGGTCCGCCACCGTAGCGCTCACCCTGTTGCTGTTCTGGGACCGGGGCGACCCGTCACTGGTGTTCTATGTCATTTTGCTACTGCTGGCATCCAGCCTCTGGCTGGTAGCTGGCGGCCTCTTTGCTGGCGTGGAAGAAGAGGCCGGGGAAACAGGGGGCGGAGGCAACGCCCTGAAAAAAGCATTCAGCAGCCTGACCTTGCTGAGGGATGACCCGCCGTTCCGGCAGTTCGTCATCACCCGCGCCCTATTGCTGTGCTCTGCCCTGGCCGCCCCCTACTTCGTGCTGCTCGCACAGCAACAAAACGAATCGGGCATGCTACTCGGGGCTTTTCTGCTCGCTAGCAGCCTGGCCAGTTCCCTGAGTGCAAGTGTCTGGGGCTGGATGGCCGACCGGTCAAGCCGGCAGGTCATGATCCGCGGTGCCGCCATTGCAAGCGGTATCTGTCTGATTGTCGGGACCCTTGCGGTGTTTTCGGATAACAGCACCTTATCAGCCTGGCTATACCCGTTGGCCTTCTTCATCCTGAGCATCGCCCATGCCGGCGTTCGCCTGGGCCGTAAAACCTATCTTGTCGATATGGCTGGTGGTAACAAACGGACTGACTACACCGCAGTCAGCAATACCGTGATCGGCGTCCTGCTGCTTGTGGCGGGGGGCCTGAGCGCTCTGGCCTCACTGGTTTCCAACGCCGCCGTCATCATCCTTCTGGGACTGATGGGCCTGGTCGGAACCCTCAGCGCATTGCGCTTGAGGGAAGTGGAACAGGAGTATTAAGCCGGCTCTGCTCTTAGCTCTTGCAGCATTCATGTCAAACATCGAAAAGCCGCTGGCCATCCAAATCGTACACGCCTCTCCAGGGTCCGCCTGGCCACCTGTTGCCCTAGAGGCCCCGGCGTATGTCACCAGAGCAATCGTGTTATTGCTTGGAATTAATATATAATGAATTTAAGTTCATTAATTAGATGGATGGAAACCATGAACCGTTTTGCATTCGCCATGGTGTTCTGTTTGACCGGTCTGTCATCGGTTAGCTGGGTGGGGGCACTTTATCCTGAGCCGACCTCGTATGTTGCCTACCTGGTGCCCGAAGACGACTCAAGTGCTGATAATCGCTGTATCCTCGGGCGCACCCTCGGCTGTTAGCGGCTTTTTGCTTGCCTGCCTCCCGCCAGTGGCCTCAGGGGCTCTTGCCCTCATTCAGCGCAAGAGCGCCCTTGACGATGCGGTAGATAATCCAGATCGCGATGGCCAGAAGAATAAACCATCCGATAATGATCATAGTGGTTACGACACCGATAACCGTCCACAGCAAGCCGATCCAGAAGGTCCGGATCTGCCAGCGGAAATGGGGCTCGATCCAGGTTCCCCGCACATCGTCCAGCTTGACGTAATTGATAATGACGCCGGCAAGACCGGTTATCCCGCCGAGAAAGAACGACAGTGCCTGCAGCACATAGACTGCCACCGCCAGATTACGGCCGGGCTCGCCACGCCGGACAATCGGATCATCTGCGCCACCGCTGGTAAAATCAGCATCTCGATCAGTCATTCCTCAACCTCATAAACGTTTGCCGGTATTATAAAACGGACCGGTTCAGGACACCGATCCTTCGGGCATTACAATACCGTTTAACATCAGGTGGAGCCCGATCGCAAGCATGATCAGGGCAATGGAACCGTCGATCACCCGCCAGGCAGCAGGGCGATTGAGCACCGGCGCCAGGGCGGCCCCTCCCCATGCCAGCAGGGTAAACCAGATCACTGAGGCGCTGGTGGCACCGGCCAGGAAAACCATCGGCTCCGGCTGCTGGGCACCGACTGCCGGAATCAGCAGGAGGGTATCCAGATACACTTGGGGGTTGAGCAGTGTTACCGCCAGGGTGGTAAGAAGCACCGCCTTGAGACTGCGCCTGGACACAGCGTCCGCCTGAAGCACCGATCGACCCCGCAGGGCACGGCCCATGGCCAGGAAGGACAGCCAGAGCAGAAAGGCCACGCCACTCCACCGCAGTACATCAAGTGCTGACGGAAACGCCACTAGCGCAGCTGTCACCCCAAGCATCCCGAGTGTAAAGAGCAACGCATCCGCACTCATGCACATGGCTGCGGACCACCAGTGATGCTCACGCCGGAACGCCTGCCCGAGAATATAGGCATTCTGTGCACCGATCGCGACGATAATCCCACCGCACACCATCAGGCCGGTAAGGTAGCTTTGTAACATGGGCATTTTCCAGTGGAACGAATAGTTGAGGCCCAAGAATACCTGCGATCAGCTATACTTAAAATTCATACTCCTAATACTCTATAAGTTAAACTTATGCTGGACTACAAACTCCTCGACGCTTTGATGGCGGTGGTTGAGACCGGCGGTTTCGAGCGTGCCGGGCTGGTGCTGGGGCTATCCCAATCAGCTGTTTCCCAGCGTATCAAGCTCCTGGAGACTCGCCTGGGCCAGCCGGTACTCAGCCGCCACCCTACCCTGCGGGCAACCCCAGCGGGCCAGCAACTGCTGAACCATATCCAGCAGGTGCAATTGCTGGAACGGGACCTGCACAAGCAGATCCCTTCTCTGACCAGCCGCACCACCCGCCTGCGCATCGCCTTGAACGCAGATAGCCTTGCGACCTGGTGGGCAGAGGCGATCGGCGCCTTCTGTCAGCGCGAAGGGCTTTTACTCGATATGGTTATAGAAGATCAGGATGTAGGCTTGCGTAGAATGCGGGAAGGGGATGTGGCTGCCTGCCTGTGCAGCGCTGAGCAACCGGTCGCCGGGGCCCGGTCAGTGGCGTTGGGCCAAATGCGCTATCGGGCGTTGGCCCGGCAGAGCTATGTCGACCGGTATTTTTCGGCGGGGCCTTCCCCCGCCGCCTTCGAGGCCGCACCGGCCATCGTGTTCGGCCCCAATGATCAACTCCACCACAGGTTCCTTGGCCAATGGAATTACCATGGGTATTTTCCCTATCACCTGTGCCCCTCTTCCGAGGGTTTCGTGCGTCTGGCGCTGGCCGGTCTGGGCTACGGCATGATCCCGGACCTGCAGGCCAGGCTGGCCGACCCTGACGCACAGCTCGTCGACCTGGCGCCGGGTCGGGGAGTCACCGTCAACCTTTACTGGCACTACTGGCGTCACGGCGGCGGGTTTATGGAGAGACTTACCTCAGTTCTGATGCAGGCTGGGGCCGATCACCTGCAACCTGGCCTTTGACCGTGCCGCAGGCCCTGCCCCAAAGCTTGACATCAGGATTGTTCAGTCTGCTCCTTGGGTCGGTAACCCAGACGGAACCCGCCCCAGTGACGACCTTTGACAAAGACAGGTACGGACAGATCATGCATGATTTCGCCGGTGTCACGGCGGTAGGTCTGCAATAGCATGTTCTGGGTATGGCTGCCGCAACGCGCGCCGGTGCGGTCATTGAACAGCCGCTTGCTCCGACTTTTCACCAAGTCGACAGCCGGATCGCCGCACGGCTTGTGGGCAAAGTCCCGGTTATGGGTCGGTACATAGCCGTCCGGAGCAGTGAGAATGGCGTAAACCATCGCGTTATGGGCTGTCCTGACTGGCTCCTGGATCGCAGGTAGCTTTTCATCAGTGAAGTGATCAAAGCCGCTGCTGTATTTCTGCGGGTTGGTATTCGGGATGGGCGTCCGGGACTTGTCAAACAGCTTGGCATCGGCCAGCTTCCCGCCGGCCAGGGCCTGCTCAAACATTTCGCCAATCCGGTCTGCTCCTGCCCGGGCCTGATGATAGAAAAACTGGTGGTAGCTGGCGTCGCTATTGAGTGCGAAAACGGCGTTGGTGTTCTCCGCCAGTTCCATCAGCATGGCCGCCTGGCTGGCCAGGGATTTGACGCTGGCATCGCTTTCGGACATCTCATCCCGCAGCACTTCAATGGCCTGGAACATCTGCTGCAGACTTGCTTCGTTGTGCTGGCCGCCCTCGGCAATAGTCGCCACCTGGCGTTCGACCTGGTCGGACTGGTGCTGGATTTCTCCCAGGCGATCCCCTACCCCTTCGACCGACTGCAAACCGCTGTCGACGCTTTCAGCCAGTTTCTGGATACGGGAAACGATAACCCCGGTATCCACCCGTATGGCGTCCAGGGTCTCGGCAACCTCACCTGTAGCCTGGGCCGTTCGGCCTGCCAATTGGCGAACTTCGTCAGCGACCACGGCAAAGCCCCGGCCCTGCTCTCCGGCCCGGGCAGCTTCAATGGCTGCATTGAGCGCCAACAGATTGGTCTGCTCAGCGATACCCTGAATGACGCTGGTCACACCCTGGATCTTCTCGGATTTGCCGTTGAGTTCCTTGATCAGCCCGAGGGTCTCTTCTGATTGCTGGTGCACCAGGCGGATATTCTCGATGGCGTTGGTGAGCGCCGATTTGCCGTCCTGACTCAGGCTGCTTGCCTGTCGGGCCGTGGCCGATGCGCCTGCTGCCTGTTCCGATGACTGACGGACAGTATCCGTAATCTGGCCGGCGTAATCCGCCATCTGTGCGGTTTCGCCCACTTGGCGGTCAAGACGGGCCTTGAGCTGATCTGCGGCGTAGGAGACTTCAGCGGCAGAAATGGCATTGGAGTCCGCCCCGGATGACAGAGATGCCACGAGATTGCGCCCCGTATCAGCGTCTGCAATCAGGCCTGGTATACGATCACAAAGGAGGTTGCCCTTCTGTGTTTCACCGGCCTCCAGCGCCTTCAATGCGCGGTCGACCGGCTCCAGGGCCCTTACAATCAAGTACCCTGCGGCGTAGGCCATGCCCAGAATCAGGCCAATAAGAACCGACACCGGGTCAAGCCCTAGAAATGGCGCCACGACAACCCCCAAAACCGCAACTGACACACCAAGGATGCTCCCCCATACAGCAACCGCAGGACCTATTAACCCCATGCCAACCTCCAGAACCCCAGAAAGATAACCGCCAACAAAGCCGGCAATCTTCTGCCACCGGTCTTCGATTACAGCATCCTATGCAACTTTGGCGCCTGTATAACTTCTACTTTAGGCTATTCATTGCATTTGCGATGCATCATTAATGTAAAACTTTGCACAGAAGCCCCTCCATCCGAACTTTTAAGCAACTGTCATCTTCCCGTCGGGAAACTGTCATGTAAGGCCTTCAATCTCCCACCACAGCCATCCACGATAAAGATGGCGCCAACGTCTGCCCCACGGCCGGCATTTTTCAGGTGAGAGAACAAGGAGTAAGACATGGGCCACCATCCCGTTGAGGACAGTAACACCAGCAGCAACCGTACCTTTGACTCCGTGGTTTCCGCACGGCTTTCACGCCGCCAACTGCTCAAGGGCTCAGCCTCTGCTGCAACCATCGGTGTGATAGGGGCACTGGGGTTGTCAGCCTGTGGCAGCTCGTCCTCTGATTCAACCCCAGCCCAGCCAGGCAGCGGCCAACCGACGACCGGCACGCCCCGGAGCCTTGGGTTCGAGGCGGTGCCCACCTCTCTTGAAGACCGCGTCCGGGTGCCGGCCGGCTACCGTGCCGAGGTTCTGTTTGCCAAAGGTGATCCAATCGAGGATGGCATCAGCGAGTATCTCAACAACGGTACCGACGTAGATTTCGACCGACGCTCAGGTGATGAACATGATGGCATGTGGTTCTTCGGCATTAGCGACACTGGTCAGTACGACCCGAACCGGTCCGATCGGGGCATTCTGTGCATCAACCATGAAAACCTCGAGGACAACACCCTTCACGAAACAGGTGTCATCAGCGCCGCCGACAATAGCGGCAGCCGTCCGAAAGTCCAGGTCGACCGTGAGATGAACGGCCATGGCGTCTCCTGCATTGAGGTACGCCGAAATAATGGTGAGTGGCAGGTGGTGCGCAGCTCTCCCTATAACCGTCGCGTCACCATCTTCACCGAGATGGATGTCAAAGGCCCGGCCGCGGGTTCCGACCTGCTTCGCAGCAAGAGCTCTCCCCAGGGCACCAAGCGCTGGGGCACCATGAACAACTGTGCCAGTGGCTATACCCCCTGGGGCACCTACATTGCTGCCGAGGAAAACTGGTACGCCTATTTCACCAAGGGCGACGATGCTGCCAGTCGCAGCGCGGACGAAAACACCCTGGTAAAGCGTTACGGCGTCGGATCGGCCTGGGCCTATCGCGAGTGGGATACCATCGACTCTGGCAGCGACGTCTATGCCCGCTTCGACGCTACCGCGGCCGGCACAGACCCCCTGAGCGACTTCCGGAACGAACCCAACCTGCATGGCTATGTGACAGAAATCGACCCCTTCCGTCCGGCCCAGCGGCCCCGGGTCCGTACCGCGTTCGGACGCTTCTCGCACGAAGGCGCCTGGGCAGCCCCCGCCGAAGCCGGCAAGCCTCTGGTGTTCTACATGGGCGACGACTCCCGGGGCGAGTACGTCTATAAATACGTTTCCAACGCCAACTGGGACCCGGCTGAGGCCTCCGGTGGACTGACCACCGGCGACAAGTACCTGGACGACGGCAAACTCTACGTAGCTATCTTTAACGATGACGGTACTGGCGAGTGGAAAGAGTTGAGCTATGGCATTAACGGTCTGGACGAGAGCAACCCGCTGTTTACCTTCCGCAATCAGGGCGATGTCATGATCGCAGCCAGGCTTGCGGCAGACCATGTGGGCGCCACAAAAATGGATCGTCCGGAGTGGGCAGCAGTCCACCCTACCACTCGAGAGGTTTACCTGACCCTCACCAATGGCAACCAGTCCAACCGTCCTGCCGACGAGACCGACGCCGCCAACCCTCGAGCGATTAACGCCAACGGCCACATCATTCGCTGGAAAGAAATTGACAACAACAGCGCCGCAACCAGCTTCACTTGGGATATTTTCCTGTTTGGATCAGCCGCCGACCGTGACGATGACTACAACGTCTCCGGTCTGACCGCTGACAACGAGTTTTCCAGTCCGGATGGCCTGTTCATCGATCACCGGGGGCTGATCTGGATTCAGACCGACGATGGCGCTCTCAGGGACACCACCAACAACCAGATGCTTGTGGCCATTCCCGGCAGTGTGGGCGACGGCAGCCGGAAAACCATCACCACCAGCGGCGCAGACGGTACCGCCAGCGTCGACTCATTGGTCGGCCAGGACGCCGGGAGCATTCAGCTCAAACGCTTCTTTGTAGGCCCCAGTGGCTGCGAAATCACAGGCATCTACCTCACGCCTGATGCCCGGACGCTGTTTGTTAACGTCCAACATCCTGGTGAAGGTGGCACCCGAGAACTGTTCAATATGGACAGGAGCGTATGGCCAGCATCGTCCAGGGACGCGACCGCATTCGGCGAGGGCGGCAACCGGCCCAGGTCGGCAACCGTGGTCATCTATCGGGAAGATGGCGGCGAAATAGCCGTCTGAGATTGATAAACCGCCAGGCCAGTCGGGTAAAGCCTGCTCTACCCGACTGGCTCAGCTTTACAATGGAGCCAGTCCAACTTCAGACTCGCAATCAGGAATATTTCGTCAGCGGTCAGGAAGCCCTTCAAGAAAGATCGTGACGATAGCGGAAATTTCGTCCTCACTCATGTGATCAAGGGCAATTTCGTTCAATGTCGGCGTGCGTCCCAGCCGCAACAGGTGATCCCCCGAATTCATCCGCAACTCAACACGCCCGGTGCGCGGCTCATTCAGTGGCTCAACCGCAGCAAACCCGTCCATTCCAACTCGAAGCTGAAGGTCAGCGTCTGATTCAGTGGCCGTGTAACCCAGGGCCTCCATCTGTTCGACAAGTTCGTGCTCCAGTCTTCGCAGCAGCTCATGGCGTCCGGGAGTTTGCTCTATCTCAGTAGTGAAGGAGGTTTGGGAGGCAGAAGGCGAGACGCTGGTAGAGTCCAGCTCAAGAGGGGGATCAGGACTGAGAGCGCAACCTGAGAGTGCGAGGCTCATAAAAACAGCCGCCAGGGCAAAGGGCTGGGAGCCCCTTGCCCTGGCGGCGTATCTGGAAACCAATTCTGTAACCAGGACTCCCGGTCTGACTACAAATGCTTCAAGCCTTGGCGGCTCATTAGTTTGTAGCGTCTTCTGCTGCATCTTTGGTGTCTTCCGCGCCTTCTTCTATGGCGTCGCCAGTGTCTTCAGCGGCTTCGCCCATAGCATCACCAGCTTCGTCAGCGCTTTCCTTGGTTTGTTCCCAAGCGCCTTCCTGCTGGCCGGTCGCATCTTCCGCACCTTCCTCTATTGAATCACCGGCGTCGTCGGCCATTTCGCCCGCGTTGTCACCCGCCTGTTCCATGTCCACGCCTTCAGAGTCATCATCACTGCAGCCTGCCAGACCGAGGGTAAGTAACAGTGCCAGTGCGCTCAGCGTCAACTTGTTCATAGATCGTTCCTTCATGTGGTGTGTTTCAATTCTCCCACCCCAGTCTACGGACAAGAATTGTTACTCACAACACGCAGACAATTACATATATTTTATGTACGACAACAGGTTAAGCGCAGTTTGCAACCATAATCAGAACCATTCAGCCTTCATGTTGAGGCAGGTGTCGTCGCGATTTTCCAGCAAGACAATATCCTGGGCCACGCCCGGCAGTTCCCAATGGAAAAAGTACTGGGCAGCCTGTAGCTTGCCCTCGTAGAACGCCACGTCCGTGCCGGTTGCCCCGGCCGCCAGGGCCTGTTGCGCCACGTTGGCCTGACGTAGCCACATCCAGGCAATGGTGATGTGGCCGAACAGGTGCAGGTAACAGGATGCGTTCGCCAGCACGCTGTCCGGGTTCTCGCTCATCAAGGCTTTACCCAGAGCCTGGGTTACCTGAACGGCTCTCTGCAGGGTTTCGCTGAGAGACAGTGCCCACTGCTGGCACCGGGGTGAGGTTGCCGCCTCCAGATCCACCTGCATGGCTTTCATCAGTAGCTGGAGACCGTGACTCTGGTCCTGCCAGACCTTGCGTCCCAACAAATCCAGCGCCTGGATACCGTTGGTGCCTTCGTGGATCGGGTTCAACCGGTTATCCCGCCAGCACTGCTCAACCGGGTACTCCCGTGTATAGCCCGCGCCACCGTAAACCTGGATCGCCAGGTCATTGGCCTTGGGACCGTATTCCGACGGCCAGGCTTTCATAACCGGAGTCAGGAGATCCAGCAGCTTGCCGGCTTCTTCCCGTTTTGTAGGGTCGGGATGGGAATGCTGGTCGTCCACTAGGCGGGCCCCATACAGGCACAGGGACATACCCCCCTCGACATAGGACTTCTGGGCCAGCAACATGCGACGGACATCCGCATGTTCAATGATGGCCACCGGCGCAGAAGCAGGATCCCGCTCTGAGGGTTTGCGGCCCTGCAGCCGGTCCTTCGCATAGTCCAGACTGTGCAGATAGCCTCTATAGCCAATGACCGCTGCTCCGAAACCCACCCCAAGGCGGGCCTCGTTCATCATCTGGAACATGTACTTGAGGCCCTGGTGGGCTTCGCCAATCAGGTAGCCATGGCAGGGCGCGTCGTCCCCAAAACTGAGGGCGGTCGATGTGGTGCCGCGATACCCGAGCTTATGGATAAGCCCGGCCAGGGCAACGCCGTTACGTTCCGTCAGCTGATCGTTATCGTCGCTGAGAAATTTGGGCACGATGAACAGGGAGATGCCTTTAACACCTGGAGGTGCGCCTTTGACCTTGGCCAGCACCATATGAACAATGTTGTCAGTGATGGATTGCTCGCCGCCGGAAATATAGATCTTGGCGCCCTTGATGAGGTAGTCGCCTTCCCCGGTTGGGGTTGCCGAGGTCCGGATGTCCGCAAGGGACGAGCCTGCGTGGGGCTCGGTGAGGGCCATGGTGCCGGCATACTTTCCTGACAGCATGGGCGCCAGGTACTTGGCCTGCTGCTCAGGGGAGCCAAACACTCGGATCAGGTTGGCGGCAGCGGTGGTCAGGAATGGATAACCCGCGGTGCCCGGATTGGCAGCGGTAAAAAACCCGTTGCAGGCGGCCATGACGGATTCCGGTAGCTGCATACCCCCGAGCTCGTAATCGTAACGGCCGGCAATAAAGCCTGCCTGGGCGTAGGCATCGAACGCCTCTTTCACCTCGGGCAGCATTTCAACCTGGCCATTGACGAATCTTGGCTCGTTCTTGTCGGCGGCGCTGTTGTGGGTGGCAAATTTTTCCCGCGCCATTTTGTCGGCGGTCTCAACAACAGCGTCGAAGGTCTCACGGCTATGCTCGGTAAAGCGCTCACGCTGGCAAAGGGCTTCGGTGTCCAGCACTTCATAGAGTTGAAAATCCAGGTCACGGCGATCGATCAGGGTATCAGTCATGCACTCGTCTCCAGGTCAGAGCGCTAAGACTGTCATAGCCTGGCCCTTGAGAAAACCGTCATATCTGACACAATCTTGGTGAGATCCGCCAAACTTGAGTGACTCCATGGTTCGTGTTTCCGTTCTCGGCTTTCCCGGCGCCCTCGCCAGTACCATTACCGGAATGATTGATCTGTTCCAGCTCGCGGGCGTGACCTGGGCCAGAATACAGGGCGAGACGCCCAGGCAGCGTTTCAGTGTCCGGCTTCTGACCAGAGATGGAGAGCCCTGCCCCTGCCTGAATGGCATTACCATTCCCGCCCATGGCAGCCTGCACCAGTCCGACCCCGGCGAACTGATTCTGGTGCCTACCATCGGCGGCCCGATACTCAGCACTCTGGCTACCTGTCAGGATGAAATGCGCTGGCTTGAGGAGCAGGCTCGGCAGGGCCGTGATATAGCCAGCAACTGCACCGGGGCCTTTTTGCTGGCTGAGGCGGGACTTCTGGAGAACCGTGAGGCCACCACCCACTGGGGTTACAGTGACCTGTTCCGCACCCGCTACCCCCAGGTTCACTGCCGGCCCGAGCAACTGGTCACCGTGGACGGCGCCATAGCCTGTGCCGGCGGCGGCATGGCCTGGCTGGATCTGGGGGTCTTCCTGGTTGAGCGCTATGCTGGTGCAGGCATTGCCCGGGAGCTGGCCAAAGCTTTTGTGGTGGATGCCGGTCGTCGCAGTCAGGCGCCCTACACGGCGCTACAGACCCGCCGCTACCACCAGGATGAAACCATTCTTGAGCTTCAGAGCTGGCTCGACCGGAATCACTGCCAAGCCGTTGATACCGCCGACCTCTGTCGTATCAGCGGCCTGAGCGCCCGCTCACTGTTACGTCGCTTCAAGGCGGCGACCGGCGATACCCCGCGGAACTATCTCCAGCTCATGCGCGTTGAAGCGGCCCGGGAGCTGCTTGAGACCACCGGCCTATCGGTGGAAGCGGTGACCCACCGGATAGGGTATGACGATGTGAGCTCTTTCACCCGGCTATTCAAGCGACACACGGGCCTGCCCCCAAGTGACTACCGTGCTCGTTTTGGGCGCTAAAAAGGCATTTCGTGGCACGTTTTATGCTCAGAATTCCTCAGACAGGAGTCTGTGACAAAAAACTGTAAAGGACCCCGACGCAGGCCCAGGTGGAGAAAAGCCATGGCCACACAATGCAACACCCATCAGATGGATCTGCTCAGCCGTTTGTATGGACTCAAACAGAAGCAGCTTCTGCAGGCCAGCAAACAGATTGGCAGCCTGCAGTACCGTGTTTTAGAAGCTGAAGCACAGGCGATCAGCAACGCCATGAAGGCCCGGCGCTAGCCTCGTCCACCGGACAGCGCCCTAGCAACAGGGTCAGAGTCAAAGCTTTGCCGCTATTTCCGTTCCCTGGCGGATGGCACGCTTGGCATCCAGCTCTTCCGCCAGATCAGCGCCGCCGATCAGGTGCGTAGACAGCCCGGAGTCCTGCAACTGGTCATAGAGCTCCCGGAAAGACTCCTGACCGGCGCAGATAACCACATGGTCCACCGCCAGCACACGCTTCTCCTCGCCTCCCTCTTTCGAAGAAACAGTCACATGCAGGCCCTGATCGTCAATCCGGTCGTAGCTGCAGCCCTTTAGCATTTCAACATCCCGGTGCTTCAGACTGTTGCGATGGACCCAGCCTGAGGTTTTACCCAGGCCGCCCCCGACCTTGCTGGTCTTGCGCTGCATCAGGTAGATCCTGCGGGCCGCCGGCGTGGGCTCCGCTTGCGCCAGACCACCCGGGCCGCTGTAATCCTGGCTGACACCCCACTCCTGCTGCCAGGACTTCATGTCCATCTGTTTATCCTCGGGCTGGCCATGCCGCTCGTGTGCCAGAAACTCGCTCACATCAAAGCCGATGCCTCCTGCGCCTATTACGGCGACAGTGCCACCCACCGTCCGGTTGTGACGCAAAACGTCAAGGTAGCCCAGCACTTTTGGGTGCTCAATGCCCTCTATGGCCGGGGTTCGGGGCCTGACACCGGTGGCAATGACCACTTCGTCAAAGCCTTCTGCTGCCAGGGTTTCAGCATCAGCGCGGGTATCCAGACGCAGGTCGATATCGAGCAGCTCGATCTGGCGACGGTAGTAACGCAGGGTCTCGAAGAACTCTTCCTTGCCCGGTATGCGCTTGGCGTAGTTGAACTGGCCGCCGATCTCACTGTCGGCCTCGAACAGGGTAACCCTGTGGCCCCGCTTTGCCGCTGTGGTTGCGGCAGCCAGTCCGGCAGGGCCGGCTCCGACCACGGCAATGGACTTTTTGACCGGTGCAACGGTGAGCACCAGTTCGGTTTCATGGCAGGCGCGGGGATTAACCAGACAGGACGCCCGCCTGGCCTGGAAGACATGGTCGAGACAGGCCTGGTTACAGGCAATGCAGGTGTTGATATCATCGCTTCGGCCCTGCTGAGCCTTGCGTACAAACTCGGAGTCCGCCAGCAGGGGCCGGGCCATGGACACCATGTCCGCCTTGCCGGCGGCGAGGATCTCTTCGGCTTTTTCGGGGGTGTTGATCCGGTTGGTGGTGCAAAGGGGAATGCTGACCTCGCCATAGAACTTGGCCGTCACATCCGCGAAGCCGCCCCGGGGCACCGAAGTCACAATGGTGGGCACTCGGGCCTCATGCCAGCCGATACCGGTATTGATGATCGTTGCACCTGCCGCTTCAACAGCCTTGCCCAGGGTGACTATCTGATCCCAGGTCTGACCACCTTCCACCAGATCCAGCATTGAAAGACGATAGATGATAATAAAGTCCGGCCCCACGGCTTCCCTTATGCGTCGGACGATTTCCACCGGCAGACGCATGCGGTTCTCGTAGGGGCCGCCCCATTTATCCTTGCGCTTGTTGGTCCGCTCACACAGGAACTGGTTAATAAAGTAGCCTTCCGAGCCCATGACCTCGACGCCATCGTAACCGGCAAACCGGGCCAGTCTGGCGGCTGAAACAAAGTCCCCGATCTGGCGCTCAACACCCCTGGCCGACAGGGCCCGGGCTTTGAAGGGACTGATGGGTGCCTTGGTGGCCGAGGCCGACACAATCAGCGGCTGATAGCCGTAGCGACCGGCATGCAGCAGTTGCAGGCAGATCTTGCCATCGGCGTCATGGACAGCGCCGGTGACGTGCCGGTGCAGGAACGCGGTAGCACGGTTATTCATGGTAGATGCCAGCGGTGCCAGTTGGCCAACCAGGTTGGGCGAGAAGCCACCGGTTACCATCAGCCCGACCCCGCCTTCCGCGCGCTCGGCAAAATAACGGGCGAGCTTGTGGATATTCCAGAACCGATCTTCCAGACCGGTGTGCATGGACCCCATCAAAACGCGGTTCTTAAGTTCAGTGAAGCCCAGATCCAGGGGCTTGAGCAGGTTCGGGTAGGCAGTCATGAGTTCTCTCGGTCTCTCTCAGGTTTCTCTCAGGTCATTCGGGCAGTGGCAGTCGTCGTAAACGCGTCATGGTAGCATAGGCGCATTATACTAATGGCTAAGAGCTTCCAACCGAAGCTGTTAAGCCCGAGTGACCATAGAGGACTGAATTCATGAGTAAAATTCCTTCCGACCGGGTCTTGCTGGAAATCGACCAAGGCATTGCCACAGTCACGCTCAACCGGCCGGACAAATTTAACAGCCTCGATATGACCATGTTCGAGGCGATCGCAAAAACCGCCCGCAAGCTGAAAAAGGAGCGTCAGGTCAGGGCCATCATCCTCCATGGCGCAGGTGATGCCTTCTGCGCGGGGCTCGATGTAAAAACAGTGTCCAACAACCCGCTCAATTTCCTCAAGCTCTTGGTCAAGCCTGGACGACGGATCAGCAACTTGGCTCAGGACGTCGGCTATCTCTGGCGCCAGGTGCCCGCGCCAGTAATTGCCGCGACCCATGGCTACTGTTTTGGCGGTGGTTTCCAGGTTGCTCTGGGCGCAGACTTCCGGTTCAGCACACCGGATTGCCGCTTTTCCATCATGGAGAGCAAATGGGGGCTGATTCCAGACATGAGCTTGACAGTGACGTTGCGGGAGCTGATCGCGATCGACCTGGCCAAAGAATTGACCATGACCGCACGCCAGTTTGACGGCACCGAGGCCAAGGCAATGGGGCTGGTCAGCCGGGTATGCCCGGACCCTCTGACCGAAGCCCGGCAGTTTGCCAGTGAGCTGGCCGAACGCTCGCCCGATGCCGTGGCCGCCAGCAAACTGTTGTTCAACCGCACCTGGTCTGCTGACGACAAGGGCGCCCTGGACTGGGAGACACGGCTCCAGAAGAAAATCATCGCCAGGGCCAATCAGCGTACGGCCGTGGCCAGGAACACCGGCGACCCAGAGCGCCAGTTCGATGACCGTAGGACGCTTTAAACCCCTGACCGCTTTGCCTCCGCGCCCGCCCCGTAGCGGCCACACTGGCGGGTTTGCTTGACCTGACCGGTTTGCCACGTATCATCGGGGTTCGCGATTTTTCCACGGAGCGTTCATGGCGGCACTCTCCCGCACAAGGCAAGCCCGCACACAGCACGTTCCTGTGAAGCTGGCGTCATCCATCAGTCCGAACGCCCGGCGAGAATCCAGGCCAGGGAGACTGCCCTACTTCACCGACCCTCCTGCGCGGGCTTGTTAGGCTCTGCTCTCTCTGCCCAATGCAGAGCGGGCAGCTGAGGGCTAAACTCAGACAGTCCGCCAGCATGGCGCTGGCATACCAGATTCTCCGTACAACCAGACAATGAGGTTACGATGACACTGGCGCTGGTCGTCTTACTGCCTTTTATCGGCGCACTTGTGGCACCCCTGTTTGCCCAGGCTGGCAGAACCGCCATTGCCATTGTTGCCGCAGTGCCCGCTATTCTGGCGCTTGCGGCACTGTTTCCGCTGTGGGAAAACCTCTCCCAGGGCGAGGTACTGGTCCAGACCTATGAATGGCTGCCGGCTCTGGGCATTTCCCTGAGTTTCCGTCTTGACGGGCTTGCGCTCCTCTTTGCGCTGCTTATCCTGATCATCGGCATCCTCATCGTGCTCTACGCACGTTACTACCTGAAACCCTACGAAAACGTCGGTAAGTTCTATTGCCTGCTGCTGCTGTTCAAAGGGTCGATGCTCGGCATCGTATTGTCCAGCAACCTGCTGCTGATGCTGGTTTTCTGGGAGCTGACCAGCCTGGTGTCGTTCCTGCTGATCAGTTACTGGGATCACAAGCAGGACGCCCGCCGGGGCGCACGGATGGCACTGGCTGTCACCGGCGGCGGTGGCCTCGCGCTTCTGGCCGGCATTCTGCTGCTGGGCAAGATAGTCGGGAGTTTTGAACTTGATGACGTACTGGCAGCAGGGGACCTGATCAAGTCCCACGAACTCTACCCGATCACTCTGACCCTGGTGCTGCTGGGCGCCTTTACCAAATCTGCCCAGTTTCCGTTCCATTTCTGGCTGCCCCATGCCATGCAGGCGCCGACCCCCGTCTCCGCTTACCTGCACTCGGCAACCATGGTGAAAGCCGGCGTCTTTCTCCTGGCCCGGCTCTACCCCGCCCTGGCGGGCACAGAACTCTGGTTCTATATGGTCAGCTTCACCGGTATGGCGACCCTTCTGGTGGGCGCCTATGTGGCACTGTTCAAACACGACCTGAAAGGTCTGCTGGCCCACTCCACCGTCAGCCACCTTGGTCTGATCACGCTTCTGTTTGGTATGGGCACCCAGTTATCGGCGGTCGCTGCGGTTTTCCACATCATTAACCACGCCACCTTCAAGGCCTCCCTGTTCATGGCCGCGGGGATCATTGACCACGAGACCGGCACCCGGGATATGCGCCAGATCAACGGGCTCTGGCGCTTCATGCCGCACACCGCAACCCTGGCGATGGTGGCGGCGGCCTCCATGGCAGGGGTGCCATTGCTCAACGGCTTCCTGAGCAAGGAGATGTTCTTTGCCGAATCCCTGGCGCTCAATCTGCCGGGTTTCTGGGCCTACCTGCCTCCCCTGGCAGCAACCCTGGCGGGCATCTTTGCCGTGGCCTACTCGGCCCGCTTCATCCACGATGTGTTTTTCAATGGCAAGCCGGTCAATCTGCCGATCTATCCGCCACAGGAACCACCGCGCTACATGCTGATTCCGGTGGAGATCCTGGTATTTGCCTGCCTGCTGGTGGGTATTTTTCCAGCCTTCGCGGTAGGGCCGCTGCTTTATTCAGCAGCAGCCGCTACCCTGGGAGGGCCGGTGCCCGAGTACGAACTGGTCATAATCCACGGCTTCAACCTGCCGCTGTTCATGAGTTTCCTGGCATTCTTTGGCGGCCTGATCATGTATACCCAGCGCCAACGCCTTTTCGATTTCCACGACCGTTTCAAGGCCCTTGACGAAAAAGCCATTTTTGAAGCCTTCGTGACCCGGGTTGCCGCCCGGGCCGAGTCTGTGACCGCGATGATCGAGAATGGCTCATTGCAGCGTTATGGCATGCTGCTGTTTATTTCCGCCGTCGTGATCGTGTTCATGCCCCTGCTAGATCTGGGCCTGTCCATTGGTTCGAATGGTTTGAGCCCGGTGGACCCGGCTACAGCTGTTGGGGCGGCGATACTCATCATCAGCACACTGGCCGCCACTACCTTTCACCGGGAACGACTGTATTCACTGATACTGCTCAGCGTGGTGGGGCTTATGGTAGCCCTGGCCTTTGCCCGCTTTTCGGCGCCGGACCTGGCGCTGACCCAGCTGTCTGTGGAAGTGGTCACTATTGTGCTGCTGATGCTCTCGCTGTTCTATCTACCGTCGTGGACACCTATGGAAACCACCAGTTTCCGGCGCTGGCGGGATGCCCTGATCGGCCTGGTGGTGGGGCTGGGCATGACCCTGGTGACTCTGGCCATCCTCACCCGGCCGTTTTCCTCGATTTCCGAGTTCTTCCTGGAAAACAGCAAACCGGGAGGGGGCGGTACCAACGTGGTTAACGTCATACTGGTTGATTTCCGGGGCTTCGATACCCTCGGCGAGATCACGGTACTGGCCATTGCCGCCCTTGGCATCTTCGCCATGCTTCGCAATGTGGTACTGAAACCAACCCAGGGCGACGGCAAGGGCCACGCCTGGTCCAGGGACGCTTACCCGACGATGCTTACCCAGCTTTCCCGGCCGCTGCTCCCCTTGGCCCTGATGGTGTCCGCCTATATTTTCCTGCGCGGGCACAACATGCCCGGCGGCGGGTTCATCGCGGGGCTGATTACAGCGGTGGCGCTGATTCTGCAGTATATCGCCAGCGGCATGGAGTGGACCCAGCAGCGACTGCCTCTGCGCTACCCGGCCATGCTCGGGTTAGGGGTTCTGATCGCGACCCTGACCGGGGTCGGCAGTTTCGGCTACGGCTACCCGTTCCTGACGTCGTCTTTCACCTACGTCACCTGGCCTGTGGTAGGAAAGTTCGAGCTGGCCACCGCATTGATTTTCGATGTTGGCGTTTTCCTGACGGTGGTGGGCGCCAGCATGCTCATTCTGGTCAGTCTGGGCCGACTTTCCCTGAAACTAAACGCCACCGATAGGAGAGCCTGACATGGAGCTTATGTTCGCGCTGGTCATTGGCACCCTAACGGGGTCCGGGGTCTACCTGATGATGCGGGCCCGTACCTTTCCGGTCATTGTCGGCCTAACCCTACTATCCTATGGCGTCAATCTGTTCCTGTTTTCGTCCGGGCGACTGATGTCCGGGGGCCAGCCCATTATTGGGAGCACGGAAAACTACTCCGACCCACTGCCCCAGGCTCTGGTTCTGACCGCCATCGTCATAGGTTTCGCCATGACTGCCTTCCTGGTTGTGCTTTCACTGCGCAGTCGCGCTGACACCAATGAAGATCACGTTGATGGTCAGCGTGAGCACCGGCGGGTACGGCCTGCTCCGGATGAAGCGGAGGAGCCGCGCAAATGAACCACTGGCTCACCGCACCGCTGCTGATACCGTTGTTTGGCGGCCTGCTCCAGATATTCATGACCTATGCCCCCTTGCAGTTGCGGCGCACGCTGGCCCTTGCGACTTCTGCCCTCACCGTGGTTGCAGCGGTAATATTGCTCGGTCTCGCTGACGACGGCACCTACCGGGCCTATGCCCTCGGCAACTGGCCACCGCCATTCGGAATCGTGCTGGTGCTTGACCGTCTTGCGGCATTGATGGTCTTCATGGCCGCGCTGCTGGCGTTTTTCTGCCATCTGTTCTCGATCCGGGGCACGGACGAAGAGGGCGACTACTTCCATGCCCTGTTTCTGTTTCAGATTTTCGGGCTCAACATCGCGTTCCTGACCGGCGACCTGTTCAACCTGTTTGTGGCCTTTGAGGTGTTACTAATTGCATCCTACGGCCTGCTCATGCATGGCAGGGGTTCGAAACGGACGGTACCCGGACTGCACTACGTGGTTCTGAACCTCATCGGCTCGGCGATGTTCCTGATAGCCGTAGGCATGATTTATGGCGTGACCGGCACCCTGAACATGGCGGATCTGGCGGTGATCGTGCCGGAACTGGATGCTGAGGATGTGCCGCTGGTCAAGGCGGGCGGATTACTGCTGCTGGTTGTATTCGGTCTCAAGGCGGCCGTGCTGCCGCTCTGCTTCTGGCTACCAAGAGCCTATGCCAACGCAACCGCTCCGGTTGCCGGCCTGTTCGCGGTCATGACCAAGGTTGGCATCTACGCTATTCTTCGGGTCTATACCCTGATATTTGGCGACCAGGCCGGAGAACTGGCCAATCTGGGCATGGACTGGATATTCCCGGCCGCCCTGCTGACCATTGTAGCCGGTGTTATAGGCTCGCTGGGCGCGGCTGGTCTGAGGACCCTGATCGCATGGCAGGTCATCCTGTCGGTGGGCACCCTTCTGGCAGCGGTCGGCCTGAACAATATGGCCGGTACCTCGGCCGCCCTGTTTTACCTGCTCAACACCACTTGGCTGGCCGGTGGCCTGTTCCTGCTGGCAGACCTGATTGCCAATCAACGCGGCACGGTTGGCGACCTAATTGTAACGGCACCCCGTATGCACAGCCGCCCGCTCCTCGGCGTACTGTTCCTGCTCGGCGCCACGGCCATCGCCGGCCTGCCGCCCCTGAGCGGTTTCTTTGCCAAACTGTATATCCTTAAGGCAGCGGCCCCTGGGGCACAAATGGCCTGGCTCTGGTCAATTGTCCTGATCGGCGGCTTCATGACTTTGATCGCCTTCAGCCGTGCCGGCAGTATTGTGTTCTGGCGCAATGTAGAGGGTCACGTGGACAACCCCGGCAAGCTCACCCTGCCGGTATCAGTATCTGCCGGGGCGCTGATCGGAATGACCGTAGCCATTGTGGTTCTGGCAGCCCCGATTTCCCGCTATACCGATGCCACCGCGGCGCAACTCCACGAACCCTCGGGTTATATATCCATCCTTGGTACCAAAGCGGTGAAGGGAGAAGGGCAATGAACAAGCGTTTCGGATTCCCCAAACCCTATCTCACCATCGCGCTGTTCCTGGTCTGGCATCTGCTGGCAGGCGAGATTTCAGGTGCCACGGTGGTCATGGGTCTGCTACTGGGCTGGCTGCTGCCCCTGCTGACCCAGTCCCTCTGGCCCGACAAGCCCGGGCTGCGCAAGCCCTGGCTGGTGCCGTTATACGTGGCCCGGGTTACCTACGACATTGTTGTGGCCAGTGTGGACGTCGCTATCCTGGTACTTAACTTCAGGCGCTCCCCCAGGCCGGCATTTATATCCTATCAGCTCAAACTGACCCACCCCATGGCCATCAGTACCCTGGCCGGCACTATATCCCTGACTCCCGGTACCGTCAGCGCCGATATCAGCGACGACGGCACCCTGCTGTTGATCCACGCGCTTGACGTGGAGGATGATCAGGCCCTGATCGATGCGATCCACAACCGCTATGAGAAGCCATTGCAGGAGATGTTCCCATGATCGCTTTTGCCCTGCCGTTTGCCATTGCCCTGATGTCCCTGGCGCTGTTACTGAACCTTTACCGACTGTTCAGGGGGCCGGATGCCCCGGACCGGATTCTCGCCCTCGATACGCTTTACATTAATGCGATAGCGCTCATCGTTTTGCTGGGCATGAGCCTGTCTACCCGGCTCTATCTGGAGGCCGCCCTACTGATTGCTGTCATGGGCTTTGTAGGAACGGTCGCACTGGCGAAATATCTTAAGCGCGGCAGTGTAATCGAGTAGTGGCGATCGCTGCCCGGCCGCCAATTATAAAAAGGAGCTGACATGGAATTTGTACTTGAACTGGTTGTCGCCGTACTGCTGATTGTCGGTAGCGGCTTTGCCCTGGTAGGCGCCATAGGTCTGGCACGGCTGCCAGACTTTTTCACCCGGCTGCACGGCCCTACCAAGGCGTCCACGATGGGCGTGGGTAGCATTGTGCTGGCGTCAATTGTGTTTTTTGTCGATCAGGGCAAGGGCTTTTCCCTGTCAGAACTGCTGCTTATGGTATTCATCGTGATGACGGCCCCGGTGAGTGCCAACCTGCTGGCAAAGGCTGCCATGCACCTTCAGGTTCGAACCACTGACGACACCCGAGGTAATACCTGGGACCAGTAATAACGCCCAGGTCAGGCAGGAGCCAACGCGCCTATCAGCAACGCTATGGCAACCACGAGCAGAATACCGAAGACCGCCCACAGCACCCGGGGTAGCCACGCGGGGGCGGGCTTTGGCGGTATCAGCTGGTGCTCGATGTGTTCCCTTAAAAGTCGGGCGTTACGGTCGTTCGCCCGCCAGACCAGGTCAAAGGCGTCGCCGAACACAGGCACCAGCCCGACCACAAAGTCCACCGCCACATTGCCCAGCATCTTGCCTACGACCCTGGGACCCACTTTGAGACCGATGGCCTCGCTGATCACATAGAAAGACAGCCCCAGGCCAACGGCATCGCCGATTCCCGGAATCAGGCCAATAATCGGATCCAGTCCGAACCGGATGCGAGTGAAGGGAACCCGGAACCGGCTGTCGAGTAGCCCGGCGTAACGATTCAGTCTTGCCAGGGCCCTCTCATACTGGGCATTGCTGACCCGAGCCCCTGGTCCATCTTCCGGAAAATTCCTTGGTGCTGGCATTCTAACGTCCTTATTTTGCCGTATAGTAGGCGATCTCAAATTTCAGGAGGCATGTCTGTGTTAAAGATTAACGAGTATTTCGATGGTAAGGCAAAGTCCATTTCATTCCAGACTTCAACCCTGCCTGCCACCGTCGGCGTTATCAGCCCCGGCGATTACGAGTTCGGCACCTCGAAAAAAGAAACCATGACGGTTATCAGCGGCGTTCTCACCGTGCTGCTGCCCGGCATGACCGACTGGATGGTCTATGGTGCGGGTGAAGGTTTCGAGGTCGCCGGACAGGCCAGCTTCAAGGTCAAAACCGACATCGATACCGCTTATCTCTGCACTTATGAGTGAATCTGCCTCTATGGGTGAAGCACCGTCCGGTGTTCACGATCGCCTGAACCGGTTCATTGGACACCAGTAGTAAAACGATACTGCAGGGCATTCAGGTCTGCAGTACTTTCCTTTGTGTCTACGGTTCCGGTTTTACGGGAACTGTGTCAAATTGAAACTCTTGTCTCGCTACAAAACCAACACTCGAGAAAAGAGGACCAATCTCCATGGCACAGACCAAGCTGCTTTCCCCGGCCAATAATGCCCACCAGTACCCGTTACTGATCAAACAGCTCTTACTGTCAGCTCCCCGCTACGCGCCGGACCAGGAAATCATCTACGCCAACCGGAGCAAATACACCTATCGGGATCTGGTCGAGCGCATCCACAGACTGGCCAACGCCCTTACCCAGGCCGGCGTGGGCCCGGGTGATACCGTCGCCGTCCTGGACTGGGACACCCCCCGTTACCTGGAATGCTTTTTCGCGGTACCCATGATCGGCGCGGTGCTGCATACAGTGAACGTACGCCTGTCGCCGGAGCAAATTGTCTACACCATGAACCACGCCGAAGATGATCTGGTTCTGGTTCATGACGACTTTGTCCCGTTACTGGAACAGGTCAGTGACGAGCTGACGACGGTCAAGGGTTATATCCAGCTCACCGACGAAAGCAAAGCCAAGGACACCAGGCTCAAATCCCAAGGCGAGTATGAAGCCCTGCTGTCAAAGGCAGACAGTCACTTCGACTTTCCCGATTTCGATGAGAACAGCATTGCCACCACCTTCTACACAACAGGCACCACGGGCAACCCCAAGGGCGTGTTCTTCAGTCATCGTCAGCTGGTGCTGCATACCATGGCGACCGCTGCCAATTTCTCTGCCTACGATGAATGCCCGCTGATGCGATCGTCAGGGGTGTATATGCCGATCACGCCCATGTTTCACGTACACGCCTGGGGCGTACCCTATGCCGCCACCATGCTGGGCATGAAACAGGTCTACCCCGGCCGTTATGAGCCCGAGTTACTGGTTGACCTGCTGAAGACCCATAAGGTGACCTTCTCCCATTGTGTGCCCACGATCATGCAGATGCTGATGGCCACCGAAAGCATAAAAACCGCCGACCTCAGTAACTGGCAGGTCCTGATCGGCGGCAGTGCGCTGACTGAAGGCCTGTGCCGGGCCGGCGCCAAGCTGGGCATCCGGATGTACACCGGCTATGGCATGTCGGAGACTGGCCCTCTGCTGACCGCAACCCACCTGCAGCCCGAAGACCTGGACCTGCCCCTGGAACAACAGTGTTCAAAACGGGTTAAGACGGGCATGCCGGTGCCACTGACTGAAATTCGTATTCTCGACCCTGAAGGCAATTCCCTGCCCCATGATGGTGAAGCAAAAGGCGAAGTGGTCGCCCGGGCGCCCTGGCTCACCCAGAGCTACCTGAAAGAGCCAGAGAAAGGCGAAGCTCTGTGGGAAGGTGGCTGGCTCCATACCGGCGACGTGGCCAGCATCGAGCCCGACAGCACGCTGGTGATCAAGGACCGTATCAAGGACGTGATCAAGACCGGTGGCGAGTGGCTGTCCTCCCTGGATCTGGAAAACCTGATCAGTCAGCATCCCGCCGTGGCCGGTGCTGCCGTGGTCGGGGTGCCCGATGAGAAATGGGGCGAGCGTCCCCATGCGCTGGTGGTTCTGGAGCCCGGCGAGACAGCGGATGTCAAGACCCTGCAGGAGCACCTGCAGAAGTTTGTTGATTCCGGCGAAATCAACAAGTGGGCAATCCCCGGCAAATTCGATTTTGTCGACGACATTCCCAAAACCAGCGTCGGCAAGATCAACAAGAAACTGATCCGGGACCAGATCAAGTAACAGCCCCCAGGCGGGCGGTGGAAGCCGCCCGCCTGGCTCTGCGTTAGTTGGGCCCCGCAGTCAGGCCACATTTTCATGCGAAATCGTAGCGTCCGCCTTTTGCCAGTGCCCGCTGGTAGGCCGGGCGTTCATGCATACGCTTGACGTAGGCGACGATGCTGGGCCGCGTGCTTTTGTCCACCAGATGGCGGGCGACCGATGCCTCCAGGGGAAAACTCATCTGGATATCGGCAGCGCTGAGCTCATCCCCCAGGAACCAGGTGTTCTTCGCCAGGTGGCTCTCGACGAAATCCATGTGGGTCTTGATCTGGGGCCCGATGAAGGTCTTGTTGGTTTTGTCCGCTATACCCTTGGCGACAGGTTTGATAAAGAACGGCATGGGACTGGTTTTGACCTTTTCGAACACCAGGCGCATGACCAGCGGCGGCATCAGCGAGCCTTCGGCGTAGTGCAGCCAATAGGTGTAATCGAGCCAGGCCTGGGTGCCCGCCGGCGGCAGCATGGCGTCCTTGCCATAGGTGTGCGCCAGGTAGTCGATGATTGCCCCGGATTCAGCCACCGTGAGGTCACCATCGGTGATAACCGGCGACTTACCCAATGGGTGCACTTTCTTCAGACTGGCAGGCGCCAGCATGGTCTTGGGATCTCTTTCGTAACGCTTTATCTCATAGGGAACCCCCAACTCCTCGAGCATCCAGAGAATACGCTGGGACCGGGAATTATTGAGGTGGTGAACTGTGATCATGGAGCACTCCGCTTAGTCGTGATTGGCAAACAGACTAACAGAGTAGGGTCGAAACCGCCTGATGGTTCACTTTCGGGCAACAAGCCAGGTCAGTGACCCGACTTGTCCCTTTCGATGCCGCGTCTCTTGGCCGGCCTACCTGCTCATCCCTGTAAACGCAAAGTCCACCTCGGGCTTACGCCCTGAAATAATGTCTGCGATGGCGGCTGCCGAGCCGCAGGAGTGAGTCCAGCCCAGGGTACCGTGGCCGGTGTTCAGGTAGAGGTTACGGTAACGGCTTTTCCCGATATAAGGCACGTTGGAGGGTGTCGCGGGCCGAAGGCCGGCCCAGAACTCGGCCTGGTCCCAATAGCCTGCTTCCGGCATGATGTCAGCGGCGCGCCTGAGGATGGCCCGGCAACGGACTTTGTTCAGGTCACGACTGTACCCGCTGAGCTCTGCCGTTCCGGCCACCCGCATCCGGTCACCCAGACGCGAATACACCAGCTTGTACTCATCATCGGTGAGGCTGACACTAAACGCTGCTTCGGCATTTTTGACCGGGACCGTGATGGAGTAGCCCTTGGCCGGGTAGATGTTCAGGAACAGTCCGAGGCTGCGGGCAACAGGAGCGCTGAAGCTGCCAAGGCTGAGGACGTAGCCGTCGGCTCGCATGGTACCGTGATGTCCGTCTTTCAGGGTGTGCACGCCAGCGATACTGTCACGGGTATGGTCGAAGCCGAGGATCTCGGTTCCGTACTGGAAGACCACCCCTGCCTCGGCGGCTTTATCTGCCAGGCCCTGGGTGAACTTCCTGGCGTCACCGGATTCATCGTCGGAAGTGTAGGTGGCGCCCACGATCCGTTCGCTGATCGGTTTGAGGGCCGGCTCCAGTTCAACGGCTCGGGCGCGATCAATCACCTGCCTGTCGCAGCCCAGTTCCCGCATGATGCGGGTCGGCTCCAGGGCGCTATCAAACTCTTTCTGGCTGGTGTAGAAGTGCAGGATGCCTTTTTCCAGGTGGTCATAGTCAATGCCCAACTGCTTCCGGACGGCCTGTAACTGGCCGCGGCTATAGGTACCCAAATTGACCATCTGGCGGATATTATAGGACGCCCTGGCGTTAGTGCATTGCCTCAGAAAACTCAGACCCCAGCGCCATTGGGCCGGGTCCATGCGGAACTTGAACAGCAACGGGGCGTCTGCCTGGGTCAGCCATTTAAGCATTTTCAGAGGGGCGGCCGGGTTTGCCCAAGGCTCGGCATGGGATACGGAGATCTGGCCGCCATTGGCATAGCTGGTCTCAACCCCCGGCTTGCCCTGACGATCAATGACTGTGACGTCGTGGCCCGCCTGCCTGAGAAACCAGGCAGTTGTGACCCCGACGACACCCGCGCCCATGACCAGTATGTGCATGCCTGTCCTCCCCGTTGCGAATGTCAACGCCCTATTGTAGTGACTGAATCCAGGCTTTGCGCCCCAGACCATCAGCCACCCGAGCGGCGGACTTTCCAGCCCCTGGCTTCCAGCAGCGGCATCAAAAGATCGCGCTGGTCACCCTGGATTTCGATGACGCCGTCCTTGACGGTACCCCCGGTTCCACATTTGGCTTTCAGTGCTTTCGCCAGGGCCTTCAGATCGGCTTCAGCCAGGGGCACGCCGGTTACCAGGGTGACGCCCTTGCCTTTGCGTCCTTTGGTCTCACGGCTGACCCTTACAGTGCCATCACCTTCAGGAATCCTGGGGGCGCCGCATGAGCATTCCGCTACCGCATTTCCACAACCCGGGCACATACGACCCTGGTCCGTGGAAAAGACCAGTCCGCCAGCGGATCGTTTTTTCATGATGCACTCCTGTACCGGTTATGGCTGCAGAGGTTGTGATTGACGAGGTCGTGCCAGATTACTGGTCTGAGATTCGGTTAGGGATAGGACAGACAGGACGCAAGGCCGCTCCGGGCCTCACTATAGCAGGAATCATGAGCCGATGAAGAACACCAGCAGGGCCATGAAAAAGCCCCGCTTGCGCTTTTGTGATGCCAGAGGCGCCAGCAGGAGAGGTTCACCGCCCTGATCCTGTGCCTGGCCGTGCCCCGCTTCGAATTCATCGACCAGGTCTGACCGATCCTCGGCGAGGATTCCGTCCGCACGCTCGACCATGTCCTCCTGGACGCGTAATCGCACACCGCCGAGGGCATCGGAAAGCATCCACTGCATATTGATGGTGTGCTCATCCGCTACCAGGGCGGTAATACCCTCGGACTCCAGCCGTGCCCTTGCCAGGTGGGCCTCGAAAGGCAATGAATACTGGCGGACAGTGACCCAGGACAAGGCCTCAGCCTCCTGGTGGATACTTGCTGAACATGTCAGCAACGATGGCATCGATCAATTCGCGCCGGGTATCGGGCGCCTGGTCCTCGTTGAGGTAGCGCTTGCTTGCGGCGCGCCAGACCACGCGATCGCTGGTGCTGTCGATAAGCTCCACTATCAGCTTGCCCTCCTCGACTTCACGGACCGGCGGCGCTGTGGACAGGCCGAACCCGAATGGCCCGCGGCCAAGGCCGAGGCCGTAGGAGAAGCCGGTGGTATCGAGTCGCTCCACGGTTTCAATGCCGTAGGAGACCAGGAGGTCAGCTTCCTCCTGTGGCTCCCTGGCAAGGTTCTTGCCCTCCAGTGCAGTTTCAATGGCAGCCTCTATTCGTGCAGCGTCCAGTGAGAGCGCCTGCTTCTCGCCGGTCTTGTCTGCAAACGCCCAGGTGTCGTAGCTGGCGAACTCTGTGCCCGAATCATAGTCGGTCGCAACGTTACTGGCGCAGCCTGCTAGCAGCAGCACCATGACTGAGGTTATCCACATTCGCATCATTTAACGGACTCCTGTCTCTGTATCCCATGCAATTGAATGCCTTTGACAACAGTATACGCACTGTCATGCCAAACGGAGGCCTGGCCCGGCCTAACTGTCCAGACTGTAATCCATTCCCTGGGCGCCACAAAACGCCAGCAGTGCCTCAAGATGCGCGTCCGGAACCTCCAGCCTCACCGAAACCCCGGTATCGTAACCGACGGCTTTAATCTCGGCGTCATGCTGACCAGCCCAGTGGCGCAGGGCCTGCTCCAGGGCAAAGTCGAGGGCCAGCGTGACCGCTGTCAGAGCGGACGGCACTGTTCGCTCGACCTCAGACAGAACGCTTTCAGCAGCGCCGGCGTAAGCCCTGACGAGGCCGCCCGCGCCCAGCTTAACACCGCCAAAATAGCGGACGACCGTCACCAGCACATCACCCATGTCCTTGTGCTGGATGACCCCCAGAATAGGCTTGCCGGCGGTACCGGAAGGTTCGCCATCATCATTCATGCCTGCTTCCGCCGCCGACCCTGGCTTCCCGATCTGATAGGCCCAGCAAAGGTGCCTGGCGGCCGGATGCTCCGAGCGTATACGGGCAACCTGTAACTGCATGTCCTCCCGGCTGTGGACAGGCGCCACCCGGGCGATGAAATGGCTTTTCCTGACTTCGGTTTCCCGCTCCAGGGCCCCGGCTGGTATGGGATAGGCTTTCATCGCTCACCTCCCGGAGTATGGGTTAGCGGCTGGTGGACCATGAGCCCGCTTCGGACTACCCGCAAAGCCATGTCAGCGCCCACCGGTGAAGACCGGCCAGCTCAGAATCACCCTCAGGCCTCCTTCCGGGGGCAGCTGGGCCGTGATCTCGCCATCGTGGGTTTTCATGATGTCCCGGGCTATGGCCAGACCCAGGCCCCAGCCGTCCCCGGTTCTGGACTCATCTGCGCGGTAGAACGGCTCGAACAGCTTGGCCAGGGTGGTTTCGGGCACCCCAGGTCCGGAATCGGTGACCACGCATCGCAACCGGTCTTTCTGGCAGCTTACCTCGAGGACCACAGTGCGGCCCGGCGGCGTATGGTCCAGGGCATTCTGAAGCACGTTATCCAGGGCCCGGTGCAGCATACCCTCATCCCCAAGGACTGTGGCCCCCCTGCACTGGGGCGACACACTAAGATGGCAGTCCACTCCGCGGCGCTCTGCATAGTCCGTGGCATCCTGCAGGACATGGTTGACGACCCGTACCAGAGGCACAGGCTCGCGGCTGATGTCGCCGCCCTGTTCCGACAACCGGTAAAGGGTCAGGATCTGGGCGGTCATGACCTCCATGCGTTCATTCTGGCGCAGAATACTCGCCATCAGCTCCCGGTCGGCGTCGCCATCGCTGGCCAGCTCGATGGCGATACGCTGACGGGTCAGAGGCGTACGCAGGTCGTGGGATATATCCCGCACCAGATGCTTCTGTCTCTCAAGCAGGTTCCAGAGCTGATCAGTCATGGTATTGAAAGCCCGTGCCAGAGCACCGATCTCATCATGCCGGTTGGCGATACGGTCAGGCACCCTGAGCGACGTATCCCCATCGGCAATGGCCCGGGCGGTGGATTCAACCTGCCGCAGCGGCCGGGAGATCCGGCGTGCTATCCACCAGCAACCGAGGGTAATGATGACAAAGCCCAGGCTGATCTCGAGGATGCGGAAAAACCGGGGATCAAGCCAGCCTTCGCCGCCTACCCGGGGCCAGGCCACCAACCTGAACCCGTCGGCAACCTCGAGCACCGCTGGCTGATGCCGATACCAGCCGCCGCCCATGCGTTCGCGAATATGCTTGGGCAGGACGTTGTCCGAACCCTCCGGTTTTTGGCCGTTATCCCCGGACTCGACCAGTAGCAGGTGAAGGTCCAGCGCCTGTCCCTGCTCCTTGAGGTAGCGCCAGGCTGCTCCCCGGCCCTCACTGGAACGTACCTGTAGAGCCTCGGCCGCGATATCCCTCAGGCCTTCCTGACGTTCGATGGCGGAACGTTCCCGGTCAATAAGCTCTTGGGTGGTAAAATTGCTGACCAGCAAGGTCAGCGCCATAGCCAGCCAGATCATGCCAAAGATGCGCCAGAACAGGGGAAACGGGAGTCCCATCAGGACGTGCTCCGGTAGCTGTAGCCCAGCCCGCGGACGGTTTCTATTCTGGGGAGATCGTCGTCGCCCAGCTTACGTCGAAGGTTACTTATGTGCATATCCAGGGTCCTGTCATGGGAAGCCAGCCGCCGACCGCGGGCCCTCTGCATCAGGTCGGTCTTGCGTACCACACTGCCCGCGCGGGCCAGCAGCTGCCTCAACTCCGGATCGTCCTCGACTAACAGTACCCTGTTCTGCATGCTTGCTCTCTTTTTGCGCTTATGCCAAGTCTAGCATGGCCGAAACCCCGGGCCATTTATCGAAGCTGCCGGTTTACACAACCTCTACGAGACACTGACGACGCCTGACTTCCGGCATCTATGCTTGTCTGGGTCAGCAACTCCCTAATTATGTAGCCCCCTGGCGCCAGGACCGTTTACTGACAACCTGGTGGTGATCCAGGGGTAGGTTATGACGTAAGCTGCCCTAGGCTTAAACCAAAGCCGAAGCCTATTTGAGGAGTTCGCCCGCAGCCATGACCCAACCTGCTACGCCCGGTTTCTGCATAAAGACCCTGAGTTCGATTACCGAGATTCCGGAAGCCCTCTGGGACAGTTTCAGCGATGGCAGCAACCCCTTCCTCCGCCACCGTTTCCTGAGCGCCCTGGAAACCACCGGATGCACCACAGCTGCAACAGGCTGGGCCCCGGCCCACCTGGTGTTCTATCACCACGACCGCCCGGTTGGGGTCAGCCCCGCCTATCTGAAAAGCCATTCCATGGGCGAGTATGTATTTGACTGGGCGTGGGCCGATGCCTTTGAACGGTATGGGCTTGAGTATTATCCCAAACTGCTCATTGCCATACCCTTCACGCCTTCCGAGGGTCCAAGACTTCTGCTAGAGCCCGGGTTTCGCAGCCAACTGACAGCGCCACAGCTCGAGGCTGCCCTGGACAGCGTCGCCGGAGAACTGGGGGTCCACTCCTGGCATCTGCTGTTCCCGGATGAAGCTGACCAGGAGCTACTGGTGCCCACCGGAAAACTTCAACGCCTGGGTTGCCAGTTCCACTGGTACAACCGTGGCTACCAGAGCTTCGAGGACTTTCTTGCCACCCTAACGTCCCGCAAGCGCAAGAGTATCCGCAAGGAGCGCCGCCAGGTCGAGGAACAGGACATCGGATTTATCCAATACCCGGGCACCGGGCTGCCGGACCATGTGCTGAAGGCCTTCTATGTGTTCTATCAGGCCACCTACCTCAAGCGGGGGCAGCGCCCTTATCTGAACCTGGCTTTCTTCCAGGCGCTAACGGAAAACCAGCCAGAGCAGGTCCATATCACCATGGCGGTGAAAGACGGGCAGATGATTGCAGGTGCCCTGTTTCTCCACGGCGGCGGCACGCTCTACGGGCGGTATTGGGGCTGTCTCGAAGAATACAGCCACCTGCACTTCGAGACCTGCTACTACCAGGGCATCGAGCTGGCCATTGCACGTGGGCTTCACTGTTTTGACGCCGGTGCCCAAGGCGAACACAAGCTGGTGCGTGGTTTCGAGCCGGAGCTGACCCATTCCTGGCACTGGGTGTTTCACCCCGGCTTCGAGGATGCGCTGGACCAGTTCTGCAGGGAGGAGCGGGCCCAGACCCGCGCCTATCGGCAAGCTGCACTGGCAGCCCTGCCCTACCGACAGGCAGACTAGCCCGAACATCGGGTAGACGGGACTAGCGCATGGCGGTCACTGACAGGGTATGAAACTCATCAAGGGCAAACTGGTCGGTCATGCCGCTGACCATGTCCTGGATCAGCCGGCAACGGGCGTAGCGTTCCCAGACCTCAGCATCCGTCGGGGAGGTCTCACGCATGGCAAGATATGCCCGCACGTGCTTGTTGGGCAGGCGCTTGTAAAGCCGGCTTTCCACCAGCAGGCCTTTCTGCTGGCCGGCCAGCAGGCGGTCGAAGTCACTGCGTGACAAAAGAAGCAGTGGCTTGAAGTGGTCCAGCAGGCCGGTAATGATCCGATAGCCCTGCAACTCCAGTGTCTCCACTTCCGGCACCGAGAACACGTGGGTCACCGCGACTCGCTTGAATGTTTCAATAACGGCGTGGCAGGCGGAATCGTCTTCCAGCAGGGCCCGGTTAAGGTCTCCTGCACAGACAGCCTCGAGATTGGCGACAAACGCCTGGGCAGCATGGCGCACCAACGGGTGAATCACCTTTACTCGAAGCCAGACAAAGAACTCATGGTCTTTGTTTATGGATTCGCTCTCTGCGCGTTTACGGGCAAATTCAACCAGATCCCGAAACGACTCATTACCCAGTTCAGCATGGGACGCTGAACCCGGGTGAAGCCCGTCGAAGGTGCTGATCAGTTGGCTGGCCAGTTCATTGTAGGTCATCAGTCCCTTGTCGACGCCGTCCTCAAGATCGGCGAGACAGTAAGAGATATCGTCGGCGGCTTCCATGACATAGGCGAGCGGGTGCCGATGGCCGGGCGTCATGCCAAGGGCCGTTTGCATGTCCTGGACGAACGCTGACTCGGAATAGTAATACCCTGGCTTTTTCCTCAGGTACGACAACGGCTCTCCCGCCTCCGGACGGGGTTCCGTTGCGGGGCGCGTATACTTGAACACAGCGGCGGCCTGCACATAAGTGAGGTTCAGCTTGAGCAGGTTGGAAATCAACCGTATGCCCTGGGCATTACCTTCGAAGCTCTTCAATTCATGGGCCAGCTGGGCCTTGAGGGAGCCTGTCTCTTCGGTATCGGCATCCCGGAATGGCGCCAGTTCGTGAAGGTGGTCGTTGAACCACTTGGAAAGCGCGGCCTCACCGAAATGCCCGAACGGCGGATTGCCGATATCGTGCATCAGGCAGGCCATTTCCACCAGGGTCTCTGTGGCACGTTCAAGGCCGCCAAGCCCCAGCTCATCAACCCGGCTACCCAGGCTGCGGAATATGGTACGCACAATGAAACGACCGGTCTGCTGCACCTCAAGGGAATGGGTGAGCCGGCTTCTCACGGCCGCATTGCGCTCAAGGGGGAAAACCTGGGTTTTCTGCTGCAGACGGCGTACCGCAGCCGAGTTGATGATTCGCCCGCGGTCACTCTCCAGCTGGTCTTCGAACCTCTGGATACCGCAGGCCGCTACACTGAAGCGGGTGCTATCGACGCCCTCTGCCGTGCGGTTATAGGGGCGCTGGAGGGAGAATCTGGGAGCAAAATCTGTCATGTCATCCGGTACCTCGATAAACAGTCTGGCAGTGTCACATAACCGTCAGGAACGATCCAGAACCTGGCGACGGCCAGCCGCCCAGCCACGGAACGGCTCGGCCGTTCTGCTGTCAACAGGCTGCTGGAACCAACGACGGGGCTGGTGACAGCGTGATACTTTTTTTCCGCATTCGTAAAGACCTACTCATCGGGTTTACGGCCCATTTTTTGACTCGCCTGCTGTGACAACAGCACTGCTGAAAGGAAAGTCTATAGATGATGACAACGTTCTGGTGGTTGGCCAAAGCAGGACTTCTGCTGCTGCTCTTGCTTGCCGGCCCCCTGTTCATGGCCGCCAGCAGCAACATACAGAGCAACCAGAACTGGTTTGACGCGGACAGATCAAGCGCGGGCATTGCGCCCAGGGCAGAGGGATTTCCCGAGGCCATCGTGCAGGTTTACGGGGCACGGGCCTTTGGCTGGCGAGGTTACTTTGCCGTGCATACCTGGATCGCCACCAAGCAAGCCGGCGCCAGCAGCTATGTGGTCCATGATGTCACCGGTTGGGGCAGCCACACCGTAAGGTCCCGGCCAGGGGTTCCCGACCGGGCCTGGTACGGCAATGCACCAAGACTTATTGCCGACTTCCGCGGCCAGCGCGCAGCCGAGCTTATCCCGGAAATACAGCAGGCGGTGGCGGATTACCCTTACCCGAACCGCTACGAAGCCTGGCCGGGGCCGAACAGCAACACCTTTGTGGCCTGGGTTATACGCCAGGTGCCAGAGCTGGACGTGGCTCTGCCCAACACCGCCATCGGAAAGGACTACCTGGGGGATGGTTACATCTCGCGTACGCCAGGGGGCCTGGGCTATCAGGTTTCCGCCAACGGCTATGTCGGCCTTCTGGCCAGTGTCAGGGAGGGACTGGAGCTGAACATCATGGGTTTGTCCCTGGGAATTGACCCCCTTGCCCTGGCAATAAAATTGCCTGGCGTGGGTCATCTGGGCTTCCGGGATCCCTGGATGGATAAGGCTGATGCCGCCACTGAAACCGGCACCCTGACCGGCTCCGCTTCAGGCAGTGACAGCCCTGGCGAGCCGAGTGGGCTGTCACTCCGTGACCCGGCAGCGAGCCAGTAAAGCGTCACCGCTGGGGCTGTGCGATGGCCGTATGCCACCCGGCGTTTTTAGCGCCGGGTCCAGTCGCCCCAGCTTAGCGAGACCGCTTGCCTCAGAAGCTGACGGTCAGCCCGAGGCCAAGACCGTCAATAGTGACGTCGTCTTTGTCGAAGTAGCGCATGTACTCCAGGTTGGCAGAGAGTGCGTCGTTAACCGCGAAGTTGACCCCTATACCATAGGACAGATCCGACTCGTCCTCTGTTGAGCTTCCCAGGACATTATCAACTTCCAGCTCATATCGGGTAAAACCCAATATTCCGTATGGGGTTACCGGGGATTCGTTGACCACGCTGAGGGTGCCGTAGGCACCAAAAAAGCTGTTAACCGAAAGCTCAGTGGTGCTGTTGATATCTTCATCCACCACCCCGAAACCAGCTCGCGCTTCAACCCCGAAGTAAGGGTTGACGTGGGCGCCCACTTTGCCTGAAAGCGTACCCAGGTCGGCGTCCAGATCATCGCCGTCAACGTCCACAAAGGTATAGTTGGCGCCGGCATAGAGGCTACCGCCTCCGCTCTTATAGATATCGGCCAGGGCCGGGGCAGACGCGCAAGCCAGCGTGACTGTGGCAATAAGGGCAGGAATCCGATTCATGATGTACCTCTGACTGTTTTGGTTTGAGTTAATTACAACATCCGTGTCGGCATTACCAGGGAAGTTCATCCCCATTGCTGTGCCAGAATGACCCGGTATTATCCAGGGAGAGCGCTTCGATCCGGCGCGCCAGGCCCAGGGCCGCCTCTTCCGGCGTTATGATACCCCCGAAATTGACCATGCGCGTTTTGACATAGCCCGGATGCAACTGGGCGACCGCGATACCCCGCGGTTTCAGGTCCATGGCCAGGGACCTGCCAAAGGCATTCAGGGCGGCCTTGGAGGCGCGATAACCGTAGCGGCCGCCGGAGTCATTATCTGCAATGGATCCCATACGGCTGGTGATGTTGGCGATCTTACTGCCCGATCCCAGGTTGGGCAGCAGCGCCTCGGTCACCCTGAGAGGTCCATAGGCATTCACTTCCATCTGCCTGCGAATGGAATCGAGATCGATGCTGCCCAATTGCTCATCCTGAAGCAGCCCGGCGTTATTGATCAGAAGATCGAGTACCTGGTCTCCCAGCCGGTCTGACAGGCGCTGGATATTATCAGCTTTCGTGATGTCGATATCCTCAATGACCTCCTTTGCCAGGCTATCCAGATCCTCTGAACTCTGCCTGCAGACGCCAATAACACTCCACTCTTCACGGGCATAATGACGGGCAAGCTCCAGCCCAATGCCGCGATTGGCTCCGGTAATCAGGACAGTGGTCATAACCCCTCCTCGCTGTGTGTGGTGAATCCGACGAACGGCAAAGCCTACCATCGCGCCTCACGGGTTCCCATGCCCAGGCGCGTCAGTTTTCCGATCCTGTGATCGGGTCACTCCGGCCGGGCCGCTGCAGGACAGCTCAGCGGGTAAGCACTTCGGCCAGGGTGATCAAAATCAGAAGCCCAAGCCATAACACACCGCCGACGGCGAAAAGCCGGATCAGCCCGTCGCTGGCCCTCAGCCGCATAAAGAACACCATCAGTAACGCAGCCATGGCGGTGGCAATTACATAGTGCAATAGAGGACGCCACGGGCCGGTCATCAGGACATTAAGGCCCACGGTCAGCGCAAGCAGAGCCAGCAGCCCAAGCCAGATGAGGATTGGTTGACGGTAATTCATGCTAGGGCCCTAACAGATACAGTGTGGTGAACAGGAACAGCCAGATCACATCCACAAACGCCCAATACAGGCCGCTTACCTGGGTCTGGCGTGTCAGCCGGTGCGGATCTCGCCAGCGCTGGACCAGAACGACCATGACCCCGAGAAGCCCGAGGCCGATGACCATGTGCAGGGCGTGCAGCCCCGTCAGGATGAAGTAGAGGTTGAAAAACAGCTCCGCCTGTTGGGACTCGTTTCCTGGCCATGCAAAGACCAGCCCGGGAAGAGGCATCAGCTGCGCTTGCCATTCCTGGTACCACTCGTAGCCCTTCACCCCGAGGAACCCCAGACCAAGAGCCATGGTGGCCAGGTAAAACACCAGGGTCAGCCGACGACTTCCGGCCTCAACCGCCTGCTCCGCAAGGGCCATGGTAAGACCACTGGTCAGTAGCAGCACAGTATTGGCTGTTGCCAGGGGCAGGCTCAGGTGGCCGGCGGCCTCGGCAAAAACCTGGGGATGCTGCACCCGATACATGGCAAACATTGCAAAGCCACCACCAAACAGGAGGAGCTCGGTGACCAGGAAGACCCACATGCCCATAAGCACCGCTCGACGCTGCTGGCCCATGTCATCGAACTGCTCTGCCGGGGCAGGCTTAACGATAGGCATAGGGACCCTCCGTCACCCGGGGGATACTGACAAAGTTGTGCTTCGGCGGCGGCGAGGCAGTACGCCACTCCAGGCCCTCGGCCTGCCAGGGATTGGCTCCGGCCGGTGCACCCCGGAACAGTGACCAGGTGAAATACACCAGCGGCAGCAGGTAGCCTATGGCCAGCACGACACTGCCCAGGGACGACATGACATGAAGCAACTGGAACGCCTCAGGGTACTCGTGGTAGCGCCGGGGCATGCCGCTGTAGCCCAGCAGGAACTGGGGGAAGAACGTCAGGTTGAAGCCGATGAACAGCGCCAGGGCCGCAATCTTTGACCAGAGTTCGGAATAGAGTCTGCCAGTCATTTTCGGCCACCAGAAATGCAAGCCGCCCAGATAGGCGGTCACCGCCCCACCCACCATGATGTAGTGAAAATGGGCGGTAATGAAGTAGGTATCGTGGAGGTGTACATCCAGCGCCAGGGCGGCCAGGAAGATGCCCGTCAGCCCGCCGATGGCGAAGAGCCCCAGGAACGACAGCCCATAGATCATCGGGGCGGTAAAGGTGATGCGCCCGCGATACAGGGTCGCTGTCCAGTTAAGGGTCTTGACTGCCGAAGGTACCGCAACCAGGAAGCTGAAAAAGGAAAACAGGATGCCGGCATAGAGGCTCTGGCCAGAGGTAAACATGTGGTGACCCCAGACCACGAAACCGAATAGCGAAATCGCCATGATGGCAAGTACCATGCCCTTGTAACCGAAGATCCGGTTCTTCGAGAAACAGGTAATGAGCTCAGATACCACCCCCATCGCCGGCAGGATCATGATGTAGACCGCCGGGTGCGAGTAGAACCAGAACAGGTGCTGGAACAGCAGGGGGTCGCCGCCCAGGGATGGATCGAAGATGCCGATGCCGAGCAGGCGTTCCGCAGCGATCAACAGCAAGGTAACGGACAACACCGGCGTTGCCAGGACCAGGATAAGACTGGTGGCATAATTGGCCCAAACGAACAGCGGCAGCCGGAGCCAGTGCATGCCTGGCGCGCGCATGGTGTGGGTGGTGACGATGAAGTTGATGCCGGTAAGAATCGATGAGAAACCGACAATAAAAACACCCGCGACCGCTGCGATCACCGCGGAACTGGAAAACAGGCTGGAATAGGGCGTGTAGAAGGTCCAGCCGGTATCAACCCCGCCACCGATGACCATTACAATGGTGAAAATCCCGCCCAGGGTGTAGATGTACCACGACAGCAGATTCAGCCTGGGAAAGGCCAGGTCCCGGGCGCCTACCATCATGGGCATGAGGAAGTTGCCCAGGGTGGCCGGAATCGAGGGGATCAGAAAAAACCAGACCATCACGATGCCGTGCAGGGAAAAGGTTTCGTTGTAGCCTTCGGCGGTCAGGAAATCCCCAGGAGGTGTCATCAGTTCCAGCCGGATAAGCAGCGCGGCTATGCCGCCCAGGAAAAAGAACCCGGTAATGGATACCAGGTACAGCCAGCAGATGCGCTTGTGATCGGTGGTCAGCAACCAGGAGTGCAGACTCCAGCCACCGCTCAGGTAGTGCTTGTGTACTTCCGCAGTCATTGCCCTGCTCCTGTTGATTGCTTCCATGCGCCCGCCGGTAGCGACTTGATATAGGCGATGATCTGGAAGATCTCGTCCTCGGAAATCTGCCCTTTATAGCTGGGCATGACCGGCTCATACCCGGCCACCACATGTTTTTGTGGCTGCAGGATGGAGTTACGCAGGTAGGCTTCGTCGGCTTCGATCATCTCGCCGCTGGCCAGGGGCCTGGTGCGGCCAAACACGCCGTCCAGGGTCGGCGCCCGGACGCTGGCATCGCCCTGGTGGCAGCCGGAACAGCCATAACTGCGAAACAGGTCCTGCCCCGCCACCTCAGGGCTTGGCCCCTTGCCCTGGCGCCCGAGCCAGCCCTGGTAGTCGGCCTGGGACAGCACCACAAGCTTGCCTCTCATACGGGCGTGCTCGGTACCGCAGTACTCGGCGCAGAACAGCCGGTACTCGCCGGGTTCGGTGGCACGAAAATGGGCTTCGGTGTACATGCCCGGCACCGCATCACGCTTGAGTCGCAGGGCCGGCAGCGAAAAACTGTGGATCACATCCTGGGAGGTAAGCCGCAGTTTAACGGTCTGGTCCACCGGAATATGAAGGGTGTTGATCTCACGGGTGCCATCCGGATGCTGGGCTTTCCACATCCACTGCTTGCCGATGACGTTGATGGTGAAATCCGACTCGGTCTCCCCATACAGGTTCAGGTAGAGCCAGCCCGCCCAGACAAACAACCCCAGGAAGGACACGGCCAGAATCAGGGCAAAGCCGATTTCTATGCGCTGGCCGAGCTTTTCCGGCACCGCCTTGCCCCGCTCACCAGAGCGCTTGCTGCTGTAACGGAACCCGAAGCCGACAATGAGCCCGACCAGCACCAGTATCAGCAGGCCCGACAGGGCCAATAGCACGAAGTACAGATTATCCACCTGGGAGGCATAGGCCGAGGCCTGGGTCGGAATCAGTTCGAGGCCGATATCGGCGTCCACAACGGAGCTTGTGCTCATCGCGCCTCCCGCTTTCTCAGCCAGAACACCAACAGGCCCAGCGCCAGTGCTGAGGCGCCCCCAGCCATCTGCATCATCCGGCTCACCGCCAGGTTGTACTGCCCGGCATCAGGGTCAAAGCGGTAGCAACGCAGCAGGACCTGATCGGCGGTGCTGCCCAGCTCACCCCGGGAGGCGTCCACCAGGGCCAGCCGCAGGTCTGGCGACCTCTGCGCCAGGCGCAGCAGGTAATGACTGATCACGTTGCCTGGCGACAGCACCACCACCCCGGCGGGGTGGGCGTAGCGGTCACGCTCGGCGTCGTAGGCATAGGAATAGCCGATGGCGTCAGCCAGGGAGCGGATGGCCTCCTGGCTTCCGCTCAGAAAACGCCAGTTTTCAATGCCGTCCTTGTAGTGGCTGCTCAGACCCTCTTTCAGAGTGCTCGCCTCGGCCGGGCCCTCGTCCGGGTCAATACTGACCACAGCGACGTCAAAATCACGGTGATCGAAGTCCAGCCCGGCCAGGGCCTCCGCAAGATCATCCAGCACCATGGGGCACAGGTCGGGACACTCAAACCAGGACAGCACCAGAATCAGTGGCCGCTGCCGGGCAAGGTCAGCAATCAGCACAGGCTCACCGGCGATGTCAGTAAAAGTCCCCTGCACTTCCACGGTGTCGCCAATGCGTTGTTCGAACCCTGCCGTTGCCAGCTTCTGCCCGGAAGTCTCTGCCCCCACCTGGACCGGAGCCAGCAAGACAAGTATCAGTAACAGAACTGGGCCAGCGTTCATGGTTCGGCCTCCCCGGCTCTGGCGTCCTGATCGACGCCTTTCTCCACCAACAGGGTTATTGCCTGGTCGATGGGAATGTGAACAATGCCGTTTTGGCGATCGACCCATCCCGAGCTCTGCAGGTGATCCCGAGAGGCGGCCTGCCATTCATCCAGATCGGCTACCGGGTCATCCTGAAGCTGTATGCCTGTCTCCGGGGCCTGCCGGGGTTCCATAAATGGCGAAGGCCTCGGGGAAAACGCTGACAGGTACCAGGAAAAACCGCCCCATACCAGCAGACTCAGGCCAGCGATGACCACCGCAGCTATGGCAAGGGCACGGAAAAGTGAGCGCGCCTCGGTACTGTCTTCTTCATGAAGCCGGGGCGCTCGCGAGTCCTGCCGGTCGTTGTACCTCATGGCATCACCTCCGCTCTCTCAGTCCGTGTCTGGAATCCGGCGCGAACCATCGCCAGGAAACCTGCCCCTGTGGCCACCAGTAACACCGGTGTCAGCCAGAGCTGCACCGGCTGCCATTCACCAAAGGCTGGCAGGATCAGCCAGTGAACCTGCAGCAAATGCCCCACCAGACAGGTAACAGCCGCCGTTTTCAGCCAGGTCCCCCGGCCCTTGGCGGTACCGGACAGAAGGATCAGAAAGGGCACCAGGAAAAACAGTCCGAATGATAACCAGCCCATCTCAAACCAGGGGGATTCATTGCGCGCCAGATACCAGCCAATTTCATCGGGAAGATTGGCCGACCAGATCACGATGTACTGGGAAATCGCCATGAACATCCAGCCCAGCAGCACCGCCAGCCAGAGATTGGCAAGGTCACGCCGGGGGCTTTCTCCAGCGGAGCCCGGCTGGACCAGCATCCCGAATGCAAGGGCCGCGCTGCCAAAGCCCGTGGCAAGCATCAGACCGTAGATATCGGAATAGAACAGAGGCTCAAGGGACATGAACCAGTCGAAACCGAAAAACGTCAGTATCAGCAGCCAGAGGATAAGCCCCGGCGCGTGGATGCGGCGCGCCCTGCCCCGCCAGACCCCGAGGCCCCAGGCCAGGGCCAGCCAGACACAGCCGTAAAACAGGCTGCGGAGTACAAAAAACGGCTCATTCAGATACAACAATTTGTTCTGTACCAGCTCCGGCAAGCTGCTCGCCGGAGCCGTCCACGGAAACAGCAGACCAATACCCAGTACGGGCACAACCATTGCCACCACAAAGACCGGCAGGGTGCCTGCCAGCGCCAGCCAGAGCGGCCTGGTCACAGTCCCCCACCGGCCTCCGGTCAGGCCATGGGTCATCAGGATGGCCAGCGCGCCCAGGGGCAATGCACCCCATGTAAGGACAACCGCCAGCCAGCTCTGGAGCGCCCCCTCGGGACTCTGCCAGGCGCCAGCTGCGCCCGCCATGAGGGTAATCGCCAGCGGCAGCCACAACCTGAAGGGATTCACTGGTCCACCTCCAGCTCGGCCCGCTGGACATCGGTCAGATCCTCGGTACTGGCATGCTGGGATAACTGTAGGGCGCGGATATAGGCGGCGACTGCCCAACGTTCGTCCGGGGTCACCCTGGCGCTGTAGGAATACATCACGCCGTAACCATCGGTAATCACATCGTAGACGTACCGCATGGGCATGGCCCGGAGGCGACTCTCATGCAGTGACGGCGGCGCCGGGAAACCACGCTGCACCACCATGCCTTCGCCCTTGCCGGTAATGCCGTGGCAGGGGGCGCAGAATATCTCGTACCTCTGGCGTCCCTGTTCAAGCAGCTCGCGATTGAGCTCAAGCGTCAGGGTCTGGGGCACGGGTTCCAGCCTCGCATCCCGGGCAACGGTGCCTGCCACCGGGGGACGTGCCGACGCATTGCCCGGCCAGTCTGGAGCCCGTTCGTAAGCCTCGTACCGGGGCTGCTCTGCCATTTCCTGCTGGCAGCCGGCAAGGGCCAGCACCATGGCCAGGCCGAGAAACCACCAGCGCGTCACGTTCCCACCTCCTCGATGTCTTCCGCGCCCAGGCCCTGCAGGCAACGGCGCGCAGAGTCCGGGTCGGGGGTGTGGATCATCAGGAAGAACCCATCATCTGAGGCGCGACCGAACGCCGGGTAATCGAATACCGGATGGTGAGGCCGCGGCAGACGGTTGCCCGCCAGCATCATAACGACTGCCGTCAGCGCCGCCACCAGTATGCCCACCTCGAAGGTGACCGGCAGGAAGGCGGGCCAGCTCGCCAGGGGTTTGCCACCAACCACAACCGGATAGTCGATCACCGAAGAAAACCACTGAAGAAATAGCACGCCCGCGGCGGCAAGCACGCCTGCGCCCAGCGCGTAGACCGGTATGGGTCGCGGTTGAAAGCCCAGGGCTTCGGCCAGGCCGGGCACCGGGAAAGGGGCAAAGGCTTCAAGCCGGTCATGGCCCTGCGCGGAGGCGGCGCGCACCGCCGCGACCAGTTCGGTATCCGTTGTGAAACGCCCCATGACGCCGCCAACCTCTGCCTTACTCATGACGAGCACGCTCATGGTCAGTGGACTCAGGTTGGGAGCGCTCCCTCATGGCGGTGCGCATGTCGTGCATCGACACCACCGGCGCCAGGCGCACAAAGACAAACATCAGGAAGGTGAACAGGCCCAGGGTGCCGGCGTACAGCAGCCAGTCCCAGCCGGTGGGCCAGATCGTATCCCAGGTCGACGGCATGAACTCCGCGTGGGTGCTGGTAAATACGATCTGGAAGCGCTCCAGCCACATGCCCAGGTTGCTGGTGAGCGCCAGTACAAACAGCCACAGGGGCGAACGGCGCACGTTGCGGAACCATAAAAGCTGCACCAGCACCACGTTGCAGAAAATCATGCCCCACCATATGGGCGCATAGGGGCCGGTCCAGCGATCGATCATCAGGTACCGGTAGTACTCGTCACCGGTGTACCAGGCAGTGAACATTTCCTGGCTGTAGGCATAGCCCACTACCAGGGCAAACAACAGCATCATGCGGCCCAGGTAATCCAGGTGGCGCCGGGTGATCAGGTCCCTGAGACCGAACACCGACCGCATGATGATTGCCAGCATGGACACCGTTGCAAAGCCGGAGAACAAGGCCCCGGCGACAAAGTAAGGCGGAAATATGGTGAAGTGGAACCCCGGCACGATAGAGATCGCCAGGTCCAGGGAAATGATACCCGTCACTGAAACCACAATGGGCGCGGCCACCACCGCAAGGACCTGGTTGGCTTTTTCGTAGCGGGCCCAGTGCCGGGCCGAGTTGCGCCAGCCCAGGGCGAGCACCCCATAGAACAGCTGGCGTCCCCGCCCGAGGGCCCGATCGCGGAGTGTCGCAAAGTCCGGCAACAGGCTGAGGTAAAGAAAACAGGTGGTAAAGATCAGATAGGTGGCGATGGCGAAAAAGTCCCACACCAGAGGGCTGCGCCACTGGGGCCAGAGACCGAGGGAGTCCGGATAAGGCAGCAGGTAGTAGGCCAGCCACGGCCGGCCGAGATGAATCAGCGGATAGATACCGGCACAGACAATGGCAAACATCGCCATGGCTTCGGCGAGACGGTTGATGGAGGCGCGCCAGGGCTGTCTTGTCAGCAGGAGTACAGCGGAAATCAGCGTACCGGCATGGGCAATACCGATCCACCAGATGGTATTGACGATGGGCATGCCCCAGGCCACCGGTATATTGATACCGAAAATACCCACGCCTGTGGTGAAGAGATGGGCCAGCCCCCCGAGCAGCACCAGGGTCAGCAGGCCGGATACCACAAACCCCACCCGCCAGCCGGGCCGTGGCCGACGATCCAGCACCAGCCCTGCAATACGACTGGTCAGGGTGCGCTGGGTCAGGTCGCCGGGTATCAGCTGTTGTCCTTGCTCCCTAGACATAATCTGTCCTTGAGTGATCGCCTTAAGTCACGTTCAGAACACTCACGTTCTGGTTTTAATCGCCGGGTTAGGGTTCTTTACCGCAGCCAGATAGGTGGTGCGGGGTCGCGTATTCAGGTGCGCCAGCATGCTGTAATTGAGCGGGCTCGCCTTGAGGCGGCTGATTTCCGAGGTTTCGTCCGCCAGATCGCCGAAAACAATGGCCCGGGTGGGACAGGCCTGCTGACAGGCCGTCTGTAACTCACCCTCAGCAATGGGCCGCTCTTGTGCTTCCGCCTGCTGACGAACCGAGCTGATGCGCTGAACGCAATAGGTGCATTTTTCCATCACTCCCCGCGACCGTACGGTAACGTCCGGGTTCTGCACCGCCGGCTCGGCCGGATACGCGGCCGCGGCACTGGTGTAGTCGATCCAGTTGAAGCGGCGAACCTTGTAGGGGCAGTTCTGGGAGCAGTAGCGGGTGCCCACACAACGCTGGTAGATCATCTGGTTCAGGCCGTCAGCGGAATGTTGGGTTGCCCCCACCGGGCAAACATATTCGCAGGGGGCATTTTCGCAATGCATGCAGGGTACCGGCTGGAAAACCATGGCGGGGTTTTGGGGCGCTCCGGAAAAGTAGCGGTCCACCCTTATCCAGTGCAGGTCGTGGCCCCGGGCTATTTCCTCAGCACCTACCACCGGAATGTTGTTCTCGGCCTGGCAGGCGGTGACACAGCCATTGCAGCCAATACAGGCAGACAGGTCAATGGCCATGCCCCAGGCATGCTCCGCCTCCCGCTCCGCCGGCCAGGGCTCTTCATAAAGCGACAGTTCATGGTGCTCTTTTTGGGCAAAGCCCGGATTACGTCGATAGGTTTCCAGGTCAGCGGCACGGATCAGGTCCCGCCCCTCGATGTCGTGATGGGTCTGAATGGCCGCAAGCGCCCTGTGGCTGCCGGTCGGCTGCAACTGCACAACCGTTGCCCAGGGTGACTCCGGATCCAGTAGCTCATAGGCTGAAATCCCCACTCCATCTGCAACCCGACCGCCAAAGTCACGGCCAAACCCCAGGCTCAGACTTACTGACTGCTCAGGCTGGCCCGGCAGGACCATAACCGGCACCTGGAGCTTGCGGTCAGCCCGGGTCAGTTCGACCATGTCTCCATCTTCAAGCTTATGGGAATCCGCAAGCGCAGGACTCACCAGCAGGGCGTTGTGCCAGGTCAGGGTCGTGATCGGGCGGGGCATTTCCTGGAGCCAGCCATTATTGGCGTATCGTCCGTCCCACAGCGCCGGATCCGGCCTGGGCTGAAGCACCAGCCCCTCTGGCACAGCCTGACTTTCCGGCAGATCCGCGAGAGCCTGCGGCCGCTGTCCGGGCATGACCGTTTCAGCAGCGGTTCCCGAAACGACGCCATCCCGGAGTGCGCGACGCCAGAGATCCTCAAAATTACCTCCCTTGTCGTCCTGACTGTCAGTAATAGTCTCCAGCCCGGCGCTGTTCTGCTGCCAGTGGTCCCGCAAAAGCTGAAGAGGATCAGATTCCACGCCCTCGCCGATGGCGGCAAGCATCTGCAATGCAGTCCAACCCCCGGTGAGAGGCAGGATCATGGGCTGGATAAGGGAAACCGTGCCATCAAAGGCTCGGACATCCCCCCAGGACTCGAGATCATGAGTGGCCGGCACATGCCAGAGGGACAGTCGGGCAGTTTCATCCTGGTACTCTCCCCAGTGCAGGCGCCAGGGAATCTGGGAAAAAAGTGTCCGGAACCCGGATTCGGCAGGCGCCGTATAGACGGGATTGGCCGCCAGAACGACAAGGCTCTCCACCTCACCGTCCCTTGCCGCCTGGGCAAGTTCTTCCAGCCCGGGCAAAAGGGGATCTCCTGCCACCGGCTGCATCCACGCCAGCGGCCCGCCAAAGGCTCCCAGCTCCTGATTCATGGCGTGGGCCAGCACCTGCACCGTTTCCGATTGCTGCTCGCCGGGCACCACCAGAGCGGCGCCCTCATGGGACCTGAGATCCTCGACAACGGCAGTAACCCAGTCTTCAGGCAGGACATTACGTTCAGGCGGCGGGACATCCAGCCCCAGCTCCCGGGCCAGCTGGCGGGCTGCGGCATCCACTTCCGGATAGGCCAGGCCAAGGCGATGGTCCGCTGTCGCCCCCGTGATAACTGGGGTCGATTCAATGGCATAGAGCCGGGTAAATGCTTCGTCTGGGTCCACGGGACGCCGCCGCGACATCAGGTCATGGGCGTAACGCAGAAAACCGGGTGGCGATTGCAGGAAGTCCGCGTCCAGGCTCAACACCACCTCTGCCTCGGTAAAACGGTAACGGGGCTCGAGGGCTTCGCCGAACAGTCTCTGGCTGGCCCTGAACACCTGTCGGCGGTCAACAGGCTCGTGCAGGAACCAGCGCGCACGAGGCCAGCGTTCCTGCATTTTGGCTATCCGGGCCCGCTGGCTGGGCGATGAAATGGTCCCGGTAAGTAAGCACAGGCCCCGCCCTTCTTCCCGGTCCCAATCGTCCTGTTTCTGCCTCAACTCAGCCAGCAGTGAGCCCATGTCCGAGACTGCCTGCCTGCGCATCACGGAGGCCGAACGGTCAGGATCGTATAGGGAAAGTACCGCCGCCTGGGTAATCGCATCGCAACTGCCGAGTGTGGCCGGATGGTCGGGATTGCCCTCCAGCTTGGTCGGCCTGCCCTCGTGGTTTTCTGCAATGACGCCGTGGCCGTAACCGCCCAAAGCAATAGCAGAGGCGTAGTAACGGGCCTGACCCGGCACACTGTGCTCTGGCATGCGCACGTAGGGAATCAAATCCTCTTCCGGCGGACGCCCGCACCCGGTCAGGCCTGCAAGAGCTACGCTTGCACCCAGAAGATGAAAGGTCTGACGCCGGCTTATGGGAGCCTGCCACAGCTGCTGGGCCTCGGTAATTTCCGACGTCGGTCCACCACTACAGCTACTCCTGTTGAGCTCAGCCAGGGTTCGCCAGTACCCGGTTTCCTGGCCGGGACCCCGGGCAGCGGCGATTGCTCTGTCTCTTTCCGGCTTTATCGGTGGCATGTCATGCACTCAATCAGGCGGTCGGTCTTGATTCCGTAGTGGGCAACCAACTGCCCGGACTCTTCAGGGCTCAGGTCCTCGAACCCCATGGCGGTAATGGCACCGGAGGGACGCAACTCCGGGCTCGGATTACGGTGGCAGTCCAGGCACCATTTCATCGAAAGACTGCTCTTTTTCTGGGTCAGGGGCATACGGTCGAGCCTGCCGTGACAGGATTCACAACCTACCCCGTTATTCACGTGGCTCTGGTGGTTAAAGTAGACGTAGTCCGGCAGGTCATAGACCCGCTTCCAGGCCAGGGGCCGGTCTTCCGTGAAGCTCTCGCGCACCGGTGCGAGTATGTCGGCGTTCGTCCAAAGCTGGGAGTGACAGGTCATACAGGTTTGCGTGTCGGGAATACCCGCAAAACTCGAACGGTCAACGCTGGTATGACAGTAGCGGCAATCGATACCCAGTCCGCCGACATGGTGCTGATGACTGAAGGGCACCGGCTGTTGCGGTACCGACTCGGCGCCCGTGACATAGGGCGACCCGGAAAAGGCGACAGCCATGACCAGTACAGCCACGGCAAGACAGGCCCCGCCGATAAATACGATGCGGACTATGGCATTGGAGCGGGGTTGAAATACCTGGGCCATCAGGCCGCTGCCCGGCTATAAGCAGAAACTCCGGCATCACAGTTCCGGTTCCGGTTCAGGTAACAATCCCGGTAACAAAAGGTGGCGACCGAAGTCCGTCCTTCTGAAAACCAGAGCAGATCTCTGGACATTACAGTAGCTCCATCCTTGAAACTCAACTTCATGCTAGCGAGCCAAACCTACAGTTTCAATGTCTGTTTGCCATGCTCCGGGCGGAACCCGCCCGCGCTATCCCTGGCACTATCCCTGGCACTATCCCTGGCACTATCCCTGGCAGTATCCCGGGGCAATCCCAGTCGCGCCTCAGCATGGCGACCGGCGGCGGTTTACGGCGTGCGGAAAGCCTTGCTATGGTTAAAGTCCAACCACGGCCAACCACGGAACGGGAGGATTTATGGACACCCTACCCTTCGGTACAACAGACATAAAAGTAACCCCTGTCGGGCTCGGAACCTGGGCTATCGGGGGCTGGATGTGGGGAGGCACCGATGAGAAGCAGTCCATCGAGACTGTCCGCGCCGCCGTCGACAAGGGCATCGGCCTGATCGATACCGCGCCGGTCTACGGCTTCGGTCGTTCTGAAGAGCTTGTGGGCAAGGCCCTGGCAGGAGGTTTGCGGGATAAAGTCGCCCTGGCCACCAAAGTGGCCATGAACTGGAACCTGGAGCAGACCGAGGTCTGGCGGGACGCAAGCGCCGCCCGGATCGAGCGCGAGGTGGAGGATTCCCTCCAGCGACTCCAGACTGACCGCATCGATATCTACCAGGTCCACTGGCCGGATCCTGTAGTGCCCATGGAGGAAACTGCCAAAGCCATGGAGAAGCTCTACACGTCCGGAAAAATACGGGCGATCGGAGTCAGTAATTTCACGCCGGATCAGATGGATGAATTCCGTAAATTTGCGCCCCTTCATAGCCTGCAGCCCCCATACAATCTGTTCGAGCGCGGCATTGAAGATGACGTGCTGCCCTATTGCCAGAAGCACGACCTGGCAACCATCACTTACGGTGGCCTGTGTCGCGGGCTGTTAACTGGCCGAATCGGCAGGGACACCCAATTTGAAGGCGATGATTTACGCAAAAGCGACCCCAAATTCCAGGGAGACCGTTTTGAGCATTACCTCTCGGCAGTCAATGAGCTTGATCAGTTTGCCAGGGACTACAGTCAGAAAACGGTGCTTGCCCTGGCCCTGCGCTGGTTGATCGACCGCAAGGGCGTAACCACCGCGCTCTGGGGCGCACGAAGACCTGACCAGCTGGACCCGGTGACTGAAATCGACGGCTGGTCCCTGGACAGCGATGCCATGAAAGAAATCGACCGCATACTCGACACCCATATAAAGGACCCTGTCGGGCCCGAATTCATGGCACCCCCCAGCCGGGAGAAGCCGGCCAGCAAGACCCGCAAGGTCCACAGCGGTACGCTTTGAGTTGGTAGCCTTCGGCCTGTCAGCCTGAAAGGACGCTTTAAGTATAAGGAGATTTATTATGGCAAGAGACCCCGCGAAGTGGCAGCAACTCCGTTCAGACCACGACGATGCCTGGCGCCACTATGAGGATGTCGTTTCGGACATCCATGCCTCCTACGAGGAGATGGCTCAAGGCGGCACCGGAGACATTCCGGACGATGCCCAGCTTGGGCGGCTGTCCGATGCCTGGGAAAGACTTGGTGATGCCAGGCGCCGTATCGATCACTACTTCAAGGGTGAAGCAGAAGCCTGACCCTCGCCGGCTAACCGGCCAAAGGCGCCATTCTGGGCAAGGTGAAACCGGTCGAAGTCGTTCGCCATGAACAGGGGGCCGGTAAAGAACTGGCGGGCTTCGTTCTCCAGAACATCAATGGAGTCTTCACCGGTACCATGATAGCGCGGACTGATATGGGTCAGCACCAGGTTCCGCACGCCGATGTCTTCTGCAAACCGGGCGACCATCTCCGCTGAACTGTGTCGCGGTGCGTTACCGATGCGGTCAGCTACCGCCTGGGTGTAGGTAGCCTCGTGAACCAGCACATCGGCCGCCGAAACTGCGCTGGCCAACAAGGCGGGGGTGTCGTTGTCGCCAGCGATAACCACCTTGCGGGATGCGTGCAGTCTCAGGCGGTAGTCTTCGCTTCGCAGGACCTGGCCGTCGGGCAGTTCAGCATCTTCCCCCGCCTGAAGCCTCCCCCATTCCGGGCCAGGGCTGATGCCCTCCAGTTCCAGCTTCTCAACGTCCAGACGCCAGCCTGGCTGCTTTTCACTGAAACCATAGGCCCAGGACGGCAGCCGGTGGGAAAGCCGGGTAACCTCCAGTTTGAAGTCGCCCAGGTCGGTGGCCGAAAGCTCCTCCACATTCCGGTAGTTGATCGAAAACGGCGGCGTCAGTTCGGATGCCGCCATGGCAGCCACCACGAAAACCTTCAACTGTCGCGGGCCTATGATTGTGAGCGGGTCTTTCCGCCCGGACAGGGCTGCGGTGGCGATGAGCCCGGGCAGCCCGAAGCAGTGGTCGCCATGCATGTGGGTTATCAGTACAGCCTGAAGGTTGTGCAGGGACAACCTGGTATAAAGCAGGCGATGCTGGGTACCCTCCCCGCAGTCGACCAGGCACCAGGCTTTGGAATTGGCTCTTTTAACAGCAATGCCCGAAACATTGCGCTTCTTGGTCGGCATGCCCGCCGATGTACCGAGAAACTGGATTTCCATAACAAACATTCGCCAGACTAAAGGTATCTGTTTTGCACATTTGTTTTCTATCTTGCACCTAAGCGTTGTAAGACACAAAACGGGAAACAAACAGTTAGAATCTACAATAAACGATTCACGCCAGACCTTCCCATAGTCCGATAAGACTGATGACCAGTAACACGACCCCCAGGAGGCGGAAGAAAACCGGCGTTTCTGCCTGCAGCATCCGGTTGTGGAAGTGCAGGCCGATGATGTGACCCACTGCGGCACAGGGTAACAACCAGAGGTGGTGAATGAGCTGCAGATCCACCCCCACATAGATAAAGGCGGCCATCTTGATGGTCACCAGAATAAACCATAAGGCAAACAGTGTGTCCCGCAGGCGTTCCTTGGGCAGATGCTGGGCAACCACAGCAATAATAAGGGGCGCCCCTATCAGGGAAGTTCCGCTAATATAGCCGCCGAGCATCAGGAAGACGCCATCCACCACCCGACTGTTACTACGGAATGGCTTGTCGAGAATGTAGGAAACCGCATAGAACGAAACAATGGTAAAGATGATGCCGCTCATGATCGACGGCGGCAGGGTCAGCAGCCCGAACACTCCGATCAGCTTGGGCACGATCATGATGCCGAGGATACGCCAGAGATAAGGCCAGTCGACGGTGCTCAGCCCCTTTCCTGCGGACTTCGTGCCCCGGTTGTTAAGGGCAATGGTCAAAGATGAAAACACCAGAAGATGTACCGCAATCAGGGGCAGAAAAACCAACGGCTCATTGTGGACCAGCAACAGGAACGGCAGCGACAGCACAGCACCGCCAAAACCGAGGCCCGAGCGTACAAATCCGCTCCAGACAAAAATGAGCCCGATCAGGGCATACTGGTAAAACGAAAATTCAGTCATGGAGGCTCAGGTTGGGGGCAAACAGTAAGCAAGGCAGGAATTATAGGACGGCACTGGACGGATTGATATTGGTGGCCCTGCTGGTCATCGCTCCGTTATTTTTCATCGGCGGCCCGGATTGGGCCTCCAGCCCCCTGGTGAAGGCCACCTGGAATCTCGGCCATATTCTGTTTTTTGGTCTCGCTGTTGCCCTGATCAGGCCCCGGCGCTGGCTCCAGGGCTGGCGCCTGTGGTTGACTGTGAGCGTGATCGTGCTTGGCCTTGGGATGGCGATTGAGCTGGTCCAGGGCGCGGGCAGCCGGGAACTGGACAGCCATGACCTGTTGCGCAACCTGATCGGCGCCTGGGCCGTTCTGGCCTGGCAAAAGCCTGCAGCAAAGCCGCTCGGCCACTGGCTGCTGCGGGGCCTGGCTACCCTGCTGTTACTGACGGAACTGGGCCTGGTGACTGAAGTCGCGATACAGCAGGTGCGGATAGAACGACAGATGCCACAGCTGTATGACTTTTCGGCCCCTGACCCCTCTGACTACTGGAGCGGTAACGCCTATGCCAGTGACCGCCACGTTGCAGAGGGAGAACAAAGCCTGGCCCTGAACCTCGACCCGGGCGCCTATTCCGGGGTGTGGCTGGAGAATCTTGCCTGGGACTGGCGTGGCTACGAGTCGCTCAGCCTGACTTTCCATAATCCCGAGCAGACGCCGGTTCGTCTTACCCTGCGGGTCAACGACGTTACCCATGACCGGGGTGACAATGCCCACTACGACCGCTTCAATCACAGCCTGACTATCAGGCCCGGACGACACGAGTTCAGCTTTGCCCTGCAGAGGATAGCCCAGGCACCCAGGGACAGAACCATGGATATGGCCCATGTCCGTCGACTGGGCCTGTTTGCAACCGGTCTTGAGGAATCCAGGACCGTCTACCTGTTAGAGCTGACACTTGAATGACGGGGCCAGATAGCCGCGACCAGCTCTAAAGATCCGCCAGCGTTGCCTTGAGCGTTTCCGAGATGCGCGCGTTGAGCTTCAGGTCGACAATGCCGTCAGCGCGGGTGCGGCCGAGGTTCAGGGTGGCTATGGGCTTGCCCTGCTCATGGGCGCGCCGACAGAAACGATACCCCGAGTACACCATCAATGAGGAGCCGATAACCAACAGCCCGTCGCTGGCATCAAGGGCCTGGAAAGCTGCGGTCACCCGCGGTTTGGGTACGTTATCGCCAAAGAAGACCACATCGGGCTTCAGGATGCCGCCGCAACTGGCGCAATCGGCCACCTGGAAGCTGCTGAAGTCCACATCAAGATCCGCATCGCCATCCGGAGCTGCTCTGGCAGTGAAGACAGTGAAATCGGGGTTCAGCCTGTGACAACGGTCATGGACGTCATCCCGGCTCGACCGTAAACCACAAGCCATGCAAACCACCTGGTCGGCACGACCATGGAGATCCACTGCCCCTGGGCTTCCTGCCCGCTGGTGCAGACGGTCTACATTCTGGGTAACCACATAGCCGGCATGGGACCTGGCTTCCATCTCCGCCACGTAGAAATGCGCCGGGTTGGGCTCAGCATTGCGAATGGTGGGCCAGCCAATGAGGCTGCGCCCCCAGTATCGTTGCCGGATGCCTTGGCTTTCCATGAACTCCTGGTGCTGAACCGGCTGCTTGCGCTTCCAGGCCCCCTCTCCGTCCCGATAGTCCGGAATGCCGGAATCCGTGCTCATACCGGCGCCGGTAAGAATGAACAAACGCGGGTTGCGCCGGATAAATCCGATCAGATGCCCGGCTGCTTCTTCTGGCGAATGGCAGAGCAATGCCGGGGCGTCTGGTGGTCCGATTTCTGGCCCGGTCCCGCCCCGGGTTGCGTTATTCGCCAGCGAACTGCCTGCGATCATGGTGAGGCCCTTTCAGGTAAATCAAAGCCCCATTCTAGTGGGGGCACCAGGCACATCCAAGGCCTCTGCCATTACCGGGAATCAATGCTCCTTGGCTTCCCAGCCCGCCGGGGGCTCGACACCCTCGGGGTCTTCCGTGGGCGATACGCCGGGCTTGCTGATGATCTGCACGGTGCTTGCCTGCGGCCCTTCTTCGCCCATTTCCGCTTCGAACCGTACCTCGGTACCTGGGGTCAGGCGCTCGAAGTCACCGTGCAGAACCGAGTTACGGTGGAAATAGTATTCCTCGTTGTCAGTGGGTGACTTGATAAAGCCGTAGTCCTGGTCGGGGAACAACCGGACCACCATGGCGGTGGGTGTGTCGTTATGCTGCTGCTTGACGGCGCCTTTCTGTCTGGCGGTTTCTTTCTGGATCTGTTTCTCAATGGCTTCAAACGCCTTGCGGATAACCGGTCTTAGCTGAACCTGGGGATCAGCCACGGTGCCCTGCTTGTCCGCGACCAGGTCCTTTTTCGGCGGCAGGGTGACCTCCACGCGGGCCCGGTAGGGGTTTCCGGTATTGTGTTGATGCTGGGCCCGCTCGACGACAACCCGGCAGGAAATGAGGCTGTCGCACATGCGGTCAAGGCGCTGGACCCGGTCCTGGATATAATCTTCAAGCCACTGGGAGGAAGAAACGCCCTCAAATTTAATAACCGGCTCGGTTTGCATAGCTGACTCCCTGGTATCCGTTCTGAATTTCCGGTGGAGGGCAGCTGAATTGCCGGCAATAGCGCCAGCAACAGCGCCAGGCAACGCCAGGGCAGTGACGCCATCCGGCGTAACTGATCGGCATCGCCTGGCAAATGCCCCTATAACTAAACCTGAGAGCGCGCAGCTCAAATTCAAGCCGTAGCAGGAATTTCCTTTGGGATGAAAGGCGGAATACAGGTAGAACCTATCGGGTGATGCCTAGGCGACGCACGATATTGCCCTTTCGGTTACTAGTGAAAAGCTACCCTATCAGAGGCAACAGGCCTTGTATTTCCGGCCGCTGCCGCAGGGGCATGGTTCATTGCGGCCGGGTCGAAGTACCCCTTCCCTGGGCTCACCCGTCAGGTAGAACCAGCGTCCCTGTTCCTGGGCAAAGTCAGACTGCTCTTCCAGGTAGCCCCAGCCTTCGGCCGTTCGGTATACAGCGCGAAAATGGACCTGTCCGTGCTTGTCTCCGGGTGCTGTGCCGGGAGCCGAGATGACCTGCAATCCTGCCCAGTCCGGCGAGCGGGCAAGATCAAGGGTTTCAGGCCGGGTCGTAGGGTGCCAGGTCTGAATGAGGTAGTCGGTATTCCTGAGGACGAAAGCGCTGTACCGGGAGCGCATGAGGGATTCCGGAGTCGGCGCTGGCTGACCCTCGTGCCATGGTCTGCAGCAATCCCGATAGGATCGGCCCGTGCCGCAGGGGCACGACGATCCTGCGATGGTAGTGCCTGGCATGGCTGACGCTTCTATTCTTGATCGGCGCTGTACTCGCCGCGCCGCGCCATGCTGTTAAGCTTGGCCCGTTTCAGAAACGCTGCCTGGGCCTGATCACGGTTGCTGTTATCGCCGCCCCAGGCTGCCATGGCGGGCTCCTGAAGTGCCCGGCCGTAGGACATGCTCAGGTGCCAGGGTGCTTTGTCCCGCAGACGGTTTAGCGCGTTCAGGTTGGCAGTCGCCTCTTCCGGACTCTGCCCGCCGGACAGGAAATTGATGCTGGGTACCGCCGCCGGAACCGTGCGACGCAAAATGCGCAGGGTGGTTTCAGCGACTTCTTCCGGCGAGGCCTTGCCGGCTTCCTTACCCGGGGTAATCATGCTGGGTTTGAGGATCATGTGCTCGAGCACCACCCCGTGCTGGTGCAGGGCATGGAATACAGAATGCCAGACCTGCTCATTCACTTCAGCTGCCCGCTCGATACTGTGGTTGCCGTCAATCAGTACTTCCGGCTCCACAATCGGGAGTATACCGACGGCCTGACAGACGGCTGCGTACCGTGCCAGCATTTCGGCATTGGCCGTGAGACCGAGCGCCGTGGGGTTATGATCGGTAATCGGGTAGACCTCGCGCCATTTGGCAAAACGAGCACCCTGCTTCTTGTGCCGGAGCAGCCGATCCTCCAGCCCGTCCAGGCCAAAGGTGATCATGTCGCCCGGCGCTCCTGCCAGGGGGCCCTTGCCCTTGTCTACCTTGATGCCGGGAATAATGCCGTTAGCGGACGCCAGCTCTGGTAATGGCTTGCCGTTGCCGTCCTGCTGGCTCATGGTCTCTTCGTAAAAAATCATGCCACAAATGTACTTGCCTACCTCGGGCGTGGACAACAGCATGGAGCGGTACCAACGCCGATTCTCTTCCGTGGATTCAACCCCGACTGCCTTAAGACGCTTGGTCATGGTGCCGGTGCTCTCGTCCGCCGCCAGAATGCCCCGCTCGTCGTCAATCATCTCTTCCACGGTGTTCTGAAGTTCCGCATGAACCGACATCGGCCTACCCTCCCTAGTTTGCTGATAGTTTGTTGAATGCACCATGGTTGCTGATTTGGCGTCCGGGAGCAAGATGTGTCACCGGTCCCGTTGTGTCCTGAAGCGGGAGCGTGTAAACATTCCCCAAAGCGCCTACATTAGGCAGACAGTGCCCGACAGCGAGCCAGGGGCAGTCATTGATCAATACCAGGAGGTGGTCGTGAAGGAGAGGGACAGCAAGCCGGTTCTGTTTGCGCTGGAGGCCAGCAGGGACTTTGGCGCGCGGGTAGCGAGTCTGCTGGGACTGGAACTGGCCTCCCAGGAAGATCGGCACTTCGAGGATGGCGAGCACAAGACCCGGCCTGTACTGCCAGTGCGCAACCGCGACACTTACATTCTTCACTCGCTGTTCGGGGACGACCAGTTCAGCGTCCACGACAAGCTCTGCCGTCTGCTGTTTTTTGTCGCAACCCTCCGGGACGCCGGCGCATCAAGCGTTACGGTTCTCATGCCGTATCTGGCTTACGGTCGCAAGGACAGACGCAGCAAACCCAATGATCCGGTGACCACGCGCTACGTGGCGCAACTGCTTGAGGCCATGGGCGCCGACCGTGTTGTTGCCCTTGAGGCCCACAACCAGGCTGCCTTTGACAACGCCTTCCGCTGCCGGACCGAGCATCTGGAGGCCCACGGTCTGTTTGTGTCCGAACTGACCACTCTTGTTGATTCCGCCCCTGTGGTTATCGTGTCGCCGGATTCCGGTGGTACCAAACGGGTTGACCGGTTCCGCGACGCCTGGGCTGCCGAGACCGGCAGCCAGCCTCCCACCGCCTTTTTGGAAAAGCACCGAAGTGAGGGCGTTGTGAGCGGCGATGCGGTCATAGGCGACCTCGAAGGCCGGGTCGCCATTATCGTGGATGACATGGTGGCGGGCGGCACAACCCTGCTGCGGGCCGCCCAGTCGTGTAAGGCGAAGGGAGCTACGAAGGTCTACGGGGTGGTTACCCATGGCCTGTTCGGCCCGGGTTCGGAGAGACTCTACAGCGCCCCAGAACTGGACCTGCTTCTGGTCAGCGACAGCGTAAAGCCCATGCAGACGCCGCCTACTGGCAGCCGGGTCAAGGTGGTTTCGGTAGCCAGTCTGTTTGCCGGTGCTATTGGCCGGCACCCGTTCTGGACGAATGCCGCCGGAGGCCAGTGAAAGACGATGGGATGGATGTCGCTGGAGCGGAGCGATGGAATAAAGGCACCGGCACTGGCGGTCGCTCACGCCCAGCCGTCTGCGGTTGTGTATGGTTGGGCGACCTTGTTTTCGCCGTCCGCTCTGGACTAGGCTGGACAGAGGCTCTTGCTGAAACCGGCCAACCGGATTCAGATTTTGTTTCTTTTGAGTCAAAGCGGAGACGCCAAACCCGATGAAGCAGGCTGAGCTCGATAGACGTGCTGGTTGGAAAAAATCCCCTGTTTTGGGCATTCTCACCAGCGTGGTGTTTGTCGGTATTATCCTCGCTATTCTCTATGCCTTCGGCATCCATGAGCATGTGGTGACCATGTTGCGCTGGTTTGAAGCCCAGGGCGCCTGGGCCGCGCTATGGTTCATTCTGATCATGGCCGCAGTGATGGTGCTTCTGCTGCCGGGCGTGCTGTTTACCACCGGCGCGGGTTTTGTTTTCGGCGTGCTTGAGGGCACGGTTTATGTGGTGAGCGGGACTGTGCTCGGGTCATCCATTGCCTTTCTTATTGCCCGGTATCTGTTCGGGGAAAAAGCCCGCAACTTTGTACTGGCCCGCGCCCGCTTGAAACTGATGAGCGACGAGCTGACCCCCCACGGTGGCAAGATCGTACTGCTCACGCGCCTGATCCCGTTCTTCCCCAGCAAACTGTCCAACTATTTTTTCGGCCTGACCGACTTCTCGTTCAAGGGTTTTTTCTTCGGCTCGCTGCTGGGTTATATCCCTTTTTCCCTGCATAACGTGTATCTCGGCTCCCTTGCCGCCGACCTCACGGTACTCGGTGTGCGGGAAACCGGAAGGACACCCCTTGAATGGGGGATCTATGCAGCCGGGTTTATCGGCACAGTCATCGCCGTCATTTTTCTCAATGTTCTTGCCCGTCGTGCTCTGGCGAAATACACCGGCAATGAAAATATCGTGGAGGCACCTCAGTGAGCTGGATGAAATGGTTGCCCTGGCGCTACGCCGTCAAGAAGGTTGCTCACCAGCACGGGTTTCTGGATCCGATCGCCCTGCTGGCAAAACTGCACGGCTTCGCCCAGCCCTCCGAAGTGGGCGAACCCATCGAACTGCTCAGAGCCGGCGTTGTCTTTCACGCCCGGGGTCTTATCAACAGCCGGGTGATCCAGCACAACCTGGATTGGGTCTGGCCCCACTGGATCGAACGCCAGTTCAATCCCCTGGACCCTGCGTTCATACCCCGCGCCTTTTCCATCACCCACATCAATCTCAGCCAGCGCAACTGGACCGCTATCGGTCATCCGGACTGCGACGAACTGCCGATTGTTGACCCCCGCGGCCTACTGACACCCCTGTATGACAGCTGGTCCCTGGACGGTTGGCTTATGGCAGAGGATGGCCGCTGCCTGCTCCCCTCCCGCGCCGACATCAGTCAACAGCGCCAGGATCTGGATGAGGGCGTCAGCGTTACCACAGAATCGTCCATGGATGATCTGGAACTGACCAGCCGCAGCTGGGTTGAGCTGGAAAACGGCATCCCGGTATGCAAGCTCCGCCTTCGGGCCCGATGCAAGACCGCAGGTTCCCTGATACTCGCGTTGCGCCCAAGCAATCCGGAAGGGGTGAGCTTCATCCACAAGGTCAGCCTCAGCGACAGGCGTGACGGCTGGCTAGTGGACGAAAAACACAAGGTCGCCTTTGGGGATGCAGCCGACAGTCACCACGTCTCCGACTACCGCAACGGCGATGTGCATATTCACCTGACCGACCGGGATGATCAGAGCGAGGGCACCTGTGACGTAGGCATGGTCACCGCCGCCGCGCTTTTCAAGGTGGAGGCGGGCAAGCCCCGGGAGATCACCGCCAGCATTGCCCTATCCGAAACCCAGGCCCGCCTGCCAGGCAAGGACGCATGGCAAACCGAACGCGAGGGTCATGCTCGTCTCCAGTGCCCTGACCCCCACTACCAGTTTCTTTATGAAGCGGCTGTGGCCTCGCTCATCCTGCACTCTCCGGACGATGTCTACCCCGGGCCGTTTACCTATAAGCGCTTCTGGTTCCGGGATGCCGCGTTCATTATCAACGCCCTGCTCAGCATTGGGCTGACGGCACGCGCCGAACGGGCGCTGGCACGGTTCCCCGAGCGCCAGACGACCATGGGCTATTTCCGCTCCCAGGAAGGCGAATGGGATGCCAACGGCGAAGTTCTGTGGGTGCTCAAGCGGTACTTTGACCTGACCGGCACCCGCCCGGGCGCCAACTGGCAGGGACCCATCAAACGGGGCGCCCGCTGGATCATGAAGAAACGTCTCAAGGATACCCTTGACGCGCCCCATGCCGGTCTGTTGCCCGCAGGTTTCAGCGCCGAGCACCTGGGGCCAAATGACTATTATTACTGGGACGATTTCTGGGGCATAGCCGGCCTTGAGGCGGCGTCCGCCATGCTGGCAGATGACAGCCCTGAACACAGCGGCAAGTTCGCCCAAGGAGCCCGGGATTTTTCCAAAGCGGTTAGCCGTAGCCTGGCCCAGTGCCAGCACCGGCTGAAGCGCCCCGCCATGCCGGCCTCCCCCTACCGCCGCCTGGACGCCGGGGCCATCGGGTCGCTGGCGTTTGGCTATCCGGTTCAGCTCTGTGCCCCGGACGACCCGAGATTGCTGGACCTGGCGGATTTTCTGATGGACCGCTGTCTGGTTGCAGGCGCCTTCTACCAGGACATGATTCACTCCGGACTGAATGCCTACCTGACCCTGCACATTGCCCAAGTTTTGCTCCGGGCCGGCGACCCCCGCTACCTGGACCTGATGGATGCAGTCGCCGACCTGGCATCGCCTACCGGCCAGTGGCCCGAAGCCATCCATCCCACGACCAAGGGCGGCTGCATGGGGGATGGCCACCACGTCTGGGCTTCGGCAGAGTGGGTCTTGATGATCCGCAACTGTTTTGTCCGTGAGGAGGGCGAGCGTCTTATCCTGTGCGGTGGTGTGCCACAGCGCTGGCTTGAGCAGAGCGAGCCTGTCAGTTTTGGCCCGGCACCCACCAGCTTCGGCACCGTCACCATTCGTATTCTGCCCCAGCAGGACGGTGGCCCACGGGTCGAGTGGGAAGCCAACTGGCATAATGACCGGCCCCCTATCGAGGTTTCACTCCCGGGATTCAAGTCGTTGAGTCCGACGTCGGACGCCAGCTCTGTTAAACTGGAGCCGGTCTGACGCCGGGTAGGAGACGCCTCATGCCCGACAGAGGATCAGAACACCATTTAAAGTAAACAGGTACGAGTTAAAGTAAACAGCTACGAAACCGATTCAGCCAGACAGGATGCACCATGAAACCACCCCTTGGTATTATCGAAGGCTTTTACGGGCCCGCCTGGTCCTGGCAGGAGCGCACCGATGTGGTTTCCACTCTTGCACCCCATGGCTACGGTTTCTACTGGTACGCCCCCAAGGGCGATCCCTTCCTTCGACGCCAGTGGCAGAAACCCCATCCCCCGGAAGAGGCCCGGCAGCTCACTGATTTTGCCGGTTCTTGCGAATCCGCCGGCCTTGCGTTCGGCGTCGGACTGAGTCCCTATGAGATCTATCGCAGCTTTGACGCCAGTGCCAAAGCCCTGCTGCAAGCCAAGCTCGCGGGACTGGCGGCAATGGGCGTAGAGCGTCTGGCCCTGCTATTTGACGACATGCCGGGGGACCTGCCCGACCTGGCCTTGCGCCAAGCGGAGGTGGTGGATTGGGTGCTGAACCAGACACCTTTCCAGCAGATAGCCGTGTGCCCCACTTACTACACTGATGACCCGGTCCTTGACCGTGTGTTTGCCCAGCGTCCTATAGACTATCTGGAAAATTTGGGCAGACTCCTGGAGGATTCTGTGGAAATTTTCTGGACCGGAGAAGAAGTCTGCTCCAAAGCGATCTCACCGGGTCACGTCCGCCAGATCAATGAACGGCTGGGCCGACCGGTGTTGCTATGGGACAACTACCCTGTCAACGACGGCGACCGAATGTCCCGGCACCTGCACCTGAGAGGCTTCACCGGACGCCCATCAGGCCTCCGTGAACTTGTCAGCGGTCACGCCATAAACCCGTCACTGCAACCGACCCTGGCCTGCATTCCGGCACTGACCCTGGCAGACAGTTACCGCCTGGGAGACGACTACTGTTACATCGATGCAACAAGGCGTGCCGCTTCCGCAGTGCTGGGAAACGAGCTGGGACAACTGGTCTGTGACGACCTGCTAAGCCTGGAGGATGCCGGTCTGGCCAGACTGAGTGAGGGTCGTATCGCCGCCTTGCGTAAGCGCTACTGCGGCTTTGACCACCAGGGCGCCCGGGAAATCGTCGCCTGGCTCGACGGCGCCTATCAGGTTACCGATGAGATGGTTCTGACTCAGTAATTGCCCACGACTGGCCGGCAGGGCTTCGAATAGCGGGCGCCCCAGGGATAGCCCATCGCCTTCTGGTCCGCCAGGAAGGTCTTTAGCTCTGCCACGGGCATGGGCTTGGCGAAGAAAAAACCCTGCCCGAAACTGTAGTTGTAGTCCCTTACCACACGCCATTGGGCTTCGGTTTCGATTCCTTCGGCGACCAGGCGCATATTGAGCGCCTCCGCCATCTGGCCGATGGTTCGCACCAGTTCGTTACTGGTGCCCTGCCCCTCAACATTTTTCAGAAATGACTTGTCCAGTTTGAGCATGGCCACCGGCATGTCCCGGAGTCGGCTGAGGGACGAGTAACCGGTACCGAAGTCATCAATGGCCACGTCATAACCGCTGGCACAGAGCCGCGCCAGCATACTCTCCATCTTGCAGGCGTCCCTGAGCATTGAATCTTCGGTAATCTCGATCACCAGCGCATCTGCAGGCATGCCCTCAGCCCTGGTGATGTCCTGAATCTGTTCGAGAATATGGGGCTGCCACAACTGGTTGATGGAGAGGTTCAGTGCCAGACGCAGGTCTGGCTGTACGGTTCGGCATTCCATGAGTGCCCGGCAGGCTTCCCGGAACACCAGTTCGCCGGCACGGGCGATCAGGCCGGTTTCCTCAAGCACTTTGAGAAACTGCTCCGGTGTGCGCAGGGAGCCGTCCATTCGGGGCCACCTCATCAGGGCCTCAACTGCTTCGACCTCTCCGGTCTGCAGGTTGAGAATAGGCTGGTAGAAGGTAATGAGCTCTTTTCTGTCCACCGCTTCATGAAGCTCATTCTCAAGGGCAAGTCGCTCCCGTTGTATAGTGGTCAGCATGGCGGAGTAAAACTGGAACTGGTCCCCGCCTCTGGACTTGGCCTCGTACATGGCCATGTCGGCCCAGTTGATGAGCTTGGTCGCGGCGGTTGTATCGGCAGGAAACAGTGCAATGCCAACACTGGCGCCAAGACGGTGTTCATGGGATCCATCCAGGAAAGGCTCCCGCATGCACTCCACCACCCGTTCCGCCAGCTGGCTGGCCGCACGGGCCAGCTCCTCCATGGGCCCGGCAAGGCGGCTACCCGTGCCGGCCTCGATTGTCTCGCCGTGGATAAGAAAGACAAATTCATCGCCGCCCAGCCTGGCCACAAAGTCTTCTTCCCGGGCAAGCTGTCGCAGGCGTTCTGCCACCAGCCAGAGAAGCCGGTCGCCCACTACGTGGCCGAGACTGTCATTGATGCGCTTGAAACCGTCCAGGTCCACGAAAAGCAGGGCTGCGTAACGCTCGTGTCGCTCGGCCTCGGAATCAAGCTTGGCCAGTTCCTCCTTGATGTACTGTCGGTTTGGCAGCCCCGTCAGGGCATCGCGATAGGCTCGTCTTTGGGCAAGGGCCCTCTGCTCTTCCAGCTTGTCCCGCATGCGCAGCGAGGAAATGCCATGGGCCGCGTTATCGGCGAGTTTCTGCAGCAACGCGACTTCATCGGTATGGAAGGCTTCGCTTATGGTGGAGTAGATGACCATGACGCCCAGTGTGGTGCTGCCGTCGAAGAACAGCGGCAAGGCCAGCGCTGTGCGGATCCCACGCTCGGCCAGCTGGCCGTCCCGCGCCAGTTCCGCCGGGCCGCTGATTACCGGCAGGCGTTCAGCAATGGCACTCTGGGCGGGGCTGGCTGCGACCTGCTCCTCATTCACCACTAGTGCATCGAGGTTATTACCCCGGGCACTGTCCGCTTCGTGCACCGCAAGGACATCTATCTGGCCGGGCGTGTTCTGATGCGCCATGCCTACCCATGCCAGGCGGTAGCCTTCCGGCCCGACAATATGGGTCAGCACCCGGTCGAGAAGATCGTCCTCGGTGCTAGAGCGGATTGCCGCCTCATTGGAGGCTGCCAGAATCCGGTAGGCCCGGTCCATCCTGACCCGCTGGGTCTCGGACAACAAGAACCGCTGATGCTGGTGCCGTGAAAGCTCCTGGAGCCGTTCGAGGTTATTGATCCGGGCACGCAGCTCTGCGGTCAGCACCGGCGTGAACACGACATCGTCCACCTCGTTACCCAGCACATTACGGGTATGACCGAGCTGGTTTTCCCGCAGCATCAGCAGGACTGGCACCAGCTCAGGGTCACGGGACTGCCTGAGAGTTCTCAAGGTGGCGCGGCTGCTGCGAAGGCGATTGAAATCAACGATCACAAGGTCAATGTCTGGTCCTGGCGTCATACCCTCCTGCCAGCGCACCAGGGTATGCTGCGGCAGAGCCTCTGCCAGGACCCGCCGGTTTCCTTCGTGACTCAGTAATAAAAGTATGCGTGCCATCCGGGGTCAGGCTCCTGGATTGGGTTAAGAGCCCGTATCGGGATCGATCTGAATGGGCTGACCGCGCAAAATACCGCTCAGGCCATGCAAGGGCGGACCCACCTGCAAACCCTCATCGGTAATATCGAACCGATGCAGAGTCTTAGCAAAATCCCCGACCCGGTTTTTGATCACGCCAATGGTTTTCCGGAGTTCACTTTTCACTTCGATATAGCGGAGCATGATGAGGGTATCGCTCAGGTAATTCATGCTGGGATCAGCGGCAGACACGTTCTCTGATGAGATATGGGGTGTCTCATTCACCAGTATCGTCGATACACCCGCACTGACAAGATAACGGCAAAGGGCGTGCAGACGGTTGTTCACATCCTCGCCATCCACGGCCAGATTCTCCACCGACACCTTGTAACCGGAAGAGCCATCAATCATCACGGTTCGGATATCATGCTCTTCAATCTGCTGACGTATACTCTGGGCCAGCTCATCCGGAGAGAAGCGCATGGGCTCGATGGTCTGGACCTGAAGATCCCCTGCCTCCGTCAGCTGCGCAGCAGGCAGGTGCAGGCGTTCGCAACGGCTCAGCACGGTCTGCTCACTTTCTTCAAAGCAGAAAACCAGGGCTCGCTCGCCCCGTTTTGCTGCCGCACAGACAAACTGCATACCCAGGGTGGTTTTGCCCACCCCCGTTGGTCCTGCGATTATAATCATGCTGCCCGTGTGCATGCCGCCATTAAGCATGTCGTTCAGCGCAGGGATGTCCGTGGTGATCTGCCGCGATGTCACTGCCTGGCTGTGATCAGAAGGCACCATTCTCGGGTAGACCCTCATGCCTGACGAGGTGAGCTTCATGAAATGGTTGCCCGCCGAAAAGGTTGACCCTCTGTGTTTACTGACCCGGATGCTGCGGCCCTGCCCCATTCGGGCCAGGGTAACGATGCCGTCTGCGATAAAGTTCAGTTCTGAGCCACCCTGCGTACTGTGTTCGCCATCAGTAGCCTCGCTTGAAAACAGCAGGGTCGCCCCGCGGGAGGCAATAAAGTTGAACAGGGCCTGACTTTGGCGACGGAACTGATAGGCATCCGGTGAAAGCGCCGCCAGGGACGACAGTGGCTCAATGACCACGCGGGCTGGCCGGTGGCGGTCCAGGGCGTCACAGATCTTGCGGAGTATGGGGGCCAGGCCCAGGTCAGAGCTCGGGATCACATCGAAAGCATCCTGGGCCTCCTGCTCAATATCTCCGGGAGATAGATCCTCGAACACCAGCTTCTCGGGCATCAGCCCGAGAGATTCGGCCATCCACCGGATCTTTTCCATGCTTTTATCGAAGGTAATGTAAAGCGTTGGCTCATCGGAGCATTGAGCGAGAAACTGCAGACAGAGGGTAGTTTTGCCGCATCCCGGCCCGCCGCTGACCATATAGGCTCGCTCCTTGAAGAAGCCACCACCCAGAATGCTGTCTAGACCGGCGATGCCGGCTGAAATGCGTTCAACCACGTGAAACTCCACAATGTCAGCGCTTGGTAGACTGATAAAGCCGCTCTGGCGTCAGTGCAGAACAGGGAGCGGCTCATGGCCACAGGAATACAGGGCAACCTGAATGCTGGCAAGCAGATGCTTAATCGTGCGGACGGCGTCTTGGATGACTCGCTTTTATAAACAGGCATCTGCACTATCAGCGTGTCATGGCGGGGGGTAAGCTACAAGAATAAAAAAACCCGCAACCACGGTGGTGCGGGTTTCCTTGACATCAATCAAAATCAGCTTACTTCAGTTAACGCCTCTTCGACTATTTTCAGGCCTTCTTCCAATATGTCGTCTTCAATGGTGACCGGCATCAGAAAGCGAATGGAGTTGCCATACATGCCGCAACTCAGCAGTATCAGGCCCTTTTCCTTGGCCTTCGCGGTTACTGCGGCGGCCAGATCAGCCCGGGGCGTCCGGCTGGCTTTGTCTTCCACAAGCTCAAAGGCAGCCATGGGTCCCAAGTTGCGAACGTTGTCCACGTGCTCGAACTTTTCCTGCCACTGGGCAAAGCGCTTTTTCAGCTTTTCGCCCAGACGTTGGCTCATACCCAGGATGTCCTCCTGCTCGAAGACTTCCATAACCGCAAGCGCCGCAGCACAGGAAACCGGACTACCGGTATAGGTGCCGCCAAGGGAGTTGGGCCCGGAGGCGTCCATGTACTTGTCGGTGCCCACAATGGCCGAGATGGGCATGCCATCTGCCATGCTCTTGGCCATGGTCATCATGTCGGGCTCGACACCGCTGTGCTCGATGGCGAACATCTTACCGGTGCGGCCGAACCCGCTCTGGACTTCATCCACGATCATCAGCATGCCGTGCTCATCACAGATATCACGGATCGCCTTGAGGAAGCTGTGAGGCGCAGCGTAGAACCCACCCTCACCCAGAACAGGCTCGATGACGATGGCGGCGGTGTCTTTCGGGTTGGCATCGGTTTTCAGCACCATCCGGAGCCCACGCAGTGCTTCCTCTTCGCTTACGCCATGGTAGGGAACCGGGTAAGGCGCCCGGAATACGGTGCCTGGCATGGGTCCGAAATCGGTCTGGTAGGGGTTGACCTTGCCGTTCATGGCCATGGTCATGAAGGTACGGCCATGGTAACCGCCGTCGAAACAGATAACGTTGGTCTTGCCCGTTGCCGCCCGGGCAATCTTAAGCGCGTTCTCCAGCGCTTCTGCTCCGGAATTCGCCAGCATGACCTTGGCATGGCCACGGACCGGCGTCAGGTGACTGAGCTTTTCGGCCACTTTGACATAGCCCTCATAGGGCATCACCGTCTGGCAGGTATGCATGACCTTGTCCAGCTGCGCCTTGACCGCCTCCACCACCTTCGGGTGCCGGTGACCCAGGTTCAGCACCCCGATACCGCCGGCAAAATCGATCATGCGCTTGCCGTCGGCGTCCCAGAGCTCAGCATTCTTGGCGTGGTCGGCGAACTGCTCGTTGGGGCTGGCGGCGCCACGGGCAACATAACGCTCTTTCAGTGCCTGCAACTCTTTGTTGCTCATCCTGTCCTCCATTGATTTCGGCGTCAAAAATATGAGCATCAGTATGGCGCTTCAGAGGCGGATTTTCCAATCGATGCGGCCTGCTTCCGTCAATGGCGCCAGTCCCTTGTGACTTTTGCGGGTCCGGCAGAGGGGGCTGGATTAGCTTCTAGCGTCTGAACTTGGTCTCCAGCACGACCGCTGAATTGGTTCGCTCGACCCCTTCCAGGTTACCGATCGTGTCCAGGGTGGCACTGAGCGCTTCCAGCGATTGCGCCTGAACGATAGCCACCAGATCGTATTCCCCGCTAACGGAATAGAGTTGAGCTACCTGACTGATCTGCTCCAGGGCAAGATTTGTCCGCGCCGTCAGCTTCTGTCGGACCTTGATGGACACGTGGGCCTCGACCTGATTCTGTGAGTAATCACCGCCCAGCTCCAGGGTGTAACCCCGGATGACCCCACTGGCTTCAAGCCGGGCGATCCGGTGCTGCACAGTTGACCTGGACAGGCTCAGGGCTCTGGCAAGGTCTGAAACGCTCTCCCTGGCATTCTGTCGTAAAAGAAGTAAAAGACGCTGGTCCTGCTCGCTGATCATGGGCCACTCAACATTCGGGTTCGGACAGTCGCCAATCTAGCATATAGACCCTGCGCTGGCGCTTAGTCCTGCAGCAGCAGGGGCATGACCAAATGGTAATAGCTCCGGGTATCGCGCCCGAACCCGAAGGAGTGGCCAGGGAACCTTCCCGCGCACAGGCACTGGACAACGCATTGTCTAGCCCTGCAACTATGTGCTAAATATCGGTGTACAGTAGTTAACGCATGACATAACACCAAGGAGGGAGTTTATGAATCGTCTAGCAACCACCATGCTGGCACTCGCAGTGGTGCCCGCAATAGCAATGGCCGACCTTGATCTTGTCGCCGATGACTACGAGATCGAAATTCACAAAATCAGTACGGAAGGGGTCGGCGAATCCATTGGTACCGTCACCCTGCGAGACCACGAGTACGGTGTCCTCATACGGCCTGATCTCGAAGGCCTGAGCCCGGGACTCCACGGTTTCCACTTGCACGCAAACCCTGATTGCGGACCTGCGGAGAAAGATGGCGAGACGGTCGCAGGCGCTGCTGCCGGTGGCCATTTTGACCCTGACAACACCGGTTCTCACAAAGGGCCATTTGAAGAAGGCCACAAGGGCGACCTGCCCGCTTTGTACGTCAATGAAGACGGTGAAGCGACCATTCCCGAACTGGCTCCCCGCCTTGAGTTCAGTGATCTCGAAGGCCATGCCCTGGTCATTCACGAGGGCGGCGACAACTACTCCGACGACCCCAAACCCTTGGGCGGCGGCGGAGCCCGGGTTGCCTGTGGTGTCATAGAGTCCCAGTAAAGCAGACTCTTTTCAACAGTCGTAAACAGTCTCAGGTGGGCGCCTGCGTCCACCTGAGACAGGCTTGACCCGACAGGGAGAATGTAGCCATGTCCACACTCAGACAATTTGCCATACCAGCACTATGTCCGGCCCTATGGATGTCGCTCGTCCTCGCCACCCCAACGCTGGCCCAGGAAGATCCGGAAGAGGAAACCGCCCCGGCAAAAGGCGCCCTCTCGGTAGAAATGAAATCCGTTTCTCCGGCTGGAAAAGGCGAAACCATAGGCGTTATAGAGATTTCCGTGACCCTCGGGGGCCTTCTTTTCGTGCCGCAGCTCGAGCTACTCCGGCCGGGCCTTCACGGCTTCCACGTGCATGAAAACGCCAACTGCCGAACCTCCCGGAAGGAAACCGAGCCTGGCGCCACTGCCCAGCCGGTTCCCGCTGGCGAGGCTGGAGGGCACCTGGACCCGGGCTGGATAGGAAGCCACGAAGGCCCATACGGCAATGGCCATCTCGGCGATCTTCCCAACCTGTACGTCAACGAAGAGGGTATTGCAGAGCATCCGGTGTTCGCGCCCCGGCTAAGTGTTGAGGCGCTGGAAGGCACTGCCCTCGTTATTCATGGCCGGCCTGACAACTACTCGGACGACCCCGAGGAGAATGGCGGCAGCGGACGCCGGGTGGCCTGCGGCACTATCCGAGCACTGTAGTCAGAGAACGCGATCAACGCACTCAGGGCACTGCTGAGCAGAGACCTGATATCGGGTGTCTGTCGGAATGATAGCCGGTCACAAGCCAGAACCAACTCCGGTTTTAATGGCGGGCCGGCAGCTATTTGCTAATTAGTCAGTAATTCTGGTCATTTTGTTTATTTTTATAACCATTCCGATCATTATGACCCTGCAGTCTGACACTCGAATCCGCGACAATAGCCCCACATACCCGTACTCCGGGTCTACGGGCCTGTCTCGGAGAAGACATGATGATCATACGTCCGATAGCCAAACAGGATCTGTCTGCCTTGCAAGCCATTGCACGGGAATCCGGTCCCGGTTTTACCTCTCTGGTCGATGACGCTGAGTTTCTTGAGCGCAAGATAGAGCGTTCCCTGGCCAGTTTCCGGCGACCGGTGGCGAGTCCCGGCGATGAAGGCTATCTGTTTGTGCTTGAATCGCCGGACACCGGGGAAATAATGGGAGTGACCGGTATCGAAGCTGCCGTCGGCATCAAACGTCCGCTTTACCATTTCCGACAGAGCCAGCTCACACAGCGCTCGGCCAGGCTTGGCCTGGCCCGGGAATCGCAGGTGCTGAGCCTGTGTAGCCATTACACCGGCTGTTCTGAGATCTGCACCCTGTTTCTACGCCCCCGGTTTCGGCGGCCCTGGGCCGGCAAGCTGCTCTCGCGGGTGAGATTCCTCTTTATGGCACAACATCAGCAGCGTTTTGCGGAAACCGTAATCGCAGAGATGCGCGGAGTTTCCTGCCCGGAAGGCCGCGCGCCATTCTGGGAGTGGCTCCGTGAGCATTTTGTCGACATGGATTTTGCCACCGTCACCGCCATGGTTGGCGCTGGTGACAGCGATTTCATCAAGGAGCTCATGCCTCCTTACCCGCTCTACGTTAACCTGTTAAGTCCGCAAGCGCGCCAGGTCATCGGCAAGGTGCATGATCAGACCGCGCCAGCCCTGCGGCTGCTTGAACAGGAAGGTTTCGGCCACCATGGGTACGTAGATCCTTTCGATGCAGGCCCGACTGTGGAAGCAAGGCTCACCGAGATCAGCAGTGTTGCCAAGTCGGTTGCCTGCGAAATCCAGATTACCGATTCTCCGACGCCCAGGGCCGACCACGGGGCCACCGGCTCCGAGAGCCCTTTTCTGGCTGTCGCCAATAGCAGCGTCGAGGATTTCCGTGCCTCTGTTACCCAGCAGGCCAGCTATCTTGCCCATGAAAACCTGCTTCAGATTCCTTCGGCACTTGCACAGTCTCTGGCGTTACGTAATGGTGGCAGTGCACGGTTTCTGAATCTTTCGGCAGAACCGGCGACCGCCCTGCCCAGAACTGCCGTACCCCACTGCTACCAGGAGGAGGCCCGCTATGCATACCGATAGAGACGAGCTGTTTCGCAATCTGTGGAATGACTACAAGGCAGTAACGCCCTCGGCCGAGAAGATACACCGGCTACTGGCAGACACCCAGGGCGGAACCATCGTGAATGACCACATTGCCCTGCGCACCTTCGACATCGACAAGACCAGTTTGGACAAGCTGGCAGCCCACTTTCTGGCTCTGGGCTACTTCGAAGGCGGTGAGTATCATTTTGAAGGCAAGAAGCTCTATGCCAAACACTTCGAACACGAGGACCCTGCAGCGCCCAAGGTTTTCATTTCAGAGCTTCTGGTAGAAAAGTGTTCGCCTGAATTGAAAGCCATCGTCCATGGCCTGGTCGAGCAGATGGACCCGGAGGCAGTGCAGGCGGATGATTTTCTGTATTCAGGCCCCCATTGGCAGATCAATTATGCCACCTACAAGGAGTTGCTTGCGGAAAGCGAATACGCTGCCTGGGTTGCAGCCTGGGGCTTCCGGGCCAACCACTTCACCGTGAGCGTCAACGAGCTCGAACGGTTCAGCAGCATCGAAGAAATCAACCAGGTGCTGAAAGACGAGGGCTTTGCAGTGAATAGTTCGGGCGGTGAGGTCAAGGGATCGCCGGACGACCTGCTGGAGCAGTCCTCGACCATGGCCGACCGGGTTGATGTCCGGTTCAAGGATAAAATCGCAGCCATACCCAGCTGTTTCTATGAGTTTGCCCTGCGCTATCGGCAACCGGACGGCAAACTCTATTCGGGCTTTGTGCCGGCCTCTGCCGACAAGATCTTCGAGAGCACCAACGCCGGGATGTAGCTCAGCCAAGCGCGAGATTAGCCGTGCCGGCCGCTGAAGGGGGTGGTATGGTTAAACCACAGCGACAGGCAGCACAGGTGAACCATGGCCAGCGACAATAAAGACCGAAGCAAACTGGACCGGATTCTGGACGAACAGCGCAAGTACATTGCCGAGCGTGAAGGGGGCTACCGGGAAAAGGCGCTCAAACTTTATCCCTGGGTCTGCGGTCGATGCGCCCGTGAGTTCAACCACCGCAACCTGCGGGAGCTGACGGTTCACCACGTCAACCATGACCACGACTACAATCCGCCCGATGGAAGCAACTGGGAACTGCTGTGCATCTATTGCCACGATGAAGAGCACAGCAAGTTCGAGGCCTTCGTGCGTTACGGTGGGGGCTCGGAAGCAAGGCGCGAAGCCGCTACCTTCAATCCCTTTGCAGGCCTGAAAGACGCGCTGGCCAAGAAAAAATAACCCTGCGGGTTATAACAGGGCTCAGCCCTGCTGTTTCTTCTCGCGCTTTGCGACCTTCTTCTCTTTCGCCGTCATGGTCGGTTTCTTCTTCGTTTCTTTGACGTTCTTTTGTTCTTTGCTCATCTCAGGTACCCCGATCAGTAAATTCAAACTTCAGACCCGTGAAATTCTCACCTGTTGGGCGGGCGCCTAAAAGCAACTGATTGGGCTGACCAGCGGGTGGGCAATTGATATTACCACGGGCCGGCTTGTGCAATAGCGGGAAAAGTACGGATATCGAAGGTGCAAAATCAAGGCTGCCAGAGTTGAAATTCCTGCTCCACAACGCCAGAACATTCACCAGGACCCTCACGTTGAGAAATTGCATCAAAAAGGAGCCACCCATGCTACAGACCAACCCGGAAACCATCTGTCGTCTGATTGAACTTGCAGAGAGTTACCATGTGCAGGAGCCGGCCACCGATTTGGATAGCCCCGATGATCCTACCGAGGACTGGGCCCAGGAGATGCTGGTGGATACCGGTGACAACTCTGGCCTCGAGGAATTCAAGACCGTAGTCGAGGATCTGGAGCCGGACCAGCAGCAGGAAGTGATCGCGCTCTTGTGGCTAGGTCGTGGTGACTATGTGCTTGAGGAATGGGAAGAGATAGTAAAGCAGGCCCAGGAACAGTGGACACCTGAGACAGCGGATTACCTGATACAGCACCCTATGCTGGCTGACCACCTGCGTGAGGGTCTGGACCTGCATGGCTACAGCTGCCAGGACTCCAACTTCCTGAACCCGGGCTGAGAGCCAACCCTGAATGGAAAATGGAGGGGCATGATCGCCTGAGCATGCCTCCTCAGAATCAGGTCTTTCAGAACCCCTGCCCCAGCAAGCCCAGGGTACCCAGCACAATCAGATACCCAGCCACAATGTAGTTAAGCAACCTGGGGAAAAACAGGATCGCGATGCCCGCTCCCAGTGTAATCAGCGGTGCAATCTCCAGATGCAGTGTCATTGTGAAGCTCCCTCCTTTGCCACGGATAAGTCAGGGGTCTCCCTGACGTTCGGTCTTCAGCCTAACAGACTGGCTCCCCTTTGGTTATCGAAGATCCTCTCCGGCGTTCACATTCTGAAACCTAAAACTTTTAAAAATTAACAATATACAGACCGAATCCGCTCATCCATTAGCCTTGGCCGACAGTATTCCCTGGTTCCAATCCACGCCAGAGCCATAAATCCAAAGCGCTACTCATCTTTCGGACTGGCCAATATGAAACTTTCGACAACAAAGGTCTGCCACCATGACTGCACAACTCACCGTCGCTCAAAGGCTTGCTCTGAGTTTTGGGTTAATCCTGACATTGATGATCGCCATCACCCTGATCGGGATCAACCGGGTCGGATTCATTGACGAGACGCTGACCACCGTCAGCGAGGGTGCCGCAGCCAAGCAGCGTCAGGCTATCAATTTTCGAGGCAGCGTACACGACCGGGCGATTGCCATCCGGGATGCCGTGCTGGTGCGGGAAGACCGGGCTCTGACGTCCCATCTTCGCGATGTAGCCGCACTGGCAGACTTCTACCGGGACTCGGCCAGAGCAATGGAAAACCTGTTCAGCAGCCAGCAATACACCGATACCGAACAGCGACTGCTGGAGCGCATCCAGCAAACCGAAATCACCACCCTGGCCCTGACTGACCGGCTGGTCGACCTGCGCCAGGACGGTAGCATAGAAGAAGCCCGCGACTTTCTGTTGGCCGACGTGTCGCCGGCCTACAGTTTATGGCTCAAGCAGATCAACGAGTTCATCGATTATCAGGAAGACTATATACAGAGCGATATCTCCGATGTCCGCGAGGCCGCAGGCGAGTTTGAATGGACCATGCTTGGTCTGACTGCCCTGGCTCTAGTGCTGAGTGTCGTGGTGTCAGTGCTTATTATCCGCAAGCTCAAACGTACGCTCGGTGCCGAACCCCACGAGGTAGCCGAGGTCATTCGCCGGATGGCCGAGGGCGAACTGCGCCATAACATCAATACGCCGTACGAAGACAGTGTGATGGGAGCCCTTAAAACCGCACTCGTACAGATCGTCGGTACCATCAGGGAAGTGCGCGAAGGGGCGGAATCCCTCAACGGCGCCGCAGCTGAGTTGCTATCCACCTCAGAGAACAATAGCCAGCAGATTCGTATCCAGACCCGGGAGGCCGAGCAGATGGCCGCGGCCATCAACGAGATGGCCGCTTCCGTATCCGAGGTGGCTGACTACGCAGCCAAGGCAGCTTCCGCCACCCAGACCGCTGATGGCGAAGTCAATTCCGGCACCCACGTGGTCCATGACACCGCCAATGCCATCAACAATCTGGCCAAAACCCTGGAGGACGCTGCCATCACGGTTCATGGGGTTTCGAAGGACAGCGCAGACATCGAAAACATCATCGAGGTGATCAACGCCATTGCCGAGCAGACCAACCTGCTAGCCCTGAACGCTGCCATCGAAGCGGCCCGTGCAGGCACTCACGGTCGCGGCTTTGCCGTGGTTGCCGACGAAGTCCGGTCCCTGGCAACCCGCACCCAGGATTCGACCCGGGAAATCCAGGAGATGATTGCCAAGCTCCAGGTCGGCGCAGGCAAGGCAGCCTCTGTCATGGAAACCAGCCGCGACCTGGCCCGCAAGACAGTGGAACAGACGGCGGCAGCGGAACAGGCCCTGGCCAGTATCGGACGTGAAGTCGGGTCGATCAATGACATGAACGCCCAGATAGCCAGCGCTTCCGAGGAACAAAGTGCGGTGGCCGAAGAAGTGAACAGGAACATTACCCGCATCCACGATGCGACCGTTGAAACCGCGGCAGGTTCGGAACAGGTGGCTGCGTCCAGCAAGGAGCTCTCCGAGCTTGCGGACAAGCTCACCGGCAAGGTGAGTTTTTTCAAGACATGAGCCAGGGCCAGGCCGGTAGCTCAAGGTGTAACCCTGCATAACGGGTAGCCTGTCTAATGGTTGCAAATCTGTAATTACCATTCAGTAGGAATTAACGGCAACTATTGGAATAGCCATGCCTATTCCACAAAATAGTAACCTAAGGTTAACCTGAGCCAAGGAGGGCCATCGGTTGCAGACTACAGGTTCACGTCGTTTAGCATTATCAGCTTTGCTGCTTTTTCAGATACTGGCAGGATCTACCGTGCTTGCGGAAAGCACGACAGTTGAAAATGAGGAGAACGAGGCACCCAGTGAGAGCCAGCCTTATCCTCCAGGCCAGTCCCTTCTTAATGTGACCGCCGGTCAGGTAGGTATTGACCGCCATCTTGAGTCTCCCTGGCGCTATGGCGTGGAATACCGGATGGCGCCCGTCACCCGGTACCGCCTGGTGCCCTCCTTCGGGCTTGCCTGGACATCCGATGACGCCAACTTTATCTACGCTGAGCTGCGACGGGATTTCCACCTGGGCGGACGCTGGCTGCTGACCCCGAGTTTCGGGGTCGGTCGCTTCAATAGCCGGCCCAATCTGGATCTGGGTCTGCCCCTGGAGTTCCGCAGTGGGCTGGAACTGAGCTATCGCTTCGAGGCCGGCTACCGACTGGGCGCTGCCATCTTCCATCTCTCCAATGGCGGCTTATCGGAAGAAAACCCGGGCACTGAAGCCGCTGTACTTTCCTTCAGCCTACCCTTTCCATGAGCCTTAATCTTTCAAGTTCTTACCTTCGGTAACCAAGGGCAACGTTTTACTCCTTGCGGGCTCCCCGTTACCGGCCTAGCTTTAGGGAAGCCTCTCCCTCCTGTAGCCAGGGGCGTCACCCAAAACAAGAACTGAAGTCGTGCGCCAGCCCCGTTTGGTGCCGACCGTAGAGCCCAAGGAGTAGACCTGATGGCGGCACCGGTTAACCATCTGGAAGAGCGTCTTCGGGACGCGGATGATCCCTTCACGGAAATCATGCCCGCGGCCATAACCCTGGCCATGATGCTGCGGCACCGAACCATGGCCGCATGGCTACGGACCGAGTTTGCAGGCTACGGTGAGGGTGTCCAGCTTCCACCCTATCGTCTGGATATCCCCGGTCACATCGTCGCCAAGTCGCCACAGTACGGCTGGATTCCAGCTCCCGTGGACGAGACCCAGCAGCGGGAATTCGCCCATCTCGATATCAACAGTGGCGTGAAGGAGCTGGAAAAGATCTGCCTGAGCTGCAAAAAAGGCAGTGGCAATCAGGTCGCCTTCTCACCGGAGCAGCTTGCCCTGGTCCAGTCCCAGATCAACCTCAAGGCGCAGCTGGCCATAACCGTCAGTCGGGAGCATTACTGCCGGCTGTTGAGAATGATCCGATCCGCTGTCTACCTCTGGACCATGGATCTGATCGAACTGGATGCCTGTGGTGAGCACAATTCCTTCACAGAAGCGGAAAGGGCCCAGGCCGCGCACCTGGATGACCCCGAGAGGTTTTGGCGCCGGGCCATGGACGAGGAAGACAAACTGCCCATTCCGGATGTGCGCGCCGCCGGTTTCTTTGAGCGAGTTTTCGGCCGGGCAGGTTAGTGTGCCGTCTGGAGCCAGACGGGGCACCAGTCTCACTGGTCCTGATCCCCGGGCTTACCGAAGCGTCTGCCCCAGGTTTTTGCGACAGGCGCTGCAGTAACGCCGTGAGCTACCAGCGAGGCGGCCACCAGCAGGCTGGCCACAACCCAGACCTGCTCATTGCCAGTCTCCCGATGCACCAGGGCAGCATAGAACAGGGCAGAAACCCCGATGGGACCGAACCACCCGGCCAGCAATGCCATCTTCAGATCCCGCCAGCGGCCTATCATCGGCCGCAGCAACAAGATAACCGGGATTCGCCGTAACGCCAGCACAGCGAGCACCAGGCCCAGACCGCGCCAGCCCAGCTCACTCCAGTCAGACCATGGGATCATCAAACCGAACAGCATGAATACCGGCAGGGTAAAGAACAGGTTGATTGCCTCCTGGATGTTGGCCTCCTCCGCCCGTTCCTTACCGCCAACTTCCTGGTCGAAGGCCACGCCGGCGACGAACACAGCGAGTATGCTGTCCAGACCCAGCAGCTTGCCCAGCCCGAGGGTAAACAGGGTCAGGGTCAGGGTCATCACCAGAAAGGAAGGCTGGTCAATGTAGTCCCTCCTTTCAGCAAAGCGCAGACCCCATCCGGCCAGCAAACCAACCACCGCCCCGAACACAACCGCGCCGATCACCTTCCACCCGATTACCTGGATCAGCCACTCCGTCCAGGCCGCGCTGGCGTCTTTCGACAGCAGCAGAATCGGTAGCATAACCAGCGGCAGGGCCAGGCCATCATTCAGGGCTGACTCTGAGGACAGGGTATGACGGAAACGACCGGGCAGGTTCTCATGGGCAACACCTCCGGTCACGATGGAACTCGCCACCACAGGATCAGTGGCACAGACAGAAGCGCCCAGCATCAAGGCCGGCAATAGCGCAATCTCGAGAAGGCCCCAGGACAGACCGGCACTGACCAACCACATCAGGGGCATGCCGATACACAGAAGTACCAAAAGAGAGCGCGCATGAACGAAAATGTAACGTCGCGGAAGGCGCAGGGCGATGCCCATCAGACTAATGCCCAGGGTGAGGCGGGCTGCCTCCTCCAGAAGCCTCATGTCGTCGCCCCACTGGGCAGGGTGAAGCAGACCCGCTACCGGGCCTGCGAGTACGCCCACCGCAAAGGCCAGCAGCGGCAGTGAGAAAATGCTGCGGTTCAGTGGCCGGGCGAGAAGTCCCTTGATCAGTATGGACCCGCCTATCAGGGCCAGTGCCAGATTGAGTTCTGTCAAAATTACGCCTCCCTGCGCTCCGACAGAACTACTCTAACCGTTCAATGCCCTGGTTCCAAATCAGCCAGTCAGAACCCCCGGCCAACATTCTGAGGCCGGGTAGCCAGATACTCCGGTCTGGGCTTGGGGCTGCTGAACGGCTTGCCCAGCTGGTTATCCACGCTGTTGTAGACAAAGAACAGGTTGGCCCTGGGCCAGGGTGACATGTTGCGGTTGGAAGCGTGCAGGGTATTGCACTCGAAGAGCAGTAATGAGCCAGCAGGACCCACCGGTGCCGCTATGCCGTCGTCACCCGCCAACTGCGCAATGGCAGACCGTGGTGGAACACCGATGGACTGGCTTTTGAGCGAGCTTTTCCAGTTCTGCTCGGGGGTTCTGCCCACGCAGGGGACGAATTGCTTGTGGGAGCCAGGGATCAGCATCAGTGGACCGTTATAGGGATTATTCTCGGTGAGCATGATGGAGGCACTGATGGCACGCATCTTGGGCATGCCATCTTCGCTGTGCCAGGTCTCGAAGTCAGAGTGCCACTCAAAGCCACCCCCTGAAAAGCCGGTTTTGCTGTTAATACGGAACTGGTGAATGTAGACGTCGCTGCCAAGAATCTGGTGGATCATGTCCACAATGCGGGGCTCGCGGGTCATCCGGTCAAACGCCTCCGAGAACTGATGCATGGCGAATACCGAGCGTATCTCCTCGCGTCCTGCGTCCATGACCACTTCTTCCCGGTCCCTCATATTTGGGTCTTTGGCCATGGTAACCAGCTCCCCGAGAAACGAATCTACTTCTTCCGGCTGGAAAAAACCGTTGAACCAAAGAAAACCGTCGCGATCAAACTGGTCAAGCTGGGACTTTCCCAACGGCCCCGCTGTCTGCTGGGCACCCCTGCTGTGAATGACCGGCTCCTGGCGGGGAAACATCGCCTGTTCCGATTCATTACGGGTTGGGTAAAAATCTGCATGTTGTAGCATAATCAATTGGCTCCTAGCGTATTTCAGACTCCTTGTGAGCTGAGAACCTAACAAGGGGATAAACATGCTTCTACAACATAGGTTATGGTAGAGGCCCGGGACGCCCAGCACGTGGCGTGAATACACATGAGGAGTTTGTAACCAGGAGGGCTACGTGCACACCAGTTGCATCATCAAGCATTTTGAAAATTACTCGCCGTTGACTGAACGCGACCGGACGTTGTTGGCTTCACTCGAAAAGAGCCCCAGGGCCTACGCCAGGAACTCGGTATTGTGGGAACAGGGAGAACCATCGCGGCATTTCTACACGGTCAGCAAAGGCTGGGCTTATACCTATCGGAACATGCACGACGGCACCCGTCAGGTTCTCGACATCTACGTGCCTGGCGACATCGTCGGGCTCCGGGAGTTTGCCTTCAGCCATCGCATCACCGGTCTTGCCCTGCTCAGTGATGCCGAACTGTGTGCCTTCCCTAAAACCCGGCTGACCGATGTGTTTTCCCAATCTCTGCTGCTGTGCAACATTTTTTTCATGATCGCGGCCCGGGACCAGGCCATCCTGCTTGAGAGGCTGGTCAATCTGGGGCGTCGCTCCGCCCGAGAAAAAGTGGCTCACTTCCTGGTTGAAATAGCTGAACGCCTGAAGAAGACGGACGTCGACACCAGCGGCAACCTCCGCCTGCCCCTGCCCCAGGTCCTGCTTGCAGATGCCCTCGGCCTAAGCGTGGTGCACATCAACAGGACCCTGAAAGAACTGAAGAATGACAATCTCCTGTTACCCACCAATGGCGGCGTAGAGCTACTGAATATAAAAGCCCTGGAGGAAGTGGCCGGTTTCGACCCCGGCTATCTCGAAGAAAACATTGACGACATGCTCGACCACGCCCGTGAGGCCCAGCTCCGGATAGACGCCGCCTTCACTAATGCCGATGACAACTCGGAAGAGTAGATTGTCTAAAGATGGGTTCTCAGCCATGACTTGATGAGGCGCCGGTGTTTCATTGAAGTCATGCGATGGGTGTCTATGCTGCTGGGACTGAGGGAAATGGTTTTCCTGTCGCGGTCACAACGGAAGTCGAACTCCCGGGAGGCGCCCAGCGGCTCGTCTTGCGGACCATATATGTAGACGACGCAGAGTTCCAGCTTCTGGAACTCGATTTCAGGATCGGTGGGGATATGCCCATCGGTTTCAATATCCGCTTCTGCAGCTGCTTTCGTCAACAACCTCTCGAATGACCGCAGCCGGAAACAGGAGCCCGGTGCAAGAGGCCCCTGTCGTGTCGCAGTGGAAACATCCTCCTCAGGGACAGCACCTTCTTCAGGATCGGTCGCAGGCACGCTGTAAGTGCCCTGATTGGTCTTGAGACGTACCATGATGAACTGTATGAAAATGGATTCCTGGCTCATGTTGCAGATCAGGCAGGGCGAATCCAGGTCGCGAGAGCCGACGCCTTTGTTGATGAGGATCCGGGGGCGCCGCTGCCGACGGAACCCGCTATAAAGCAACTGGGCGTAGAAAACCCAGACCAGCAAGGTGCCATAATTGGCAAAGGTGGATAACAGGTCTGAATTCTGTCGCATCCATTCGAGCATTTAATGTCCTCCCTGACATTGCCGGTACACCGCCTCAGCAGACTCCGTTCAATTTCGGCCCCTTCACCTCAGGCCGAGGCTCCTGGTCGTTATTGGCCTGCTCCGGGCACGTAGCTTCCCTTTACCCGGGCATCGGTGCCTCCACGCCAGCCTGAACCATGGCGCTCAAAACCGTGGAGACCACTCATAAGCTCATGCACTGCCACATCATGGCCCAGGTTCTCCAGTTGCTCAACCAGTGCCGGGGAAACGCGGTGCTCCTCCAGTTCCAGTTCGTGGCCCTGATTGGCCACATTGGGCAGGTCAATGGCCTGCTGGATGCTCAGGTTCCAGTCCAGCACCGCCACCAGCACCTTGGCAACATAGTGGACGATGCGGCCGCCGCCCCGGGAGCCCACCACCAAACGCACCTCGCCCTCAGGGTCCATGACGATCACCGGAGACATCGAACTGCGCGGGCGCTTGTGCGGCTCCGGCGCGTTAGCCACAAGCTGGCCGTCAACACGGGGGTCGAAATCAAAATCCGTAAGCTGGCTATTGACTACAAAACCGTTCACAACGACCCGACTGCCAAAAGGCGCCGCGTTGGAGTTGGTCATGCTGACCACCCCGCCGTTGCCATCGACAATGGAAAAGTGGGAGGTGCCATAGCTGGTCCTGGGCTCCAGAATCCGTGAGACTCCGTTTTCAAGCTCGCTGTCGGGCGTTCCCGAACTTACCTCATCCCGGACCTCGTCCGGCGAGACCAGCGCGGCCCGCTCAGCCAGGTAGTCATCGGACAATAAATGCTCAAGGGGTACATCGACAAAGGCAGGGTCGCCGACATAGTGATTCACATCCGCCAGGGCAAGACGACTGGCTTCAGAAAACACATGTATTGCCTCGGCGGAGCCGGGCTCCATGGCCCCCATGTTGAAGTGTTCGAGGATGCCCAGCAATTGCAGCACAGCGAGGCCACCACCACTGGGCGGTGGCGGGCCGCAGATGGTCCACTCCCGGTAGTCGCCACATACCGGCTCACGCCGTTTGGCTTCGTAGCTGTCGAAGTCTTCCGTAGTCAGGCCACTGCCCAACAGCGACTCATTCCTCACACCGGCGACAATCGCTTCTGGTATAGCACCTTCGTAAAACGCACTCGGACCTTCCTCAGCGATGCGCTCCAGGGTATCGGCGAGGGCCTTGTTGGTAAGCCGGTCGCCATTTTCTACTGGCGTTACAAAGACAGCCTCGAGCCCGTCAAAGAGCCCCAGGGAAGGATCCTTGGCCACCTGAAGCTGCAACCGCTCGGGCACGTCCACGCCCTTGCGCGCTGCCGCAATAGCCGGCTGGATCAGGTCAGCCCAGTGCAGCCGGCCCTGTTCGGAGTGGGCAAGATGGAGCATGGCAACCGTGCCTGGCACACCGGCGCCATAACCACTGATAACGGCAAACCACAAAGGCATGGGCACCCCCGGCAGAACCAGCAACAATGACGGATCAATGGCTCCCGGTGCCGTTTCACGGCCATCGTATACCGTGATGTTACCGTCCTGCCCATCTCGGTAAACCATGAAACCGCCGCCGCCGATGCCGGTGGAAGGCCCCGCTACAAATGCCAGCATCATCTGTACTGCAACCGCTGCATCCACCGCGTTGCCGCCACGCTCGATGACTCTGACCCCCACCTCTGAGGCAACCCGATTACCGGAGGCGACCATCATCCTGGCGGGGTCGGGTTCCCCGATGTTTTCAGTCTGGTCAGACGTAACCAGGCCTGGCCAAAGCAAGGCAACAAGTCCCACCAGACCCGTCAAAAAAACTGCCCTGGTTTTTATACCGCTGTTTGTCCGGTCCATGGTGTCCGACATCCTGTCTTGTGTATGTCTGTGCCCGTCCACCGGCAAGCTGCGTCAGGCCATATTACAGGCTGTTCATGGGGACGACCTCGCCATTGCCGTGATCTTGCATCTGCCTGATGACTTCGGCATAAGGGAACATAACCGCGCAGGTCGTGTTCCAGCAAGGCTAATGTCCCGTCACCAGGACCTGTGCCGACCTGCAGGCGATCAAGTCCAACGACAAGGAGTCCCAATGCCTCAGCCAACACTGCTTGAGATGGTGTCAGGCCTTTCAGTCCGGTTCCAGCGGATCCTTCCCTTGACTCTTGTGGTTTCCCTGGCGGGCCTGCAGGCATGCTCGGCCCCGGCCGAGAGCTCCGGTGTTCCGGCACCGGGACAGAGCCCGGCAGAGCAGACCGGTGAGCGCTTCATGGTAACCGCTGCCAATCCGCTAGCGGTTGAGGCCGGGGTGGAGGTGCTGCGCAACGGCGGTAATGCCATGGACGCTGCGGTCGCGGTGCAAATGGCCCTGACATTCACTGAAGCGCCAGAGACGGGTATCGGTGGCGGCGGATTCCTGCTGTACCGGGATGGCGAAACCGGCAAGATCACCATGTACGATGGCCGCGAAAAGGCCCCGGCCGCCGCAGAACCCGACCGTTTCATGCTCTGGCAATGGCGTATGCCCTTGACCCTGGCCGTGCCCAGCGGGCTTTCCATCGGTGTGCCGGGTCTGGTGGCGATGATTCACGAAGCCCATGGGGATCATGGCTCACAGCCCTGGTCAGATCTGTTCCAGCCCGCTATCAGGATGGCCAGCGACGGCATACCCATGCCAGCACGACTGCAGCGCCAGATTGACCGGGACTGGTCACTCCGCATTCTTGCGGACACCGACAACTACTTTGTGGAGCAGTGGCAGGACGACGAGCCCCGCCTGCGGAATCCGGCGCTGGCAGAGACCCTGGGTCTGATTGCGGAGCAGGGTCCTGATGTTTTCTATACCGGTTCCCTGGCAGAAGACATTGTAAATGGCGCCGGTGACCGGTGGTGGCTATGGGGCAGTGACCTTACCCTGGACGACATGGCAGCCTACCGGCCCGAGCAACGTGAGCCCGTTTGTGGCGACTATCGGGAATGGACCCTGTGCGGCCTGGCACCACCTTCTTCCGGCGGTATAGCCCTGCTTCAGATCCTGGGGATGCTGGAGAAATTTGAAATGGGCGACCTGGAGCCAGGCAGCGCTGAAGCCATCCATCTGATCGCCGAGGCCAGCAGGCTGGCGTTCGCAGACCGCTTTCATTATGTGGGTGACCCCGCCTTTGTCGACGTCCCCTCCGAGCCACTGACCTCGGAAGCTTACCTGGCCCGGCGGGGGGATCTCATCAACCCCGAACAGGCAATGGCCGAAGCCCGGCCTGGGGATCCCGAAGGCCCCGTGTACCTTGAAGAAGAACCCGTACCAGATGAAAAAGAGACCACCGGGACCTCGCATTTCAACATTGTGGATACCGAGGGCAATATCGTCTCCATGACCAGTTCCATTGAGGCTCCGTTCGGTAATCGCAATATGGTCCGGGGTTTTCTGCTCAACAACCAGCTCACGGACTTCACCTTCAAGCCTACCTACGATGGCGAAGCAGTGCCTAACGCGGTACGGCCGAACAAGCGTCCCCGCAGTTCCATGGCACCGGTGATTGTCATGGATCCACAGGGCGAGGTCCGCTTTATTGTCGGGTCCCGTGGCGGCAGCCGTATCATCGGCTACGTGGTCAAGGCGCTGGTCGGGGTTCTAGACTGGGAGATGAGCATGCAGGAAGCCATTGCCCAACCCAACTTTCTGCATCGGGGCGCCGGTGAAGCTCTGGAACTGGAAGCAGGCACCTCGGCTGCCAGACACGCCAACGCCCTTAAGGCCATGGGCCACCGGGTCGATATCGTTGAGTTGGAAAGCGGCCTGCACGGTATAGAACGCCTGGCGGCAGGCTGGCGTGGTGGCGCAGATCCGCGCATGGATGGTGTTGCGCTGGGGGACTAGTGTCCCGTCAGCGGGGCAGCTCCGCTGTCAAAGCCTCGCTGCTGGCACAGGAATAACCCGGGTTCGCCTCTTTGGTAAACAGCACGTGCCTGCCCGGTCCTGAATAACGGGCTTCCAGGCCCAGCAATTTTTTACAGGCCCGATCGTAGAAAGCGGTTACCTGGTCGGCAGGCTCAAGTTTCAAAAGCGTATAGCTGCCGTTCGGGTTCACTTTCATTACCCGGGTTATCGACATGGCCTCGCCGGTCGGGCTGCTTACCTCTACCGATTGCTCTATCGTCTGAGGCGCAGCCCCCGGCCGTCCCACGGCCCAGATCGCAACCGGCGCAATCCCGATGATCAGCACTAACAGTGTACGTCGTCTGGTCATTTAACCTTCCCTGTTCAAACCGTAGAAACGCCCCTCTAAAATCCGTCAAGAGGGGCCATCTGTTGCTGAATCCACCGGACCCGCTGCCACAGGTAGGGCGTCGGATCGGCGGCACTCATCTTTTTCGGGCTGGGAAGCACAGCCGCCAACCGCGCTGCCTGCTGTGGGCTTAACTGGCTGGCGCTGATGCCAAAGAAAGCCTGACTTGCCGCCTCAACGCCGTAAATGCCCCGCCCGAATTCCGCAATGTTCAGGTAGACCTCCATGATTCGCTGTTTCGACCAGGAGGCGTCAATGGCCACCGCCAGCAGCGCCTCCAGGGATTTACGAAACAGGCTCCTGCCGTCCCAGAGAAACAGGTTCTTGGCGGTCTGCTGGGTTATGGTGCTGGCGCCCCTCAGCCCCCCGCCACTACGATATTCATCCAACGCGGCCTGAATGGCGTTAACATCGACGCCCCAGTGCGCCAGAAAACGCTGGTCTTCACTTGCCACCACGGCCCTGGGCATCCAGCGGGAAATGTCCTCCAGCGCCACCCAGTTCTGACGGACGCGGGCGTCATCGGCCGAAAGCTGATGCGCTACCATGAACGCTGAGGTTGGCGGATTCACGAACCGCAAGGCCACCAGCACCACGGCCACAAAAGCCAGTAGTCCGGCTGTGGCAAGAATCAGATAACGCCCCAGGCCCCATACGAATGAACGTTTTGCCACTGTTCAACTCCCTGTCTGATGTCACCTCCACTTATCACAAGTGAAGGCGGCGAATCATATCCGGAGATTTTCCCCTGAACATGGCAATACCATTACCTCTTGGTAATAATAGTGACTTTGGCGCAGACTTCCACCCCTATAACTTTGTAAGCATCAGCGACGTGTCCCGATTACGATCGAATCAGGCAATTCTTGCGATAGGAGTCCAGTTGCTCTGTCGAGCCGTACTTCTCTCCTGCGCGCGATACAAGCGGGTATACTCCGTTTAAATGCGCCTGGCCTTACCGGGGCATCGTCTCGTTCATTCAACCATTCACAATGCAGGCACAACATGATCCGTGACATCTTTAAAAGAGTGAGCATAGCGAGCTTTACGGCATTGCTTTTCAGTTCCCCCATCGCTGCCGAGACCTTTATCTTTACTGCCATTCCAGATGAGGATGAAACCAAGCTCGTCGAACGTTTTCAGGGCATGGCAGACTATCTCTCGGAAGAGCTCGATGTTGAGGTACGTTACATACCGGTGAAATCTTATGCTGCGGCTATCTCAGCCTTCCGTAATAACCAGGTGCAATTGGCATGGTTTGGCGGCTTGTCCGGCGTTCAGGCACGAGACCTCGTTCCTGGCTCTGAAGCCATTGCCCAGGGCACCGAGGATGCCTCCAATTTCGTGTCCCATTTCATCGCTCACAAGAGCGCTGACCTGGAACCGATGGACGACCTCTCTGAAGAGCTCCGCGGCAAAACTTTTACGTTCGGCTCCAAGGGCTCTACCTCAGGTCGCCTGATGCCCGAATACCACATTCGTGAAGCATTTGATGAATCACCAGACGACGTGTTTTCCCGGGTAGGCTACAGCGGCAATCACACCAGAACACTCAGGCTGGTCGAAGCCGGCACTTATCAGACCGGAGTTGTGAACTTCAAAGTCTGGGAAAAAGAACTTCAGGATGGAAATATCGACACTGACCAGGTCGGCATTATCTGGACCACACCGCCCTACCCGAACTATCAGTGGACCATTCGCGCGGGCGTGGATGAAAAGTTTGGGGAGGGATTCAAAGAGCGGGTGACGGAAGCGCTTTTGAAGCTGGACGACAGGGAGCTCCTGGACAACTTCCCCCGCACAGCCTTTATTCCGGCGTCCAATGATCTCTATGAGCCCATCGAGAAAGTCGGCAAGGAAATTGGCATCCTCGATTAAGTACGGCCATAACGGCCATAAAGGGTGCGATAGACCCGTCCGGCATTGACCGACTTTCCCTGGCCAGCATTACCGGACGGGCGCCTCAAGCTCGCAGCAGGGTTTCCAGATCCACCGGTTCCACCCCCAGATCAGCAAAACCGGGGAACTCCGGATTGACGACGTTGTCCTCCTCCATGAGAAACACCTGGTCCCGGTTCAGGGGCGGATTGGGCAAGAGACCGAGCACGGCCGCAATCCCATGCCAGACCGGAAAAGGCAGGGGCAAAAAGGGGCGTGAGCGGTGTTCATGCCGCAGAACCAGCTCGACCGCCTCTCGGTAGGTATAGACAGTCGCGCCGCCGAGCTCGAAGCACTTGCCGGCAGTGTCAGCCAGACTGATGGCGCCACGCACGCCTGCGGCCACGTCTGCCACATAAACAGGTTGCAGCCGAGTCTGCCCTTTGCCGAACAGGGGGACCACCGGCAGCCTGCTTACAAGCCTGAGGGCGTCCACGAAACCGGCATCCCGGTCGCAAAGCACGCTGGGACGCAGAATAATGGCATCGGGAAAGCGCTCAGCGACCACTCGCTCTCCCCGCGCCCGGGCCCTTACATAACTGGATGGCGACGCCTCACTGGCGCCGATACCGGACAGCTGAACGAGCCGCCCGACCCCGCATTCCCGGGCGCATCTCGCGATTCGCCCGGCTCCGACAACGTGGATCTCTTCAAAGGTCAGTGATTCTTTTTCAACGTACAGAGAAACGGCATTGACCGCCGCGTCGGCACCGGTCAGCGCTCGTGTTACGTCGTCCTCATTGCGGATATCGCAGGTGACCAACTCAACACGGCTTGATAAGCCCACGGACACCCTTGCCGGGTTCCGACAGGCGATGCGGACCTCAAACCCCTGTTCTGCCAGCTCTCTGGATACCGCCTTGCCAAGAAAACCGCTACCGCCCAATACCGTGACCCTGCGTGCGGGCATGTTTACCTCCCTGTCATTTGGACCTTGTCTCTGAAATGTTTGCCAAGGGCAAGAACACTTTGGGAACCTTGCTTCCTGGTCGCCCCCATGTAAACGTTAATCCAGACTCATACTATGCCGTGCTTCAGGGGAGGAATTCGAGGCCATGGATGACAAAATTTCCGAGCGGGAAAAGGGGCTGAACCGGGCTCAGGGCATCGGGTTGATCCTGGGCCCGTTATTTTTGCTGGTTGCTTTGCTGGTGCCGGCGCCAGCAACCATGAGTACCGAAGCATGGCATGCCCTTGGCCTCATGCTGCTGATGGCGACCTGGTGGTCCACCGAAGCCATACCCATACCCGCCACTGCCCTGGCTCCTATCGTCCTCATTCCCGCCCTGGGCATAGGCAGCATCAAGGACGCTACCACGCCTTACGCCCATCCGATCATCTTCCTGTTTCTTGGCGGTTTTACCCTGGGGCTGGCCATGCAACGCTGGAACCTGCACCGGCGCATAGCCCTGAACATACTTTTGACCGTGGGTAACCAGCCGAGGCGGCAGATTGCCGGCTTCATTCTTGCCACCGCTTTCCTCAGCATGTGGGTGTCCAACACCGCCACAAGCATCATGATGCTGCCCATCGGTCTTTCGGTGATCAATATGCGCGAAGGCCAGGGCGCTGATGCGGACCGGCGCTTTGCCACCCGACTGCTTCTGGCCATAGCCTACGCCGCCAGTGTCGGCGGTATCGCCACACTGATCGGTACGCCGCCCAACGCCCTGCTGGCGGCTTATCTGGTGGATAATCACGACATCAATGTCGGTTTCGCCCAATGGATGCTGCTGGGTGTGCCGGTGGCCGCCACCATGCTTCTGGCGGTCTGGTGGTGGCTTACCAGAGGCGATCTTGGCGCCAGCCCGGGCGGCAGGGAAAACACTCTGATCAAGGAACAGCTCAGCGAGCTGGGTAAAATGCAGCAGGGTGAGAAACTTGTCCTTGCGGTGTTTGTTCTGACTGCCTCTGCCTGGATACTTCAGCCTCTGCTGTCCGACACACTGCTGCCCTGGCTGAACGATACGGTTATCGCCATCTCCGCGGCCATTGCCCTGTTCCTGATTCCTGTCGAACTCCGGAAAGGTATTTTCCTTATGGACTGGACCACGGCTCAGGGCCTGCCCTGGGGAGTGCTGCTGCTATTCGGTGGCGGGTTGTCACTGGCAGGTGCCATCAGCAGCTCGGGGCTTGCGGAATGGATTGCCGAAAGTCTGTCGGTGGTCGAAACACTGCCGATTCTGCTAACCATAGCGCTGGTGGCGGCGGTCATCATCTTTCTCACCGAAGTTACCAGCAACACCGCCACGGCAGCGGCGTTCCTGCCCCTGATGGGCGCCCTCGCGGTATCTCAGGGGGCAGCACCCGAGCTGCTTGCCGTGCCCGCTGCCATAGCCGCCAGCTGCGCCTTCATGATGCCGGTGGCGACGCCCCCCAACGCCATTGTGTTTGGCAGCGGCCACATGCGAATAGGCGACATGCTCCACGCCGGCTTCGTACTCAATCTGGCCGGTATCGTGGTTGTGACGCTGTTGACGTACCTGCTGATGGGCATGGTTTTCGGTCTCTGAAGCGCCACCCTGCTACGCTGGGCTCGCCGGCGCCGGTAGAAGCCCGGTGCCGCGTCTAGCGCCCCGCCAGCATCTCGCAGAGCTTGGCGGCGTCCTTGGGTGCGCAGGCTTTCTCGTCATTGTCGAAGTAGCAGTACACATCCCGCCCCTCTTCCTGCCAGCGCTGGATCTTGCGGGCGTAGCCTGCCAGCGTGCGGCCGTCGTAGGAGCCGGTGTAGGCGGTCTCCTCCGGGCCATGCAGCCGGATATAGACAAAATCCGCAGTGGGCCGCTCCGGGGACTGGTATTTCTGGTAGTCGTAGAAACACAGGGCTGCCTTGTATTCTTCCAGCAGTTCATACACCTCATCGCAGTGCCAGCTCGGGTCCCTGAATTCAAAGGTGTAGCGGTGCCTGCCCGGTAATTTTTCCAGGAAGGCTTCCAGGCGTTCGGTGTTCACGCGCCAGTTGGGTGGCAACTGGAACAGAATCGGGCCCAGCTTTTTACCCAAAGGCTCAAGAGCCTCCATCAACCGGTCAATACCTTCGGCCGGATCCTTGAGCTTTTTCATGTGGGTTATATAGCGGCTGGCCTTGCAGGCGAAACGGAAGTCGTTTGGTACGTCCTTCGCCCACGCCTCAGCGGTTTCCGGTTCGGGCAGGTTATAGAAGCTGTTATTCACTTCCACGCTACGAAAATGCCGGGCATATTCCGGTAACAGCTCCTTGCCCGGCATGCGGTCGGGGTAAAAATCGCCCTCCCAGCTTTTAAAGTTCCAACCTGAGGTTCCCACAAAAACCTGTCCCTGGTGCATACTGTCGTCCTTCTCTGCGGTTGCTTTTGAAACCCTAAATGTTCAGGTGATTAGCAGTGCAAATGATGTACAACGGTTCAACGCCAAAAAAGCAGATACCCTTAGGCTACCCCCGGCGTTCATCAAATAAAACCTTCCAGCCACGCAAAGGACACTCCGAGTGTGAGGTCAGGTCCATTACGCCATCTGACTCTCACCGGATTTCATTTGCAGCTACACTTGGGCCACAACCGGGCCCGGGAATTGAGGACACTGAAAAGCATGTCAGCGCGACTATCAAACAGATCCGGCCTCTCTTTTGCCAGCCTCATCGGGGTCATTCTGCTGCTCAGCATGCTGGCACTGCAGATCCAGGCCGAAGAGGCCGTAGAAACGCCTGCCGCAGAGACCGAACAGGCGCCCTCCGACGAGAGCGATCAGGGTGACTCCGAGCAGGAGGTACCGCTACCTGCGGTTCAGCCCGATATCGATGAAGAAACCCGGGAGCCCCTTGAACTTGACCTTTCTGAGGCCGCGACCTCAAGTATCGCAGAGCAGATCCAGGCATTGGAGCAGGCACTCGACCAGCGCCTGGACGCACTGGAAGCCAGTGTTGAACGGCTGGAGTACGCCGAGACCCTCCTCAACCGGCTGAATGATGAGTACGACAGCTTCGAGCTCCGTCTGGAAAAGGCCGGCCTGAACCTGACGGACGAGTACGCCTCCCTGCTCAGGCAGAGACTCGACAGACTGCAGAGCCATGGCATAGCCGACAGCCTGATTGTCGGTATCCGGGAGCGTTTGTCCAATGCGAGGGAGGAGCAGCTCAGGCTGGAAGAGTTCGAAGCCATAATAGACCCCTCCGGCGATGTCAGCGGACAACGCCGTCAACAACGGGCTGAACTCCTGCGCAAACTCCATGAAGCGGTGACCAGCCATATCGATGTGCTTAACGAATACTTCAATACCGTTGCCACCCTGCAGGAACGTATGGTCGCCTACAAGGAACTGCTGCGTCAGCGCCTTTTCTGGCTACCGAGCGAGGCCACCGTTGGCTCCAATACCTTCGCCAAACTGTTCGAAGCCATGGTGTGGTTTGGCTCACCCAACCACTGGCGGTCTCTTCCGGATGACGTTACTGCCTCGGCCCGGGAGAGAGCGCCAAGCATTGCACTGGTGTCTTTGGTGCTGGCGCTGCTGCTTTACAAGCGCAGGAAGATACGGGCCCATCTGGTCAACTCGGGCCGTTACGTTGGCAATGTCACTCATGATCATATTGGGACCACTTTTGCCGCCCTGGGCAACAGCTTTCTACTCGCCCTGCCCGATGTCCTGGTGCTTACCCTGCTGGCCCTTCTGCTGATGGAAGGGGGTCCATTCACAGCGGCGCTGTCCAATGGCTTCACGGCAGCCGCGGTCATCCTGTTCCTGTTCAATTTTGTCCGGAAGGTGGCCTTCAAGGGTGGCCTGGGTGAGTCCCACTTCCGGTGGCACGCCGCCACGTTGGCGGCCATCCGGCGTGAAACGCCAATGCTGATGCTGGTACTGATTCCGCTGGTTATCATCGCGCCTACTCTAGAGACGCCCGGCGGGGCTGACTACCGCAGCAGTCTCGGGCGTCTTATCTTTGCGGTGATCTCGGTCACCCTCGCCGTCTTTGCGCACCGAATCATGGGGACGGTCCGGACAGCCCGCTCGAACAGCAAATTTCTCAAGCTGCTCCACCTGCTTGCGGTTCTTGTGCCCCTGATTCTTACGGTGGCGTCCCTGCTTGGCTATCATTACACCGCCGTTCAGCTGGAGCGAAACGTCTTTATCAGCATCTGCTGGCTGGCCTTGGTAATGCTGCTCTTTTATTTAGGACTTCGTGCCCTGGCGGTACCTGAACGTCGGCTCACCCTTGAACGCCTACAGGAACAGAGAGCGGCCGAGCGCAAAATGGCAGAAACCCGGGAAGCGGCCGAGTCATCCGGTGAAGGGCTGCCACCGGCGCTGGAAATGCCGGAAATGGACCTCAGGGATATTAGCCAGCAGAGCACGACATTGCTGCGTATCGTGGCATTCGCGGTTGCAGCCACCGGGCTGTGGTTGCTCTGGGCGAATGTGATCCCAGCTCTGCAACTGTTCGACAACATTACGCTATGGACTATCAGTACCGGCCTTGAGGATGCCGATCCGCTGCCCATCACCCTGGGGGACCTCATGCTGGCGCTGATCGTTATTGTCGGTACCGTGGTCGCGGCCCGCAATCTGCCTGGGACCCTGGAAATCACCCTACTCAGCAGGCTCCATCTTGAGCCGGGCTCAGGCTATGCCATTACCACCATCATCACCTACATCATTGTATTGCTGGGGGTCATGGTGTCGCTGGCGGTGATCGGACTGCAATGGTCGAAACTGCAGTGGCTGGTGGCCGCCCTGGGGGTTGGGCTTGGCTTTGGCCTGCAGGAAATTGTCGCCAATTTCGTCTCCGGGATCATTCTTCTGTTCGAGCGACCCATAAGGGTGGGCGATACCGTGACCATAGGTGGTACCACGGGCACCGTCTCGAGGATCCGGATACGGGCCACCACACTGGTGGACTGGGACCGCAAGGAGCAGATCATCCCCAACAAGACCTTCGTGACCCAGGATCTGACTAACTGGACCCTGTCCGATCCCATTGTCCGAGTCATCGTCAAGGTCGGGGTAGCCTACGGTGCCGATGTGGATACCGTACAACAGGTCCTGATGGAGGTGGCCCAAGGCAATGTCCGGGTGGTGGATGACCCGGCGCCTGCGGTCTTCTGTGTCGGCCTGGGAGACAGCAGTATCGACTTCGAGGTCCGAGTCTTTATCAAGGATCTGCTGGACTATATGCCGTTGTCACACGAACTCCATGCCTCGATGACGACAGCCCTTCGTGACGCCGGGTTCCAGATCCCGTTTCCACAGCGGGACATCCATGTGCGTACCATGGTTGATACACAATCAGGGCGGCGCATAGAAACCCGGGACGACGATGAAAACCGGAGCCGGGCCCCGGGCGATGAGGTATAACACCGCCCGGGTCAGACCCCAAGGCGCCGGTAGACCGCTTCCAGAAGACTGTAGAGGCCAAAGGCAAACAGACCGGCTGCCACGATACCCAGAAGCCAGTCGCCATAGGGTGATGTTCGGAGCGTATCCAGGGCTTCCGCCACGCCCTTGATGTCATTGCCATAGGCCCGGCGGGCAGAATCGATAAAGAACCAGCCCACTATGACCCAGACCACACCCCGGGCAATTAACCCAAACTGGCACAGGGGGCACGCCCAGCCCCGATGATTGGGGGGAAAGGACATGTACTTTTCAAAGCGGGCGGTCCAGCCCTTGTACATATGGGCAAACCCCACCCCTATCAGCACCACGCCAATAACTCCCATGACCATTTGCCCGGCCCCGGTGGCCAGGAACGCCTCCTTCTCACCGCCACCTGACCCCGAGCCACCGCCGTCGCTGGCGCCCATCTGGCTCAGAAGTAACTGGAGGGCCCAGTAGGCAAGCACGGTATGGGTGATGGCGCTGGCGACCAGGCCGGCCCTTATGGCCAGGCCCTTGGCGGAGCGGCCATGCCGGTCCGGATCGGCGATTGCCTGGGTAAACCGCCACAATACATAGCCCACCAGACCCACGATCATGATTGCGATCAGGGTCCGGCCAAAAGGCTGCCGCAGGATTTCCAGAATAGCGCCCTTGGAACCGGTGGTCTCACCGCCTTCTCCGATCGCTGTCAGGATGGCCAGGGCGCCAACCACAAGATAAATCACGCCGCGGGCACTGTAACCCATGCGGGCGAGGCCCTTGAACGGCTCACGTACGTCTGACTTATTCATGTTTGGCCTCCGTTGCCAGGACGGTGCCTCAGCCTGCGCTCTGCTGTTCGTCCATCAGTTCGCGATAGCGGGAGGCCAATGTGGTTTTCTGGTTCTGGGACAGTACCTTGTCAGCGAGGGGGAAGACTTCATCTTCTTCTTCGTCAAGATGGTGATGAAGCTGGTCCTGCAGTTTTTTGGCAACCGCCAGCCAGTGGGGAGAACTCATGTCGGTTTCAGTGAGCTCCTCCATCATTTCATCCATCTCGTGATGCTCCGCAACACTGTGGCGGGCTTTCTCCTGGGTGAGATCATCTTTCATGAGGGGAATGTAGAAATGACGCTCTTCCGAAGCGGCATGATGACTGACCAAGGCCTTTACGCGCTCAAACAGTTCCTTACGCCCATCGCTGCTGCCTTCGGTCTTGCAGAGCTGGTCGATGAGTGTGCGCTGGACTTCATGGTCTTCCTTGAGCGCCGCGAAAATATCCATATGAGTTCCCTCTCAAAGTAGTCGGCCCTGGTGCGGGCTTTGGTATTCCTGGCAACAGATCCCAGGATATACCTTGTTTGCTCTGATTTTTCTGGTTCTTCTGTTTCCTGTATCGCCATTCTGCAATTGCTTCATGGCCATTTTCTGGCCTCTTCAAGACCCCGGAACCTGGACACTCCAACCGAGCCTGAATGCTTCACCAACATATTGAACCACGCTGACCCTTGTCAATAGTTAGCACCCGTATGCAAATCGCCGCCACTTACAATGCTGTTAATGCATAGTCGGGTTGCCTATTCTGATTCCCGGCGGCAAGCTAGCTTCAGGTGATTGACGCCTGGGTAACGAGCAGGATGAACACATGCTGAAGCTATTCAAGATTGAAAAGGGACTGATTCAGGAAATACCCAAGGCCACAGTGGAAGGCTATAGCCAATCCCAGTACCTGGAGCAGGCCCGCTGGATTGACGCCCATGAGCCCGACGATAAAGAGCGAGAGCTTCTTGAAAGCCTGCTGCTTACCGATGTACCCCAATCAAACGACGTCGAGGAAATCGAAGCTTCGGCCCGCTGCTTTGTGGACCAGGCAGGTATCCATGTGCACTCGCTTTTTCTGGCACATGCCGAGGGCCGGCATAAAACCATAACAGTGGCCTGTATCCTCCAGCCGGAGCGGCTGATTACCATACGGGAGGGGGACCCGGCGGATTTCAGGCTATTACGGATGAGAGCCCGGCGGGGCCAGGTGGAAGCCCGCACAGCATCAGAGCTCCTGGTGTCTCTGTTTGAGCAGAAAGTCGAAAACCATGCCGACGCCCTGGAGGACCTTCACCGGGAACTGGAAGCCGTCAGTTACATGGTGCTGGAGGATGAAGAGGCCGAACTGGACGAGGCCATCAGCAAGCTGGCCCGCCTGGAGGACAGCAACGGTAAGATACGTCTCTGCCTGATGGACTCCCAGCGGGACATTTCTTTTCTGTTGCGCCATCTGCGTGACCATCCCGAGCATCTCGATACCTTGCGAGAAGTCGTCCGGGACATTGAAACCCTGATGTCTCACACCACGTTTCTTTTCGACAAGATCAACTTTCTCATGGATTCCACCCAGGGCTTTATCAACATCGAACAGAACCAGATCATCAAGATCTTTTCCATTGCTGCGGTGGTCTTTCTGCCCCCTACCCTGGTAGCCAGCATCTACGGCATGAACTTTGACTACATGCCCGAGCTCAAATGGGTTCTGGGTTACCCCTGGTCTCTTGGCCTCATGGTGGCGGCCGGCATAGCACCCTACTGGTACTTCAAACGTAAAGGCTGGTTGTAATACCACGGTACTGCAGTGACTGGACACCTCCTGGTGGCCGGCATACGGTGATTCACGCCTGGGCCCCCAGGTATTACGATCAACGGGATTCAGAGCGGAAGGTTAACCTCACAGGACGCGTACACAGAAACAGTGCATAGGGAGAGTGCATATGGCAAATGGACCCGAACCTGCAGAGGACCCCACCCTTGGCAACCAGGGCCGGTTCAGCCAGTTCAGGGAACTGGGTGCCCGGCTGATCTATTCCAGGCATATGCTCTGGGGCATCGGTATAGCGTCGTTCCTGGAATCCATCATCGTTCCGATCCCCCTTGAAACCATCATGGTTCCCTTGATGCAGGCACGTAGAAACCTGCTCTTCGTTATCGCTTTGGCGGCCCTGGCGGGGTGCATGCTGGGTGCCTCAATCGGCTACGCGGTAGGCTACTTTCTGTTCGATGCGGTCGGTGAGCAATTGGTCTCGCTGGTCGCAACCGAAGCGCAATATGAAAGTGTCAGGCTGCAGATGGAAACCAAGGGATTCTGGTTTGTCTTCGCGGTAGGCGTCATCCCCATACCGTTCCAGATTGCCATGCTTGCCGCCGGCGCCACCAAATACTCGTTTTTAATGTTTATTCTGGCGTCGACCCTGTCCCGGTCGCTGCGGTATTTCGGGCTGGCGTTACTGGTGCTGGTGGCGGGCAATCAGGCACAGGCGCTGTTTGAACGCCATAAAGTCACCGCCTCTGTTGTGCTGACCGTGATTTTCCTTGCCGTGCTGGCAACAACCTATTTCTGAGCAGGCACAGCCTGACACGGGAGAACCTGAGGAGATCTGAACAGACCGTAATCGCAGCCCAGGGGAATTGGCCTTTTGTTGCGTTCAAACATCCCCAACACTTTGGGTTAAACCTGACTAAAACACCGCCATCGCAAATTCAGGAGGATAAATGCAGCGGACCGCCCTGACTCTGTCGTCACTCATCACCAGTATCATTCTGCTCATCATGGGCAACGCGTTCCTCACCACTTTGCTGGGTCTGCGCCTCAGTATTGAGGAATTCAACCCCTCGGTGATTGGCTGGATACTAGTTTTCTATTCGGTGGGCTTTGTGGCCGGCACCCTGTATGCAGGCCGGATCATCGAAAAAGTCGGGCACATTCGGGCCTTTGCGGTGTTTGCTGCAGTTCTTTCGGCCTCTGTCCTCATCTACCCGATGGCGGTGGAAGCCTGGCTTTGGGGCTTCCTCCGGGTGTTAGGCGGCTTTGTCATGGCCGGCCTGATGATCGTTATGGAAAGCTGGTTCAGCAGCAAGGCCGATAACAGGAACCGGGCCAGCCTGTTCGCCATTTACCAGATTATCTTTTTTCTCTCGACCGCAGGCGGCCAGGTGCTGATCCGTGTTGGTGATCCGTCCGGCTTCATCCCTTTTTCCCTGGCGGCCATCCTGGTTGTTCTCGCTCTCACGCCCCTGGCCCTGACCCGACGGGAATCGCCCACCATCACCCGGGGTGAGCGCATGTCCCTCAGGCACCTCTACCGTACATCGCCAGCCGGCACGGCCGGCGCCCTGATTGCGGGACTTCTGATCAGTGCCTTCTACGCCATGGGACCGGTTTATGCCAACCGCATCGGCCTTGATGTGACCCAGCTTTCCAATTTCATGGCTTCGGCCATCGTGGCGGCCATGCTTCTTGCCTGGCCTATCGGGCGACTGTGCGACAGGTTCGACCGTTACCGGGTCATGGTCATCTCGGCCATCATTGCTGCAGCCTGCAGCCTGGCCGCCGCCCTTCTGGGCGAATACAACATGTTGCTGCTGGTGTTCTTCGTCGGGCTTTACATGGGCATAGCGGCGGCCATCTACCCCATTGCGGTCGCCATTACCAACGATCTTATGGACAGCCACAAGGTAACCGCCGCCAGCACAGCGCTCCTGCTCAGCTACGGGGTCGGCAGTATTGTCGGGCCTCTGGTCAGCGCCTTGTTCATGGACCTGCTGGGGCCCCGGGGCCTGTTTGTGAGCAATGCGCTGATTCTCGGCGGGCTGATTGCCTTCATGCTGGTCGGTCCCGGGCGCGTCGCCCATCCTCCGGTTGCCAGACAGGAGCAGTACTATACGACCATACCCGAGGCGGCCCTGGGTATTGCCGACATCGACCCCCGTAACCAGGAGTTTGATGACCAGCATCCTTCAGAACCCGTGACTGAACAGGACACGGGTGGCTCTGAAGAGGCTGAGAGAGATGGGCACCTGGAGGCGTCCGGAAAGCCCGGCGAGTCCGGGCGAGCGACAGACATTGAAACTGCGCCGCCGGAGGACCGGCCGAAAAGCTGATTCAGGGAACGGCCTGGCGGCTCAGGTTCCAACTGGCAACCCTGCCCTGGTCAGGGCTTTGCCCACCGCCTGATAGGCTTTCTCGGCGTCGCTGAGGGCGTCATAGTCCTCGGCGCAGACAGCCACCACAACTGCCTGGTCGGGCACCTGAGGATTGAGTACGCCGATATCACAGGAGCGCGCAACCTGGGTGCCGGTTTTGTGCGCAAACCGGACATCATCCTCCAGGCCGCCAGCAATACGATTATCGCCTGTGGTTATGCCCGCCATGTAGCCTAGCAGCCTCTCGGTATGGCTATCGTCCAGCAGCTCGCCGTCAACCAGGCGTTCCAGCAACTGCCCGAAGGCTTCGAGGTTGCCCGAGTTGATGCCTCGTTTGTAGTAGCGTTCGAATGCTTCCTGCACACTTTTGGCATCAGCCTGGGCTTTGGAAATACCGAGCTTTTCGAGAAGCATCTCGTACCTGGCGTTACCGGTATTGACCGTTTTCAGGTCGATAAAATCGCGGTTGGTGAGCACGGACACATCGGGGTGGACCTCGCTGTAGGCGTCGTAACGCACCTGCAGGATGGTTGTGATCGGCCCGAAGCCCTCAGGCATGAGTTCAGTAACCTGGTCATTGAACGCTTCCTCACCCAGATAGCGGATAAGCATGTCCGTGGCCGTGCTGTCGCTGTCTTCGATGGACCGCTTGTTGAGTTCCTCAAGACTGTATTGGGCGCCAGGTTCAACCCAAAGCAGGTCACCGGTGCCATCCACGTAGTCGCCAGCTCTCAGGGTCAGCTTCTGCTCCAGGTCCAGGTCTTCGTTTTCTGCCCGTTGCATCAACACGATGCCAAGGGGAATCTTGATGGTCGAGGCCAGATACCAGTCACGGTCAGCGTTATGAGCCACCGTTCGGTTATCCCCGAGGTGTCTGATATAGACCCCCAGTTCACCGGGGAAGGACTCGTCAATTTTCTCAATGTCCTGTTTCAGTGTCGATTGCCAATCCTCGTCCTGGGCGATAGCCATTGGAATGAGCGCGTTAACAAACAACAGTGCTATCCCGGCGATCACCGAGGTGTTTCCGCGAGACATGGGTTCTCCTTTGATTGGTCAGTCAATAATACCCTTCCGTTATGCTGTGCCTCGCCTTTACCGGCTGTCAATAAAGCTGCCATTACCGCACATTACCGACGCTGGCTATCTTGCGCCGAACCCACTAGTGTCTGGAAGGGACCATCGCGCAAGGAGGCAGGCAATGGCGCAAAAAGGCGGCCGAATAGACAGCCTGGATGCCCTCAGGGGCTTCGCAATCTTCGGAATTCTTCTTATCAATATCCAGGTGTTCTCGGGCTGGGGCTTCGTGGCCACCGAAACCCGGGAAGGCCTGGCCTGGTCCGAATGGGATCAGCCCATAGCTCACTGGCTCGATATCCTGGTGAGGGCCAAGTTCTACAGCCTGTTCTCGCTGCTATTTGGCTACAGCTTCATGATGCTGGCCCAGAAAGTGGAGCAGAGACCTGTTCGTTACCACATGCGCCGCATGCTGGGGCTGCTGGTCATCGGCACCGCCCATTCCCTGCTGTTTTCTCCCTGGGACATCCTCATGCTTTACGCCGTGATGGGGATGGTACTCGGAGCCTTCATGAATTTCCGCCCCGTCTCGCTGGCTCTGCTGGCAGTCTGTCTGCTGTCACTCGTGGGCGTAGCGCTATGGTTCGGGCCGCAACTCGGCCTGCCAGAGGGGCGTGGCGCGCTGGCGACGCGACTGTTGCAGGAGCATGTGCCCGCCTTGAGTGGGGGCACCTACCCCGACGTGGTTGAAGCCAATGCCTATCTGAGCGTCAGCGTGTTGCTGGACCGGCTGGAAGGCCTGCGCCCGTTGCTGGCTCTGGCCATGTTCCTGCTGGGCGCGGCAGCGGCACAGCTCCATCTGGCGGAGCGTGATTCAGGTCATATCAAACTGTTGCTGACCGTTGCCCTGGTTGGCCTCGGGCTGGGCACCGCTCTTGCGATAGCTGAGGTCAACCTGCAACCGGACACCCTGGTCGAGCGCATCACTGTCCTGGCTGGTGAGGTCATCAGCGCCCCCTTGCTCGCCCTGGGTTACGGTGCGCTGCTGCTTTTCTGGTGGCGGGGCAATGGTCTGGTTACCCGGGGAGTTCGCAGTGCGCTTGCCCCTGTGGGCCGCATGGCCCTGACGAACTATATCCTGCAGTCTGTCGTATGCATTTTCATATTCTATGGCTTCTGGGGCGACCGTTTTGCCACCGTGTCCCTGGCCGGGCTGATGGCCTTTTCCCTAGCCCTGTTCCTCGGCCAGATGATCGTCAGCGCAATCTGGCTCAGGATCTTCACCCAGGGTCCTCTGGAATGGCTCTGGCGCTGGCAGGTGAAGGGTACAAGGCCGCGGTTGTTTAAACGCTCGGACTGATCTGTTGAGCTCAGAGAGAGGAAGGCTCCCTTATGAAAGCACTTATCACCATCGCATTGATCTTTGTTGCCCTGTTTGTGGCAGCCTACGCCCAGTACCGCATGGCTTTTCATACCGCCACAAACACGCAGCTGTGGCTCGGCCGGCTGATTCTGCTGAGTGTGGCTCTGGCATTTGGCTGGGCCATGAGCACCACCTACACGGATGTGGAAGATGGCGCTGTATGGGCAGTTTTCCTGACCGCCTTCGGTGTGGCCCACTTACCGGCGGCCATCATCCTCTGGCTGAAAAAACAGCGCAATAAACAACAGGACCGGAGCTAAGCCACCGGCTACAACCACTAGTTCCGGTCGTACAGACGGGGACGTTTAGAGCGGAAGAAGCCGCTTTCCTCTGCCGGCCGTATGGTGCTGGCTTCATGCTGGAAGTGTTCGACCCGCTGGGTCTTAAGGGCGGTAGCAAATGTGGACCGTCAAGACTGCGGCAGAGCCTGGTGCTGACTGGGGTTCACCAGTTGCAGTGCCAGCCGCCTGCATCCGGGAAGTTTTGATAGCCTGGCCGGTTGCCGGGTTTTCGTCAGCTCCTGCCAGTTTGAATATCATGATCAGAATCAGCGCCACTACAATCGCAGCTACAAGGCCTATTAGAGTGGGTCTCATGGGCACCTGTTGTCAGGCATGTTTTATGAAGCGGGAACGCTACCATGGAAATGGGGCCCGCCGGCCCCGCGTTCAACTCACAGCCGGGTGTCATGGTGGTGTCGGATTAAATAACCTTCAACACCAGCTTGCCGAAGTTCTCACCCCGGAAAAGCATCATCAGGTGATCAGGAAATTTCTCGATGCCCTCGACAATGTGTTCCCTGTGCTTGAGCTTGCCTTCTTTCATCCAGCCGGCCATTTCTCGGGCTGCATCGCGGTACCGGTCGGCATAGTCGAACACCACCATGCCTTCCATGCGCGCCCGGTTGACCAGAAGCGACATATAGTTGCTGGGGCCTTTTGGTGCTTCGGTGTTGTTGTACTGGGAGATGGCGCCACAGATAACGACCCGGGCATGCTTGCGCAGTTTGGTGAGGGCCGCATTGAGAATGTCACCACCGACGTTGTCGAAATAGATATCCACGCCCTTCGGACAGGCGCGTTTCAGGCCCTGGTAGATATCCTCGGACTTGTAATCAATGGCGTCATCGAATCCGAGTTCGTTGACCAGGTAGTCGCACTTCTCCTTCCCGCCCGCAATGCCAATGGCCTTGCCGCCTTTTATCTTGGCTAACTGGCCCACGGTTCCGCCTACGGCACCGGCCGCGCCAGACACCAGGACAATGTCGCCTTCCTTGAAATCGCCCACTTCAGTGAGGCCGAAATACGCGGTCATACCGGTCATGCCCAGCACGTTCAGGTAGGTAGGTAGAGGCGCCAGGTCTGGGTCGACCTTGTTAAAGCCCTTGCCATCTGAGCGGGCGTAGGTCTGGACCCCCAGGGTACCGGAGACGTAATCGCCCACCTTGAAATCCGGATGGTTTGACTCGACGACCTGTCCCACACCCAGGGCCCTCATGACCTCGCCCAGGCCAACCGGGTCAATGTACGATTTGCCTTCGTTCATCCAGCCCCGCATCGCCGGGTCAAGGGACAGGTAATGGGTCTGCACCACAATCTCGCCGTCACAGGCCTCCGGTCTGGGTTGATCGCGCACTTCGAAATCACTGGACTGGGGCTCACCCTTCGGACGCCGGGCAAGAAGTACCTGGGTATTGGTTTCCTGGCTCATGATCCTGATCTCCTTATAATCGGGTCTGATGTGAGCCCCAACCTACGCCGTAAAACCGCCCATTGTCACCACCGGACGGAACGAAATTTACGGCAGGCGTGATTCTGCGAACAGACATCTGATAACGTTTGATCAATCGATCGTAACAATCGTAACAATCGTAACAACACCAGAACACGCCAGATCTATCAAGGGAACCCTATGAAGACCACCAGTCCAGACGCCCAACAGCTCCAGAACGCGATTGCTAACCTGCCAAGTGGCCAACCGGTGGTCATGCTTAACCTTCTCAGATTCCGTGATAAGGCCATATACGATGGCGAACCGTCAGAATTGTCCGGGCGGGAAGCCTATGGTGAGTACAGCAAAGGCGCCCTGGCCTGTGTAGCTGCCGTGGGCGGCAACGTGGTCTGGGCGGGTGGTGCGAAAGCCGCGCTCATCGCGCCACCGGAGGAAGAGTGGCACCAGGTCCTGCTAGTGCGCTATCCATCCATCGAAGCCTTCATGGAAATGATCGGCAGTCCTGAGTACCGGGCCGTGGTTGGCCACAGGACAGCAGCGCTGGATGACTCCCGGCTGATTGCAACCATTGAGGAAGGGCGATAGCGAAATCTAGAATCGCCGGGCGCGGGAATACCGGGGGCGCCAGTAATGGCTGTCTAGTGAGCTTTCCATAACGCCACTGGAGGTCGAGGCGTGAATAAAGCGATGGTTTCCCATGTAGATCCCCGCATGCTGGTCCTTGCCGCTGATCCTGAAAAACACCAGGTCCCCAGGGCGAACCTCATGGAGCTCTATGGGCCTGCCCCGGGCAAGCATCTGGTCTGTGGTTCGGGGTAGCTGACGTCCCAGCGCCTCTCGGTACGCGGTCCCGATGAAGCCTGAACAGTCAAAGCCGTCCTGCGTAGTGCCCCCGTATTGATAGGGTGCACCCTCATATCGCTGGAAGACCTGCCAGAGGTGTTCTATCGCAGGGGACGCCTGTTCCGGCATGGCCGTATCATGGGGCAGGTTCTGATGACCGCCCCCTTGCAGTCCGCCCGAGCTCGCGCAGCCGCCTAATACAAGAACGGCTATAGCCAGTAGCAACAGACGCAAATGGTGGCCGCAGCCCCAGCCATGAGTACCTTCACGCCCGCAAACTGGAGCTACGTACCCGAACAGTGAATTAATCCGCACCATAGATTTGACCCGAACAAGAAGCATGCGAGCTCACTTTAAACCCGGCGCCCGTGTTTGTCAGGTTACCGAAAACAATCATTACCCTAACCCTACGATCCTGTAACCAATTGAGCCACAAAGGGCATGCTACCGTACCAACATTGGTAACTCAGGTTAGCTACAGCGAAACCATCTAAGCTATTCACAGCTATTCACAGCTATTCACCATTCCGGCACCAGTCAGCGAACCGGCAGGTCCACCGGAAGTCACCCGAAAAGGAGAACGGGCGATGTCAAAGACCCAGCAAACCATCAATCCCACCACTGAAGATGTAATCGACACCTACAATCTCATGACCTGGGAAGACGCCGAAAACGTTATCGAGCAGACCCATCAGGCGTTTCTGGGCTGGCGCGAGACCACTTTTCAACAAAGGGCAGAGGTGCTGAAAAAAGTGGCGTCTCTGATCCGCGAACGCCAGGACGACTATGCGGCCCTGATGACCCGCGAGATGGGCAAGACCCTGAAACAGGGCCAGCAGGAATGTCAGCTATGCGCTGCCATCTGCGACTTCACTGCCGAACAGGGCCCGAAAGAGCTGGCCGACGAAACCCGTGATATGCAGGGCGGCAAAGCGCTGGTCACCTATCAGCCCCAGGGGGTGATCTATGGTATCCAACCCTGGAACTTCCCGCTGTATCAGGTCATCCGCTACAGCGCAGCCTGTCTCATGGCTGGTAATGGGGTGCTGCTGAAGCATGCGGCCAATGTCTGGGGCATGGCCCTGGAAGTGGAAAAACTGTATCGCGACGCCGGGTTACCCGAGAACACCTTCCGCACCCTGCTTATTGATCACGATGTCTCCGACAAGGTGATTGCCCATAAGCACGTGCGCGGTGTCAGCCTGACCGGCAGCCCGGGCGCGGGACGAGCCGTGGCCCAGGAGGCAGGCAAAGCACTCAAGAAGACCGTACTTGAACTGGGCAGCAACGACGCTTACATCGTTCTGAAGGATGCGGACATCGATCAGGCCGTCAAGGCCTGTGTACAGGGCCGGGTCTATAACACCGGTCAGACCTGTGTTGCCGCCAAGCGCTTCATTATTGAAGAAAGCGTTTACGACCAGTTCCGCGATGCCTTTGTGGCGCAAATGGAAAAGGTCAGCTGCGGCGATCCCACCAAGGACGACACCGGCATGGGACCGATGGCACGCAAGGACCTGAGGGACGACCTGCACGAACAGGTAAAGCAGTCCGTCGAAGCGGGAGCCAAGTGCATTCTGGGAGGTGAGATTCCAGAAGGAAAAGGCTACTTCTATCCGGCCACCGTTCTTGAAAACGTCGCCCCTGGCCAGCAGGCTTATGACGATGAGCTGTTCGGCCCGGTAGCGGCACTTATCAAGGTGAAGGATGAAGCCGAAGCCATGAAAGTGGCCAATGACTCGATATACGGCCTGGGCGGCGGAATCTTCTCACGTGACGAAGACCGGGCCATACGCCTGGCCCGGGAGCATTTCGACACTGGTATGGTGAATATCAATGGCTACCAGCTGGCCCAGCCCAACCTGCCCTTCGGTGGCGTCAAGGAAAGCGGTTATGGCCGGGAGCACGGAGGCTTTGGTCTGCACGAGTTCGTTAACGTCAAAGCAGTGATGATCTCAGGCTCGAAATAACCGACCGGTAAACGCAAACCCGGGAGCAACTTCCTCGCTCCCGGGCCTTCGACTGGCTTTGGGTATTCCTGGCCCTCTGCTCGACGGGTCATCCACATCCGTTGTCAATCTACCAGGGCGCCATTGACTATTGCCCTCAGTTCCTGCCGTATCGGGTAGGACGATGACGGAATAAGCTGGGTCATGAAGATCATGACCAGTTCCTCAACCGGATCGATCATGAAGTTGGTGCTCGCCAGCCCACCCCATCCGTACTCCCCTTCCGAGCCATTGATGTAGGACTTGGCCACATCTGTCTTGACCGAAAAGCCCAGGCCAAAGCCGCTGCCTGCATAGGGTGTTTCGCTGAACGACCCGATCGACAGACCGGGCAGATCCTGCCCGCCGGGAAGGTGGTTTCGGCGCATGAACTCCAGGGTCTTGCGTCCGATTATGCGGCTGCCCCTGAACTCACCACCCTGGCACAGGGCCTGGGCAAAGTGGAAATAGTCGTCGATGGTGGATACCAGCCCGCCACCCCCTGAGAGAAAGGCTTTTTCACCCCGGAACCACGAAGATTCAGGGTCATCCTGAAGCTTCATGCTATCCCCTGCCTCATACAGATAGCAGGCCGCGAAACGCTCCAGTTGAAGGTTGCTCACACTAAATCCGGTATCCGGCATATCCAGGGGGTCGAAGATATGTTCCCGGAAATACTCATCAAGGGGCTGATCTGCCAGTAATTGAACCAGATACCCCAGCACATCCGTGCTGACGGAATAGTTCCAGGCCGTGCCCGGCGAGAACTCCAGGGGCAGCTCGCCCAATACCTCAATCAAAGCCTCAAGGGTGAGATTGCGGCTGCCGTCCAGCTTCAGCTCACGATAGGCCGCATCCACATTGGTACGGTTCATGAAACCGTAGGTCAGACCGGACATATGGGTAAACAGATCGCGCACGGTCATGGTCGTGGCAGCCGGTTCCGTGAGAAAGTGAGGGTAGATACCGCTCTTGTAGACCCTGAGGTTTTTCCAGCCGGGAATGTACCTGTGCACCGGGTCGTCAAGCAGAAACCGACCCTGCTCATACAGTTGCATCATCGCGATGGAGGTGATCGGCTTGGTCATGGAGTAGATGCGGAAAATAGTGTCCCGGGTGACCGGCTTGTTACGATCGATGTCCATCAGCCCCTGGGCGTGGACACAGGCGATCTCGCCACGCCTGGCCACCAGGGTCAGGGTGCCGGGCAATCTGCCGGGCTGGATGTATTGCTGATCCAGATGGCTGCGGATAGTCTCCAGCCGATCCAGTGCTAGTCCGGCCACCTGTTTTGACTCCGGCATGGGAAAGTACCTGTCTGAGGAAGAATGGTTGAAGGTCGGGTAATTAGAAACGTATAACAGAGCGGGGTCAACGCGAGCGCTCTAACTCCTGATCCTGGCCTCAAGCCTTCTAGATAATGGGCCAGTCTGACGATGGCCAGGCAGGAAAGCGATGCTCTGGTGGTAGACGCACCCTTATTTCAATAAGCACAGTCAGCGAGTCTCACCATGATCTGGATTACAGTTGTGATTGCGGTAATCGCCCTGTTGGTTGTCATTGCACTGCTGCTGCGGGGTGAAGATCTTTCCTACCTGGACCAGGATGGCGATAGCCAGGCCAATGAATGGACGCCCAGCGATGCCCATCAGCAGGTTCTTGAAACCATTGAGGGCATGAACCAGTCGGCAAGGGGCAAACGTGGCCTGGCCAGGCTCAAGGCGGTGCGCTCGCACATGGAACACATGAGTGACCACCTCGAGCCGGTCTCGACCATACGGCCAACCACGGGCCAGGCGCCCAAGGGCGAGTGGGTCATGGCCCCGGGGGTTAGCAGCAGGCGCCGTCTCCTGTACATTCATGGCGGTGCCTGGGTGGCCGGTTCATCCAGAAGCCACCGGGCCATTACCGACCGGCTCTCCCAGGTGGCGCAAGCAGCGGTACTTGCCCTGGATTACCGCCTGATGCCTGAGCATCGCTACATGGATGGGGTTCGTGACTGCCAGCAGGCTTATCGCTGGCTGCTGGACAACGGTCCGGACGGACCCGAACCGGCAGACTTTCTAGTGGTCGCCGGGGACTCCGCAGGCGGCAGCCACACCCTGGGGCTGATCGCCTGGATTCGGGACCAAGGCCTGCCAGCGCCGGATGCGGCCCTTGCGCTGTCGCCTTCCACTGACCTCACCCTGAACGCCCCGAGCAATCGCGCCAATGTGGCGACCGACCCCCTGCTGGGCCCCTCGTTCGGCAGAATACTGAAAGTTCCCCTGCCACTTATGTGGTGGGCTAGCTATCTTGGCTTTCGGGTATCGCCCTCCAACGCACTATTATCGCCGGTCCGGGGCGACCTCAGCAATCTGGCGCCGACACTGATTCACGCCAGCGAGTCCGAAATGTTGCTCGACAACGCCCGACGATACACCAACAAGGCCCGGGCGGCAGGCTCCCCGGTTGAGCTCAGAACCTGGCCCGGCATGGTCCATGTCTGGCACATCTTTGCGCCCTTGCTGCCGGAAGCCGATGAAGCCTTCGGGCACATCGCCGAGTTTCTTGCCCGGGTCGAAGCCGGCCAGATACCGGGCCGGAGGGACGAACCGGCCTGAATTCTGGCCAGGGCCAACCCCTGGCCGACCCTCTGGCGCAGGGACTTAGCCGGACTTGGTTCGCGAATGGGCGCCGCTGCGGGTAGGCCAGAATCGCTGGATGAGCGGTTTCACGCTAACCCCATGCAGCAGGATCGAAAGCGCGACCACCATCAGGGTCAGGTGTATCAATTCAATAGCCAGCTCTTCCGGCAAGCCATGCTCGATGGAATACATCAGGTAGTACATCGAGCCGATACCGCGCACCCCAAACCAGCCCACCAGTCCACGCAGACGCCAGGGCTTACCTGACCCTGCCAAACCCAGAAACACGCTTAATGGTCGTGCTACGGTGAACACGAACAGGGCCAGTACCACGCCGCGCCAGCTCCAGGAGTCCAGAAACAGCATACCGCCGATGAGCAGAATCAATACCAGCTCGGACAATCGCTCAAGGTGTTCCTTGAACACCAGGGAACCTTCGCTTACCCGGTGGACAGACGCCCCCTCCCTGGCACCCTGAAACACACTGATGGTCCCATCCTGATGCTCGAGGCGTCCTGCCGGGGCATCGCCGGCCAGTTTGAGCTCAGTCTGTCGGAGGGCGACCGCCGCAAAGAACACCCCGAGGAAGCCCCAGGCATCCAGCCACAGGCTCAGGCCGTAAACCACGGCAATCAGGCCAAGGCCGAGGAAATCGTCGAGCAACCCCGGGTCTTTTCCCCGGCCTCGCAGGTGGCCACACACATAGGCCAGGGCCCAGCCGCAGAATACCCCGATGGCTATGGCCGCCAGCGATGCCCAGAGCACGTCCATCAACAGCCAGCGCTGGCCGAAATTCCCAAGCCCGTGCAGTCCCAGTAAGCCCAGGCCGAGCATGACGAACGGAAAGGCGCTGCCATCGTTCATGCCTGCTTCGCAGGTCAGGGTAAATCGCAGCCGGTCGTTATCACCGGCATGCCGGGTCTGAACCTCAGTGGCCAGCACCGGATCGGTGGGCGCCAGCACGGCGCCAAGCAGCACGGCGCCACCGAGGGGAAGACCCAGGGCGAAATGGCCAAAGCCAGCCACCAGGGCGACCGAAGCCATCATCGAAACGGTGGCAAGGAACACCGGCGCTCGCCATTGGGCAAAAGTCACCGGAGATGGCATCTTGACTCCGGCCGAGAACAGGGAGATCAGGATCACCACCTCAGTCAGCACCTCGAACAGGGCAGACTGTTCCAGCGGATTGAAATGGAACAACCCGAAGCCGCTAGGCCCGACCAGCAACCCTACCGCAAGGTAGAGAATGGCAGAGGTGATAGGGAGCCGTTTTATCAGGGACGTGGTCAGACCCATGCACAGCAGCAGCACGCCCACAAGCAGAAACCAGCCAGCCAGGCTCATAAGCACAGTCTCCCTGGCCGTAAAACCGGCAGCGACAGGAGCCGGATACCAGTACACAAGTAAGAGCCGTTTAAAAAATTCCGGAAAGACAACATGAGCCCAATCCCTGCGACAATGAGTTTCTGCAGACCAGATCACCGCCCAAGAGAGGCTGCGGGCGTGAGGAAGGCTTTATGAGCTGATGACTATACGCTGACCGGATTCTCTAAGGTATTAACATCGGGTCAGACGCGATTTTGCTGACAGAAAAGCAAAAAACTGGCGGGTTTTGTTTTATTTCAGTTTACTGAGCCTACTATTTCACGCGACCATCACAGTCGCACCCAAAAGAATCAACAAGGCAAACCATGTTTCTTGATCGTTTTCACTCCATTCAGGACGGCCGTGTAGTCATCAGCGCCGACCAGGCCAGCCATTTTGCCCGGGAAGTGGCTGGAGATTACAACCCCATTCACAACCCCGACCACCGCCGTTTCTGCGTACCCGGAGACCTGCTTTTTGCCCTGGTTGTCTGGCGCTTTGGCCTGTCCCAGAACATGACGTTCCAGTTCCGGAATCTACTGGGGGGCGATGTAGCGCTGAACTTCAATGAGAATCCGGATGGCTCGATTGACGTATGCGATACCAATGGCAAGCGCTACCTGGAGGTGACCCGCAGCGGAGACCAGACCAGCGACGAGACGGTGATCGAGAAATTCACCCGGTGTTACGTTGCGGCCTCCGGAAAGAATTTTCCCTATACATTGAAACCGCTGATGGAAAGCAAGGGCGTCATGTTCAATCCGGACCGTCCCATGGTGATTTACGAGAGCATGAGCGTGTCCCTGGACCATATCGATGCGCCTAACCCCGGTCTCGAACTCAACGCATCGATCCTGGAAGTGGTGGGCAAGCGGGGTAACTGCACCCTCGAATATGGCCTTACGTCAGATCATCAACCCATAGGCACGGTTATCAAGAAACTGGTGGTGAGCGGACTGCGAGAGTATGACGCCGGCGTCATGGACCGCATCGTTACCGAATTCTACCGTCTGAAAGATGGTGCCTAGGGTCGCCGGGCGCCAAACTCGAACCGGCTGAGACCGTCTGTATCATTCTCAGGCCGAGCGCCACCTGATCCTCCAGATGGCTGGCCAGACGCTTTCCAGTCAGTTCAGAGCGCCTAACCGGCTCGTGGAAGACCACAACCACTTCCACAGCGGGTTTGCTCAGCAGGCGCACCAGGTGGGCCTGGAAACTGTCATTGCCCACGAACGGCACGATCTGATCCGGCTCATTATCACGCAGGTAACAAAGGGAGATTGCCTGTAAGGGACAGCCAGCATCCTGAGCAGCCCCCAGCAAGGGTCGCCGGAAAGGTAACACGGTCCGGCCATCCGTTGTGGTGCCTTCCGGGAATACCAGAACCTGGGCTCCGCCCCTGAGACTTGCGCAGATTTTTGTCTTCACCTCATTCCCCCGCCCCGCCGAACGCTCGATAAAGAGTGTGCCTATGGCTTTTGCGATCCACCCGATAACAGGCCAGCGGGCGACTTCAGCTTTGGACAGGAAGAGGATCGGTCGACAGGCTCCGAGAACCACAATGTCCACCCATGACACGTGATTGCTGACGAAAAGCCCGGCTTCCGATATCGGGACCCCATGTTGTCGCAGGGTAATACCCAGCAGGCGACAGAGCACCTTCAGGTAGAGACAGGCAACCGGCGCTCGGTCAACAGGTCGGCGGCGGAAAAGGTCCACTGCCCTGAGCACAAGGAGAGTCACCACTGAGGCCAGCAGGAAAAGAAGGAACAAGGGTAAACGCACCGACAGCCTGGCCACATTGGCTATCGGCAGCTGTGCCGGCTCCGCCACGTCAGCCAGTACTCAACGGCTGGCGCATGAACTTCCTGGCGTAACGCCCGGCAAGGCTTTTCACCTCAAGCAAAACCAGCAGGTCGGCGCACCGGAATGCCGGGTCCCAACAGGGCGGACCGCAGACCTGCGCGCCCAGGCGCATATAGGCTTTCAGCAAAGGGGGAATCTCACGGCTGTCAGCCATCGCCGACGTGGCTGTCAGATGAGGTAACTGACGCTTTGGTGTGACCCGGAAAGGCTCCGGTGCCAGATGGTCTGATTGCAGTTTTCGGGCAACCCGCCAGGCCTTGTGACCACCGTCCAGCATGCTGATGCTGGCGCAGCCGATCAGGTAGTCAATGCCTTCGCGCAGCAGGTATTGGGAAACCGCCGTCCAGAGCAGGCTGAGAGCCGAACTCGCACGGAAATCGGCATGCACACAGGTCCGGCCCAGTTCCGCGAAGGCGCCGGTGCCGGTCTTAAGGGTATCAAGATCAAATTCCGTCTCGGAATAGAAGCCACCGATTTCGTCGGCCACGGGACCAAGGAGAATGCGGGTCGTGGCGACGACCTCTCCGGTTAACTGATTGAGCACAACTATATGCTCACAGTGAGGATCAAAGCGGTCGGTATCCCGGTCGGTAGCAGCCCCGAGATCAGCACCGTATTCTTCTGAAAACACCTGATAACGTAGGCGCTGGGCGGCCAGAACCTGATCTGGTGCCGTTGCCACACCGGCAACCAGTAATCGGCGCTGAGCCGGGAAAGAACGCTGAACATGCATAAAATCGTCCCTACTGGGGTTTGCGATGATGCGTTCAGCTTAAAAACCGGCTGTTTCAGACTCGTGAAGGAACTGCGACAGGCCGATGACAATTCTCGGCTATCTTCGGACATGGGAACTGGCCGACAATCTGGTCTACCACCCAGTCCGGATCATCGAGGGTAAGGTCGTGCCCGGCAGTTTCGTGCAACGCCAGGGGCCATCCCCACGCCTGCCCGATCGCCTTGCTGCAGCGCCAGTCCACCAGCCGATCAGCTTTACTTGCCAGCACCAGGCCCGGCGCCCCCGGGTCCCAGCTGCGGGGCCGGTATCGGGAAGCTGCCCATAGCTGGCGCAGGACATTCCGGCGGCTGACCGGTCTCAGGGCTGCAATTTCCTGCCAGGCCCGGGTGACTTCGGCACATGGCCTTGTGTTGCTGGTCAGAGCCAGGATGCCCTCTTCCCTGGCAGCATGGTTGGAGACTGCGATCAGCCTGCCGATGGTCCACCAGTTGTTCGGCTTCAGGCGCTGCCAGGGCCGGCTCAGACCGGAACTGGAGGATATCAGCACCAGCGCAGCGCACTGGCCAGGGTGGCGCTGGGTCCAGTCCAGGGCCACCATGCCGCCCAGGGAGAGGCCGATCAATCCTAGAGGCCGGGGCATACCAGACATTGCCGAGTCGAGGAATTCTGACGCTTGCGATATATCCGCGGGCGAAGCGAGGTGACGATTGGCCCCGGTGCCCGGAAGGTCAAGGGTGTGGATTCGGTCACGGGGGCGGGCCCGCTGCAGCTGCGCCGGGAAATGGCCCCAGTGGCTACTTTCCCTCGCTAGGCCCCGTAACAGTAGCCAGTCCATCAGGATTGGTCCGGGTACCAGTGCAGCAGGGCCGCGGTACGCAAGGCCTGGGTCTGGTCATCGGCAGGCAGCCAGTTGTTGTAATGGGCCGTGGCATCGAGCAGAAAATTCAGAAAAAGCAGATGGCTTCTGAGCACCCGCTGCAGCCGGTGGGGAACCAGGGGGTTGAAAAGCCCTTCCAGCTTAAGAAGCTGACGGGGCCGCTTGCGGATCCAGCGCCAGGACCCCAGCTCCAACGTCAGCGGTATAAAGGTGCCCTCGCCCTGCCGGTTGTGGCGTTTGTAAAAATAGTCCCAAAGGTCGCCGTGGGTCAGGTAATGGTTGGACTGGGGCTCCATGACGTAGTTGTGGTCCGGATACACCTTCTCCCATAGCAGCTTCAGGGCAAACACGGACTCGAGCCGGCGCATGGGACGCCGACGGTAGGCGTAGGGAAACCAGATCTGGTCCTGCCAACCAAAACCGGAGTGGCAATCGAGGGACAGGCAGAATGGACGCCCGGTAATAACCTCATCAATCACCCCCTTGAGGGCGAGGTTTTCCGGTTCCATTTCCTGGTCAGCCTTGCCCATGTACCAGGGCAAACGGGGAGACAGGCGCTGTCCCCCCAGCAAAAAAGTACTCGGGTCCTGGGCTGAAATCGGCGCGTTGCGCATCAGGTCGACCCCCGATGGATTGCAACGCTGGTTGAGGAACATGCCGCCGGGGTTCAGTATGGGCATCACTACAATGCGGACCTGCTCCAGCAGTCTGGCAAGGTTCGAGTCCCATCGCAGGCGGTTGGCGAGGGTCTGCATCCAGGCCGTCACTACCTGCGTGCCAATCCGCTCCAGCCCATGAACCCCTCCGACAATCAGAAGAGCCGGACGGTCCGCATCTGCCTGGCCGATATCGACGCGGTACAGGGGCAGCTCAAGGTCACCGACCCTGGCCATACCTTCAACGGTTGCGGAGAAATACTCCGGGGCCTCAGCCAGAATACGCTCAAGCTGGACCAGTTCCGGCAGGTAGGCCCGTAAGGCCTTACGTTGGGTCGTGTTCCTGCGGGCCTGTTGCTCGGGAACACAAAGGATGTGGGTCAGATCACGCAGTTCGGTCATGGGTTCAGGGCTGGCCGGGGTTGAGTGGCTTGGCGTTTGCGACCACCACTCTAGGCTGGTTTTGCTACAACCGTATGACCACCATCAGGATCAGCAGGATTACGGTTTGTTCGGATTCAGTGATTTTGGTTCGTAACCTGCCTATTCATTGCTAACCTGAGGTCACCAGTGAGTGTCAGGCGCAGGGAGGCCAGCATCGCCTAAGCACAGCCTGTGCCGCACCAGCAACCTGGCCAAGCATCAAAAAGGAGAGAGCACACATGGATTTACTACGTATTCTGATCGCCATTCTACTACCCCCGCTTGGGGTGTTTCTGCAAGTCGGTATCGGCAAGCATTTCTGGATCAATATAATCCTCACCCTTCTCGGTTACCTTCCAGGGATCATTCACGCGGTCTACATCATTGCCAAGAAATAGAGCCTGTCCGGAAAATCAGGACACAAAAAAGCCCGGACCTGATCCGGGCTTTACCGATAACGCCTATTGAAGGTTACCGGGTGCCTTCCATTTCGCGCTCAGTTTCATCAGTGGCTTCTTCTGTTTCTTCGGCCGCTTCGTGGGTTGCCTCTTCGGTTTCTTCACCCAGGTCAGCCGCGCCCTGGCGGACATTCCTCCAACCTGCTGCTGTCGCTTCTTTGGTGTCTTCCCAGAGATTTGAGCTGGTGTCCTGAGTATTCTCCCAGGCCTGGGAGAGACCTTGCCTGGTCTGGTTCCACCAGCCTTCATCATACTCTGGCAGATCTTTGACCGAATCCTTGTCATCGGACATCCGCACCTCGAACTCAGTGTCCTTGAAGTTGGCCCGGCCTTTCTGCTGTTTGACGGTGAAAGAACCTCGTTCTGCCACCACTTCACGGCCGCCCAGACCGAGAACGCCTCCTGTTTCGATCACAATGGAGTGGAGGCTCATGTCGTCCCCCAGCAGAATGTCGTCTACTTCGCCGATTTCCTCGCCGTTGGAGTCATACACCTCGGCATCCATGAGATCATCGGCGGAATATAGACCTTCGGCAGCATTGGCAGAAAGGCTTAACGCCAGGCTGCCTGCCAGCAGTGAAACTCCTAATGTCCTGTTCATCAGCGTGCGCATAGTCATCTCCTTTTCCATGTCCTGAATCGACTGAATTACTGCACAGCTCAAAATTACCCTTGCATAGGGTGCGCGGGTCGTCAACCCTAGGACGGGGACCTCCTTTGCGGTTATTACACGGATGACACCATGACACAGTCCATATCAGCCAGTACCTTCTGGCTGACCACCCGGAGGCTGCTGCACTTCATGCACAGGGTGATCGGAAACTTCCTGCGCAACCACGGCATTCTTCTGGCCGGAGGCGTGGGCTACAACGTGCTGCTGTCAGCCGTACCTTTGCTGGCTGTCCTGGGCGTGCTGCTTACCCATATTGTTGATGAACAGCAGTTGATTGAGGTGATGGCCGTTCAGACAAGGCATTTCAGCCCTGCCCACACCAGCCTGTTATTGGACGCAGTAGAAGCGTTTTTCGAGTCCCGCGAAAGCATCGGGATTGCAGGCATACCACTGCTGCTGTTCTTCAGCTCATTCGCCTTCAGGATGCTGGAAGACTCAATCGCCATCATTTTCCACCGACCTGAGAACCCCAGGCGCAAATTCTGGGTGTCCGCTGTTCTCCCCTACCTGTTTATTCTGGTCCTTGCCATGGGACTGCTTGGCATGAGCCTGCTGTTTTCCGTGGTCAACGCTTTCTACGAGGAGCCGGGCGGGTTCCTCTATCTGTTGAGCTTTGTCAGTGTTTTCATATTGTTCAGCGCCATCTACAAGGTCCTGCCCATTGTGCGGATTTCCCCGAAACGGGCCATCATCGGTGGTCTGGTGGGCGCCATTCTGTGGGAGGGAACCCGGCTGTTGCTGATGTACTATTTCCTGAATATTTCGTTCGTCAGCGCCATCTACGGCTCTCTGGCGACCATCATCATCATACTCATCAGTCTTGAGATCGGATCGGTCATCCTGCTGCTTGGGGCACAGGTGATCGCGGAGCTCGAACGCAGCGCCAGGCTGGGACTGCCCTGGCATGTGGCGCCGGAAGACCAGGTGAGTCGCAGGGCCTGAGTGCCGCTGTGCTTCAGGTCTGGTCACGCAGGAACGTCCGCAGACGGACATCAACCGTCACCGTCAGTTTCTGAAGCGCCGCTGCTTTCTCCCTGCCTTCGGCGCTGGCACGGTACAGGTGAGGGGTCATGGCCAGCAGATCGGCAATCTGCCCGGCGCCGGCCAGGGCCAGCTCAAAGCGGATGTTTTTGATGGGGCCGGCCGTAAAGCCTTTTTGGGGAGAGCCAGTTGAGGCTCTTTCTCCCTTCAGCTGTGGGTAAATTATTTCACGTAGCTCCAGCAGATGGTCAGGCCCTGCGTCCACCTGAACCAGCTGTCCGCCGGGACGCAATACCCTGGCGAATTCTCCGTAGACGGGAAAGCCGAAAATACACAGCACTGAATCGACCGTCGCCGACTGCACCGGCAGGTTGGCATTGCTTGCCACCACCCAGGCAGGCCGCTGCTCGCGCTCAGGGCCAGACTGCCTCGCCGCTGCTAGTACCGCCCACTTGGAGATATCCACGCCAAGCATAGTGCAGCCCGCCGGGGAGCTGCTGGCCGCCAGCTCCCGCAGGTAGTAGCCCTCACCGCAGCCGGCATCCAGACAGCTTAAGGACTCAGCCTCGGCAGTACCAGTTAACACCTGCTGTGCTACAGCGTGGGCAACCGGCCGGTAGTGGCCGGCATTGAGAAAACGCTGCCGGGCCGCCACCATTGCCTTGCTGTCGCCGGGGTCCAGCGAACGTTTGTTCTGGACCGGTAGCAGGTGAACGTAGCCCTGCCTGGCCACATCGAAGCTGTGACCGGCCGGGCAACGCCAGCTTGGGCCGTCTCGGGTCAAGGGCTCTGCGTCCAGGGGGCAGGCCAGTAACTGGAAGGGAGTTACCTTGGTCACTGAGAATTCCTTTATGAATCAGATGACTTTGCGCTGACAGGGCTTGAAACCGCGATCTCTGACCCAAGCTCAGTGTGTGTTGTCCTGCAATTACTGATTCACCTGGAAAAGGGAGGTTCCAAGTGGCCAGCGAGCACGACCAGGCCGCGCATTTTCGCAGCAAAGTGCCAGCACCACCACAGGGAATAAAACGGCTTCGATGGTATGGTCCGGGACTGTTGTGGATGCTTTCAGCTGTGGGCACCGGCTCGATCCTGTTTACCCCAAGGGTTGCCTCCGCTTTCGAGTACCAGCTGCTGTGGATGCTGCTGATCGTCGTGCTCTTCATGTGGGTCATGATCCGGGAGATGGCCCGTTACTCCATCGTGAGCGGAAAAAGCATGCTAAAGGGCATGCATAGCCTGGGGGGGCCCAGGGGCTGGGCCGTCTGGGTCATTTTCCTGCCCCAGTTACTGGCCGCCGCCATTGGCATTGCGGGTCTTGCGGCTGTGGTCGGCAGCGCTGTTGGTGAGTTCCTGCCGGGTGGCAATACTCTTTACGCCATGGCCATGGTCATTCTCTCCACCAGTTTTACGGCTACAGGACGCTATTCTCTGATCGAGCGGCTTAGCCGGTTTATGGCCATGGCGCTCATGCTCATGGCCATTATCTCGGCCCTGGTCGTCTTTCCCAGCCTGTGCGAGGTAGCTGCGGGCCTGACCTTCAGCTGGCCGGAGAATCCGGATCTCTTCATTGTACTGCCCTGGGTAGGGACCATTCTTGCCGGCTCAATGGGTATAGTCTGGTTTGGCTACTGGACCGCAACCCGGGGTTTTGGCGGCGGTATCAAAAGCCGGGACCCGGAAAACGAGATGCCCCGGAGCTCACAGGCCGAATTAGAAAAAGGCGAACGGAGCGGCCAGGACCGCAGCGAACGGATCCGCTATGCCCGGGACTGGATCAGGATCATGTCGGGAACGGCAACCCTCGGGGTGATCGGCGGCCTGGTGGTGATCTTTGCGTTTCTGGTGCTGGGGGCAGAATTACTGGCACCGGAAGGTATCATGCCGGAAGGGCCGAAAGTCGCAGTGGATCTTACCAGTCTATTTTCCGAGCTATGGGGCAACGTAGGCCGCTTTATCATGCTCGCCTCCATAATCATCGCCATCGGCGGCAGTATCCTGGCCAACCAGGACGGCTGGGGCCGCAGCTTTGCCGACATGACCCTGATATTGACCCGCAGCCAGCGCGATACCCACGGCTCAGGCGGTTTTATTGGCGCTCTGGACCGCCTCAACCGGAAGCTGCCCTGGCCCCTGCTTGAACGTCGCTGGCTCAAGCGGCTGTTCATTGTCACTGTCACAGGATTGATACCCATAGCCATCCTGCTGGTATTCCAGGATCCGGTAAAAGTGATGTCGGTATCCGGCATCATTGCTGCGGCCCATACACCGTTCATTGCCCTGACCGCGCTGTTTGTAAACAGGACCCGCCTGCCTGAAGAGCTGCGACCGGGACTGCTTACCACCAGCCTGATGGGGTTGTCCGGGCTGTTCTATCTGGGCTTCGCGGTGGTTTACCTGTTAAGTTTGACGGGTGCTTTTGGCTCCTGAGCCGCACCAGGCCAAAGACAGAGTCATCGGTTAACGCTTGCTCTGCGTATACTTAGGTAAGGCTGATCACAACCCAACCTGATTCATAACTGTTTTTAAAACAGGGGGCGCCATGAAAACCATGAAAATCGATATCGTGTCAGACATCGCCTGCCCCTGGTGCGCCATAGGCTATGCCCGCCTCGAACTGGCAATGGATCGACTGGCAGACGAACTGGATTTCGAGATCGATTGGCACGCGTTCGAGTTGAATCCCGATGCCGACCCCGATGGCGAGCCCATACTGAAGGCGCTGAGTCGAAAGTACGGTCGCAGCCCTGAGGAAATGGACGCGGCCCAGTCTGATATGACGACAATCGCCTCGGAACTTGGCCTCAACTTCAGCCGCATGAAAGAACGGCGAACCCGCAATACTTTCGATGCCCATCGGCTGGTGAAGTGGGCTGGTGAGCATGGCCGTCAGACCGAGATGAAAAAAGCCTTCTTCGACGCCTACTTTGGGGATGCGGAAAATATTGCCGATCCGGAGGTACTTTTGGCCCGGGTCGAAACAATTGGCCTGGATGTAAACGAAGCACGCCGGATTCTAGAGTCTGATAAATTCGCCACAGACGTAAGAGCAGACGAGGCCCGCTACCAGCAGGCCGGCGTATCGGCCGTTCCCGCTTTTATCATTGACCAGACGTACATGATTTCCGGCGCTCAGGAGCCTGAAACCCTTGTTCAGTCGTTTCGACAGATCGCCTCAGGGGCTGAAAACCCGGCCTGAAGACACAGACTTGCTGTAAAACTTACCGATTTCAGGAAATTATTACATTAATATTAAGACCTTTCTTGATTTTTTTAAGGTAGCACTTTAATACATGTTTTTAAGCTATTGTATTAAAAGCACTTTAATTAGCAGGTTCTCTCATTAAAATAACTCATTTTCTGGCATGCATTCTGCAGTACTTCCTGTGTGCCTGAACAATGGTAGGTACGTAAATTTTTCATTGGGTATGACTAAGGATGGAATATCATGCACAAGATGCTTAAAACCTCTCTTATTCTGGCGGCCTTTGTTCCGTCTATGGCATTTGCTCAGGCAGAAAGTGGTGACCGCGAAATCACCATCAATGGCTCGGGCTCAAGCGATAAAGACTTCGATACCACCGGTTTTGATATGAATGCCAGTTACGGGCAGTATATCAATGATCGTGGTCAGGTCGGCGTTCGCCAAGCTCTCAGCATTTCTGATCGCGAAGGCTCCAGCACAGACCTCGACGGTGCTACCGTGCTGTTCTATGACCACCACTTTGATGTTGGCGAGCGAGCACGTCCGTTCTTAGGTCTGAATGTGGGCTATAACTACGGCGACCGTACGGAAGAAACATTTTCCGCAGGTCCTGAAGCTGGTCTGAAGTACTACGTCCGCAACAAGACCTTTATTCAGGGCATGGTGCAATACCAGTTTCTGTTCGACAGTGCCGATGAGGCAGAAGACAACTACGACGACGGGATCCTCTACTACAGCGTTGGTGTTGGTTACAACTTCTGATGCAGCGATTGGTTTGCGCATGGGCCCTGCTCATGCGCGAACACCTTTCCTAAACCCATTTCCACAAAGCCCTCCCCTGCTTAACCACTCTGCAAAACCCCGCTCAGAGAAAGTGCATTATCGCGAATACCGATACCAGGGACAGCGGCATACTTATCAGTATGACTGCGGCTATATCATCCTTCGGCCCACTGTAGTGGCTGGCCAGTATGTAACTGATCACGGCTACCGGCATGGCGGCCTGAATAAGCAGCGTCCGCACAACGATCGGCTCCAGTGGCAATACAGCTACCACCAGAAGTGCCGCTGAAAATCCCAGCACCACACGCGCCATGGCAAGCCCGGCAATTGTACCGACGCGCCCCAGGTCCTGCAGATTGATGGATGCAAGGGATTTTCCGAGCAACAGCAGCATCACTGGCAGAGTCATGCCGGCCAGCAGTTCAACCGTGTCGTTGATAGCAGCCGGCGTTTCTATACCCGTTGCCAGCCAGACCCCGCCCGCGAGCAGCGCGATAATGGACGCATTGGAGAGCACGGCCCTGAACGAAAAATGCCCCGACAGCAGCCAGACGCCCAGCGTGAAATGACTGACCTGCACCACGGTTGAGATGACTACGGCATGGATAAGCGCTTCCTTACCGAGCAAAGCAAAAACCAACGGGATACCCAGGTTGCCGGTATTGGGATTGACCAGCATCGACAGGTAACCCCGCACATCCAGCCCTGCCAGCTTCAGCCCGAGGGCGCCCACAAGGGCCGAGACCACGAGTACCGCCAGTATCGCCAGGGCTGTTTCCGAGACTGACCAGACCGCCACATCCATCCCGAACAGAGCGCTGAGAATAAGCGCAGGTAATCCTATCAGGGTCACCAGCCTGGACAGGGCAGGGGAATCAAGCAATCCGGTCTTGCGCGCCAGCGCAAAACCCAGGGCAGCACAGAAAACCACCGGAAACAGCGCGTTCAGATAAGCCGATAACACGTCACGTACCTCAGGTGGAGGGTGCCTCAGGTGGCGGGAGCCTCGGGTGGAGCGATGGCCGGTTCCGCTTCTGGCTTGCCGACAGAGAAGTCATTATGGGCAAACACGTCCGCAAGAATGGTCTGCTCTATATAACTGCGCTGGCCGGCTTTAGCCGGCACCCGGACCACCAGATGAATCTCGTCAGCGACAGGCACCTGGATCGACACCCGAGGATCTACCGACGGAACCTCAAGCCCCCGTTGATTGCCCACCTTGTTGACGTGTTTGCGGGCCCGCTCCAGGTAGGACTCGCAATGGCGGTTGGCAGACTCGAGAAAGGCCTGCTGGGCTGCGCGCCAGTCGTCCCGGCGCTTGAATGGCACCGTAAAGACATGAAAGTCATATTCCTCGGTGAAGCTCTCGTTGATCACCGGTTCGGAGACAAACAGCGCGTTGGGAATGACGATCATGCGACCGGTTCGCTGGTGGCTGCTTTTGCCGGGCCCCACTTCCAGAATGGTGGTGGCCAGCAGACTCTGGTCGATGACGTCGCCACGAAAGTCCTTTACCTGAATCCGGTCACCCAGGTAGAACGAGCCGGCACCGCTTTTCAGAATCGAGCCCGTTACACACAGAATCAACTCCTTGGTGGCCACCACAAAGGCCACGGCGATGGCGACAATGGACAGCGCCAGAGTGCGTAGCTGGTCGCCCCAGATAAACACCAGGCCCAGCAAAAGCAACAGTAGAAAACCGTTGCGGAAGTTCACCAGCAACCGGCCCCGAAGCTCCGAGACTTTCACGGTACGTCGGATGAAACGGGCAACCAGGGTACGGGAAATAACAATCACCGCGACCAGTATGGCGGTACTCACCAGAGGAGCGATAATCGTTTCAGGGAGAGCGAAATCGCCTGGGAGCCAGGCCGCACCTTCAAACACGGCCTGGCTCCCTTACGCTTTCAGGTTTTGCAGATTTGGATTTTGCAGGCAATGAAATGCTCCTGTAACAGCTTTGCCATGGACGTGGGCAAGTTTACGCTGTTATTTCAGAGCATCAATACAAAGCCGCCGGGTTATTGGGTACCGAACTTCTCATGCTCACCCAGGTCCGGGGTTTCATCCTGCACATTGGCCTTGGCCATTTTGAAAAACTGAACCATTTTGCTGCTGTCACTGTTCCAGTGTTCACCCTTGGTCACCTTGATTTCGAGCAGGCCGACGTTGGGTGAGTCCTTGCCGTCGGGGAACCATGAGCCCACGAACGGATTCCAGAACTTCTCAATCAGGCTCTTGTCCTGGGTAACGCGCCCTAACCCGGTCAGCGAGACGTAGCTGTGCTCCTTGGGATCGCTGAAGGACACACAAACATCGTTATCTTCCTCAAGCTCAAACACCTTTTCAGCGTTCAGGTCGGTAAAGAACCAGAGCGTACCCTCGTAGCTGTCCTGCACCAGATACATGGGGCGCGCCCTTAGCTCGCGGCCATGGAGGGTGGTCAGCATACCGGCCTTGATACCCTTGATGAGGTTCCAAACCTTTTCCTTGTGCTCCTGACTAGACATCCATTCTCTCCTTTCCCGTTTGATTGAATGACCTTCTATCACTCTGAGGCTCATCCTTGGCGCTTTCAAGGGTAGACAAACAGGGCAGATAAACCTAAAAAAGCCACATGAGTGGCCCAAAGGTACAACGCAAACCTGATTAAACCCGGGGCTAAAGCCCTGCTACTGAAACCAGAGGCTCACTCTTCAATAAGGCCGTGGTCAGGACCGATGACTGGGGCCGGCCAAAAAGGTAGCCCTGCATTTCTTCACAGTTACGGTCGAGCAGGAAGTCCACCTGACTCTCGGAGTTGACCCCTTCCGCGACGATGTTAAGGCCCATGTGCTGCGCCAGGGCAATGGTGGCGGAGACAATGGCGGCGTCGTTGGGGTCGTCGATGATGTTGCGGATAAAGGACTGGTCAATCTTCAGGGTATCCACCGGCAGGCGTTTGATCTGCGCCAGGGATGAATAGCCGGTGCCAAAGTCATCCATCGAGATCAGCACGCCCTGGGTCCGCAGACGCCCCAGCAGCTCGCAACTCATTTCGACGTTCTTCATCAGGCTGCTCTCCGTGACTTCCAGCTCCAGGCTGCCGGGACTCAGGTTCGCGTCGGCCAGAATTTCCTGGGTTTTTTCCGCAAAGAAAGGCGAGCTAAGCTGGTAGGCGGAAATATTCACGGCCATACGCACCGGTGGAAAGCCCAGTTTCTGCCAGGTTCGGGCCTGGGTGCAGGCGGTACGCAGCACCCATTCGCCGATCTGGTTGATGAGCCCGATTTCTTCTGCCAGCGGTATAAAATTAGCAGGCAGGATGACGCCCTTCTGGGGGTGGTTCCAGCGCACCAGAGCCTCAACCCCGATGACTTTCTTTGTACGAATATTAATGCGCGGCTGGTAATGCACTTCCAGCTCGTCGTTCTGAAGCGCAAGACGGAGGGCATTCTCCATCAGCAGGCGTTCCAGTACATGCTGATTCATTTGCTTGTCGTAGAAGAGAAACATGCCGGAGCCCTGCTCCTTGGCCTTGTACATGGCCATGTCGGCGTACTTGAGCAGAGTGCCGGCGTCTTCCGCATCCTTTGGGTAGACGCTGCCACCAATGCTGGTAGACACGCTGACTTCATGGCCATGAAGCTCGACTGGCTGCGCCACGGCCTCAATCAGGTTCTGGGCCACGGTCACCATGTCTTCGCTTGAAGCCAGATCCTCCAGCACGATGACGAACTCGTCTCCGCCCTGACGGGCGACAGTATCGGCATCTCTTACGGCGTGCTTGAGGCGGCTGGCAATGATCTTGAGCAGTTCATCTCCCTGCTCATGACCCATACTGTCGTTGATAGGCTTGAACCGGTTCAGATCCAGAAACAGCACGCCGACCTGCCCCTTGGAACGCTTGGCCTGTTCCAGAGCATGGTTGAGCCGGTTGTCCAGCATGGTGCGATTGGGGAGCCCGGTCAGCGCATCGTGGGTTGCAAGGTATCGGATGCGGCGTTTCTGGCTGTTCGCTTCGGTAATATCCCGGGCCACCCCGTGTACACCCACGATTTCCGTGTTAACAACGACCGGAAAATACACAATATCAACATCAACCAGGCTGCCGTCCTTGCGGATCTTGCGGGTACTGAACTTCTGGGGTACGCCCCGGGTCGCCTCGGCAAACGAGCGTTGCTCCTGCTTCTGCTTCTCCGGCGCCACATAAGTGGCAAAGGGCAGATAACGAAGCTCGTCCATGCTGTAGCCCAGCAGCTCTTCATGGGCGGCATTAGCGGAAATTATGCGGCCATCCAGATCACGGACAAACGCGCCATCCGGATGATTGTCGAACATGGACTTGAAGCGCTGTTCACTGTCGTGAAGCTTTTCCTGGGCTTCCTTCACCTGATACTGCCGGCCACGGGCAAGGAGGGCGGAGCGGGCGTTGGTAATCAGGGACGCCGTGCGAACCGGCCGGTCCAGCAGTACCACGTTCCGCAGAAGGTTCATTACGCGCTGGACCGGCAGAGAGTCCGCACCCTTGCCAGCCAACACCAGTATGGGCAGGTCCGACCAGTCCGGTGCGCGTTCGACATGGTCCCGGAGCACATCCAGCACCGAGTCCACCAGGGCATCCTCTACGGTCAGGATACCGCCAGCACCACGGTCCAGTTCCGATTGAAGCGCCCGGGCATCCTCACATATCTGACACTCAATACCTGCAGACGACAGCACCTTGCATGCTATCTCGCCATCTCTGCTGGTGGCTGAGCACACGAGGAAGCGCCTGGCTAAGGCATCGTTTTCAGTAGTGAGCGGGCCCGTCATTCTGGCTATCCCTGTCGCCGGTATAGACTGGCACACCAGTCAATACACCATGAAAGTTCTTTAAGGGGTCTCCCAACTGAAGACCTTCTGAGCCGATCGTCAGCTCGCGAATGATTTTCTGGTGAGCACCGCCACGTTTTTTGAACACAGACATGGCCTGCTTGATGTGGCCCTGGTGCTCAAAGTGACGAAGCAGTAAAACGTTGTCCGCAAGGTAGCTTATGTCAATGGCACTTCTCATGGTACCGACAAGACCAGACTGAACGCCAACCAACATGGACGCAACCCCACGTTGGGCCAGATAGGCTAACAGTTCATGGAGATGGGTGATAAGGAAACGCTCATCGGGAGAAGAGTTCAGGTAGCCATTCAGGCTGTCGAGCACCACCACTTTTACGCCCCGCTTCTCGACCGCTTCCTGAACCACATACGCCAGTTCTCCAGGGGAAAGCTCGGCCGGGTCAATTTCCTGGAGGGTAACCCGACCGTCGGCTATCGGCGTTTTCAGGTCAATATTCAACTGCTCTGACCTGTTAAGCAGGGTATTGGCAGACTCTTCGAACAGGAACACAGCCGCCTTGCAACCCTGCTTTACCGCGGAGGATACAAACTGGGCAGCAAGCGTAGATTTACCCGTGCCCGAGGGCCCGTTGAGAATGGTGCTGGTTCCCTGCTCAATGCCACCGCCCAGAAGCTCATCGAAGGCCTCTGTGCCGAAACTGATCTTGTCCTGGTGAACCCTGCCCCTGGACTCAGCAGCCACCAGACGCTGGTAGACCACAAGGCCACCGTGACGGATGGAATAGTCATGAAAGCCCGAACGAAAGCTGACGCCCCGGTATTTCTGTATCCGCAGCCTGCGACGGTCCGCGCCATAGTCCCGCTCGACCTGCTCAAGGGTAATAACGCCGTGGGCGATACTCTTCACTTCCTGGTCACTGCCGTGGGCAGTCTTGTCATCCACCATGATGGCCGTGCAGTTGCGCTTGGCGAAGTACTGTTTATAGGCCAGCACCTGACGACGGTATTTCAGCGGCGTGCCCGCAAGCAGCCTGAGCTCAGAAAGGGAATCAATGACAACGCGGGTGGGCTTCAATGCGTCGATACTGGAGAGAATGGCCTGGGTGGTCTCACCCAACTCGACTTCCGATGGCAGGAACATGGTGTATTGCTGATCCGGGTCCAGTGTCTGCTCGTCCGGAATTACTTCATGGATATCAACGCCTTCAAGGGTCCAGTCATGAGAGGCAGCTACCGCCCGCAACTCGGCTTCGGTCTCGGAAAGGGTGACGTAGAGAACCCGCTCACCGTGCTTTGCACCTTCAATCAGAAACTGCAATGCAAGTGTTGTCTTGCCAGCGCCCGGTGAACCTTCAACCAGATAAAGGCGATTGGACGTAAGGCCTCCGTTAAGAACGCCATCCAGGCCCTCGACACCTGTCGAGATCGCATCCGGCATTACAACGTCTTTTTTTTGCTGGGTCATTGCAATAGCTTGCTCCCGGAGAATGAGATAACGCTCAGCCCTAGCATCGCCCAGGTACTTTTCCCAGCGACACCAGCCGATATCCACAGCAGGCCCGAAACGGTGCCGCCAAAGCAAAAAATGCTAGCAAATTTCGCATCGAGGTTCATTAACTTAAGGCAAAAAAGCAAACAAATCATCCACAAACAGCAATCTTTCCTGCTCCATTCACCCAGTCATCTAACAGGCATTCGCCTGGCTGACCCTTAACACCAGAGGCAAAGCCGTGACCGCAAGCCTCCATGCCAGAGCTCTCAGCTTCGCGGTGGACGTACCGCTATTTAAGGCAAAAAAAAAGAGGCTCTACCTTTCCTGGTAGCGGCCTCTTTCTCACTAGTAAAAACTCACATACTAGCTAAATTTTAAAAACTCCCTGAGCGTTTCTCCATTTCCCTGCTCAGTCTCCGGATCCTTCCGAAGATGCCTTCGTGGCGCTTGTCCCTTCCCTGTCGTCCGTGACGGATATACATAAAGTAACATTTCTGGCGCGTTCGTCAAGCAAAAAACCCCGCTCCATGCCTGGATTACACAACCATAATGTGTTTTATGCAACTGAAGCTCATCAATATACCGCTCACCGCATACGTGACAAAAAAAAAGAGGCCACCCCACAATGGAGGTAACCTCTTTGTCAGAATAAGCTTAAAAGTTCCCTAAGCTATTCTCCCTCTCCCTGCTCAGTCTCCGAATCCTTCGGAGTCGCCTCCTTGGCTCATTCCCTTCCCTGTCATCCGTGACGGTAATTAAAAGATAGCACGACCGTTTTTTCTGTCAAACAGACCCCAGCCCCTTGTTTTCATTAAAAATATAATTTATACAAAATTCTCCTTTATATGCATAACGTGTACGACTTTAGTAAACAACTGAGGGCCCACAGTCTGGCGAGCAACACGCCAATAAAAGCCAGTTCGGACAACAGGTTCGAACCGAAAATCGATCGCATAAAAGAGTATTAGACAGCTTACTTTTGGATAAAACATGGCCGGAACGTTACAAAATATACATTTCGCCCCTTTTCTCCTGCCGGCTGTTTTTGCCCATAAAGCACAACAGCTGAGCTCGGGTTATCCACCATTTTTCAGCAACGCTTATTCTGATTCCGACAGGGCCTCACTCAGAAGGTTCTGCAGTCGCTGCGGCATACTCCCCGCGAGTGCCAACGCAGCCTCATGGCCTCGGGGAGACATCTTGCCCCAGGTGCGCCGGACGATCCTGAGCCATTTCTCACGATCATAGTCGCTGTTCTGATCGTAGAACTCCTCGAAGTAACGTTCCAGGAACACCATGCACGCAACATCCTCCAGCAGTTGCGTGTCCGGGTCCTTGCGCAGTTCCCGCTTGGTCAGAATGGTTTCCACCCGGTCGCATTCGGTCCGGGGGTAACCACACTGACCCATGATTTCTGCCGCTCGGCGCCCGTGAAACCGGCCACAGGCCTGGCGCCATTCATAATAAGCTTTACGACCTTCCGGGAAGCTCTCGCGAGGCATGGTCCAACGTTCAATATGCTGGGCCCGGCAAGCGATCTGCATGCGCTCCGACGGCGCCGATTCGAGCCGGAACAGCCAGCGGGTCATATGTTGGCTATAGGCGAATTCCTTGGGCAGGGTCTGGTCGCCGACCTGTTCCCGGTTGGGGTCGGCCAGGTTGGCCTGGTCGATTTTGTCGAGGGCGCAGGTGAGCTGGGCGGACTGCTGCATAGGGATCTCCGGATGCCTGTTTCAGGGATGACTCTGGTTGCGCTGCCAATCTTCCCCGGCAGGCAACATAAACACAACATTTCCCCTACGCATTGCAGCACATCAGGCCTGCGGATTAGCTAATAATTAGCATTGAAAATCTATCTGGTGGCGAGCTGTATTTGCGTCTCTTATCTGAGCTTTTCCCAAGCCACAAGCCGAGGCCGGTCCGCTACCATTGGCTCGTCCTGCTACTGGCGTGGCTAAGCCTGTGGTCGACTCCAGCCGCGGCCCAGGAAGCTATCGCCCTGCCCCAGCCCGACCACACCATTGAGCTCGGGTTCCACATTGCCTACCTGAAGGATCCGGGGCGCAACCTGAGTCTCGCTGAAGTACGCCAGCGCCAGGCCGACTTCAAGCCAGCCAACAGCGAAGTCCTCAATCTCGGCTACACCAGCGCCGGCTACTGGGTCCGGTTCCGTCTCAAGAATACCCGTTCAGAACCCCTGACCCGCTACCTTGAATTTCGCTCCCCGTTTGTAGATGTCCTGCGGCTATATGCCCCAGGTAGTGATGATAGCTTCAACACCCTAACCTCCGGCCGCCTGCTGCCACCCCCCGAGCGCCCCCACGAGGCCCACAGGTATGTCTTCCCAATCACCATCCCGGCGAACAGCGATGGCTACTACTACCTCTACGGACACACACCGGACACGCTCACCATTCCACTGTATCTTCACACCGACGAAGGCCTGGACCAGGCGCTGCTGACGAATCGCGCCTGGCTGACCTTTTACCAGGGCCTGATCGTCGCCATGACCGTGTTCAGCTTCTTCCTCCTGGTGACACTGCGGGACAGGGTGTACGGTTACTATATCTGCGCCATCGTCCTGCACCAGGGCGCCTTCTTCACGCTGTTCAACGGGCTCGGCTATACCTACTTTGGTCTCGAAAGCCCCTGGTGGACCCGGGAAGCCCTGTCCGTGCTGGTGTGTCTTGCCATGTGGATGATCATGCAGTTCGCCAGGGTGCTGCTGAAGACCAGGCAGGAGCAGCCCCGGACCGACCAGCTTATTGCCCTTACCCAGTACGCAGCCCTGCTGGTGGCGGCTTTGAGCATCTTCCTGGACTACTACGTTTCTATACGTCTGGCCAATCCGATTGCCTCGACAACTGCGCTGATACTGTGGTTCGCCGGCTGGAACAGTTATCGCAGCGGCAATCCGGCAGCACGCTATTTCCTGATGGCCTGGACCATGCTTATTGTTGGCGGACTGGCCTACAGCCTGAAACCATGGGGGCTGGTGCCAAGCAACCTGTTTACCGAACACGGCTGGCAGATCGGTTCTGCCGTCGAAGCCATTCTTCTGTCCATGGCCATTGCCGAGCGCATCAATACCGAAACCCGTCAGCGCATGGCACTTCAGCATGAAGCCCAGGCCGCCCAGGCCCGAACCCTGGATATCCAGCGCCAGGCCAACGAGACCCTTGAGCAGAAGGTGCAAGAGCGTACCGAAGAGCTGGAGGAAGCCAACCGCAAGTTGCAGCAACTGAGCGATACTGACCAGCTCACGGGGATCAGCAACCGACGTTCCCTCGAGCGCCACCTGACCCATGCCTTCAATCGGGCCCGGGTCGACCAGAAGCCCCGTGCCGTGCTGCTGATTGATGTGGATCACTTCAAACCAATCAACGATAGCCATGGCCATCAGGTGGGCGACGACTGCCTGGTCGAGATTGCCCGGCGGATCCAGGTCAACTCCCGCTGGCCCGCCGACCTTGCGGCACGCTATGGTGGCGAGGAGTTCTGTGTGGTGCTACCCCATGTCGACGGCCAGACGGCGCTCCAGACCGCCGAGCGTATTCGGGGAAGTGTTGCCAACGCGGCGATCAGTACCCGCATCGGTCCGCTCGACCTGACCATCAGCGTGGGCGTTCATGCTGCCGTGCCCCAAGCCGGCGATACCGTCGACGACTTCCTCAAGCGGGCAGACCAGGCGCTCTATCAGGCCAAGCAGGAGGGTCGAAACCAGGTCACAGCTTACGGAGCCCCGGCAAAACTCTGCTAGCCTCGGCTTACCCATGTTTTGACTCCCCCTCCACTTATCAAATGTTTTTGACTCGGCCAGGGCGCCTCAATAACCTTTTGGCAACCTATCAATGGATCTGATCATGCTGAACATCCGCCATTACCTGGGCACAGGTGCGCTTCTGATGTTTTCGTCTGCCCTTACTGCTACGGAGCTGGAGACCCTCGGCCCGCTTGAACCTCGGACTGAAGGACCAGCTGTTACCATCAATGCCTCAGCCCACCCCATTCGTCTTCCCCTTGGCTCGCTGGTAGGGGCTACCTTTATGGGCGGTAAAGGCGAGATCATTAATTACGATGAGGCCAAGGGACTCTACGTGACCGTGGTCACGCCACCGCAGTGGGGGACGCCGGATTTCCAGATGAACCAGGTGCCGGGCTATATCTTCAATCGCGACTATGACGAAGTGGACGACCCAGCCCTGGTGCAGGAGCTCGAAGCCATGAGTCAACTCACTCTGGAGCCGGCCTCGGGCAAAAAAGTGGGCGTGATGGACCTGGGGGAAGTAACCGCCTATATCGCTTTTGCCCCGACCAAGACCACTGTGCTGCTGTCCTCCGGGGACCTGCCCGACCTGTTTACCCACCTGGCACTGGATGGGTTCACCTGGGAAGAACTGACCGAGGAAATCCTGAGAGGTGTCGGGATGCCTGAACAGGAGACTCGGCAGGGCGAGTAGAGCGCTGCATAGAGAGATAACAGAGGCGCGGGTTTGTACTTATAACAATAAGCTTGGCAAATCCGGCAAATAGCCTGTATGGTGAGTGGGTAGGAAAGATTTGGCACAGCTTCACGAATAAGACGTTTCTCTGTTGTTACTGGTAGTGCATCGTCCTGTTTTTGATTCCGCACGTTTTTTTCCGCACGTCCGCTGACCAGCCATCATGTCGATGGGGTGGCAGCATTTAAAATGATCAATATCAGGATAAAGTATTATGTCGACTACTACCGGTACCGTTAAGTTCTTCAACGAAGCGAAAGGTTTTGGTTTTATCACTCGTGAAAGCGGCCCAGACGTTTTTGTTCACTACAGCGCTATTCAAGGCGGTGGATTCAAGACTCTGGCTGAAGGCCAGCAGGTAGATTTCACTGTCACTGAAGGCCAGAAAGGCCCTCAGGCAGAAAACGTGGTTGCTGTTTAATAACAGCTAACTGACGTAAAAAAGGCAGCTTCGGCTGCCTTTTTTAATGGCTGAAATTCCTACCCGACCCTGGGCTGGCCCCCTGTCTCCCCATCTCTTTCGCGCTCTCAAACAGCCGTCTTCAACAGATCTCCGGTACGTCCAGAAGGAATGACCACGGGAAAGCCCTCGGGCTGATGTGTGACCCGTGCAGCCAGACCGTAAACCTCCCACAGCGCCGTTTCCGTCAGCACCCACTGAGGGCAGCCCTTACTGTGCATTGACCCCGACCTGAGAAGTATCAGGCTGTCCCCATGCTGGGCCGCCAGGTTCAGGTCGTGGGCTACGGCAAGCACCCCGAAGCCCTGCTCATGGGCAAGCTCCTTCAGAAGCCGGAAAACCATCTGCTGGTGTGCCGGGTCCAGGGCCGAGGTGCATTCGTCCAGCAACAACAACCGGGGTGCCGGACTGCCCCATATTTGCGCCAGCACCCGGGCCAGTTGGACCCGCTGCTGCTCGCCACCGGAGAGGGTGGGCATGGAGCGGTTGGCCAGGGCCTGAACGTCAAGCAGCTCCATAAGCTCATCAATAACCGGGTCCGCTGCCCTGGCCGAGCGGGCCGGCCTGCCAAGGGTTATAACCTCCCGAGCAGTGAGCGGAAAATTCACCTCCACCCGCTGGGGCATGACCGCCCGGCTTCGGGCCAGCTCAGGGGGCCGCCATTCGTCCAGTCGCCGACCATTGAACAGCGCCTCCCCCCGGGTCAGGCAGAGATCTCCGGCCAGGGCCTTAAGCAGGGTGGATTTGCCGGCGCCGTTTGGGCCAAGGACGACCGTAAATTCTCCAGACCGCAGCCCAAAACTTATGTCGCCAACAATGCTTTTACCGGCCAGCTCAATACAGACCGCGCGAACATCAAGCAGCATCACACCATCCTCGTGCGTAAAAGCAGAGCCAGAAAACAAGGGCCGCCTATCAGGGCCATCATCAGCCCGATAGGCAGTTCCGCCGGCGCGACCACCACCCGTGCTATACAGTCGGCAGCCACCAGCAGGGTGCCTCCGGCCAGAGCGCTGTAGGGAATCACCGTGCGATGGCTGGCACCCAGCAACTGGCGCACAACATGGGGCACGACCAGGCCAACAAAACCGATCAGTCCGGTTACCGCCACCGCCGCCCCGACCCCGAGACCCGCAATCAGAATCGCCCCACGCTTAACTGCGAGGGTGGAATAACCCAGGTGGCCGACCACCTGCTCGCCCATCAGGAAGGCATCCAGCGGGCGGGCCAGCAAGGGGGCCAGAATGAGTGCCAGCAGTAACCATGGCCCTGCCACCACCAAGTCGTCCCAACTGGCCTGACCAAGACTGCCCATGGTCCAGAAGGTCAGGGATCTCAGCTCGCTGTCGTCGGCATAGAAGGTCAGCAGCCCGGTTCCTGCCCCGGCAACGGCGTTAATCGCGATGCCAGCCAGCAACAGGGTGGCCACTGAGGTCTGGCCGGCTCTTCGGGCAATTTTCCAGGCCAGGAAGACGGTGCCACTGCCGCCGGCGAATGCCGCCAGGGGCAGAGCCCAGCGCCCCAGGAGGTCAACCCAGCCACTCAGAACCGTGCCTCCGAGCACAATCACGGTAATGGCGGCCAGGGCGGCACCTGCAGAAACGCCAATTAGCCCCGGGTCCGCCAAAGGGTTGCGGAACAAACCCTGAAGAATGGCCCCGGATACCGCCAGCACTGAACCGGCCAGAAACCCCAGCAGCAGGCGGGGCATTCGAACCTCAAACAACACCATATGGTGAACCGGATCACTGCTGTCCTGGCCCCCGAGCAGACCCAGTATGTCAACGAGGGCCAGAGGATAGGCGCCGCTGGCCAGGGAGATCAGCGCCACAGCAAGAGCCAGGCCGCTCATAACAACCAGGGCCGGGCCTTGGCTAACGCGCCCGGCAGCATCAATGAGCATGGTGAGCCGTGCTTTGCGGGAGCAGGCGGATTTTAAAAGCTTCCTGAAGCGGCGGCAGAGCGGCGGAAAAATCCGCCAGCGCCTCGCCCAGGCGGGGGCCAAACCCCAGCAGGAGCATACTGTCGCCCACGTATCTGTGGCCCTCACGCCAGGCGGCAAGGGAGGCGATCTCAGGCCAGTCTTCAATACGGAACTGGCCCGGCCTGGCTTCTGCGATCACCACGGCATCCGGTGACGTGGCCAGAATGGCCTCTCGGTTGGCCGGCTTGTAGCCGCTCACACCCGCTGAAACGTTGCGGGCGCCGAGCATCTGAATCAGCGCATCCGCGGCCGTGTCCTTGCCCGCCACCATCACGCCGTGGTTTCCGGCAGCAAGCAAAAAGAGAACACCAGGGCCAGGCCCGGATTGCGCCCTCGCCCTGGTGGTTGCCCCAATGCTCGTTTCCAGATCACGGGTCAACGCTTCAGCCTGCCGCTCCCGGCCCAGAGCCGCGCCCACATTGCGAATACGCTCAAGGGCGTCCTCGGCAGAACGGGGCACATCAAAACGGACCACCGGAACCCCTGCCCGCTCCAGGCGCTGGAGGTTTTCCTCAGGCGCGGCCTCATGGGTTGTTATGAGCACATCCGGTTCAAGTGCCAGGAGCCCTTCCAGGGGCAGGGCCCGAAGGTAACCCACTTTCGGAAGATGGCGCACCGCCGGGGGATAGCTGCTGGTCGTGTCCACGCCTACCAGCCGGTCCCCTGCCCCGAGGGCATAGACAATTTCCGTAATGGAGCCATCGGCACTGATCACCCTTCGCGCCTCAGCCAGTGGCTGTGCTGACACACCCTGGGTCAGCAGGATAAGGACAATGGCAACTCCCCTCATCAAGGGCATAGCCGCTCCTCCAGTCTCTTCACTTCGGCCTGCCAGGTGGTGTCTTCGGATTGGCCTGGTTTGCGGTGGCCAAACAGGGTCAGCACCAGTTCCCCTGCCTCATTGAACCCTTCCACCGAAGTAATGATGCCGTCGGACGAGGGCCTCCGAATTATCCACCAATGAGCAATACCGGAGGTATTGGCATGAAGGTTGAACCCGGGGTCCAGTATGTTCAGCCAGTCGCCCATCCGGCGGACATTGGCCGGAACGCCAGTATGAATCTGCACGATGCCGACATTGCCTACGAAGACCATGATTGGGCATTGCGCATCCCGGACCTGCTCAAGAAGCGTATCCAGTGGCGATGTTTTTTCTGCTTTGCCGGTGGCTGAAACGGCATCTGCCAATCTGCGGGCCCAGTCAGCCCCGATCATCTCCAGAGCCGTCAACCGGTCCACCTTGTGGTCCTGCAGCAAGGCGTTGAAGTGGTGGACATCCTTGAGGTCCGCCCAGCCCCGGCGAAGGGATTCAACATCAACCGTTGCCGAGTCGGTTCGTGCAGGAACAGGGCGGACACCCTTTTTGCGCTGTTTCTGCTGACCCCTCCGGGCCAGATCATGGTCAGTGAACCTCTGCACCAGACTTTGCCAGGCTCCGGGGTCTGTTTTTTCCACCCGGTAGATCTTCTGGACTGGCATGCCCCAGGGGTCGAAGAACTGAAGACTTTCGCGGATACCGGACCGCACCTCTTCCCGAACCCAGTACCCCTCTGTCCAGTGACGGAAGAATACCCGCACGTCGACGTTGCCCACCGCAAGGCCCATGACACCGGAACTGCTGACCCGGAAATTCTGGAACTGACCGGTCACTTCATGGACCACCTGCTCATTGCGGGCCAGTACCATGACTTCCCCTACGGATTCCATGGCGGTCAGGATGTCACCGAACTCCGGACGCAGACGCTTCAGGGCTTCTGCCGGCCGGCATAGCAGCAGATCCCGTTCGCTGACACCCAGCAGGGAGGCCGCCTGGCGAATCCGGAGCTGGGGCTGTTCGGCCCGGAGGTTTTCCCACCGGGAGGTTAATTCGGCGTCCGCTGCCGTGCGGGTTGATTGTGAAACAGCCTGTTCCATCACCGTACCTCCCCATCAGTCAGGGCAACCTGTTTCCAGCGAATCACCGGCTGGCCACTGGTGCCGTCTTCACCGTAATAACTGATGATCTGAACCGCGTAAACGGGCGCCTGGTCGTCGCTGGGATCGGTGTGTACCAGATAAACCCGGTAGTTGGGCCAGAGTTTATGGTTACCCTCAAGGCTGTAGGCATACCAGGTGTGTTCCAGGAAAACGCCGGTGCTGACGTCTGCGGAATAATGCCCGGTCAGGTCACCGCCATCCGGTGAGGTGGTGGCACTGGTGTAGCTGGCCAGGGTGTCCCACTCAAAAGGTCCGAAGGCACCGCCGTCGCCCACCCCTGATGGGCCGCTGTTGGTCACCAGAGCCAGGGATCGGGTGCCAAAGCTTAGCTTCAGGTCCCAGAGCGCACCGTCACAGGCAACCTCGGCACCGCTGTCGAAGTCGTAGCACTGGTCGCCCCCCTGCTCTGGAATGGTGCCGGCCCAGGTGACATCAGTGGTGAACTGGCTTGTATTCTCGGGCTGCACGTTAAAAGCCAGCCTGAACGTGCGCGGGTCAGCCTGGTAGGCCAGCTCCTCGACCCGAACCCTGGCATAGCTGTTGCCTTCACCGGATCTAATCAGCCATCCGTTGGTATCATTGGCGGATACCTCATGGGTCTGGAAGTTGTAGACGTACCAGTCATTGCCAAATTCGCTGCCTACGGAATCGAATATCCACCGATCCGGGCGGGCGAACTCACCCGCAAGGTGCTCCAGTTCGGAGTCGGCGGTGGCGTTCAGGAAGACATTTGCCACAGGGTCGCCGCTGGCGTCGTAGAAATCATCCTGGACCGCGCCCAGGGCACCTGCGACGGAGCCGGAACCTGAAGCGCCGCCGTTGAGCTGCACCGTGGTTCTGGCGAAGGCCATGTGCCAGTCACCAGAGTCGTCTACCAGGTCGCCGGTCTCCAGGTTCAGGTACTGCGGATTGCTGGCATCCTGGGCGGAAACAGCCTTTTCGATGAAGGTTTCGGTACTGTCGGCAGGTTCAGCCGGGGCCTCGATCTCATTGGAGCTGCCACCTCCACAGGCAGCCAGCAGAAGCGCCAGGGCCGGGGTCAGTCGCATCAGGGAGGTTGTGGGTATGGTCATCAGGTTCTTCCTTGTTACTGGCTATTGGTAGACTGGCGGGCCAGCCGGGGTTTCGTGCTGATCAGGGCTGCTAAGGGTTCATCGGGTACCGAATTCGAGGGCCAGGCCGGTGTAGATAAACCGTCCGGCCACGGGTCGGAAATCATCCGGATCGGCGAAATCCCGCTGGGCTGCGGTGACGTTGTCGACACCGGCAAAGAGTGCCAGGGACTGGGTTGCCTGATAGTTGAGCTTGATATCCGTGGCTGTGAACGAGGGCGATACAGTGCCCAGGGCTGAGTCCACAAACTCGTCGCTCTGGTATCGGGTCCGGATGGACCAGCTCAGGCCCGGCAAACCACCCGGCCCGTCCAGGGCCAGCTTGGCCTGATGCCTGGGCCGACGGTTCAGCTCCTTGCCGGACTCCACATCCTCGGTTCGGGTGTAGGTATAGCCGGCGGTCAGCTGCCAGTCGCTAGCCGGACGGACGCCAGCCGTCGTATCCAGGCCCCAGGTCCTGGCCTCACTGACGTTGTGGTAGCGGTACACCGACACATTGTCGCCTCGGCTATCAGTTGCGTCCGGGTCAAGGCCAGTCTGGATCAGGTCATCGATTTCGTTAAGAAAACCGTTGGCTTCGAACCAAAGGGTTTTGCGATGGTGGAGGCCAAAGCCGAGCTGGTAGCCAAGGGAAGTTTCCGGCTCCAGGTCCGGGTTTCCCTCCACCACATACCCGAGCTGGCTGTGGTCAAACCGGTAGTGGCGCTCTTTCAGATTGGGCGCCCGATAACCACTGCCGATGCCGCCGCGGGCATAGAGCCCCAGGGCATCGTTATCCACAAGATCCAGGCGGACATTGAGGTTGGGCGCGAAATGTGAGCCAAAATCGGAATCTTCCTGGCCACGAATGCCAGCGACCAGTTCCCAGTGCTCCGAGGGCATCCAGGTGTCCTGGAGCCAGAGTTCATAGCTTTCCCGGGAGAACTCTCCGCTTTGGGAAAGCTCGGACCGGCCGTCTTTTACTTGCTCCAGGGTTTCCCGTCGCGTATCCGCCCCTAGTTGCAGGTCATGGGTATCGCCAACGGGAATCCGGAGGTGGCCCGAGACCTGAGAAAGGCTAATATCGGCCTCGCGGTCATCGAACCGGCTGATGGCTGAGTACTTGAAGGTGTCGTCCTCCAGCTCTTCGTGGACCACCGCCCAGAAGCCGGACAGGTCAGCAACAAGGTCGTGCTCGCCCCGCACTTCCGCCCGCCAGCGCTGAACTTCTTCCTCTTTGCCCTGACGCACGGTTCTGCCGGGCAGGCGTTCCGAGTAGCGGGAACCCAGGGACTCCTCAAAAACAGAAGCCCGGGCCACAAAACGGTTCGCCAAGGAAGGGCGCCAGTCAAAACGGGAGGCCAGTTCAGCCCGGTCATACTCATCGCCGGGGCGATGCCAGTCAGAGGGCTCCGGATCAATGCCGTCCGAGTGGTCGAAGCTTCCCACCAGCCGGGCGCCGAAGCTCCCACTCCCGGCCTCAGCCATGACTCGACTGCTGTAGCGGCCAAGGTCCCAGTCGTCGCCACTGGGGTTCTGGTCACCCCAGGTACCACCGTCAAGCCGGAGGCTGCCGGCGAGTCCCTGACCTACCGGCCGGGTAATCACATTGACCACGCCCCCCATGGCCGCACTGCCGTATTGGGCCGAGGCCGCGCCTTTTATGACCTCGATCCGCTCCACTTCGAGCAGGGTGAGCTGGCTGACGTCCACCGCCGATCCTGTGGTCGCGGTGACCGGCAGCCCGTCGACCAGTACAAGGATACGATCCGCGCTCACGCCCTGTAACCAGACTTCATGGCCCGCTTTACCATGGATCTCCCGAAGCTGAAGCCCCGGCACATTTTCCAGCGCTTCCTTGACGTTACGGGCATGGGCCTTTTCGATCTCCTCCCTGGTGACCACTTCGGTTCGCACCGGCGTTTCCAGTACCGACCTTGCGGTACGGGTACCCGTTACCACCAGCTCGTCCAGATAGGCTCCGTCGCTGTCGGCAAGAACCACACCGGTCCACCCGAACATAAGGGCGGGTAAAACGAGCGTAGACAAACCGAATTTCTTGCAGACCATCCCAGCCTTTCCTGTTTTTAATAATCGTAATACGAATCATTCTTATTTTAATAATGATCAATGTCAAGGCTGACAGGATTTATTCTTCTATCGGTAGAGGAGGTATTCCGAGAAGGATTGGGGCTGGGTTCACAGAGGCACCACGATTGCAGGGGGCCGGGTAAATTCGTAGCAAAGATAAAGCCCGAGGTGAGGCGCTCCGACCTCAGGCCTTGGGGGAAAAGAGTCCTGGCTGGACTCCGGGCTGCCGGTCTTTAGGCCTCGACCTCAAACGGTACCGGTTCGGGCAGGTAATTCCGCAGTACGACTGTGCCGGCAAGCTTGTCATGCCAGCCCTGCTTCTTACGGTCGAAAGCGATCCAGAGCATACCAAGGCACAGCGGAATTATGGACACGTAATAAGCCAGGTAGCGCCCGATGAATTGCCCTGATGAAGGTTTGCCACCGGTTCGCGCATCGACGATCACCAGTTTGGTGGCTATCTTTCCCGGTGTTGCAGACTTGTAGATCCAGAAGGCTATTACCGCGATGGCGGGCAGGACGTAGGTGAAAAGAAGGTTCCAGCCCCCGACCACAAAAGAGTCGGCACGCCAGTAATACTCACCGTAAATCATGGTCAGGATCGGGCCTGTGATTATCAGTACCAGCATGGAATCGATTAACGACGCCCCGGTTCTGATCCAGAATCCCGCGTATTCCCGATCTTCCATAGCAACTGTGTCCTTTGCACGGCCTTGCACCGTGTGTTGTTCATCCGAAACCAGTGCTCAGTCTAGGAAAAAGCGGGGCACCGCGGCAGGTTTGTTTTGAAAACAAATGTAGCTTTATGCGCCAGAAGAATAAAAAAGGGTGAAACGACCCGGGGTCGATCCACCCTTCTGCCACCCTTCTGGCACCCTTTTGACAAACCGGACCTTTACGAAAGTCAGATCTGCTTGGTGAGTACTTCAGACAACTGGCTGGGTTTGCCATCAGTATCCAGGGTGCGGATGGCGAAGTGCCAGGTCCCTTCACCCAACTCATCAATCAACAGCTCATCAATTGAAGCGTCACCAATGGCCATGCTCTGATCCAGTGCGTCCGGGTTAACTCCGTAGACCACTTCATAGCCGGCTATTTCACCCATGCTGAGGCTGTCGCCATTGACCCGCGTAAAAGGCGCTGTCCAGCTGAGCAGAGCAGCATTGGCGGGAACATCTGCGCCGGTCGTGGTATCCGTCTGATCGCTGTCAGTATCTGTACTGCCAGAATCAGTGCCGCCAACCAGAGTATCGGTCCCGGAAGTGGGCGACTCAACGGTGGCGTCATCGGTATCCGAAACTACCGGACCACTAACAGGATCGGTCACGGTTTCCGGGGAATCCGGGCCATCAGTGGTGTCCCTGTCGTTGTCCGCAATTGAGGTATCGGTGTCCTCGTAGACGTCGGCAATGGTCTTCAGACGATGCACATTGCGATACTCAACCAATACCAGCTTATGACTTATCACACTGGAATCCACCGCCAACTGAAGCTGGGATGCCTGCAGAGCGGCGGTTGAAACCACGTCGGCCAGCGCCAGGTTGACGCCGTCGCCGGTAATGTCGATCAGTCCGTTTGTTTCGATCTGGGCAGTCACATCCGCAAGCACATCGGCGATGGACTGCCACTGGGGCTTTTCGTTAACCAGAGCCAGGAAGGCTGCGTTGACAATCGCGACCTGAAGGGCATCGGCAGAGACGTTATCGGTGTCATCAAGCCTGGTCAGATCCGGTGGCGCCAGTCTCAGGGCGCCGGCAGAAAGATCAAACCAGCCTTCCACTGCCTGATAGGCGTTCGACAGGGTGGCCGGAGACAGGCCATCCTCGCCGCGTTCCGCCAGAGTTACAGCCAGGTGGGTAAGCGGTGTCAGGTAAATAGTCTCGGCACTCAGGTCGCCGGCGCCACGTAGAATAAACTCGCGATCCAGACCAAGCGTCTCGCCAAAGGCCACAGGCTCGGCATCGGCCTGATCGCAGGAGGGCACCACATCGCAGACCATACGCGTGCTATCGTCCGCCCGAAGCTCAACCAGTGCCCAACCCTCTGCCTTGCCCCTCATCTGCAGATTGTAGCTGCCATCATCGGCTGTCCTCACAGCCTTGGCCGCCACCCGACCCGGGCCGTAATGGCCGGTCTTCCTGTCGGCTTCAAGGCGGTTTGCCGTCACTATGCCCTGCCGGATCACCCCTTTTACAGCGGCGCCAGAGACAGCAACGCTCGAATCATTGGCATCACCCGAGCCGACCCCGGCGCTCACGCCGTCAGCCAGATCCAGACCGCAGCCGGAAAGCAAAGCAGCCAGAGGTAACATCAGCAATCCCTGCTTTGATAGTTTTTTGCCGCGATATGACATTTGTTTGCACCAGTTTATTGACAACGTGGAGCAGATCATATCGATGGAATGGGCGCGTTTTTGGGGTACAGATCCCTCTTCAGGGGCTTAAAATCGACGGAAAACTGACACTTACAGACGCATACACAACGACATCCAATGTCACCGCGCTGTAATCAGGGATCAGCCAGCCAAGTTATTAATTTTAATTTAGAAAGTCAGGAGAAGCGGTGATCGACGATGGGCAGTCTGGCGGCCGGACCGGCCGCCGGGATACAAATTGAAACAGCTGGTATTTCTATTTCAGTGCGGCAGATTAACCAGAGATTTGGTTCAACTCAGGCGCGGCCGAGAAACCGGCGCTCGTCTACGTTGACCCTGATTCGGTCGCCGGTTGAGATGTGCTCAGGCACCTGAACCACCAGCCCGGTAGACAGGGTGGCAGGCTTGGTCCGGGCGGTGGCAGAGCCGCCTTTTACCGACGGCGCGGTATCCACGATGTCCAGATCCACTGTGGGCGGCAAAGCCACCGCCACTGGATCGTCACTGACCAGAACCACCTGTATGCCCTGGGTGTCCTCGCTGATAAACAGCAACTCATCGACGATGGCCTCCCTATTCAGGGCATATTGGGTGTAGTCCTCGGTGTCCATGAACACGAACTCTTCGCCGTCCGAATAGGAGAAGGTGGCGGGCCTGCGGACCAGGTCTGCCAGGGTAAGCATGTCCGAGTCCTTGAAGGTCTCGTCAATCTTGGCATTGGTGACCACATCGTACATGCGCATCCGGTAGAGGCTGCCCCCGGCCCGGCCCTGGGGCACAGAGCGCTCGATGTCCCTGATCAGGTAGACCCGGCCTTCGTATTCCACTGCTGCGCTCTTCTTTATTTCACTGGCTCTTGGCATTCCCAAATACTCCCACAATCACCTGACGCCGTTAAGGGCCCGGGAGTCCGGTCTCACCGTCAGCCCTGGCTGTTGCCGCTATTGTCTTCGGTTTTGTGACCGGAGTACACTGCAGCCCGTCGCAACCAACGGTAAACCCGTAGCCGCGATTCCTTTCCCTCTCCAGAACGCCAACACGCCCTGGAGTCTTGTCCATCTTCAATGTTGTCAGCCGGCCATTAACCAATGTCGCAGCCTGTTTTTACGTTTCCGCCCCTGATTCAGCGCATGCTGCCTAGGCTTGAGCCCTGGTTGCCGGTACTTGCTTTTGCCAGCGGCGTTGCCAGCTTCGTGCTGGTGGACCGGCAGGAGGGACTGGCAAAATGGATCGTGCTGGCGATTCTGCTTGGCTGGGTCTGGCTGCTGCTGGAGCGGGGCCTGAGAAATTTGTTCACCCGTTATACCGGCCGAGAGATTCCGCCCGTGGTGGGCCGGCTCGGGGTTCAGTGGGTCCACCAGGAATCCTTTTTTTTCGTTCTGCCATTTTTCTATTTCACCACCTCCTGGAACAGTGGCCAGGCGGTCTTTACCAGTCTTCTGGCCCTGGCCGGGCTGTTGTCCATTATCGACCCTATCTATTTTGGCACCCTTACACGGCGCAAGTGGCTGCTGATGCTCTACCACGGCCTGGCCGTTTTTGCGCTGACGCTTACCGCGTTGCCGATCATGTTCGAGATGACCACCGGCCAGAGCTACTACGCAGCTATCGTTGCCCTGGCGACCGTCAGCGTGCTGACACTTCCGGGTTTCATCAAGACCCGACCGGACTGGGGCAAATCCCATTGGTTCGCGGTACTGGTCGCGTTGCCTCTGCTGCTTTCGATCGCCTGGTGGGGGCGCTACTGGGTACCGCCGGCGGCCCTGTGGCTGCAGGAAGCGGCCATCACCACACGCATCTACACCGCCGACAAAGTGCCCGGCAATAATTTCCGGGTGGTTTCCCATGATGACCTCCACCGCCAGGGGCTGTATGCCTACGCGGCCATACGGGCGCCCCGGGGCCTGAGAGAGACCATCTACCATGTCTGGCTGCACGAGGGCGAGGTGGTTGACCGCATACCACTGGCAATCGAGGGCGGCCGGGAAGCGGGCTACCGCTCATGGACCCACAAGCTGGCCTTCCCCAACGACGCCCGCGGCAAGTGGCAGGTCCAGTTGCTGACGGAGCACGGCCAGATGATCGGCGTGCTGAGATTCAGGGTGGAATAGCGCCCGGTTCTGCAGCCCTTGCGGCGCTGATCCTTCTGGTGGTGTCGTTGATTGCCCTTATCGCCTGGTATCTGATGCGGCGGGCAGAGCGTAAACGGCTGCAACCGCCCGAACCGCGCTACGCGGCAGACTGCCTGCGGTCCCGGACAGTCTGTATCCATTTGTAGAAGATGGGCACCAGCAATGTACCGAGAACGGTAGCTGCAACCATGCCGCCCAGCACAGTGATGCCGAGGCTGATTCTGCTGGCTGCACCAGCGCCGCTGGCGAAGACCAGGGGCAATACCCCCAACACGAACGACAGGGCGGTCATCAGTACCGCCCGGAATCGCAGAACGGCAGCTTTCTGAGCGGCCTCTTCCGTGCTCGTGCCCGACTGGCGCAACTGCATGGCAAATTCTACGATCAAAATGGCTGTTTTGGTGGACAGCCCGATCAGTAACACCAACCCTACCTGAGCATAGATGTTATTCGCCAGCCCCATCAGCCATAACGCTGCCATAGCACCAAACATTGCCAGGGGTACCGCCCCGATAACTGCAACAGGCAGGCTCCAGCTTTCATATTGGGCAACCAGAAACAGATACACGAAGACCAGCGCCAGCAGGAAGATCACAGCCGCCAGGTTACCTGCCTGTATTTCCTGCAGGCTTTGCCCGGCCCAGCTGAACTCGTATCCCTGCGGCAGATTTTCCGCGAGCACTTCCATTGTGAAGATGGCATCACCACTGGCAAAGCCGGCCGCGGCCTCACCTGAAATCGTTACCGACCGTTTCAGGTTGAAATGCTGAATGCTCGAAGGCCCAAGCACCGGTTTCAGGCTCGCCAGCGTAGTCAGCGGCACCATATCACCGTCCTGGTTGCGAACAGAGTAATACGAAAGATCGTCCGGACTTTGCCGGAACTCTCCCTCGGCCTGCAAGAGTACACGGTAGTTCTTGCCAAAACGGGTAAAGTCATTCACGTACAGTGAACCGAGCTGGGTCTGAAGAGTAGAAAATATATTTGACAGCTGGATACCCAGCGACTTGGCCTTGTCCCGGTCCACTTCCAGAAGGTATTGAGGAATATTGGCTCGGTAGGTGCTGTAAACACCGGCGAGCGCCTCCCGCTGATTGGCCTCGAAAATCAGGCCGTTCATAACCTGAGCCAGCTCGGAAACATCCCGCCCCTGGTTGTCCTGCAGGCGGAAATCAAATCCGGCCGATGTGCCCAACCCTGGGATTGGCGGCGGGTTGAACACCATGACCTGAGCCTCTGCGATCGACCACAGGCTGGAATAAAGGCGGGGAATGGTGTCAGCGAGACCCAGTTCTTCTGTAGTCCGAGCCTCCCAGTCCTTGAGGATCACGATGCCCAAACCATTGTTCGAGCCGGCACCGCCCAGCAATGAAAAACCTGAAACAGTGATGAAGTCTGTAACTGCCGCATCGTTCAGGACCATTCCGGTGACCTTTTCAAGCACCGCGTCGGTTCTTTCCAGTGAGGCAGCATCCGGCAACTGAACATCCACAAACAGGAAGCCCTGATCTTCCGGTGGCACGAATGCCGAGGGCACGGATTTGAACAATCCCGCTCCGGCAATGAGAATCACAATCAGGGTCACACCTATCAATGCCCCTTTGCGCAGGAGGCGGGCCACCAGGCTCGAGTAACCACTGGTTCCCATGGTGATCAGTTGTTCGAACGGTCTGAGCCAGCGAATGGGCGCGGCATCCTGCTTGCCCAGCAATGCCACACACAGGGCCGGGCTGAGAGTCAGGGCGTTGATCGAAGAGATGATCACCGCCACAGAGATGGTCACAGAGAACTGCTGATACAACTTGCCCGTAATGCCAGGCATGAACGCTACCGGAACAAATACGGCCAGCAACACCAGGGTGGTCGCTATGACCGGACCGGTGACCTCGGCCATGGCTTTGGTGACGGCCTCCCGGATAGGCAGCTGTTCCTCCGCCAGAATTCGCTCTACGTTTTCGATGATAACGATGGCATCGTCCACAACGATCCCGATGGCCAGCACCAGGCCGAACAGTGTAATGGTGTTGACGGAGTATCCCAGCAGCGCCATGACCGCGAAAGTACCGATCAATGAGACCGGAATGGCGATGCTGGGAATGAGCGTGGCGCGCCAGTTCTGAAGGAACAGGAACACCACCAGGATAACCAGGCCGACTGCCTGAAACAGGGTGACGATCACTTCTTCGATGGATCGACTGATGAATTCGGTGGTGTCATACAGCACACTGTAACGTACGCCGTCCGGGAAGCTGGCTGCAGCCATTTCCACCGCCTTCCTGACCTTTTCCGCGACCTCCAGTGCGTTGGCGTCGGGCAGCTGATAGATCACGACAAAAGCCGTGTCCTGATTGTTCAGCTTGGCTGTGGATGTGTAAGAGCGTGAGCCAAGCTCAATGCGCGCCACATCCCTGAGCCGGACAAAACCGCCGCCGGACCTGGCGCGAAGAATGGTGTCGGCAAACGCCTCAGGGTCGGCTAACCGCTCTCGAGTCTGGATGCTGTACACGAACTGCTGGCCTTCTGGTACGGGTGCCTGCCCTAGCTTGCCAGCGGCGACAATCTGGTTCTGTTCACGAAGCGCCGCGGCTACTTCGGTCACAGTGACATCGAGCGAGGCCATACGCCTCGGATCCAGCCAGACACGCATGCTGTAGTCTTTCGCTCCCATGACCTCAGCGGATGCCACGCCGGGGACCCGGCCCAAGGCTTCCACCAAATTGTTGGAGGCATAATTACTCAGAAAAACGCCGTCAAGATCGGGGCGGTCCGACGTGAGGTTGATGCCCATCAGCATGTTACCTGCCTGCTTGCTGACCACGACGCCCTGGCGGCGTACTTCGTCGGGCAGGTAAGGCTCAGCCAACGCTACCCGGTTCTGAACGCTGACCTGGGCGATGTCGGTATCGGTGCCGCTTTCAAAGGTAAGAATAATCTTCGCTGTGCCATCACTTGAAGCGGTGGACTCGATGTATATCATGCCCTCCACCCCATTGAGCTGTTGTTCCACCGGGCCGATAACGGCCTCTTCCACTACCTGGGAACTTGCACCAGGCAGGGAGGCAGTGACCTGAATCTGAGGCGGCGCCATGTCCGGGTACATGTTGACGGGCAGTACCTGCAACGCCAGAAGCCCAGCCAGGGTAATCAGGATGGATATTACAAAGGCAAACTTCGGACGGTGAATAAAAACGCGACTGATCATGGCGCAGTCTCGTCTGCTTTGGCGAGGGCGCCGGTTTGGCGATCAATAAGCATCTGAACCGGATTGACCTTAATCCCAGAGCGGACTTTCTGAAGCCCTTCAACGACCACCCGCTCGCCGGCCTCAAGCCCACTCTCCACCACCAGCATGGCACCCTGGCGCGAACCGGTCCTGATAAAACGCTGGGCTACGCGCTGCTGTTCATCGACCACCAGGACGAACTTGCCTTCGATGGTTTCCTGAACCGCCATCTGGGGAACCAGCACCTGTTTGTCGCCGGCTTGCCCCTCGATCCGAAGGTTCACATAGAGTCCGGGCACCAGCAATGTATCCGGATTCGGAAAGATCGCCCGCATTGCAACCGTTCCGGTGCTGGCATCCGTCTGCACATCCGCGAAGTCAAGGATGCCCCCCTGGTCATAACGCACCCCATCCGGAAGCGTCAGTTCCAGGAATAGCTGACTGGCGGGTGCAGGCTCGGTAGCGCCACTCCTGGTCCTCCGAAAGGCAACGTAATCCGACTCGTCAAGCTGAAACTCCACATACATGGGATCAGTCACCAACACCTCGGTAATCGGGCCACTGGCAGGACTGACTACCGCTCCCTCATCGAAATTCAACCGTCCAATCCAGCCGTCAAAAGGCGCCCGAATCTCAGCGTAATCCAGGTCGGTATCGGCTTTGCGAACTGCAGCTTCAGCAGCCTGGAGGCGACTCTCTGCGGCACTGAAACGATCCTTGAGCTTGTCCAGATCCACATCGGACAGGAAGCCCTTGCCCGCCACTTCTTCACCACGTTTCAGGTTCTTGTTAGCGGACCCGACCTCCGCCCTGGCCGCAGTCAACTCAGCTTGAGCCTGCTGGAGATCAGCGCTGGCACGAGTATCCTCCAACCTCACGAGAATCTGCCCTTTATTTACCCGTGAGCCCTCCTTAAAAAGGATTTCCCGGATTTCCGCTTCGATACGCGGCATAAGGCCAGCCCGCGCCGAGGCCGCTGTTCGGCCAACAAAATCACGGGAGGGGCGTACTTCGGAATCGTCAAGAACTACGATGGAAACAGCCACCGGGCCGGTTTCGGGGGGTTTGGCTGGTTCAGAGCAGGCAACCAAAGCAGCGGCAAAACTCGCCACCAGTAAAAAGCGCTGGATCGATCTGGAGGGAACAGCACACTTGAAACAAGGCATTTTCTGGCTTCCTTGCTTAGAGAGGTAGGTGCGACCGTGACACAACTCCCTGGCGGTTCGACATTAAGCTTAGTCGAGCCCTCAATCGCTGGCCAAGATCTTTGACCCGTAAAAAGTCTGCTATCTTTATTACGAACAGGATCAGTTTTCGCGTCTGGTCGTACGCAAATTTCAACGATCCTTTTACAGGTGAACACGACGATGAAAACGCGTTTTTTACCGGTACTAGTGGGACTTTCTCTAGCGGGCTGTTCCGCCCAGGACAAACTGCAAGTGGGTGTTGAAGACCCATGCGACTCCTTACAGGGCATCGTTGCCGACTATCCCTCGGGATTCGGCAACTATCGCGGTAAGGCAATCAATTTCCGTTCAGTCACCGTGTTCAGTGCCCGCGAGGAAATAATCAAAGGCCACTGCGAAATCTGGGAATGGGCCAACATGGACACCGCCTATGTCTGCTCAGCTACAGCGCCCAACAGTGACGTGGCTTCGGCACTCTACGACCAATCTGTGGCGTCTATCGCTCAGTGTCTCGGCGGCAACTGGAGCCAGGAGGAAACTGACCGCATCCGTGACGGCGAGAATGCCGGTATTGCAACCCGCTTTTCCGAGTCGACGCAGGCAGGACCTAACGTGTCTGTTCACCGGGTGGGATTCCGGCGCAACCATTCTATCTATGTGTATGTAGGAACACCTCGCCGGTTGACTGACCTGAGATCCTGCGGCCGCTTAAGATCGGTGAGTCAAAGAGTACGCAGAATCTAATTTTTCCAGTGATTGGTGACGCTCGCCTTCGTTTTGAAACCTGCCGTTAATGACAGAGCCCGAAGGTACTGGTATCCAGGTGGAAATGGTTCTCGTGGGGCTGGTTGTAGTCCGGCCCCAGCACAGTCCCGAAGTAGTCGCAGGCGGCGGCGTGGGTCTCGCGCAAAAACCTGCGTTTACCTTGCTCGCTGTGGTTGCTCCAGTCCTTTAGCACGCTCACGGATTGGCCGTCCTCGGTGCGGAATGCCGCAATATCCACCGCTGATGCAGTGGCATGTTCGCTGCGCCTGGCCCGTTCACGGTTATAAATGTTCCGGCAGGCGAAGCTTCCATAATGCTGAATAGAAGCCACCTCTGAGCCCAGATGGGTCCTGGCCAGCGATTGCAATTGCTGGCGCTCGAACATTAGCCAGGAAACCGTCCAGGGACAGCTGACTGTAAAGGGGGAACTGAACTCAACGCCCGTGCTTTGCAACCTGACCACATTGGTGAGTGGGCAGGACGCCACCGGCGTGTAATCCTCCAGAGCAAGGTAATCCACCGCGCCCTCAGGCGCTGCCTGTAAAACCCCAAGGCACTGCTCAGGCTGGTCTTTGAGCCGGGTCAGCTTCCAGCCGGTAACCGGCGTCATCTTGTGCTCAATGGCCAGGGGTGCCCAGGGGTCCCAGGCCGGAGGTAGAAGTTCCCAGGGCCTGGTCGCCGCGACAGCTATCAGCACCAGAGCCAGGGTCAGCCATTTAACGGTACGGCCTATGTTGCTCTCCTTGTGACTTTACCTTCAGTGTCCACCGATCAGGCTGGCGCCGTAGGTAATCATGATCCATAACAGCACCACCACCGGCAGATATCGGCCCACGAGATAGATCCGCCATTCCCACCAACGGCTTTTGGAACCGAGGACAGTACGGATCCGCTGCGGCGGTATGAACCAGCACAGCAGTGCTGCACCGGTAATTCCGGAGAAGATAATGATGTTACCTCCTGCGACCCGGTCCACCACATCCAGTACCGGTTCACCTGCGATTCGCCACTCCAGCGGCGTGAAACTCAGGGCCGAAGCAGTGCCAAGGACAAGCATGACGACGGAGACCAGGATCACAGCATTGGTATTGTGCAGGCGGAATTCCTCTGCCACGGCGGCGATCATGACCTTCAGCCCAGCCAGCGACGAGGTAAAGGCGGCAGCGAAAAAAAGCCCGAAAAACAGGATGGCCAGCACGCCACCGCCGGCCATGCCGGTAAAAACCCGGGGAAGAGTCTCGAACGCCAGGGCGGGCCCTTGCCCCGGCTCCATGCCAAAGCTGAAAACAAAGGGGAAAATCATCCAGCCGGCAAGCAGGGCAACACTGGTTTCCACTGTCGCCACCGTGATACACGCCCGCGGAACGTGGGTTTTGCGCGGAATGAAGCTGCCATAGGTCACCAGGTAGCCCTGACCGATAGCCAGGGTATAGAAGGCCTGACCGAAAGCGAACCCCCACAGGCTGCCATCCAGCATCCGGTCCCAGTCGACCCGGAAGAAAAAGTCCCGGGTTTCATCCCAGCCGTCGGTCTGGGAGGCCCGATAGACAAGAAAGAGCACCACCGCCATCAACGCCGGCATCAGGATCTTGGACAGGCGCTCAATAGCCTGGACGTCACGGGCCAGTACCAGAGCCGCCAGTGCCGTGACTGCGATGAAATACCACAGGGAATTGAATCCTGAGCTGAAGTCTTCGAACACGCGGACATCACCCAGTACCGAGTCAACGGCATAGCCCAGGGTCCAGCCGGTGATCACCAGGTAATAGCTGGTAATGGCCATAGTCACCAGCACCACGAACCAGCCATAGACTGCGCCAAAACGACCGGCTTGCCGGTAGGTCCCCACCGTGCTGCCCTTGGTAAGCCGCCCCGCGGCAACTTCCAGGATCATGATGGGCATCACCACGACAACCAGGGCAATCAGGTAGGCAACCACAAAGGCGCCGCCGCCGTTCTCGCCCATCATGTAGGGAAAACGCCACAGGTTTCCGAGGCCCACCGCTGCTGCGGCCATGGAAGCAACGAAAGCCGGCTCTGAACTCCACTGCTTGCGGGACTCTTCAATGAAGTAGTGCTTACGGAACATGAGGGTCTTCCTGCCCGGGCTGGACCTGTCTAATGGTTAACGACGAGTACGAGCCCCATTCTGGCCGCTGTGGCACGAGGAATAAAGCCCTGCGCCATGTCCGCTATCGGTACCACGGCAGACATGGCCAACGGAGTGACGAAAATGTTAAATGCGTGGCTCGTCATGACCGTTACAATAATGCGGCAAAAGACCAACGCGGTGGTAATTCAACACTGGTATAACTGAGGCGATTTTGTTATCGCTGCAATTCACCGCCGGAGAAGGACCACGCTACCATGGGTCAACAGAACAACAGCGCGGCGCTTGCCCAGGCTCTGATGCAGTTTGACATGGCGCTGGCCGAGTTTGCCCGCAAGCGGCGTGGCGATCCCAAGGCCTCCAGCCTGGGCGTGCTGGAACGGGCCCGCCTGTTGATGACCCTGCCCGGTGGCTTCGATGCACTCTACCGGAGGGTATCAGCTCTTGAAGGCGCCGGCATTTTCGGTACCAGTGACTGGGCCCAGCCGGCCATATTGCAGCCCGCCCTGGCCAAACGTTCCCTTCGCGAGGCCGGTGCAGTCACCACTATCGTCGAAGCCATCAGCGAATTGCGCATGCTGGCGGTGACCCGTGGCGATTACTTTCACCCGGGCATTTCCTCCGAGCAGGCCAGACATTTTCTGACCCAGGTCATGGCCCTGAACCTGGACCTGCTGTCAGGTCAGCTCAACGAAGCCGACCGGGAGCGGCCCAAGCAGCTGGGCAGCATCGTCCAGGGGCTTTACCAGTACCTGATTTCCCACCTGGGTTACGACAGTCTGCTGGATAGCCTGGTAGCTGAGGTCTGGCGACTGCTCGACCAGGGGCCGGTCCAGGTCGACAGCATCTGCGACATGGTCGGCCAGATTGCCAGATGCCTCTACGATCCCCAACTGAAAACCACCGGCACCGCTGATGCCACCCGCCTTGTTCGCGCCCTGTTCGGGCCCACACCCGCCAGCAGAGAAGACCCGGGGCTGGAGCTCTACGAACAGCGCCTGACTGACATGGACGAGTTGGATCTGGCCGCTGAAGCCACCCATTTTGCCCGCAATATGCACAATACCGGTCTGGCATCGCCGTACCATGCAACCATGCTCCGCTTCCTTCGCGCCAGCTACATGGACGACATGATACCGGCTGCCCTGGGTCTTACCATGACAGGGCTGGACGACTACTACTGCTATAACGAACTGGTCCACACGCTTATAGACGAAGCCATCTACCCCGAGACCTGTCAGGCGGTATTTGGCCTGACCATGATGCTGGAGCGTGGCTCGCTGTTTACCCCGCCCCTGGCCCAGGCCCTCTGGCGGCAGACCAAGCTGCGGCTGTCGCCAGAGACCGAGCGGGCCCTGCAGCAGGCCTTTGGCAAGGCACGGCCGGCCAGGGTTTTTCTGCTGGCCGATGTGCTCAATCTGCTGGGCCAACCCCTTGGCGTGGGCCAGGGCAACAACCCGAGCTGCCAGTCGGCCATCGGGCTGTCCATGTGGGCGACCAACGAGGCTGACTATCTGCTCCAGGTGCTGACCTGGGCGGCCCGTGACAATGAGGTGTTGAGCCGTTTCGAAGGCTGGGAAGTGTCCTCCAAGAACCTGGACCCGGGACTGGTCAAAGAAACACCGGCGGACGTGGATGCGGTATCGCTGATTCTCATCCCCCATCTGGACCGGATCTACAGCGAAATGTGGTACCGGTGCGAGGGCCGCGACGACGATGCCCATCGCTGGATCAACCCGGAATTCTATGGCTGGTGGGTCAGCCACGGCTTCCGTGTGGTGGCTGACGTCCATACCGGCGAAGTGCGGGACTACGACGGCTTCGTGCGGCATTTCTACGCCAGTTACCACCCGTTCTATAACGGCAATATGCCGGTAATCCACCATCAGCCGGCTGGCATTGCGGTAACGGACAGCGCCGCCCGGTTCGTGGGTCGTCACGCGATTACCATTCTGCGGGTAACTCTCAGCCCGACCAACGAAATGCGGGTCTACTTCTTCAATCCCAACAATGACAGTGGCCAGGACTGGGGACAGGGCATCACCTGCTCGACCCGCGGCAACGGCGAGATCCGCGGTGAAGCGTCGCTGCCCATTGCAGAATTTGCCTCGCGTCTTTATGCCTTTCACTACGACACCCTGGAACTGGGCGACCTGGCGGCTATACCGGGAGAGGAAGTTGCCAGGGTGCTCGAGCTCGGGTACAGCAGTTGGGCAGCGCCAACTGAAGCGACTGGTTAAAGCCCGGGGTCTGGGTTACACCGGCCAGTCGGCAGCGTCCACCAGATGCAACCCGACAGGCTGGGACGCATCACCGCCCCAGCGCGTCACAAACTCGCCTTCGGGGTCAAACTGTTCCGCCTGTTTGCGGATATTGAACTGCCGATGGCCCCTGGGGTCCGCCCCTACCCCGGCGAGGTACTGCCAGTTGCCATAATTACTGGCCACGTCGTAGTCCACCAGCTGTTCCTCGAACCAGGCGGCGCCGTATCGCCAGTCCAGCTCCAGTTCATTAAGGAGAACGCTGGCCACGATCTGCCGACTCCGGTTGCTGATATACCCCGTCTTACGCAATTGGTTCATGGCGGCGTTCACCAGCGGATACTCGGTATTGCCGGCGCACCAGGCCTTGAAGCGATGGGGGTAGAAGGAGGCGCTGTGTTTTTTCTGCTGCACGCCGTCACGACGGAACAGATCAGCCCCATGCCTGTGCGCATACCAGTGGAAGTATTCCCGCCACAGCAGCTCGAACCAGAGCCAGTAGGTGGAGTCGTTTTTCACATGCTGACGCTCATACTCGGCAAGGGCCTGCGCTACCTCACGCACGGACAGCGATCCATTGGCAAGCCAGGGCGAAATCATTGAGTAGGCATCGGCATCGTCCAGGGCGTTGCGGGCTTCCTTGTAGCGGGCAACGTTGTGGCTGATGAACAGGAAGTCGTGCAATCTCGCCAGACCGGCAGCCTCGCCGCCTGTAAATGGAGTGCGATGGCCGGGTTCAGGGATGGGCGGGCAATCACCCCGATTATCCTCCGGGAATCCAGGCGGCGGAGGCAGTGCCGTTACCGTGCGGAGCCTGAGGCTCTCCGGGTGGTACTCTTCGGCTCGCTCCACCTGTTTGCGGAACTGGGAAAAGGACCCGGGCAGAGCCTCCAGCGCCATGGGCAGCGAGGCTTCGGTGTACAGACTCAGGGTCTCGAATTGCTGGCACAGGGTGTTCGGCAGGCAGTCCCGGATGTGCCGCCATTGCCGGGCCTCCCGTGTGCCCGGCATGCGCGAGGCGATGACCCGACCGATGCGGTAATCACTGACCAGTTCGGGAATGACTTTCTCCGGCTGGCCGAAGGCGATATGGAGCCTCTGGCCCTGCAGTCTCAGACTTCGCTCAAGCGCCATCAGGCTCTGCCAGAGAAACCGCCAGCGATGTTCGCCCATGGTCTTGCAGTGGAAGGGCCCTGGGGTGAACCAGCGCGGGTCAACCACATAGACGCACAGCAGCATGTCGGACCGGGACGCCGCCAGCAGGGCCGCATTGTCATGAAGCCGGAGGTCCCGGGTAAACCAGTAAAGCGTCTGCACAGCGTACGTCCTCTCTCAACGCCAGTGCCGGCCAGCCTCCTGGCACGACCGGCAGCTCCCCGGTTACTCCGAGGCGGCAATCAGACTGGCATTGCCGCCCGCAGCGGTAGTGTCCACACAAAGGTGGCGCTCGATCACGTAACGCTGGTCCAGGGTGTGCTCGGTCACCAGGGGAATCAGGGCCCCCTCCCGCTGGGCCAGGGCCAGCCGGTATTCCTTCAGCAGCGACTGTTCGGCACAGCTCGCTACAAGGTCAAAACCGCGGGCTTTGGCAAGTGCGTCGGGCTCGACCAGGGCTTCGGCGCCAACAATTGGCAGGCCAGCCTTGGCGGCCTGGCTGACGAAGTCGTCTGCGCCCGGCGCAATCACCACCACACGGTTACCCTGGGCCAGCGCTGTGCCGGCCTGCTCCAGGGCCGTCTGCCTGTCCGGCCCCAGGCACAGGACAACACCACGGCCATGATTGGACAGCATATTCTGTTCGCCTGTCGGCCCCGGCAGCTCTTCCACATGGTCATCAAGGGGCGCTGACACCTCCCCGAACACGGGTTTGACCGCCTCCATCCGTGGCCCGGGCGTCAGGGTTTTGAGACCCAGGACTTTGCTCACCAGGCCGTCCAGCTTTTTGGCGTCTAGCTTTTTAGCACCGGGGTCCGCCGGACGCTCGATGGTTTTACCTCTCAAAAAGCGGCGCACATATTGCGGTCCACCGGCCTTGGGTCCAGTACCCGACAGGCCTTCGCCACCGAACGGCTGGGACCCGACAATGGCACCAATCTGGTTACGGTTGACGTAGGTATTGCCGACCTTGATGCGCCGGGTGATGCGGTCAACCCGGTGATCTACCCGACTATGTACACCGAACGTCAGGCCATAGCCCTTGGCATTGATGTCATCCACCACCTTGTCGATGTTCTTCGCCTCGAACGTGCTCACATGGAGCACGGGACCGAAAATCTCCTCTTCCATCTCTTCGATGCCGGTGAGGCTGATCACCGCCGGCGAGACGAAGGTGCCCTTTTCAGACACCTGCATTTTCTTGAGCAACCGGCCCTTGCTCTCGAATTTGTCGCAATGGTCGGTGATTTTCTTGCGGGCGGTTTCATCGATGACCGGACCCACATCGGTGGACAGCGCCCAGGGGTCGCCAATGCCCAGCTCTTCCATGGCACCGTAGAGCATCTCCAGAAGACCCTCGGCGATGTCTTTCTGTACATACAGCATCCGCAACGCGGAACAGCGCTGACCGGCGCTCTGGAACGAAGACGCCAGCACATCCCGGACCACCTGCTCCGGCAGTGCCGTCGAATCCACGATCATTGCATTCAGGCCACCGGTTTCGGCCACAATCACCGCGTCCGGAGCCATGTTCTCAGCCATCACCTTGTTGATCTTCTGGGCGGTCACGGTGGACCCGGTGAAACAGACCCCGGCCAGCCGGAAATCGGACGTAAGCGCACCGCCCACCTCGGCACCTGTGCCCGGCAAAAGCTGGATCACATCCCGGGGAATACCCGCTTCGTGCATCAGTTCCACCGCCCGGGCTGCCAGCAGGGAGGTTTGCTCAGCTGGCTTGGCGAGCACCGCATTGCCAGCCGCCAGGTTGGCAAGAATCTGCCCGGTGAAGATGGCAAGCGGGAAGTTCCAGGGTGAGATGCAGCAGATGATCCCCCTTGAGTCACCGCTGTCTTTATAGCGGATGCCCTCGTTGGCGTAGTACTGGGAGAAGTCCACTGCCTCGCGGATTTCGGCCACCGCATCGAGCAGAGACTTACCCGCTTCCCGGGTGGTCAGCGCGAACAGCTCATAGGCGTGTTCCTCGTAGAGATCCCCCACCCTGCGCACGCATTCGGCCCGCTCCTCCGCAGAGCGGGCCGACCAGGACTTGAAGCCTTCCTGTGCTGCTTTAACAGCGGTATCAACATCCGCCTCTGACGCCAGGGTGATACGGCCGACCGTGTCTTCCGGCTCGGCGGGGTTACGCACCACCTGAACATCAGAGCCTGCGATCTCCCCGGCGATGATGGGCCCGAAGGTCCAGCTGTGCTCCCGGAACGCGTCCCGGCCCTGGTTGATCTCGGCTATGGTCACCGGATCATTGATGTCCCAGCCTTTGGAATTGCGTCTGTTTTCCCCGAACAGCTTCCTCGGGTGCACGATGGCTTTGCTGGAAATGTTGTCACCCATGGCCCGGACCGCCTCAATAGGGTCCCTGGCGATGTCTTCCGGCGTGATGCGGGTGTCGACGATCTGGTTTACGAACGAGCTGTTGGCCCCGTTTTCCAGCAGACGACGCACCAGATAGGCCAGCAGGTCACGGTGAGGCCCGACCGGAGCGTAAATACGGCAGGGAACGCCGCTCACCTTCATCACCTCGTTGTGGAGGGACTCGCCCATGCCATGCAGGCGCTGGAACTCGTAATTATCGACACCGCTTACTTTCGCCAGCTCGAGGATCGCGGAGACCGAGTGGGCGTTGTGGGTCGCAAACTGCGGGTAGATACGATCCGTCATATTCAGCAGCTTGGTAGCGCAGGACAGGAAAGACACATCGCTGCAGGCCTTGCGGGTAAAGACCGGGAAGCCGCTCAGACCGAGCACCTGGGCGCGCTTGATCTCGGCGTCCCAGTAGGCGCCCTTGACCAGGCGCACCATGATGCGACGGTCCAGCTTCTCCGACAGCGCGTAGAGCCAGTCGAGGGTGAACGACGAACGCTTGCCGTAGGCCTGCACCACCACGCCGAAACCATCCCAGCCCGCCAGCTCGGGGTCCGACAGAAGGGCTTCAATGACGTCCAGGGACAGATCCAGCCGGTCCTGCTCCTCGGCGTCAATATTGAACCCCATGTTCGACTTTGCCGCCTGCTTCGCCAGCTTGAGGGCCCGCGGTAGCAACTCGTTCATCACCCGCTCTTTGTTGCTGTACTCATAGCGGGCCAGCAGGGCTGACAGCTTCACCGAGATACCCGGGTTGGTGCGGACATCGCCTCTGCAATGTTTGGCCATGCTTTCGATGGCATTGGTGTAGGCATCGTAGTAGCGGCGGGCGTCGGCATCGGTGCGGGCCGCCTCCCCCAGCATGTCATAGGAGTAGGTGTAGCCCTTGTCCATATAGCTTTTGGCTTCGTCCTGGGCTTCCTCGATGTCCCGGCCCAGCACGAACTGACGCCCCATTTCTTTCATGGCCTGGCCTGCCACCGTACGGATGACCGGCTCGCCAAAGCGCTTCACCAGCTTGCGCAGAGTGTCGCCCACGCTGTTACGCTCGGAATCCTTAAGCAGGTTACTGGCCATCAACAGGCCGATTGTGGCGGTATTGATCATCGACGACGATGCCTTGCCCACATGGGAAGCCCAGCTGCCCGACGTAATCTTGTCTTCGATCAGGGCGTGAATGGTCATGTTGTCCGGCACCCGAAGCAGGGCTTCGGCCAGGCACATCAGGGCCACACCTTCCCGGGTGGTCAGACCGTATTCAGCAAGGAATTTCTCCATGATGGTGGACTTGGCATTTTTACGCACGCTGCGGACCAGGTCGGCGGCACGGCTGGAGATGGCTTCCCGCTCCTCCCTGGACAGCTGCGCGCCGGCAATCATCTCGCGCATCACCGTATATTCATCAGCGAGATAATAGTTGCGAAGGGCCTCTCGGCTGCCGTCCAGCGTGGGGGATTCTGCCTGCTGCGGTCTCATATTGTGCCTCCTAGCGGTTTGAACGGGTCTTGCGCGTCATATTTACCCTTGTCCTCGCGTTAAAAAATCAGTAACAATTTCAGAACGCTTGAAATTAACGGGCTGCCGAACGCAAGCGGGGTGTAATCGGCCCCTTTTGTTGCTGTCTTTTATATGTCTGTCTCTTAAAGTACCAGCATCGGCACCGTGACGGTAATTTTCAGAATCGCAAAGAACATAGGTTCGGTGCCTGGGCATCGATCTCGCGCTACGATTCAGAACTTGCGGGCCAGAACCTGCTGACCAGGTCCTGCCAGCCGCTATTCGCGAGATCCTGATTGCTATCCGTCATACCCGGCTATTCTGGTCGACCATGGGTGTACCTACGTCAGGGGCATCAGGGAAGATCAGGACCCGGATCCAAACAGGGAGAAACACATGTCACGGAACAGACAGTTTCAGTTAGACCCGAATACCGAAGAGGTTGTCTCAGAAGCCATTGAGGCGGCCAGCAAGGCGCCCGTGGCCTGGGCCAAGATTCTGCTATGCCTCATGATCCTACTTGTGATGGTGCTCGAACCCAGGGCCTGGGCCGTGGGACCGGCCGGTATTGTCGGTGAAGGTGGCGATGCCAATGCCCACCGGGTTATACAGTCGAAAACCACCTCAGACTCGGATAGTCCTTTGGCCATGGCGGCAGACGGTTCGGTCGAGGCTGAGGAGTGGTACGAGGATGACGATGGCTATCGCATCTGCGCAGACACCGAGCACGACCAAACCCTGCTGGGAATCGAGGATGGCTGCTACCTGAACCTGTGGAACGGATCGGTCTACAAAGCCAAGCGGGTGGCCGATGGCATAACCCCCCAGAGCTTTCTCGACATGGCGCTGGCAGATAAGCAGGCAGAAGTCGCCGGAACCCGGGCCCTGGCAGGCGAAGAGGGTGCCCTGACCATTTACTATACCCTGCCTGATTCACAGGACTGAATGGCCAGCTCTGCGTCGGCTTTTCACCTGCGGGTGTTCAGCTCAACGCCGACTGAAGCCACTGGTTGATCTGCGCCTCGTTCATGGCACCACTCTGACGCGCCAGTTCACGGCCATTACGGAACAGAATCATGGTGGGAATGCTGCGGATACCAAACTGTCCTGCAGGTCCCTGGTGCTGTTCGGTATTCAGCTTGGCAAAACGAACCTTGCCTTTCCAGCCCCGGGCGGCCTTCTCGAACTGGGGCGCCATCGCCTTACACGGTCCGCACCAGCTTGCCCAGAAATCCACCAGCACGGGCAGGTCGCTGCGCCCGGTGTGGGCGGCAAAGCTCTCGCCGGTCAGTTCGAGAACGGCATCCGGCCACAGCGGCTGCTTGCAGGCTCCGCAGTTGCCACCGGACGCCAGGCGCTCTGCCGGAACGCGATTGGTCTTGTGGCAATGGGGACATACGACGTGTCGGGTTTCAGTCATGGCATGGCCTCAAGTTTTGGTAGTTAACCCAGACGTTCGGGGCATCCGGGTCTTAATTCAAGCGCTCAGGGCCTGATTCAGGCGAAACCCGGCTTCAACCAACCTCAGCGATCCGAATGCCCCAGGTCCCGTTCCGGATCGATCTGGTCACGTACCCGTTGCTTGAGCACCTTGATTTCAGGGAAGCCCCCTTCCTCTTTGCGTGACCAGACCCGGTGGTCATTCACCCAGACCTCGAAAATGCCGCCAGTGCCCGGGTGCAGGGTCAGCGAGTCCAGTTCGCCCTCGAAGGTGGTCAGCAGTTCCTGTGCCATCCAGGCCGCCCTCAGCAACCAGCGACAGCCAGTGCAGTAATGGATATCAACCTTATTTGCCATCAGGACACGCTCCTTCAGCGGGCTGACAGTGAGTGGACGACAAAGCCCGGCACCCGCCAGACAATCCCACCGGGACCCGATGCTGTGCTGGGATCGTGACCTGCTTTAACCATTCAATCCGAGCGCCTGCGCATCTTTCTCAATACTGCGGTCCAGCAATGCCAGGTAGTCCGCCTTGGCCTTGAGCTTTGTTTCACTGTGGGCCCGCATGTTCAGTTTCCCGAACTGCTGGGCCAGCTCGTTTGCCCGGGCCATAAGCTGCTCTGGTGCCACGACTTCGTCCAGAAACCCGGCCTCGACCGCGCCTTCCGGGCCATAGATTTCAGCGGTGATCACCGAGCGGTAGAAGTGCGCCGGGGTCAGGCGATGGCGGGCAATTTCGATACCAGCGTGGTGCATGGTCATGCCAATCATCACCTCGTTAAGACCCAGCTTGAAGCTGCCTGCCACGCCTACTCGGTAATCGACAGACAGCAGGAGGAAGGCACCCTTGGCGATGGCATGGCCGCTGCACGCGCCAATGATTGGCAGCGGAAAGGCAGCGAGTCGGCGGGAGAAGGTTGAGCCCACCTTAACCAGCGCTTCGGCTTCGTGCTGGCCTTTCTGCATTTCTTTGAGGTCGTAGCCACCGGAAAAAATACCGGGCTGGCCGGTCAGGATCACCACGGCCCTGTCCTGCTCTGCCTGGTCAAGGGCCTCGTTCAAAGCCGCGAAGACTTCGTGACTGAGGGCATTTGCCTTGCCATTAGTGATGGTGATTGTCGCGACGCCGTCGTTCAACTGGTAATTTACAAGGTCGGTCACAAGCCTGTCCTTTGTGGATGGATTTAGGTTGGTGGAATACATAGCTGCGGACTTTGCCAGCTTCCGTGCATGGCCTCAATCCATTCTGCGGCGGTTAAACTGTTATCGAGCCGCTAGAAGTTCGAGAGCTCGGCCTTCAGGTCGTCGTTAAGCTCTTCCGGCCCGGTTATCCAGACGGTTTTGTCGGCACCGGGAAAGACGCCCACCTCCAGGCCATCTCGGGACAGACCGGGCACCCACTTTTTGAAGAAGTCAGGCAGGGAAATGCTTTTCGGGGTCAGGCCGCCAGAGCCCCCGGCATAGTCAGCCGCAAACTCCCGGGCGGGCCAGACCGGCACATACTCAACACCGTCTTCCTCAGAGACAATTTTCAGAAACCGGTTCTCGGCATTGATCAGGATCCAGATGTCCCGGGTGTCGGCGACCTGGCTCAGGAAGTAGTCGTACCGTTCCTCACCATTCAAATCAAGTAGATACTTAAGCTCATCGGTGTTCATAGCCGCTCCTTGCTGGTTCAGCGGTCGGTATCAAGCTCAGCACCGGCCCTGTTTGGCGCGGTACATGGCATCGTCAGCGTGCCGCATAAGCGCTCCGCTGTCAGCCCCATCTTCAGGAAACTCAGCCCTGCCAATGCTGGGCAGCATGGTCAGGCTGGCACGAGCCAGGTCATAAGGCTCACCTAGACGTGCAAGCAGTTTTTCGGCAACAAGCGCGGCATCACCGGCCTGCTCTATGGCATCGAGCAGGACCACAAACTCATCGCCGCCCAGGCGGCCGGCGGTATCACCCGTGCGAATACTGCTGGTCAGCCGCGCAGCCACGGCCTGGAGCAACTGGTCACCGATGTCGTGGCCATGGGTGTCGTTAACGGTTTTGAAATCGTTCAGGTCGAGAAACAGCAGTCCCAGACGTGTCTGTTGCCGACGCGCCCGGGCCAGCGCTGTGTGAAAGCGGTCCAGGAACAGGGCCCGGTTGGGCAAGCCGGTGAGCTGATCATGCTGAGCCATGTACTCCAGCCGTACCTGCATCCGCTTGCGCTCCATCGCCGCCGCCAGCTGCACACCAACAAATTTCAGCAGATCCCTGTCCTGTTCACTGTAGATGGCTGCACTGGAATCACCCTGAACTGCCAGGGCACCGATCGCTTCTGAATTCAACTCCAGCGGCACCCCAAGGCAACTGAAGCCAGCCAGTCCATCGACATCTGACCGCCCCAGCAAAAGCGGTTTGCCTGTTGCAGCCACCCGCTGGCATACACTTTCGGCGATCGCTCCCTGAAACCGGGCGATAGGCCCATCCCTGCCCATACAGTAGGGGAACACCAATGCCCCGGTGTCCGGTTCAAAGAATGCCAGGGTACAGCTGGTCGCCGGCAGCAGGCTTTCAATCAGTTGATGAACACGCTCAAACAGGCTCGGCAAATCAGCGCTGTTATGGGCTGCTTCGGAGACGGCGTAAAGCGCTGTGCGCATGGACTCCGCATGCTTGCGCAGGCTGATGTCGCGGGCTACCCCGATCCGTACGCCATCCGCCTCAGACCAGCGTGCAGACCACAGGATATGAGCGATGGTGCCGTCCTTGCGAAGATATCGATTCTCGAAGTGAAGCAGGGACTCACCACTCAGAACTTCGGAGGCAGAATCCAGGGTTTTGGCCAGGTCCGGCGGATATACGAAATCGAAGATGCGCCTGCCGATCATTTCTTCAGGGGTAAACCCGAAAATACGCTCACCGGCGGCGCTGACGAACAGAATCTGCCCCTCCCGGTCAACCACACAGATGGCATCGAGGAGAAGATCCGTGAAGCTGGCGAGAGAGGGATTTTCATAGGGGCGCATGGAAGGATTATATGGCAATGGCCTTTTTAAGCCAGCGTAAAACCCCTGCCCGGTCAGAGCCGTCTGATCCAGAAGGTCATGGTTTTTGCGAAGATGTGGCAGACAGTAAGGGCTCTGGGGCGCCATTCCAGTCTGTATCACCCTGACGTCCAGCAACTGTACCGGTCCGTTCCCTGACAGCTGTGCTAGATTGATATGTTTTCAGCCGAGGGATCGTAATGGGTACCGCCACACCGGAAGCCACCAAAGGCGCGCTGTTTGGTTTTGGCGCGTACGCCATGTGGGGCTGTTTTCCGCTGTTTTTCGCGTTGTTCGAAGGCGTACCGGCCTACGAGGTGCTGATTCACCGCATTATCTGGTCAAGTGTCTTCCTGGCTGTAGTGGTTACCGCATTGCGGCGCTGGCCACTGATCCGCAACGCCCTCGCCCATCCCCGAAAACTCGGCCGGGTACTGGCCTGTGCGGTTCTCATTGCCATCAACTGGGGTCTGTACATCTACGCTGTCGAAACCCATCGGGTACTGCAGGCCAGCCTTGGCTACTTCCTGACGCCCCTGGTGAATGTGGCCCTGGGCATGCTGGTGCTCGGGGAACGCATGGTCCGCCTACAGGCCATTGCCGTGGCTCTCGCTGGCGTTGGTATCCTGATGCAGCTGTTCCTGGTGGGCACCGTGCCCTGGATCAGCCTGGTGCTGGCTGCAAGCTTCGGCACCTATGGCCTGTTTCGCAAGCAGGTAGAGCTTGATGGTTTGTCTGGGCTGTTTGTGGAGACGCTGCTACTGCTGCCCGTAGGACTGGTGGTCCTGGCGTGGCTTGTGTCAACGGACGTTTCCCATTTTGCCAATGACAGCCGGGCAACGTCCCTGCTGATGGCCAGTGGTATCGTGACAGCCCTGCCGTTACTGGCCTTTGCCGGAGCAGCGAGGCGTCTGCGTCTGACGACCCTGGGTTTCCTGATGTACATCAACCCGACCCTGCAGTTCCTGCTCGCCCTGTGGGTGTTCAATGAACCCCTGGGCAGCATCCAGCTAGCCAGCTTCATTGTGATCTGGACGGCGCTTGCGCTCTACTCCTGGTCTACCTGGCAGTCAAGCCCGACAGCCATTAGCAGGCGGGCCAGGGCGGGTTTAAGGTGAGCCCGGTAGATTGCAACCCCGACCCAGTGTGCCGGTGCCGCCCGGCTCAGCGGTCCCTTAGGCCGCCCGGGCTTGCCCTGGCGTGTTCCGCCCAGGCCCTCTGCGAGCCCTCTCCCATGGCAAGCAGAGGCGGCCTCAGGCTTGGGAAACGGTCGCATAACTAGCTTTCAGAAATCAAAAAGCTCCCCTAACAGACCACCTTTCTTCTTCTTTTGATAGCCACGATTGTCGGCGTACCGGGGCGGCTCACGATAATCCCCCCGCCCCTGCGGATACTGGCTCTGGGGTTGGTGTTGGTGCGCCTGTGGCTGTGGCTGCGGCTGCGGCGCCTGGGCTTGCGGCGCAGCGACGGCCGTACGCTCGATTATCTTGTCCAGTTCACCGCGGTCAAGCCAGACACCCCGACACTTCGGGCAATAGTCGATCTCTATGCCTTGACGATCAGCCATAACCAGATGCTCATCAATACAGATCGGACATTTCATGCTTCATCCCTCGGATATGCGCGAATTCTGAATTTGCCTGATTCACACAAGCCTACTTGAGGATTTATAAGGGCAGCTACTCAAGCTGCCATTTGACCTGGAATTCAATCTCTTCCTCGTCGTCAGACCGTTCGTGCTCAACCGTAAACTCTGCCCTCACAGGCACATAAATACGTTCGCCTGCAATCTGTATGTCAAATCGCTCACCCTTTTCAATAGCGTCCGCAAGGCGACGCAGTTTGGCCACAAATTCCGCCTTCGGGTAACCCTTTTCTATATCTCTTTCTGGCTTTGACATGGTTTTTATCACGCTCACTGTGGTGGGAATTTCAGCTTAGCAGATCCTGGAAAAATGTAACGAATCGTTGCCAGCAGGCTCCGGTTTGCACAAGCGGGTCAGGTTCCGTCTCCGGGAAAGCGGTCCTTTTCATCCGGTGACAGCACCCTGCCCTGCGTCCTCTTACCAAACAGGCGGTAGCGGCGTCGGGCAAAGGCTCGGTAAAACCAATCACGGAAAGCCCGGGGAAGAATGCGGAAGACATTTAACAGCCACCAGAAGCCGTCCAGGTCCCGGGTTATTTCCAGTACTGCGTCGGTGCGAAGGTAGCAGCGCCCCTCCTTGATCAGAACCAGGGTGTCCACGCCCGCTTCACTACCCTGCTCTATGCCATGGTTCGACATGAGCTCCCGGGCCAGCTTCGACTGAACAGGCACAAACGCAAACCGCTTCTCAGGGTCCCGTGCAATGATAAAATTCACAGCGCCGTTGCAGAAATTGCAGACACCATCAAAGATGACAATATAGCGAGTGTCCATGTGCAATCCGTTTCTGTGGCTCATCATTTCCGGTAGCACCAGCGGACGCCCCAAGGTCAGACCAGGTCGCGGGGAATGGTAAAATCCCAGCAGTCGCTGAAAATTCGGCGCTCCCCTTCGTAGGCATCCAAGTAGCCATGTAGAAAGAAATTATCCTGGTCCGATGTCATGATTGTACGCGTGTAGGTTTCTATGGCCCATCCGTCACGTCGCAGCCCCAGGGTCCATTCAGTTTCCCCGCGAATAGAGTCGAAGTCATCAGCAACGGAGCTATAACGCTCCACCGAGCGCCGTGTGACCTCCAGGTTGATGTCATCAACCCGAAAGGTGCCATCGTCGTTTATCACCTCCAGGGTTGAGCGGTCGGTAGCCAGGTCCCGATGGACATACCAATTGTTGTGAACCGGCTCGAGCATTGTGACGGGTTCCGGTGCCGTGCCAACGACTGGCCGGTCCAGAGGATGGCTACCTACCCTTTCTTCTGCTTCACGCCGTGGTAGATGAAGGCAGCTGCCCCGGTCGTAGAAGGTCAGGCGGACCGCCTCCGGCGGTGGCCAGGCCAGGGGCCAATAGGAAGTGGAAAGCGACACACGCAGCCGGTGGCCAATCGGAAAGACATGGCCTATGTCGTTGAGCTTGAGGCTGACTGTGTAACGCCGTCCAGGCTCAAGTGCGGCCGGATTTTCGTCGCTGTCACGATGGGTAAGATTGAGAAGGCCATAGGTCACCCTTGTCGCCTTGTCATCCGGTGCTACATCCGAGAGCCGGGCAACCACCATGGCCACCGGCCTGTCTGCCGACAGCTCCAGCTCCACCTCGGGACTGCCGAGTATTTCCAGAGTTTCGGTTAGCGGATCACTGTCCAGCGTCAGAGCACCACCGTCGTCTTCACGCTGGTCATGGGCAAGGTCCGGCCCCTTGGCATAAGAGCACCATTTGCCAGCAAACAGACCGCAGGTTAAGGGAGACTGGACCGATCGGGCAGCGTCTTTATCGGGCCTCGCTCCATCCGAAACGACCGAAACGAGCTTGGCCCCGCTGAACCGGAACCGCCGGGTCTGTATCCCTGGCGATGGCCATGCCGGCTCTCCGACCCAGCGACCGGGACGATGACGGTAGCGGGTGGTCGGGGGTATGCTGTCCTGCATCCAGGCGTTCAGCATGGGCTCTGAAGTAACACCTGTATCATGCCCTTTCAGCCACTGATCCCACCAACGTACACACTCATGGAGGAAATCCATCGCCGGCCCTGGCTCGCCCATGTGCGGATACTTATGGCTCCAGGGTCCGACAAACCCACGACGAGGCACTTCAAGCTGGTTCAGGAGGCGAAACACGGCGTTGGAATAGCCGTCTGCCCAGCCACTGGCGGCCATGACCGGTATCTGGATCCGGGAAAAATCCTCACACACAGAGCCGTGCTTCCAGTAACTGTCACGATGCTGATGCTGCATCCATTTGGCCAGCCAGAATCCGCTGTTCTTCAGCCGATCCTGCCACATATCGTACCAGCGCTTCCCGACCACGTCCGGGTCCGGCGGCAGGGAATTGATTGCGAACATGGTCGACGCCCAGGACAGGTTATCGCCCAGAACACAGCCACCCATGTAGTGCACATCGTCAGCATAGCGGTCATCGGTGGAGCAGGCGGTCACGATCGCCTTCAGTTCAGGTGGCTGGCGCGCAGCCAGCTGCAGACCGTTGAAGCCACCCCAGGATATGCCAATGACTCCCACCGAACCGTCGCACCAGGGCTGGCTTGCAAGCCACTTGAGGACATCTTCGCCGTCGGTCAGCTCCTGCTCCAGGTACTCGTCGGTCAGCACACCTTCGGAATCACCGCTGCCCCGTAAGTCCACCCGTATGGCGGCATAGCCGTGGCCGGCAAAGTAAGGGTGCATGGTGGTGTCCCGGCGGACGGTGCCGTCCCGGCGCCGGTAGGGAATGTACTCCAGGATCGCGGGAACGGGCGCCCGCTCGGCGCCCTCGGGAAGCCAGGCACGGGCTGCCAGGCAGGTCCCGTCCCGCGTGGGAATCCACAGGGGATCCTCGCGCTGGTAACGATGGGGCAAGTCGTCGATGACCTCCATGCTGCACCACCTCCTTTATTGCCGCATTCGGGGATGAACGAACCTCAGGACTCGTTCACCGGCGAAAACCGGAACGGCAGGTTATCAATACAGAACCGCTCCTTTTCCATGAGCTCCTCCTCGCTGTCTGCGCCGAGAAATAGGTCGGCGATCTCATAGGAGTAGGAGTCGCGATGGAGCAGATCCGAGAGCCGTGCTCCTGGCCGGGCCTTGATCTCGACCCGGCTGCCGGGCAATTCCGTTTTCACCCGCTCAATGTCCTTCGCTTCAGGGACAGCTTCCACCCACTTGTCTTCAAACTCGCGCTCCATGAACTTGGCCGCCAGACGGAAACTCCCTTCGCCTTCAGGCAACCGCGGCTCCAGTCCGATCGCAACATCAACCATGACCTGCAGATGGGAAGCCCCGTCCACCAGTTCGAACAGGGGCGTATGGGACCGCGACAGGCGACTGTTGATCTCAAGCAGCCAGAGGCGGTCGTTGCCCTCCTCATAGTAAAACTCGACGTTGAACGGAGCGTTGTCATAGCCAATCCCGGCCATCAGTTTCCGTGCGATCTCCACCATCCGGTCGGTAACACTTTTCGGCAACCGGGAAGGGTACTGGTAGCGGGAGAAAACTGAACGGAAGTGCTCATGATGTATGGAGTCGATGATGCCGTAAACCCGGGTTTCACCGTTGTATACATAACCTTCGAGGGTGCACTGGTACGCTTCGGGAATGATCGCCTCAGCGATACAGGTGTAGCCATCAGCCTTCTCCAGCCAGTCCGGCGTCTCGGCCCGCTGGAGGAATTCGTTGAAGGGTTTGCCAATGGCGCCGATACCGCGGCGGATCTTTTGTAGCGCCTGGCAGTATTCCTTAGCATCGTTGATCCTGAACCCAAGCTTGGAAGAATGGCCTTTCACCGGTTTTATCCAGAACGGGAACTCCAGCGGGATGGCCTCCATGGCGTCATCCGCAAAGGGATTGACCAGTTCGAATGATGGCACTGTTTCAGGCGCAATGTCTGCCTGCAGGCAACGGCTCCAGTACTTGTGCTCACACTTGAGAACCGCCTCAAGCTTTGCACCAGGCAAGTCCCTGGGCTGCCGCAGGAGTGGGAGTAATGTGCTGGAGGGAAAATCCCACGCACTGACGATCGCATCGACCGAACCGGTAAATTCATCCAGGGTCTGCTCAGCCTGCTGCAGAAGTCCGGGAATATCGTAGTCGTCTGTGTGTACGACCTCATCAAGTGGGAGAAGCGGGTGAAAACGGAATTCCTGAGCCCGGGGCAGCCCTTCTAGCTGGTCCTGGACGAACTTGTCCATTCCGATGACGAAGACGTTGTAGGGCATGGACGGCTCCTTCTGTCAACATGGCCTTCGGAACACCATCTGTTCCTGATACCGCTCCTCTAGAAAAACAAATTCCCGGGCCATGAGCAAGGATAACCGGGCTCTGGAAACGGCCGATTTTCCGGATTAAAAACGCACCGGTCACCAGACCGGCGCGTTCAGGGTTCTGCAGCGGCTAATTTGCAGTAAGGCAGGCGCATCCATCTTATCGATCAAGCTGAGAGGGGCTTGGTAGCGGGCCGGCAAGGCGCTGTTTCTGGGCCCGGATGGCTTCAGTCAGAAAGTCCATCAACGCATGGATCCTCACAACCCCACGCAGGTCCGGATGCATCAGAAACCACAGGCCGTATTCCAGTTCGGGGATGGGGCTTGTGAGTTGCACGATGTCTGGCTCTCCATCCGCCAGGTAGCAGGGCATGACCGCCAGCCCCATGCCAGAGCGGATAGCGCTGAGAATGCTGACCAGGGTATCGACGCGGTAGACGCAGGCTTCTTTTAACTGGTTGGTGTCCATCCACTGGTCCAGGGCCGAGTCCTGCAGGCGCGGGCCGGCGCCGATCCAGGGCTGGCCGGCCAGGCTTTCGATGGGGGCACCCGGTTTCAGACCGAAGCTGCGGTGGCCGTAAACGGCCTGACCAATGGTGGCCAGCGGCCGGCCGATGAGGTTCTCAGGAGGCCGGTTGGACGGACGAATGGCGACATCGGCCTCCCTGCGAGTGAGGTTGAACAACTGGTTGGATACGGCAACGTCCAGCACTATGCGTGGGTATTTATGCCGGAATTCTGTAAACAGTGGCGCCAAAAGACCCATCAGCAGAGAGTCAGTTGTGGTCGCCCAGATCTCTCCGCTGGGCTCCAGGTCGCGGCCGGCGACCTTACGTTCAGCTGCAAGGGCCGCCTCGTCCATAATCCTGGCAGTTTCAGCCAGCTCTTCCCCGGCCAGGGTTGGCCGGTAGCCGGTGCGGCTCCTCTCGAAGAGAGTAACGCCCAGACGCTGCTCGATCTCACCTATCCGGCGAAAAACCGTCGCGTGGCTGACGCTCAGGGACCTTGCGGCGCCGGACAAAGAGCCTGAGGTGGCTATCGCAAGAATGGTCTCAAAGTCATTCCATGCCAGATGACTCCGTGTTCTGGCTGGCTTCAAGTTCGTATTTCCAGCGAGAATACCTGTTCGTTTTTGCAAAGTCTGTACTCATATTTAGGGAATACCTTGCAGTATAGAACAGGATTAGCATGTACCTGAACCCATGAAATGACAATGCACCTGGGGTCCCAGGGGCAATATGAGGGAGGTCAGATACATGATGATTTCAGGTGAAGCACATTACGGTAACGGCGACAGCTCTTTGTTCCGCCAGCCAGACACGGTCGTTGATGAACGGAATGTCGACGGATCTCCCAAGGGCACCATCCCGAACAGGTATCGGGATGGGCTGGGTGGCATCAACCTGGAGCAGGTGAGGCAGGATCAGCGCCAGGCCCGGCGCGATGTGGTTCGGGGCATGCTACGGCGCCTTCTGAATCTGCGGCGCCGGCACTGACAAGCCAGGGGATGAAAGCACTCGCTATGATTCGGAGGCTTTGATATCGCTGGCAGAAGGCAGGTTGCCCCCCAACATGTTTTCAACCACTGCCGCGTTGTAGAAGGCTTCGACGGTCTGGATCTTGTCGTCACGGACACGGAACCAGACCGCAAGCCGCACATCGCCGATCGGTTCGAAGTTGGTCCGGTAATCCAGGATCGCGAACACGTGCTCGCCGTCGGCGCCGAGCTGACGGACGATCAGGTCTTTCTGGATAGCCGCCATGCCAAACTGGTAAGCCATCATGTCGTCGGGACTGAGGAAATGCATGTTGGGCCCGACATATTCAAAGCCTTCAGCAACCAGCAAGGTCTTTGCCTCATCAAAACGCTGGTCATGAATGTCAGCGATGAACTGCGCCACGATGTCTTTTGGCTGCATTAATAGACTCCATTCTGTAAAGAGATGTTTTTGGGCGCCCGGAACACTTGGATGCCGGGAGGGCTGCTAACTCATCCACCTGTATATCAAAAATGCGCGGGGAAAAATAAGTTTTCCGGGGATTATTTATCGACTCTGCCACCTTACCGACAAATCAAGGACGAACGGGGGCGAATGCGATGGAGCCTGAGAAAAACAGGGGCGGATCAAGCTGTTTGCGACAACACGAAGGCTGACAGATCCCGCCGGCCCCGCCCTCACATAGGGCGGAGCCGGACAGGTATTCTTACTCCCCGGCGGCGCGGGCTTCTTTCAGCCAGCCGTCGAAGGTGTCACGGTTGGCTTCGATCCAGAGATCGGTGTGGCGCTGAATGTCTTCCTCGCTGTCCTGACCGTCGCGCATGGCAAGGTTCTGGCCACTGATGTCGTTGGCAGACAGTTTCATGATAGCGAACAGCTTCGCCGCTTCCGGATTGTTGTCAGCAAATTCCTGGTTGGCGATGATGCGCTGGTCGTTGGCCTGGAAGCCGTAGTTGGTGCCATCTTCCAGGGCAGTGTCGACGCCGTCCCGATCGCCGGGCAGTGATGAGAACGGCACTTCAAGCCAGACTACGTCGTCACCGGGAACCATGACACCGCTGACCCAGTATGGGGTCCAGGTGTAATAGAACACCGATTCACCCTGCTCGAAGCGGGTAATGGTGTCGGCGATTATTGCGGAGTAGGAGCCCTGGTTGTGGGTGATGCTGTCGCGGAGCTCATAGGCGTCCAGGTGGTGCTCGATCACTTCCTCACAGCCCCAGCCCGGCGTGCAGCCGGTCAGGTCAGCGGTGCCGTCGCCATCAGTGTCGAACAGGGCCGCTATCTCGGGGTCCTTGAATTGTTCGATGTTGGTGATGCCGTGCTTTTCAGCGGTCTTCTTGTCGATCAGGTAGCCCTGCAGGGCACCCGGTGAATAGACCCCTTCCCGGTAGATCTTGTCTTCACCGCCCGCCCGATTAAAAAAGTTGGTGTGCAGCGGATCCCAGTGGTCGGCCATAAAGGTCCCGTCGCCGTTTGCAATGGCGACATGGGCAGAGGCGTATTCGATCTCCTTGATGTCGCCAACCTCGTAGCCCAACTCCTCAAGCGCCCGGGACACCAGCAGTGTCTGGAAGGTTTCTTCCGCGATCGAGCTCTTGAGGGGTTGCACTTCGATACCCTCACCTGGCTTGTCAGCGGCCTGGAGGGAAATGCTTGTGGTCAGGAGGGTCGCTGTCGCAAGGGACAGCAGTGACTTATTCATAAAGGTGTTCATCGGGATGTTCTCCTCGGTATGAGTTTTCGAACAAGTGCGGCTGGGCCGCGGTCGTACCAGTTTCGGGTTCCCCGGCTACGTGAATTCTCACCCAGTGACTGGGTAAGACGGTCAAGAATGATGGCAAGCAGAACGATGCTCAGGCCGCCAACGGTGGCCAGGCCCATGTCCAGTCGACCGATGCCGCGAAGCACCATCTGGCCAAGTCCCCCGACGGCAATCATTGAAGCTATCACCACCATGGAAAGAGCCAGCATCAGGGTCTGGTTTACACCAGCCATAATGGTTGGCATGGCCAGTGGCAACTGAACCTTGAACAGCAACTGCCGTGGGCTTGCGCCAAACGAACGGGAAGCCTCCACCAGATCCGAAGGCACCTGCCGGATGCCCAGGTTGGTCAGCCGGATCAGCGGCGGCAAAGCAAAGATGATGGTGACTACCACCCCCGGCACATTGCCAATACCGAACAGCATGACGATGGGCACCAGGTAGACGAAGGCGGGGGTGGTCTGCATGGCATCCAGAACCGGACGCATGGTAGCTGCAACGCGGTCATTGCGCGCCAGCCACACCCCGGTGGGCAGACCGATCACGACGCAGAAGATGACCGAGGTCAGCACCAGCGAGAGGGTCACCATGGCCTCCTGCCAGGCCCCGATAGCGCCCACTGCCACCAGAGACAGCAGTGTACCTACGGCCAGCGTGCGGCTGGCCATATGCCAGGCCAGAAGTGTGAAAATCAGGATAATGACAAGGGACGGTGTGGCCAGCAGGGCCGACTCGACGCCGCTTAACACCCCATCCACCGGCCACCGGACGGCCTGGAATACCGGCCGGAAATTGGTCACCACCCAGTCAAGGCCGCTATCGACCCAAGTGCCCAGCGGAATCCAGGCCTCGGCGAAGGGCTCCAGAATATCGAACTGTACTTCGGGAATGGGCTCATCACTTATCAGCCAGCTGTTGTCGCTGGCCTCCGGTGATTCTGAAGACCGGGAGCCACCCCAGGGATTGCTGCCCGACTCGGCCTGCTCGCCGGTTTTGCCCGAGTCCGTGAAGAGGTCGGAGCCCTCTTCGGCCCCGCTGCCTTGGTCTTCCTTACTGTTATCTGCCCACGGGTTTGAGGATTCTGTCATGCGGCCTCTTTTTCTCTATCCAATGCCTTGAGAAGAATGGCCCGGGATACGACGCCGAGGTACTGGCCATCCTCCGCAACCACGGGCAAGGGAAAACCGGCGCCGGCCACCTGGCCGATCAGCTGGCTGAGTGGTGTATGGCCTTCCAGAGGCTGGGTCTCGAGGAAAGCGTCAGCGACCGAACCGCCCCGTTGTTGGGCATCCAGCAGGGATTCCATGGAAACCACGCCCCGGAAGGCCTGGCTGGAGGTGACCACATAGCCATAATCCTGATCATTGCTGCGCACCCGCTCGATGGCCGCGGTCAGGCCGGCGCCTTCCCGCTCGATAATGGTGACTGCTTTCTTGCGGGCTATATCGGCGGCGGTGAAGATGGACGTGACGTCCACATTGCGAAAAAACGACTTCACGTATTCATTGGCCGGGTTCTTGAGGATTTCATCGGGGGCGCCTACCTGAACCACCTTGCCGCCCTGCATGATGGCAATGCGGTCGCCGATTCTCATGGCCTCGTCCAGGTCGTGGGAAATAAACACCACCGTGCGCTTGGACTTGGCCTGCAACTTGAGCAGCTCGTCCTGCATTTCAGTACGGATAAGCGGATCCAGCGCGGAAAATGCCTCGTCCATCAGCATGACTTCAGGGTCGTTAGCAAGGGCGCGAGCCAGCCCTACCCTCTGCTGCATACCGCCGGAAAGCTCGTCGGGGTAGCTGTTCGCCACCGGCTCAAGCCCCACCTGGGCCAGGGCCGACAACGCCCTTTCCTCCCGCTCGGCCACCGGCATGCCCGCAAGTTCAAGGCCGAAGGCCGCGTTGCTGAGCACGGTCAGGTGGGGCATCAGGGCGAAGGACTGGAACACCATGCTGATCTGCTTGCGGCGTACTTCCCGCAAAGCCTCTGGCGACATGGCGGCAATATCCTTGTCGTTAAAGAGGATCTTGCCGGAGGTGGGATCAATCAGCCGGTTCAGGAGGCGAACCATGGTGGACTTGCCGGAGCCGGACAGCCCCATGATGACAAAGATCTCGCCCTCACGGATATCGAAGGAGGCGTCCTGAACCCCGACCGTCTGGCCGGTTTTCTCGAAAATGGCGTCTTTATCCAGGCCCTGCTCGAGAAGCTGAAAGGCTTTTTCCGGCTCGTCACCGAAAATCTTGTACACGTTCCTGATGGACAATTTGTACGTCATCTAGGGCTCTCGGTGGCTTTACTGCGTGTCTTTAGCCTCCTCATTTCTGCGACACATGTCAAACCGGTAATCTTTTACGGAGCTCTCAAGGACAGAATACGGGCTGGCAGTTGACTCTGGGTCAGTCAGCTTAACCGACAGTTAATCTCTTTCTTTCCTTAACGGGCTGGCTAGGCTGAGAGGCCCGTTACCTTCTCAACAGGTTCATAAAAACAGAGCCGGTTGGAGCCGGATTTTTTGGCCTTGTACATGGCCTGATCGGCAGCGTTCAACAAGTCCTCCGGAGAGGCGGCATCCTGGGGAAAAAAGGTCGCACCGATGCTGACGGATATCCGGACCGGCTTTTCGGCAATCTGAAACGGCATCGCAAGGGCATCAATAATGGTCCGGGCCACCAACTCGACATGCTCGCGCTGCCTGGCACCGGAGAGGATAACGGTGAATTCGTCACCACCCAGCCGGGCAACGGTATCATCTTCCCGAACACAGTCGGTCAGTCGCTCTGCCACATCCACCAGAAGTCGGTCGCCCGCCTCGTGGCCCAGGGAATCGTTGATCTCCTTGAAGCCATCCAGATCCATGAAGAGTACCGCCAGGGGCAAACTGCTGCGCTTTGCGTGTTTTGTTTCCTGCTCCAGACGATCCAGGAACAGGCGACGGTTAGGCAGGCCAGTCAGAAGATCATGGTGTGCGTTATGCCATATCTGCTCTTCTGCCAGCGCCTGTGCCGTGATGTCCCGCGCGATACAGACGGTAGCTTCAGTGTTGCTGTACTGGTCCAGTACCGGGGCCAGCAGGTACTCGAACTTTTCCCCGTGACCCGAGGCGAAGGTATGAACGAATTTGCCGCGATAGGTTGCGTGCTCGGCAACCACTTTTTCCAGATTGCGCTGGAAGTCCGACGCAAATGAGAAGCCAAGATCAAAGGTAGACTTGCCCATGATCTCCTCGCGCTTCAGGGCGAACAGGTCCGCTGTCGCCTTGTTGGCATAGACAAAGCGGCCCTCGAGATCCAGCACGTAGATCGGGTCGGGGGAGGCTACCAGGATGGCGCCGAACAGCCGCGTTTCCATCTCCTTGACTGTGGCGTACTGTTCAAGGGATTCAGCAACAGCCTGGTCGATGGCTTCGTGGAAGCGGGTCAACTCCTCAAGCTGCTGGCGGGCAATTGTTGGTGATGCCTTGGTCCATTGGGAGACCACGCTGGCACGCAGGGCACGGAACTCGGATACCGTCTCATTGACGCTGAAGCCGCTGGTCTGCCGGTCCCCGCCGTGCACCTCTGCCCAGGATATCTCCTCATCCTTCGGCTCATGCCCCCGGGATTTGGCCACCTGCTCTGACTCACTCTGATCGGAATCGAGATCGTCAGCAATCTCGAGGAGCATGTCCCTGGCGTGATCACGCAGCCCGGTCTTGTCCATACGTCTGGCATGAAGAAGGGTTTCGGCAAACTCCTCCCAGTCCTGAAGAATCGGCTCTATTTCAGCCCGAATAAAATCAGCTAATCGCATTATTCACCTGCATGTGTTGGCCTGGATAAGCACAGAAGGGATCGGGAGAGGCTTTGGGCCCACGCCCTGTGTCGTCACTGTTTCTTCGGCCATACTCAGCAAGCTGAAGCAGTATCTTCCGTGATCCGGAACCCCGGCGTTACCCTAACACGGCTAGTCACTTCAGAAGATGAAGCTTTGGGCATGTCGGGTGCCAGGGATTGCCTTACATGACGCGTGGCGTTGACTGCAGTCACATCCGTCAATAGCAAGCGATACAGGAAAGGCCTGTTTTGGGATGTTGACTGAAACTCTTGTGAACGGAGCCCTGCAGGAAACAGGGCCCTTCTGAACGTTCTGGAGTGGGGCGAGTTCGATGACCAGCTTGGGGCCGGCCACGAACAGGATGGTCAGACCGCGCCGACGGCATGGTCCCTAGACTGCAAAGACATCTCGGAATGTCCGGTCGACACTACCAGATTGGGCATCCAGTAAGGCCTGAATACCGGGATTGTCCACCTCGCTTTCACTGTCGTGTTCAAACTCCATCGCCAGGCCTTCGTCGGTTTTGCGTACCACCACGGCGGCGATGCGTCGGGGCACATCGCGATCTTTTTCCGGAACCCGGAATTCGACTTCCAGTTTCTGGTGCAAGCCCACCTCGGCAAAATCGGTGACCATAAACATGCCGCGCTTGCTCACATCCCGAAGCCTGCCCGTCGCTATGGGAAGGCCGCGTTTATAGACCAGAAGGCTTTTACCAACCGGGAGTCGTTGGCTGAGTCGATGTTCCATTGCTTTATCCTTACCTGCTGCTCAACAGGATGTGTGGTTATTGGCCTATCAAAATCTGATATCCACACCGACTATTGCTATTCACTTTCAAGCGATAAAACACAAACGACCAATCGGCACATCGTGAATTGAGGCCCACGATTCCTTCTATAAAGCCGCCATAAACGCCTCTACAAACCAGGATTTCGCCTGCCTCTTCTATAAGAATAACCCTGTTCATCAGGTCGTGGATTAACCTGAGTCAAAAAAAGGCCAGAAGTTTGTCACCCCTTAAATCGACGTGAACCGGGAATCAGATCAGCTTGGTCGCGGGCTTCGATTCACCTGAAAGCGAAGCCCTGCCAGAGGATCACAGGAGGTGAAATAGGGGTAGCGCAAGAGCCCATCACGGCGTCATTGTCCTGAGCACCGGATTCAGCCTAAACTTGCCTTAGATCACTAATTCAGGGTCTTGTTAATTGTAATGTAGCAAGGAAAGCTCCGGAGGAAAGGCCATGGTTCCAGGGATCGGAAACACGCAAGCGGAGGTGCCGCAAAAAAAGCCTGGCGCACAAGGGTCAGCCTGATGCGGATCCTCTTCGCGACCAGTGAGCTCTACCCACTGATCAAGACCGGGGGCCTTGCCGATGTGTCGGCAGCGCTCCCCAGCAGTCTCGCCAGCATGGGACATTCGCTCACTGTGCTGCTGCCCGGCTACCTGCCGGTGCTCGAGCAGGCCCGCGAGCAGGGTGCCCGTATCCTGACAGACCTTTTCATCATGGACTACCCGGTCACCCTCTGGGCTACTACCCTTCCGGGCACCGAGGTTAGTGTCTGGCTGGTGGATATACCCGGAATATTCGATCGCCAGGGCGGCCCCTACCAGGATATAACCGGACGTGACTGGGAGGACAATGCCTGGCGTTTCCGATTGTTTGCCGAGGTAGCCAGGAGGCTGGCGACGGCAGAGTCACCGCTGGGGTCCGGGCGGCCCGATATCGTCCACTGCAACGACTGGCAGACCGGCCTGATTCCGGTTCTGCTCAGCATGACTCCCGGCTCACCGCCCACCGTCTTCACCGTACATAATCTGGCCTACGCCGGGCTCTTTTCCCGGGACACCTTCGATCGACTGGCTCTCCCCGGCGAGCTGTGGCATCCGGATGCCCTTGAGTTCCATGGCCGCCTGTCACTCATCAAGGGTGGTCTGGTCTACGGTGACCAGCTCACCACCGTGAGCCCGCGCTACGCCGAGGAAATCCAGCAGCCGCCTATGGGCTACGGACTTGAGGGACTGCTCAGGCATCGGGGTGACCGGCTGAGGGGTATCGTTAACGGGATAGACGAACGGCAATGGGATCCTGCCCACGACCCCTACCTCTTCATGACCTACGATGCCGGGCGCCTTAATGGCAAGGCCCTTTGCAAGGCCGACCTGCAACAGACAACCGGTCTGGCCTGTGAGCCAGATACACCGCTGGTGGGCTTTGTGGGGAGACTGGTGGAGCAGAAAGGTGTCGATCTGATTGAAGATATGATTCCCAGGCTGGTGGCCGCCGGCTGCCAGGTGGTGTTGCTGGGCTCCGGTGACCGGGCAGCGGAACAGGCCCTCGCCAGCAAAGCTCTGCAACATTCCTCGCGGGTAGCCGTGTCGCTGGGATATGACGAGGCACTGGCGCACCGGATCACCGCCGGCGCCGATATCTTTCTGATGCCCTCCCGCTTCGAACCCTGCGGCCTGAACCAGATGTACAGCATGCGCTATGGCACCCTGCCCGTAGTACATGACGTCGGCGGCCTGCACGATACCGTACGGGACCCCGAATTTGACGGCCTGGAACGGGGCACCGGCTTTGTCTTCGGCAGCGATTCCGCTGCTGAATGCTGGCACGCCCTGACCCGGGCACTGGCCCTCTACCGGCAACCGCAGCACTGGCAGCGCATGATGTTTAACGGTATGAGCCAGGATTTCTCATGGCGCCGAAGCGCTGAGCAGTATCTTGATATTTACCGGTCCCTGCATAACCGGACCCTGAATAAGAGGAACTGACATGCCCGGCACACCTTTTGAACTCGAGGTTCGTTCACGTTTACCACAAGCACTCACCAGGCTCAACGAACTGGCCGGAAACCTTTTATACAGCTGGAACCACGACGTCCGCCATCTGTTCTCACGCCTCGATCCGGACCTGTGGCGCTTGTGTGGACACAACCCCCGGATTTTTCTGCGACGAATCTCCCAGGAAAAGCTCGACCACGCCAGTACGGACCGAAACTACCTCGCAGACCTCAACCGGGTATTAGGCGTTTACGACGCCTACCGTGTTCTTGCGCCCAGACCCGAAGTGCTCGATCAGATTGACCCCGGGTCGGATCTTGTGGCCTATTTTTCAGCCGAGTTCGGATTTCACGAGAGCTTTCCCATCTATTCCGGTGGGCTGGGCATCCTGGCCGCAGACCATTGCAAGGCCGCCAGCGACCTGGGCTTGCCCTTCGTGGCTGTGGGCCTGCTCTACCAGGAAGGCTTCTTCATCCAAAGTATTGATGGCGAGGGCAGCCAGCAGGTCCGATGGCATCGTCATTCCGGCGATGACCTTCCTGTCAGTCCCGCATTAACTGATGCCGGTGAGCACCTTATCGTCGAGGTGCCGCTGCCGGGACGCATTATCCGGGTCGGCGTGTGGGAGGCGATGGCGGGAAATAACCCGCTATACCTGCTGGATACCTGCGTCGATGGCAACAGCGAAGAAGACCGTCGCATCACCCTGCAGCTTTACGGTGGCGATGAGGAAACCCGCATCCAGCAGGAGCTTGTTCTGGGCATTGGCGGCGTGCGCGCCCTGCTCGCCCTGGGGTTGGCACCCACGGTCTGGCACATCAACGAGGGCCATGCGGCTTTCCTGATTCTCGAGCGCTGCGCAGAGTTCGTCGAAAGTGGCCTGTCTTTCGAAGCAGCATTGGAGGTCGTGGCCTCATCCACTCTATTCACAACCCACACCCCGGTGCCGGCCGGACACGATATTTTCCATATTGAGCTTTTTCGCAAGTATCTTTTTGGCCTCGGCGACAGGCTCGGCATCAGCTTCGAAGCTCTGTTCCAACTGGGGACAATTCCCGGTGGTCAGACCTTCAATATGACTCTGCTTGGCCTGCGGGGGTCCCGTTATCACAACGGCGTAAGCCGCCTCCACGGCACCGTCGCCGCTGCCATGGAGGCAGATCTCTGGCCCCAGGTCCCGCCAGAGGACAACCCCATCACCTACATCACCAACGGCGTGCACGTGCCTACCTTCCTGGCCCGGGAGTGGTCCAACCTGTTTGACATGCAGGCCCCGAACTGGCGGGAAGAGCTGCGTAACGTCCGCTTCTGGGATTTCCTCGACCGGGTGCCTGACTATCACTACTGGAGCGTCCACAAGACGCTCAAGCAACAGATGCTTGATTATGTCCGGCGTCACGTTGAACGCCAGCACCGTCGCAACGGTACCAGCGTGGCAACGACTCGTCGCACCACAGCAGCTCTATGCAAACCCGACCGCGACCTGCTGGTAATCGGCTTTGCACGTCGTTTCGCAACTTACAAGCGGGCGACCCTGCTATTTTCCGACCCGGCGCGCCTGGAGCGGCTGATAGGGGACCCGGACCGTCCAGTCCTGGTGATTTTTGCAGGCAAGGCCCATCCCAGGGACAAACCCGGGCAGCAACTGATCAAGGTAATCCACGAACTGTCACAGAGCCCGCAATTCATCGGCCGGGTATTGCTGCTTGAGGGCTATGACCAGGCCATGGCCCGCCAGCTGCTGGCGGGGGTGGATGTCTGGCTGAACACACCGGAGTACCCTATGGAAGCCTGCGGCACCTCGGGCCAGAAAGCCGCGATCAATGGCGCACTGAACCTGAGCGTACTGGATGGCTGGTGGGGCGAAGGTTATGAGGGCGATAATGGCTGGGCTATAACACCCAGAGATACCGAGCTTGACATGGCGTACCGTAACCTTGAGGAAGCCAAGGATCTGCTGGATATACTCGAGTACGAGGTCCTGCCACTGTACTTTGACCATGCCGGACGGGACTATCCGAAAAAGTGGGTAACGGCATCAAAAGCAGCCATGAAGTCCATATTGCCTAGATTCAATGCCGAGCGGATGGTCATGGATTATCTCACCCGTTTTTACCGTCCCGCCGTCGGGCAACGGGCAAAAATGACAGCCAATGGGTACGAGGCCGCCCAGAATCTGTCGCAGTGGAAACAGAAAGTTCGCGAAGCATGGCCAGAGGTTACCATCCGCGTCGCCGGGAAAATGCCCGGCCACTGCCATGGCGACGAACCAGTAACGTTTTCAGTGGCCGTTGAGCACCCGGGGCTGGACGCCGACGATCTGCGCGTTGAGTGTGTCGTGGAGTCCGAGTCGCGCCACCCGGGCAGGGAGCCGGACCGCACCATCCTCCAGCTCAGTTACGAGGATGGTCTGTTCAGAGCCGGCTTTGAGCCGCCGTTCACGGGCCAGCAGGTTCTACGGGTTCGCGCCTACCCCTGGCATCCCATGCTGTCCCATCCTTTTGAGATGGGCTGCATGGTTTGGGTATAGGTAGTGTGTGCAAACCCCGCTTGTATCGAAAGCGGGGTCAGTCGTACCGAGCTGATCGCGCATTCGAATAAACGCTCAAAGCTGTAACAGTGACCAGAATCAGGCCCATTCCGAAAATCTGCAGACCCACAAGATTCTGGTTCAACACCACAAAGCCAAACAGTGAGGCAGTAACCGGTTCCACCATGGCCACAATTGAGGCCACCGCCGGCGCAGTATGGTTCAGGCCAACGATGTAGAGAATGAAGGATATGCCCCCGCCAAGGACGCCCAGCACAACGAACAGGGGCCAACTCGGAGTGGTCAGTACCGCCACGATCTGCTCGTTATCAACCAGCCAGACAAGCACGGCAACGAGCGTGGCGAACGCTATCGCAAGAATTGCCTGTGGACTGCCATGGGGGGCTGCGTACTTGAAGCCGAAGATGAAAACTGCATACGACAATCCGGAAAGCAACCCGGCTACCACACCGATCCCCGTCACTGAGCCGGCACCGATGTCGTAAATACGCGTCAGCAACACCACCCCGACCATCACCATCGCGATGGCGATCCACTTCACCGGGGTGGCACTCTCCAGCTTGAGTGCGAATGACACCAGATAGACGAACACCGGAGCGCAATACATCAGAGTCGCCGCGACAGCGACACTGCCCTCTGCGATGCTCATGAAATAGAATGAGAAGTTACCCGCTACACCCAAACCCGCGATCACCGACCAGAACCACAGGCGGCGATCTGTCAGGCCACTGCCCCGAGGACGAACCGCCAGCCATATCAGGACGAACAGAAGCCCGATGCCTCCGCGGTAGAACGCGACTACAAAGGCGCTCCAGCTTTCAGCCATGAGGATGGCGCCTATTCCCCCGGACAACCCCCAGCAAAGAGCTGCCAGTGCCACAAGCGCGGTGCTCGTTGCTGCCGTTCTGGCGTTGAGGCTCATCGATTGCTGTATGTGTCGGGCGCGTGCTGTGTCCTTGCGGTCGTCATCCTTTACCTCCCATAGTTCGGAATCCTTTCATAAATTCAGTCGAGCTATTGTGACTTTTTGGCCTGGCTCTGCGCAAACCTGCATAACGGCTCAGCGCTCGCCGCCGGAGCCCAAACTTCTGTCGTCCATGGGATCTGCTTGGTTTATTGCCACAGATCAAATTACGAATAACCTTGTGCTCATAAGATATATATACGAAGCGCGGGAGCATCCCGATGTCGTCGCTGTCCCTTGGATGAAGATAATCAATGCGGAGGTTGCAATGAAACATCTGGTTTTGAGCCTCGTAATGAGTACGTTCGCCACGGCAGCCTTTGCCGAGAACGCGGCTCCGCTGAGCCCGGAGCAGACCTGGCAATTACTGCAGGATAAAGGGGACGAGGTTCTGTTCGTTGATGTGCGGGATCCCGTCGAAATCATGTTTATCGGATTCACGGACGCCGTCGATATCAACCTTCCTTTCAAACTTGTCGACCGCCACGAATTTATTGAACAGAAAAAGCAGTTTGCGATGAAGACCAACCCGGATTTTGTGTCAGGTGTTGAGAAGGCACTGCATGACAAGGGGCTGGACAAGGATGCGCTCGTCATCACTATGTGTCGCTCCGGCGCTACCCGCGGCAAGCCCAGCGCCGAGTACCTGATGGAGCACGGTTTCACTAACGTGAACTATGTAGAGACGGGCTTTCAGGGCGACAAAGCGAAAGAAGGTGACCAGAAGGGGATGAGAGTCGTGAACGGCTGGATGAACTCAGACCTGCCCTGGTCCGGCTCGATCAATCCGGACAAGATCTACCAGCCCTGATGGGATGACCGACATGTAAGGCAGGCCTGGCGGGGCCATCCTCTGTTGTCCCCGCCTGGGCTTATTGCACTGTCAGAAGCTGAACACTCGGTAGCCAGGGTCCAGCATTTGTGCGGCCATATCTGGGGGTGTGGCCACATTGACGCCGTCAAGCAAGTCATCCTTGGTGTGCTCGCTGTTAGGCAGATACAACGCGCAAACGCTCACACTGGCGCCCTCCTTCATCAGGCGTCGCAGCATCTGACCAGGCGTAAGATCTTTAGGCTTCAGGGCCTCGGCCTCGTAAGAGCTGAGCGCGAGATCGCCAGCGCTGTCGCACAGTAGAACGTTTACCTCTGCCCCCTGGTCGGACATCGTATTACTTAGCACCATGGCCATTCCCTGGGTTTGCAGGGAGTCGTCGGAAAGAATTACCAGCACCTTCTCGACTGTCTGTTGATCATTCTCGGCAAGCACATGCGTCGTCAGGGACAACGCCACCAATGTGGCTAACAATAAGCGAGTGGTTAATCTAATCATGGCTTGATCTCCTGGGTTAACGGGTTGGTTTTGCTTTGCAGGTTTTTATGCCCAGCAGGGAGTAGGCTGGACAAAGGCCAACCACTGCAGTGGCCAGCGGTATAACGCCTAACCAGCCCCAGGCAGTTTGTGGGCCGATAAACACAAGGGCGATAAGCACCAGGCCCAGAATGGCTCGAACGGTTCGGTCTACGGTCCCCATATTGCGGCTCATCATCTTCTCTCCTATAGGATTATGAGGGGTGCTTTTACTTTAGGAGCCTGCGACAAAGCACTCAGTGACTAAGTCACACAGGGAGTCTGTAAATGAGCAAAAACGACCAGACGCTGAAACACCCTATTCTCGAGGTCTTGCCCGCGCAGATAAGGCAAGAGGCAGAGACCACGCTGACGTTGCTGTCTTTACCGCCTGGAACAGTCATTTTCCGACCTGGCGATCCCTGTTCAGGTCTGCCCCTGGTGGTCACTGGCTCCGTAAAAGTTCAGATGACCGGGGCCTCCGGGCACGGCATAGTGCTGTACCGCATGGGAGCCAGTGAAATATGCACCTTGTCCATCGGCTGCCTGATGTCCGGCCACGGCTATCGGGCTGAGGCGGTGGTGGAAGAGCCTGCCGAGGCCATTATGGTGCCTCGTCCCCTTTTTGATCAGATGATGGCTGTATCGGCCGAGTTCCGGGCCGGCATCATGGTGTCCTACGGCCGCCGGCTCGACGACCTTATGCTGCTTGTGGAGGAAGTAGCGTTCCGCCGCATGGACGAACGCCTGGAAGAATGGCTGGGCAGCCGGGCGAAACAGGGGGCGATCTGCATTACCCATCAGGAACTGGCGGTGGAACTGGGCACCGCCCGTGAAGTGGTCAGCCGCCTGCTGAAAGAACTGGAGCGGCAGGGGCGCGTTGTGCTTGGCCGGGGGCGTATACAGTGCCTGTAGAAACAGGGAAGCAGGTATTCCATACCGTGGGACTGACCAAAACCTACCACCAGGGAGAGGTCGAGGTACAGGCGCTACGTGGTGAGCCTATCAGCTCTCCAAGTCCTTTTTTATTTGCTCAAACTCATCCCGGCTTATCTCGCCCCTGGCATAGCGTTTCCGGACAATATCGAGCGCAGTTTCCCTGGAGTTCACCGCGCTGTCCGAATCGTTTCCCCAGGGTCTACTCGACCCGCCACGGCCGAATATGAAGTAGAGTAGGACCACAAACGCCGTTATCATCACCAGGGGCATGAGAAAGGGAAACACCCACCAGCCACCCCATCCATAATGTTCCGGTCCCATGTATGCCTCCTGACAGATTTGCTGAGCTCAATCGACCGTCAACTATGCATTACCTTAGAGTGAACAGCCGCGCTTGTCGTTAGGTCTCGACCAATGAGCCCGGCTGCACGTAGTGTTCGACCGGACTCGATATATCGCTCCGGGTTGTCAAGCTCACCGGGCACTCGATCGACATCGCCAGTTTTACCTGCCCGACCTGACCCCCGACCTGCCGTGCCGCAGCTTTCTGCTCCAGCGCTGCTTGGCGAATTTACGCAGGTTGGAGACATTGTCAGTCTCATCCATGATCTCGGTGCCCAACAGAGTCTCCATGATATCCTCGAGAGTGACAATACCAAGCCAGGTGCCCAGCTCATCATAAACAAGCACCATGTGCTGGCGCTCGCGAAGCATTTCCGCGAACAGAAACTCGATGTTGGTGGTGCCCTTGACCCGCTTGGCCGGCCGCAAGTGGTCCATGAGGTTGGCGTCTTCATCAATGGTGAGCAGGTCGGACTTGTGGATGTAGCCCCAGGCCTCGTCGTCCTCGTCGATCACCGGATAGCGCGAGAAGGGCAGTGACGTCACCAGATTACGGAATTCCTCCACCGTGGTATCAGGCCTGATGGTCTTGCAGACGGTTCTCGGGGTCATTACCCCGCTCACCTTGATCTCGTGGAAACGCAGGACGTTCTGAATCATGCGGCGCTCGTCCTCATCCAGGGCCTGCTGGTCACGCCCGATTTCCACCAGGGCACTGATCTCGGCCCGGATGTCGGTTTCATCCTCGCCGGGCGTAAGTCGCCGGGTCACCTGCTTCGACAGCCAAACGAAGGGAAGCAGACTTTTCACCAGGAAGCCGAGCACGCCGGGCAAATAGGGCGCTATGGCGCGCCAATATTTTGCACCGATGGTCTTGGGTATGATCTCCGAGAAGAACAGAATCGCCAGTGTCATTATTGCCGAAGCCGCACCCAGCCAGGCTTCGCCAAACAGCACCGCCACCTGCGCACCGACGCCTGTCGCGCCCGCGGTATGAGCGACCGTGTTAAGAGTCAAGATAGCAGCAAGTGGATCCTCGATATCATCCTTGAGCTTGCGTAGACGCTGAAACAGGGAAGGCTTGTCTTTTTTCAGCGAGGCTACATAGCTTGGGGTTACCGATAGAAGCGCTGCTTCAAGAATTGAGCAAAGAAATGAAAAGGCGATAGAAAGAACCGCGAACGCGATCAGGAGACTCATACGTACCTTGATTTGGGGAACAGGTCTGTATTATACCAACTTCCTTTGGTACGGAAATGGGGCCCCTGACCGGAAAGGCTCGCCAGTTACAAAAAGCCGGCCCGCTTTTGCTTGCCTTCGGTCAACGGTTTTTACTGGTCAAAGGCGAGCAGCGCTAGGCCCCATCGGCTGCCGGCTGAAAATGCCCACGATCGGCGTGCCATGGGCGCGCAGAATAGGTTCGATTTCACGATGCAGGCCGTGGTACCGATAAAACGGCACACGGGGAAACAGATGGTGTATTGAGTGCAGGTTCTGGCCCATCCAGAACCACTCCAGCGGCTTCATCCATTTCGGCATGATCAGGCTGTTGGTGTTGCGGTAGCGTTTCGGCTCCTGGTAGGGAATGTGGGGCCGGTAGGCAAACCAGTAAGCGGTGAAAAAGCCACCAAACAGATAGCCCAGAACAACGACGCTGAGGGTGCCGGGCAGGTCCACCGCCACCACGAACACTACCCGCCAGCCCAGGGAAACCAGCACCTCCATGCAGTAGATGGTGCGGTCCTTCACTGATGCTGTTGCCCAATGCTGCCGGGCAAAAAAGCTGTTCTGGACTCCGAGGAACCGGATGACCGTGATGACCGCGGGTATCAGGCCCCTGCCCATGCCGCTGACCATGTAGTCCGGGTCCCTGTCCGGCTGGTTGGTATACCGGTGGTGGGTGAAGTGCTCGTGGCGGTGGGAAGCGTAAGGTATGGCAATCAGCGGCGCCACCAGGTAACCGCAGAGATCGTTCAGCCACCTGAGCCGTTCATGACCGCCGTGAATATTGCCATGCACGGCCTCATGCAAAGGGGTATAAGCTAGGTAGGTCAGAGCCCCAAGCACAGGCAGAGCCAGCCAGACAGACAGCGCCCCGCTGGCGAACAGCCAAAGGTTCGTCACAAACCCGGTGAGCACGACCGCCACAAGCATGACGGTGGGCCAGGCCACATCCCCCATATGATTCTTGGCCGCGGAAATGGCCTGTTTGTTCAGTACAGCAAGATCCTGAGACACGTATAAACCTCTGGCGAAAGCATGGTTAGCTAGCCCAGTCTAATTAGCGCGTGGCACGCTAGCCAGGGGTATAGGGGCCAGATGCCTCGCCAGAGTTGGTGCCGGATATCAGCCAGCCAAGGGCTGGCGAGTATTAGCAGCCCGAACCTCGTGCAACTTTTTATAGCTCTCAATCAGCCGCAGGTGCCTGTCCAGGCCGTCGAGCTGCATGTTGGTTGGCGTGAGACCTGGGAAGCGAAGGCTGCCGTTCACTGCACCCAGTACGGTTTCCATGGTCGGCTCTGTGAACATGCGACGAAGGTTGAACAGGAAATCGTTCAGCTCGAGCTCGCCGTCCAGCTCAATTTCCAGCACCGCGTTCATGGCCTGGTAGAACAGGTTGCGCTCCACGGTGTTGTCGTTGAACTGCAGGAAGGCGTCCACTGAATCAAGGGCTTCTTCATGCTGCTGCAGCGCCAGGTAGATCATCAGTTTCAGCTCAAGGATGGTGAGCTGGCCCCAGACGGTGTTTTCGTCAAACTCAACACCGATCAGGTTGATGATCTTCATGTAGTTGTCCAGCTGACTTTCCTCCAGACGCTCCACGAGGTCGGTCAGTTGCCCCTCATCAAGGCGGTGAAGGTTGAGAATGTCTTCCCGGTAGTCCAGGGCCATGTTGGTGTTGTCCCAGACCAGGTCCTCCACCGGGTAGACTTCCGAATAGCCAGGCACCAGGATGCGGCAGACCGGGGCACCCAGATCTTCATGGACCGACACGTAGACTTCTTTACCCATCGCCCTGAGGATACCGAACAGGCTGTCCGCCTCTTCCTGGTTAGTGCCAGAAAAATCCCATTGGCAGAATTGGTAGTCCGACCGGGCACTGAAGAAGCGCCAGGAAACCACCCCCGAAGAATCGATAAAGTGCTCAACGTAGTTGTTGGGCTCGGTCACCGCCTGGCTGTTGAAGGTGGGCGGCGGTACATCGTTCAGTCCTTCAAAGCTGCGGCCCTGCATCAGTTCCGTCAGGCTGCGCTCCATGGCCACCTCGAAGCTCGGGTGGGCGCCGAAGGAGGCAAAGACGCCCCCGGTTTTCGGGTTCATCAGGGTGACGCAGGCCACAGGGTACTGACCACCCAGTGAGGCGTCCTTCACCAGTATGGGAAAGCCCTGCTTTTCCAGCGCCTGCACGCCTTCCAGGATATTGGGAAACTTTTCCAGCACCGACAGGGGCACATCCGGCAGGGCGATTTCCTCTTCAATGATCTGCTTCTTCACTGCCCGCTCGAAAATCTCCGACAGGCATTGCACCTGGGCTTCAGGCAGTGTGTTGCCCGCGCTCATACCATTGCTGAGAAACAGGTTCTCGATCAGGTTGGAGGGGAAGTACACCACCTCGCCGTCGGACTGGCGCACGAACGGCAGCGAACAGATGCCCCGATCCGCCCGGCCGGAGTTGGTGTCGATCAGGTTGGAGCCGGCCAGCTCCCCGTCCGGGTTGTAGATGGACAGGCAATGATCGTCCAGGATGCCCTCAGGCAGCTCGTCCTCCGGCCCTGGCTGGAACCATTGTTCGTCCGGGTAGTGAACGAAGTCCCGGTGGGCGATATCTTCACCGAAATACTGGTCGTTGTAGAAAAAGTTACAGCTCAGTCGCTCAATGAACTCGCCCAGGGCCGAGCACAGGGCGCTTTCCTTGGTCGACCCCTTGCCATTGGTGAAGCACATGGGCGAAGCCGCGTCGCGAATGTGCAGAGACCAGACGTGGGGCACGATGTTGCGCCAGGACGCGATCTCAATTTTCATGCCCAGCTTCGCCAGAATGGCGGTCATGTTGGCGATGGTCTGTTCCAGGGGCAGGTCCTTGCCCTCGATGTAGGTATGGCCGGCTTCTGGGGTGGTCATCAGCAGGGCCTGGGCGTCTTCATCCAGGCTGTCCACCGACTCAATCTCGAAGGTGGGCCCGGTCTGCACCACCTTCTTGACGGTGCAGCGATCGATGGAGCGCAGGATGCCCTGCCGGTCCTTGTCGGAGATGTCTTCCGGCAGCTCTACCTGGATCTTGAAGATCTGGTTGTAGCGGTTTTCCGGGTCGACGATATTATTCTGGGACAGCCGGATATTGTCGGTGGAAATGCCCCGCGCCAGACAGTAGACCCGCACAAAATAGGCTGCACACAGCGCCGAGGATGCCAGGAAGTAGTCAAAGGGGCTGGGTGCCGAGCCATCGCCCTTGTAACGGATGGGCTGGTCGGTGAGGACGGAGAAGTCGTCAAACTTCGCTTCCAGTCTGAGGTTGTCGAGAAAGTTGACGTTGATTTCCATTGCAAGGCTACCGGATCGGGAAATTTTGGCTGAGTGGCGAAACTTTGAGCGCCATTATCCAGATTTCGACCGGCCTCGTCTCGACAGAAAGGTGCAGCACACGATTTTTCCTGCTCAGGCCCCCGTCCCCTGCGGTGACCGCTCACACGTCAGCGGGTTCGCTACGCAAGCTCTCCCAGGTCTGCACCATCAGCTTCTTGGGGCCACCCCAGCGGTAGCCGCCCATAGCGCCACTCTGCTGGATCACCCGGTGACAGGGGACCAGCAGGGCCACGGGATTGGCCCCGATGGCATTGCCTACCGCCCGCGAAGCCCTGGGCGTGCCCATCGCCCTGGCGATCTGTGAATAACTGGTCAGCTTACCGGAGGGAATCCTCAGAAGGGCACGCCATACGGCGACCTGGAAATTGGTGCCGACCACATGCAAGGACACGGGGCCCCGCTGCCAATCCGCCTGTGCCCTGAACAGCCCATCAATCACCTGGCTTGTGGCCTGATCGTTTCTTGCGAGCGTCGCTCGGGGCCAGTCCTTGTGCAGGTCAGCAAGCACATCCTCGGGGGATCGGTAATCAAGAAATTCCAGCCGGCAGATACCCCGGTTGGTGGCCGCAACCAAGATTCTGCCCAGGGGCGTTTCATGGAAACCGTACTGAATGGCCAGGTTCATACCCTGGCTCCTGTACTCCCCGGGTGTTACTGCCTCCAGGGATACAAAGTGATCGTGCAGCCTTGAGCTGCCACTTAAACCGATGCTGTGGGATACGTCCATCAGGGAGTGTGCTTCTTCCAGCCTGCGCTTGCCCCGCTCCAGGGTGAGGGCCTGCAGGAACCGCTTGGGCGTGGTTCCGGCCCAGCGACAGAACATCCGCTGGAAATGGAATGGGCTGAGGTGGACATGGGCCGCCACCTCTTCCAGGCTGGGCTGCCCCGTCGCCATGAAGGTCATGGCCTGCTCGATACGGTTATAGTCTGACTTACCCATACCCTCCTCCATGGCACCCTCCATAAGCTCTCCATAAGCCCAGCCGAATCTGGAAACGATTGCCTTATAGCCAGCAATAGCATGGCCTGGCAGATCAGTCTCCATGATAGAGGCTCGCCGACCCGGGGCCGACCCGAATCTTGCTTTGTTGAATTCGAGCGACAACACAAGGTGCGCCTAACGGAACTCCGCTGTTTCACTGGGGGTCGCCAGCCACTTTCTTATCCCATCGAGTGTTGCGGGCGGGCAGAGCCAGAAGCCCTGAAGGCAAATCTCTGCCATGTAGCCCAAGACCTGGCATACGATGGCAACATGTCGGGGCTTTTTACAACCCGGTTCAGCGAACCTTTCCTGCAATTTCCGGCCGACTGATTTATATACCTTTTTGATTATAGGCACATTTTATGCTGTTACCGGCGCAATCAAAATGTTCCGCTCTTGGATAGAGCGATGGTTGTGTCGCGGGCTATGTCCGCGACGACCTGAACAGTCGAACCGGAGAAAAGTATGCGCGCGTTTTTTGCGAACCCCAGACCATCCGCCAGGGCAGGCCTTCTTTTGGGCTCTTTGCTCTTAATAGCCACCGCCTGCAGTGAAGATGTTACCCCAGACACCAAAGCCGCCAAAAAAGCCCTGACCAACTTGCTATGCGACCATCAACGCTTACTGAACTGCCAGTGTCTGAGTGACTATGTGGTATCGAACACATCAGAGTCGGACAGAGAACTGATTCCCCTGACGGTCAAATTGCTTACCAATGGGTTTGAGGAAGGCGAGGTCGAACAGGAGCTGGAGAGTCTGGCCGCAACCCGTGGCGGAGATAAGGCAAGTGTCGAAGAAGCGATGCAAAGCTACAGCAATCGCTTTGGGGAACTTATGGAGCAAGGGTCCACAGAGTGCAAATGAGCGAGTCAATCAGGAAGGGCGCCCCGTCAGGGTGCTCGAAAGCTGAAGCTTCCGCTACAAAAGATCAATAGCCGATTATTTATAGCTGGTTGTGTAAACGTAGCGGAAGCTTCAGCTTTCGTAGAGCCGCCAGGCTCCCTGTCTAGTCAGCGGGGAAATGCTTCAAGCCGACGCTTCGGTCGGCTGATATCATGGCTGTGAATGCAGGTCAAAGCGTACGACTGTGTCTAGCGCAGGCCAAAGAATGACAGGACGACCAGGACAATAACCACCAGGCCCACGATATAGATAATGTTATTCATAAAAATCCCTTTTTGATTGCTGACTGTTTTTAGTCATCGCCAAACGCGACCATTTCACTATAGGGCGCTAGATGCTTAAAAAGATACTTATATATTTTTCAGCTCCTCAACAGGTGGTGGCTTACCTACCCTGATTTCTGTCAGATCCTCTTTTGAAAGACCCTGGAAAAGCGCAACCATCATCGCAAACACAAGAACGAACATAGGCAACCCGACCACGGTGATCACTTCCTGCAAGGCGGTCAGCCCGGCCTCGCCAGCAAGCACGATCAGCATGGCTGCGAGCACGCCTTCCGAGACACCCCAGAAAACCCGCTGATGCCAGGGCCCCGGGTCCGGAGAGCCGGTGCATAGCATATCCACCACAAGGGAGGCGGAATCTGACGAGGTGGCGAAGAATATGGCTACGATCACCACCGCCAGGCCCTGGATAAGGGCCGTGCCGGGGAAATTTTCAAAGAACGCAAACAGTGCCAGGGGAATACTTTCCTCGACCGCCGTGGACAGGGAGCCTGCCTCTGCGCCCAGGGCTGCACGGGTTTCTGCGCCGATGCCGTCGATCTCCATGGCCGACCAGCCGAAGATACTGAACCAGACCAGAGTGAAAATGGAGGGTGCAAACAGCACACCCAGCACGAACTCCCGTATCGTCCGTCCCCTGGAGATACGGGCTATGAAAATGCCGATAAAGGGAGACCAGGTGACGGTCCAGGCCCAGTAAAATACGGTCCAACCACCCTGCCAGCCCCATCCGCCGTCTTCATGGTCGTATTGGGCAAGCGCATCGTTCCAGAAAGCCATCGGCAGCAGGTTGGTTATATAAAGGCCGAATGTTTCCACCAGCGCTCGCAGCAGGAAAACCGTGGAGCCAGTAAACAGTACGAAAAACATCAGCCCCACGGCCATGCTGATATTGAGGTTGGACAGCCGCTTTATACCCGAGTCCAGACCAGCCACGATCGAACCCACCGCCACAGTCGTCAGTACGGTAATGACAATGACCTTGGAGGTTACTGAATCCGCGACACCAAACAGTTCGGTGAGTCCGGCATTGATCTGCTGGGTACCCAGCCCGACCGAAACGGCAACACCAAAGAGCGTGCCGAGTACCGCAAAGATGTCCAGGGTTTTTCCCAGCGGTCCATAAATACGGTCCCCTATCAGGGAGTAGAACACCGAGCTGAAACGCATCGGCAGGTCGTAGCGATAGATAAAGTAGGCAAAAGCCAAACCTGGCAAGGTGAAGATCGCCCAGGTATGCAACCCCAGGTGATAGATCGAGAAGCCCATGGCATCGTCTGCGGCCTCAACGGAGAATGGCTCTACTCCTGAGCGGGGTGGCGATGCGAAATGGGAAATCGGCTCTGCCACACCCCAGAACATCAGCACCGTACCGATACCGCCGGCGAAGAGCATGGTGAACCAGGAAAGATTACCGTAGTCAGGTTTGGCGTCGTTGCCTCCAAGGCGTATGACGCCATAACGGCTGAGCGCGACCCAAAGCAGGAAGGCGACCCAACTGGTCACCCCCAGGATGAAGAGCCAGCCAAGGTTGGTCACGATCCAGGTGCGTCCGGCACCGAAGGCGTCTCCAATCGGCCCCGGGGCTATCAGCAGCAACACCAGGAAAACCACCATGATACCCGCAGAGGTAAAGAAGATGGTTGGATTGGTCTTCAGCCTGAGCTTCCTTGCAAGCCATTCCATGGCGCTTCTCCCTGAGTCTTTAACCCAAGATAGAAGTGAACTGACCTGCACGCCAGTTACCGTATCGATACGTTGCCGGCAACCATAGAGGGCGTTGATTCTGTGCTTCATAACTATTGAAAACAATAAATTACACTTTCAACTTGAGCTGGTTGGTACTCTACCCGGCGCTTTCCCAGCCCTTCCAGGCCATTACCCAGCAGGTACGTTTGCAGATGAGAAAAAATCTTCCGGTCACCCAGAGTGAGCGTCCGTTTCCCCGCGGCCAGAAGCTGATTTCGGCAACGGACCTCACCGGCAAGATTGTCCATTGCAACCGGGCCTTTGTGGATATCAGCGGTTTCAGCCGGGAAGAGCTGATAGGCCAACCCCACAACATTATCCGCCACCCGGATATGCCCCCGGCCGCCTACGAAAACATGTGGTCTCACCTCAAGGCAGGCAGGCCCTGGATGGGGCTGGTGAAAAACCGCTGCAAGAACGGAGACCACTACTGGGTAAGCGCCTATGTGACCCCTGTCACCGAAAGTGGCCGGGTGGTCGGCTACGAGTCGGTACGCAGCTGTCCTGAGCGGGCAGATGTTGAGCGCGCAGCCCGGCTCTACGCTGGCATCAATGCCGGCAAGCCTGTGATCCAGTGGTGGGAGACAGTGCCCTTCGGAGCCATCGCACTGATCGCCATGATCGCCGTCGCAGCCGGTGTCCATGCTACTGGCTTCCCGGCCGTCGCGTTGGGCTTGTTGGCCATCAGCGTGGTGGTCGCCGTGATCTGGAAGCAAGCCAGTGAAAAGCAACTGCAGAGTGCCATCACGGGGCTTCTGAAAAACAGCTTTTCCGACGTTCTGGCCGCCAAGTCGTACACCGAGGATTCGCCGGAACGGGGGCGCATCAAGGTCGCGGTTATGGCTCAAAAGGCACACCTTGACGCGGTACTGACCCGAATGGAAGACTCCGCAGGCCTGATAACAACCAGTTCGGTCACTGGCCTTGAAATCGCCCACGAGACCCAGGAAGCCCTGCGCAGGCAGCAGGTTGAGACCGAACAGGCGGCCGCCGCCGTTTACGAGATGTCGATGACTATCGCGGAGGTTTCGTCAAACGTTCAAACCACAGCCAACCGGGCTGAAGAATCCCGCGGCCTCGCGGTGAGTGGCCGCAAAGTGGTGGAGTCTACCCGCAAGGCTATCGAAGAACTGAAGGTAACGGTCGACGGCATTCGCCAGTCGGTGACCGAACTGGCCAGCCAATCCCAGAGTATTGCCTCTGCCGCTGGCATCATCGAGCAGATTGCCGACCAGACCAATCTGCTGGCACTTAACGCTGCCATTGAGGCTGCCCGCGCTGGCGAGCACGGCCGCGGTTTTGCGGTTGTGGCAGACGAGGTTCGTACCCTGGCCCGACGCACCCAGGAATCCACCCAGGAAATTCATAACGTGGTGGAAAGCCTGCTGAGCGGGTCAGAGCGTTCGGTGGCGGTTGCCGAACAGGGCACAAAAGCCGCTGAAACTGGCCTGCAGAAAATGTTTGAAACAGAAAAAACCCTGACCAGCATCGCCGACGCGGTGACGGACATTGCTGATATGGCCCTCCAGATGGCCGCCGCCGTGGAAGAACAGGCCCAGGTTTCCGACCAGATCAATGCCCAGGTAGAAAACATATCCGGCCTGGCGCAAAGCAACCTTCACAAAGGCGAGGAGTCCACCCGGAGCGTCAAGGCCCTGGGACAGGTAGCCGAAGATCTCCGCGAACTGGTGATTCGGTTCAAGTAAGGTCACTTGCCCCTGACCCCTGCCGGATAGGCCTGGCAGAGTTCAGGAAGACGTCAGGCCACCCTCACTATCGCTCGATAGACTTCAGCAGAGACGCGAAGGCCCTTGCAAACCTCTGCTCAGCCAGCTTATCGAGCACTTTGCCCACAAATGGAACCTTGACGCGGCCCTCGGAGACCCAGGTCACATGGGTGTGCTCGCCCCGGGGCTCCAGGGTGATTTCACCCCGGCTGTGGGCTATGGGAAGCGGGCTCGATTTCTCTATCAGATAGTGCATTACCGTGGGCCTGTTGAACCGTGTAATACGTTCGGTGAGTTCAAGGGGGCCGGCGCCGATGACACGCAGCGCCCCGGTACCATTGGTCTCGAGCCGCCCTTTCTCCAGCAAAACTGACTTGCCAACTCCAGGGAAGCGCTCATAACGTGCGTGGTCAGAAAGGGCCTCGAATACCGTGTCTATATCTCTGGCAAGCGTGCGCTCGACGTGAATGTGAAACATCGCAGATCCTTGTGTCCTGGACAGTGACGGGCCCGGCTCTTGTCGGGAAGCGTCCGGTATGGCTGAGGCCGGGGATAAGCGAAACGCGATCCCGCCCTCGGTGATGGTTCACGTTCTGGCTTGGTTTGCACGGCTATACTCACATGGACAGCACTGCTGTTAAACCGGCAATTAATAAAGTCCGGCCTTATCGACAAAAAGGAGTTTGGCAAATGACCACACTGATCGCTGGTCTGGTTCTGTTTCTGGGGATTCACTCGCTTTCCATCGTCAATGAACCGCTACGTAACCGCCTGCGTGCGTCCATGGGTGAAGCCGCCTTCAAAGGGGTCTTCTCACTGATCTCGCTGGTTGGCCTGGTGCTGATCATCTGGGGCTACGGTGCCGCCCGAATGGATCCGACAGTCATTTACACGCCGCCAGGCTGGTTGAAACACCTGGCAATGCTGCTGCTGGTCCCGGTATTTCCCCTTCTTTTTGCCACCTACCTGCCCGGCAGAATCAAGGCGAAACTGGGGCACCCCATGCTGGTGGCCGTCAAGCTGTGGGCACTGGCGCACCTGCTCGCCAACGGCATGCTTCATGATCTGCTGCTGTTTGGCTCTTTCCTGGCGTGGGCAGTGATCGATCGCATCTCCCTGAAGCGCAGGGGCCAACGTCCCATTCCAACGCTTCCGAAGAGCGCTGCCAATGATGCCATTGCCGTAATCGGCGGCCTTGCGGTGTACCTGATCACAGTATTCTGGGCCCACCAATGGCTCTTCGGCGTGGCGCCAATCTGATCACTGCTAGCGGAAGTTTCAGCTCTGGTCGTTCGTAGCGGAAGCTTCAGCTCTGGTCGTTCGTAGCGGAAGCTTCAGCTTTCGTGCATACCGAAGGGGTGCTCAACATTCCGGCCCATATCAGGAGCCTGACGGCTCCTCGAAAGCTGAAGCTTCCGCTACATTAAAAACAGCCCGCACCGCAGGTTCAGGTGTTCGGTCGTCCGCGACATTCAGACGCTCCTACGCTGCAGCTTCAGGCGTACAGCCTTTCGTAGCGGAAGCTTCAGCTTTCGTGCACACCAACGGTGTGCTGGTCGGCCGCCGCGGCTTTCACCAGATTGCCATCAAGGCGCCGGCACCCAGGACCAGTGAGCCACCAACCTCGGCTACGACAAGGACAATCATAAAGCTGTGGATCACCCAGGGCGGCAAGGTTGTGCTTCCCAGCCTGTGCGGTTTGCGCAACTGGTTACTGGTATCGCGCAGAACGCCGTGCACAAGGTAGGTGCCTATGGCCAGGGCAAAAAAGCCGAGAGCCGATGCCGCAGCCGCTGTATTCAGCCAGGCAGGAAGCATGCTGTAGCCGGCAAACCAGCCCAGTAACAACGCCGCAAAGCTGTACATAAGCGAGCTTCTGTGGGCGACGTCCACATACCTCGGTGCTGATGCGTTCGAACTGGTTGCCATGCACCGGTATTTCCAGATGCCGGTCACCAGGCCCGTCATGAAAAAGATAAAGGCGGCGGTCAGACACAGTTTTTCCGCCAGGGTCACTGCTGCCATCTCCCTCTAAAGAGATATTGAACGTGCATATTTATAAGTCCTAAATGGGTGGACCTCAGACCGGAGGCCAAACGGGCCCGAAGCAAAAGTGCGCCGGTACCCCAACTGATGAGAAAAGGAGATCTCCATGATCACAACAAAGAAAGGTGTAATGGCAATTCTAACCGTTATGGCCCTTACCCTGCCCATGGCCATTCAGGCCGAAGAAGGCGAGAAGTCAGAGGCATGGTTAACGAGCCTGAAGACAGATACACCACAGGCAGGGTTTGAACTTGCCATCAAACTCTCCCGAATGGGTGTAAAGATTACACAGCCGGACAAGGACATTCTGTTCCGCGAGCGTGAGAAATACGCCGGTGATGGCGAGGCACTGATCCATGCCTCGGAAGTTGTAGCGGTTCACTTCCAGACCGTCGCGGCGGCAAACAATTACTGGCAGTAAAAAGCAGGCGGTCTTCTGGACCGCCACCCCTGGTTCCCGGCCAAGCTCGACCACGGGCTCTGTGAACCGCCTCGCCCAAGCTATCCTCCCAAAGACCCATCGGATCAGGTTTATCGTCGTATGTACTTCGAAGCAGGCCCATGTTGCACTGATGCATCGACGCCAAACGCAGGAGAACGACAATGACAGCATCCTCTTCCACACCGGCCACCACGCTCCGGGAACTCAACGGCCTCGGCCATGCGCCGGCAAAGCTTTCGGACTCCGCCCTGATCATGATCGATTGCCAGAACACCTACCGCGAGGGCGTGATGAAACTGGAGGGCGTAGAAGAAGCCCTGGAGGAGGCCCATGTACTTCTGGAGAAGGCCCGGGCCCAGGGGATTCCGGTATTTCATATCCGCCATGACGCCGGCCCGGGCTCACCCTACGACGTCAATGATCGAATCGGTGCCATCGCTGATATCGTTGCCCCGAAAGGCGGCGAGCCGGTCATTACCAAAAACTTCCCCAACTCGTTCGTGCAGACTGACCTGGACGAGCAGCTCAAGGCCAAGGGGGTGAAAAACATCGTTCTGGCTGGCTTCATGACTCATATGTGCGTCAACTCCACAGCCCATGGTGGCTTCAACCTGGGCTACGCGCCTACAGTAGTCGCCAGCGCCACAGCAACCCGTCCGCTGGAGGCGGCCAACGGCAAGGTGCTGTCAGCCCAGGAGGTGCATGACGGTGCCCTGGCGTCAACGCGCGATCTCTATGCCGCTGTGGTCGACCGGGTTGCGGATCTGCCCGACTGAACAACCAAAGAAAGGAGGCTTTAGCATGAAACTCGCCACTGTTTCCCAGCCTGGCGGGCTGGACCAACTGAAAATCACCGACGGACCGGAGCCGGGCGAACCTGGCCCCGGCGAGGTGCGGGTGCGCATTCACGCCAACTCTCTGAACTTCCATGACTACGCTGTGGTTGCCGGTGCCATACCAACCGCTGATGGCCGCATACCCATGGCCGACGGAGCAGGCGTGGTCGAGGCGACGGGAACCCACGTGAGCGAATTCAAGGTGGGAGACCACGTCGTGTCCACCTTCTTTCCGCAATGGGAAAACGGCCCTGCGCCTATCGACAATTTCACTACAACCCCGGGGGACGGCATCGACGGTTACGCCCGCGAGTACGTGGTGACGCCAGCGAGCTATTTCACACTGGCACCAAAAGGCTTTAGCCACGCCCAGGCGGCGACCCTGACGACCGCCGGACTGACCGCATGGCGAGCCCTGGTCGTGAACGGCGGCCTCAAGGCCGGTGATACGGTGCTCACACTTGGTACCGGGGGTGTATCCATATTTGCACTGCAGTTCGCGAAAATGATGGGCGCCCGGGTGATATCGACCTCATCTTCCGATGACAAGCTTGAGCGGCTGAGCGCCCTTGGGGCCGACCACACCATTAACTACAAAACCACCCCGTCCTGGGGCCAGCGGGTACTTGAACTCACCAACGGCCGGGGTGTGGACCTTGTAATTGAAGTGGGGGGTCCCGGAACCCTGCCGGAATCCATCGACGCCGTTTGCATCGGTGGTCACATATCGCTGATCGGCATACTCACCGGCCGGTCCGGCGACGTACCAACCGCAAAGCTGATGGCCAAACAGGCTCGCCTGCAGGGCCTGATCGTTGGCAGCCGCGCCCATCAACAGGAAATGATCCGCGCCATCGAAGCAAACGGCCTGCAACCGATGATCGACCGGTCATTCCCGTTGGACGAAATTGCGGACGCGTTTCGCTACGAGGAATCCGGCAAGCACTTCGGCAAGATCTGCCTGGAGTTCTGAGCGCCTATACAAAACCAGGAGCCTAACGGCTCCTCGAAAGCTGAAGCTTCCGCTACATTAAAACACCCTGCCTCGCAGTGTCGGGCGAACGATCGGTCGCAGCGCTCAACACCCCACACCTCAGCATCAGGCACCGGTCTTTCGTAGCGGAAGCTTCAGCTTTCGTGCACACCGAAGGGGTGCCCAACATCTCGGCCCACCGGGAGCCTGGCAGCTCCTCGAAAGCTAAAGCTTCCGTTGCATTCGAACTCCCCGCCTTCTTGCTTCTTTAATCTACATCTTAATGCGAACAATTTTTATTTGTTTTTAAAAATTGCCTATATATAATGCGCGTCTCTTAAACTTTTAATCCAGTTCCACGTTTAACACTGCCCCGTACAGAGGACATTATGAACAGATCCGCATTAACTCGCAGCGGCATTTCATTCACCGTGAAGCCATTGAATCTGGCGATCAAGGCATCGGTAGCCAGCATCGCATTCGCAACGTTTTCGACGGCCCACGCCCAGGAAACTTCCACAGATTCAAATGACGCCAGCACTGAGGCGGTGCAACTGGAAGCCATCGAGGTAACGGCGGAAGCCGACAAAAACCCGGGGGCAGACCCTGCCGAAGAATATACCGGCCAGAAAAGCCGGGCTTCTTCGGGCCTGCCGCTTTCGGTCAGTGAGACACCTCAGTCGGTCACAATGATCACTGAGAAACGCATGCAAGACCAGAATCTCACCACCGTCAATGACGCACTGGCGCAGGCCACGGGTATTTCCGTAAAAGAATACGACAGCGCCCGGCAATTCTATTTTGCCCGGGGCTTCGAGATCACCAACTACCTGATCGACGGCGTTCCAACCCCCTTCGATCCAGGCTGGGGTACCGGCGAAAACCTCTCCAGCGCCAGGCAGTACGAACAGGTGGAGATCGTCAAGGGCCCAACCGGACTGATGAGCGGCATTGGTGACCCATCGGCTGCGATAAACCTGGTGAGAAAGCGCGCCGACTCAGGGGAGTTCAATGGCTCTGCGATCGTTGGCGGAGGCAGTCGTAACGAAGCCCAGGCCGCCCTGGATGTAGCCTCGGCACTCAACGAAGACAAAACGGTCCGCGGGCGTGCGGTAGTGAGCCACGAGCAGCAGGACTCTTTCCGTGACGTCGGCGCCAGTGAAAACAGCCTGGTCTACCTGACCACTGAGATGGACCTTTCTGCCAACACCCTGCTGACCCTGGGCGCAAGCTATCAGCGCAATGACAATGATGCGCCGACCTGGGGCGGCCTGCCCCTCTGGTATGACGATGGCACGCGCACTGACTGGAGTCGCTCCAAGACCACTGCGGCCGACTGGGCATACTGGGACAGTACCCACAAGAATGCATTTGCTGAACTGGGTCATTATCTCAATGAAGATTGGCAGATTAATGCACGCTTCAATTATGGGGAATCCGACAGCGACTCCCGGCTACTGTACGTAACGGGCGCCCCCAACCGGGAAACTGGCGAGGGAATTTCCGCGTTTAAAGGCGGCAACTTCAGGACCGACTCCAAGTACTCCATGGTGGACCTGTTTGCCTCTGGCCAATACGGCCTGTTCGGACGCGACCATGACGCCACCTTCGGTGTCTCCCGCGCCGAGCGTGAGTTCGTTGCCCACTCGCACAATGCCACCAGCGTCGCGCCTATTGGGGACTTCAACAAATGGGACGGCCGCGGTTACCCCGAGCACGAGTGGGGACCGGAATTCCTCTACGAAAAGCGCACTGATACCCAGCTGGCGCTTTATGGCTCCACCCGCCTGAACGTTACCGACAGGCTGAAGGCCATAATCGGCGCCCGGGTCACCGACCTTGAAGTTGACCGCGCTGAAGCTGCGTACAACAAAGAGCAGAGCATCGAGCACGACGTTGTCTCCCCGTACTTTGGTCTGCTGTACGACATCAATGAAATCTACACCGCCTATGCGTCGTACACCGACATTTTCAATCCCCAGGATGAGCTCGACGCCTCAGGTGAAAACCTTGATCCGATCGAGGGCGCGAGTTACGAGCTGGGTGTAAAGGCCGGCTTTATGAATGACCGGCTGGTCGCAACAGCGGCGGTGTTCCGCATTGAGCAGGACAACCTGGCCCAGGCTGATGGCAGCAGTTTCGTTGCCGGCACCACCGATCAGGCCTTTCGAGAGGCCGAAGGCGCTACCTCGGAAGGGATCGAACTGGAACTCGCCGGAGCCATTCGTGAGGGCTGGGATGTGCAACTGGGTGCCACCTACTACGAAGCTGAAGACGCCAACGGCGAGGATGTGAACACCAACCAGCCGCGCAAGCTTCTGAAAAGCTTTACCACCTACCGGCTACCGGGTGCGTTTAATCAGCTGACCATCGGCGGCGGCGTGAATTGGGAAAGCTCGGTCTATGCCGATGCCACCAACCCGGTCACCGGCAACCCGGAAAAGGTCGAGCAGGACTCGCTGACACTGGTGAACCTGATGGCGAGGTACCAGTTCACCGAAGAGCTCAATGTGCAGTTAAACGTTGATAACGTAACGGATGAGAAGTACTTCACTAACATTGGACAGTTTGGCCAGGTGGCCTATGGCGAGCCGCGTACGGTCTCGCTGACGGGCAAGTACAACTTCTAGTCCATGCGGACGGCAGTCAGAGCCCCGGTTACATAGCCGGGGCTTTTTTGTGTCTTGGAAACCGCTACAGTAAAACCATGGATACGAAAAAATGAACGAAAGGACAACTCCATGGCGGATAACCCGATCCCTTTCCCTGCCGAGCCCTGGTTCTTCGAGCCCGGCAAGCCCCGACTGGCGGACTATCCCTGCAAAGTAGCGGACGCTTCCACCTTGCCGAACCTGGAAACCAGCCTGAAAGCGATCGGTGAGTACCAGCGCAGGCTCTGGGCCAATCGCGAGAAAGCGGTGCTGCTGATCGTCCACGGCACCGATGCCAGCGGCAAGGACAGTCTGATCCGTACCCTGGCCGCCTACATGGACCCGGCAGGCTTCCATGCCTGGTCCTTTTCCCGCCCCGGAGGCGCTGAGAAACACCACGACTTTCTGTGGCGTGTCACACCCATGCTTCCCGCCTTCGGAGAGGTCGCGGCCTTTAACCGCAGTCATCATGAAGCGGTGATCGCCGAGCGTGCCTGGCCGGTATGGCAGCTGCACCGCTACAACTGGGAAGCACGCTACGCATCAATACGCTTTTTCGAGCGGCATCTGGTTCAGGAAGGCACCACCGTGCTCAAGTTCTGGCTCAATCTTTCAGCAGACGAGCACCGGCGCCGACTTCTCAAGCGACTCGATAAGCCCCACAAGCAATGGAAGTTCGACCCGTCCGATATCGAGGCCTGGGAACGCCGTGATGAGCTGCTCGGCTACGCCGAAGAGGCCCTTGCCGCCACTCACCTGCCGGAAGCACCCTGGCTGATCATTCCCGGTGACAGCAAGCCCAACGCCCGCGCCATTATCGCTCGCCTGCTGGCAGACAAACTGCGCGAACTGGCCCCGGAGTATCCCTCCGCTGACAAAGCCCTACTTGCGCGGTACCGGCGCATGCTCGAGTAGTCGGAGTATGATATTTCGTAGCGGAAGCTTCAGCTTTCGTGCACACCGAAGGGGTGCCCAGCATCGCGACTAAACTCGGGAGCCTTACGGCTCCTCGAAAGCTGAAGCTTCCGCTACATTAAAATAACCTACACCGCAGCTGCAGGGGTTTGCTCGTCCCTTACGTTCAAATGCCCTATCAGGGGGTCGGTCGTTCATCCGTTTTAAACGCCCGACAATACGGCATCAGGCATCCGATCTTTTGTAGCGGAAGCTTCAGCTTTCGTGCACACCGAAGGGGTGCCCATGACTTCGACCTACCTTGGGAGCCTGACGGCTCCTCGAAAGCTGAAGCTTCCGCTACCTTTGCTCGACTTACGCAGCAGGCACTTCAGCCACAGCACTTCTTGAACTTGAGGCCACTACCGCAGTGACACGGCTCATTTCGGGCAGGCAGCTTGTCCTGTCTGACAGTTGCGCCTTTGTTCAGCACGGCAGTCAGCCCGGCGATGGACTCGACGGCTCCCTCACGGGTATCAACGATGATGTCAGCGTGCAGTTGATGTTCACAAACCGTCGCTTCAATCTCCTGCTTCCGGGCTTCGCTTGTCACCACCAGCTCTAACGGAAACTTTTTGCTGCCCGTTCGCTTGTTGGCATCGGGCTGGTAACCGCCGTAAGCGGTGTGGTGCTGACGGGCGTCCTGCCTGCCTTTGAAGAAAAACTTATCGGACATTTCTGAAATCCTGCTGCAACGGGAGGGTGGATAGCGGACGGAAACGTGACTGCCAAAAGGCGCACGTCTTTTAGCATGCTTATGGGCCAGGGGATATAGGTATTGCTGGCCGGATAGCGAATAAAAAAGGACCCCTCAGGGTCCTTTTCCAAGTGGGGACGAAGCCCCGTGCGGTTGTGTGCGGAAGACTCTCCGCAAACGCCCGCGCTACTTATTCAGCCGGCTGATTCACGTCGTTGCCGATCAGCGTCACTGCGGTCTGCACCAGGGCACGACCGTTCAGGACCGCGCCAGACTTCATGGCGACAGCAGTCTTTCCCAAGATAACGCCATTAAAAGTTGTGCCGGCTTGTAGTGTTACCTCGCCTGCAACCTGCCAGAAGATATTCTGTGGCAGGGCGCCTCCGGTCAAGATTATTGACTTGCCGTCCTGCAGTTTCAGGTCTTGGTCAATCTGGAAGATCCAGACATCGGTAGCACTGCCGTTAAGAGTCACGTCGGACGTTACCAGAACGACAGACCCCCACTTGTAAAGGCCTGGGTCCAGAGTCAGCCCACCAATTTCACCGGCACCTAGCTCGGTAAAGTCCGGATCAGTACGGCCAGCAGCCTCTGCGTAGGCGGTTTCCATATCGCTGACTGCTGTGGTAAGGGTCTTCGGTATGGGCGCCGCCATATCCGCCCCAAACAGTTTGCCGGTCACCAGGGCAGATGTTGCATAGGTACCATCAGAACTCAGCACATAATCAAAACCGGCAAGTAAAGAGAGCGCCCCTGGGCTGACGGCAATGTCGCCGAGAATATCGGTGGTACCGGTGGTGGTAATCCCTGTTTTCGTCAGGAGCACATAGTTGCCTGCGCTACCAAGATCGACAGCCGCCGGGCTTGAGGATATGTCAGCACCGGTTGTGAAGGTCAATGAGGTCGCTGCCAGAGCAATACCTGCCAGGTCTTTAATGGAGGTGCTCAGACTCAGTGTATGAGGCGTAGTTACCGCAAGAGCTGTATCCGGTGAAAACACCACTGTTGTGGGATTCACATAGGACAGGGTGCCCGCTACAACTTCGCTGGCCGTATCGTCAGTCAGCGTAATATTGGCTGCACGCACGGTGGCCGGGTCAATGGCTTCGGTAAACACCATATTGAGCTTGATGTTCCGCAGAACCCCGGTTTCACCATTGGCTGGGTTGGTTGCCGTGATGTTGAGCTCAGGCGCTGTGGTATCTACCGTCACCCCTGTCTCGAAAGACCAGACAAAATCTTCTACCAGCGCGTGCCCCTTTCCGTCTTCAACGTCCGTGCTGACGGTCGCGGTATACACGGTGGAGGCCGAGAGCTTGCTGCCAGGGCTTAAAGTCGCCGTCTTGGTGGGCGCATCGTAGGAAACAGGGCCATTGATGGCGGCCTCGCTCGCACCTTGCAATGTAAAGCTGGCTTCATTCACGGTCTCACTGCTCACTGCGTTATTGAAGACGGCAACGACCTTGCTGTTGGTGCCAATGACAGTAGAACCATCTGCTGGCGCAGTGGACGTCACTGCCAGGGCCGCAACGACCAGAGGCTCATCAACGTTAGAAGTGTTACTGCTGGAGCTGCTGTCAGAGCATGCCGAAAGAGACAAAGCCGATAAAACAAATAAGGTACTGAATAAATATCTAGCGGTATTGCGGGGGAAATTCATTATTATTGCCTGCTGCTTTATTCTACCCCTTCATAGGGGCAGAGGTGGAACCGAATAATAAATAACCATTCAGTTCCGGGACGCCTGATGCACTCGCAACTATTTATTAATTCGCAAGAATTGCCATCACTGCGCTGTTGGTAAATCTGTTGCGGCCACAAATTGGTTAAGCCACGCTCTCTTTTATTCCTTATTAAATAAACAAGCCATTTATATCGTGTGTCGAATTATATCTGCTTAGAAATGAAGGGCCCGCGGGCATGGCTGGAACAATAGGAGCGGAGACTTTCAGGAACTTAAAATGCGTTTATTGCTCAGGAAGTCAGCCGCGATCATCCATTGGCATCGCGGCCAGGTACTCAGGGGCGGCCGCTCAGACCTTGAAACGGGCCGCCTGACTATTGAGCTGTTCTGCAGAATGCGCCAGGGATTTTCCAATCTCATCAATAGTGGCTGAGCGGGAGGCTCCCTCGGTGGCCAGGTCGTTGATCTGGATAACGCTGCGATTGATCTCGTCCACCACCTGGGTCTGCTCTTCCGTCGCGGACGCCACGCTGGCATTGACGTCAGCCAGGTCATTCATGGCCCCGAGAATGGCGTTAAGCTCCACTTCGGCATCGGCAGCCAGCTTCTCTGTTTCCTGCGCCTGCTTGCTGCCGACCTCCATAACAGAAACCACATCCGCTACCCCGCCTTGCAGGGCAGTGACCATCACCTGGATGTCTTCCGTTGATTTCTGGGTACGCTTGGCCAGGGTCCGGACCTCATCGGCCACCACCGAGAACCCCCGGCCCTGCTCACCGGCCCTTGCAGCCTCGATGGCGGCATTTAGGGCCAGCAGGTTGGTCTGGTCGGCGATGTCACGGATAACGTCCAGCACCGAACTGATGTTGTCGGAATCCTTCGACAAGGCCCGGATAACATCCACGCCCTTTGAAATCTGCGCGGCCAGCTGGTGCACCTGCCCCGAGGACTTCCGGACGATCACAGCGCCCTTCTCGCCGTTCTGGCGGGCCTGCTGGGTTGCGTCGGCTGCGGTCGACGCGTTACCTGCCACTTCCTCAATGGCGCTTTGCATTTCGTTGATGGCAGCGGCCACCATGGCGATGGCGTCGGTCTGTTTGGCAACTCCATCCCTGTTGTCAGCGGCCTCGCGATCAAGCTGATGGGCCCCGTCGGCCAATTGCTCCGATAACTGCTGGATGGTGCGGATCATGGTCTGAAGGTTCGCCAGTACCTTGTTGAAGCTTTCAGACAGGCGCCCCAGGTCGTCGTTGACCTCCACCGGTATACGTTGCGTCAGGTCGCCCTCCCCTTCGGCAATCTCGTCCAGTCGCCTGCGGATCTGGTTGATGGCCATGGCCACCAGCTTGCTGGACATGAAAAAGAGAATGGCTCCGATCAGCACGGCAGCCAGGGTAATGGTAACGGTAAGGGCTGCGCTCTGCTGGCCCTCGGCAGAAGCCTGTTTAGCCAGCTCCTGGGCCTGTTCGTCTGCAAACGCCCCCACCTTGTCGTAGTAGTCGCGCAACTCGCCAAACCTGGAATCGGATTCGCCACTCAGCAGTGCCCTGGCGCCCCTGGCATCACCGTTACGGGCCAGGGCCATTGAGTTCACAGCGGAGCTGCGCCAGTCATCAAAGGACCTCTGGAAGCCCTGAACCAGACTGTCACCCTGTTCTATGCCCAGCCTGAGCCGGGCGTTTGCCATACGCTCCAGTGCCTGATCAGCATTTTCATGGAAGTCGGCCTGGTGCTGTTCCGCGACCTGGCCACCTTCAGCAAAGTTTATATACGCCATCTGTGCGACCAGGGCCTGGTAGAGGTCCCGGTCCGCATTCAGCACTTCACTGACCGCAGGCAGGAGGTTTTCGGCGAGGTAGTCACTGTCAGCGACCAGATTCCGCGAGGTGGTCACACTAAGGCTTCCAACGATAAGCACACTGACAATGGCGACGATGAAAGGCAGGGCAATCTTCGTTCTGAGGCCAAGTTTTCTGAGAAAGTTCATAGGATAGGAGCGCTCGCTAGTCCAGCTGTGCCCCGAAGCTGAAGGGATGGGCACTTTGGGACGAGCGTAGCACCTATGCAGAGACCACTAGGCCCTTGATTTGTGGCGTTCTTGTTGCGAAACATGTCGGTATTGCACATTTCGTCAAGCAGGTGCGACAACTCGACTTTGTGCTCTGCCCGGGACGCGGCCTGACAAGCACTTTTACCCCACGAACATTTTCTTCGCCAGCGGTAGCCCCCGAAAGCCACTGACAGCCACAGTCGCAAGCAGCCCACCGATCATGGCGCCGGCCACGCCACAGGTCATCACATCCTGCCCCGTCAGGTAGAGGCCGGGGATCCGGGTTTTTGGCTTCAGCCAATCCTGCTCGAAGCGGCCCGGCGTGTGGTTCAGGCCGTAGATCTCGCCCTTGCTGTAGCGGCAGAAGTAATCGGTGGACAGGGGGGTGGACAACTCGTAGTAATCCACCTTGCCCTCCAGATGGGGCAGCTTTTCGTAAAGCTTGGCCAGCAGCCGCTGGGCGAAGACCTCCTTTTCGGCTTCGTACTCTTCTCCCCGCTTGCCCCAGGTTTTGTCCGCCCATCGTTCGTACCACTCGTAGGGACCCGGCGCGACAATCTCGATGGTGGCCCGGCCCGGGTAGCGTTCGGCAAAGCTCGGGTCCTTGGCAGACGGAAAGGAAATGTACGTCAGCGGGATGTCGGTCTCATCCGGCGCTGCCATGAAATCGCTGACCTGCTTTTCATAATCTGCGCCTGGGTAAATCCAGAAGTTGGTTTTCGGCAGCTTCAGGTTCTCGGCGGTGTCCTGCAGGCCAATGTACAAGCAATTGCTGGCCATGGACCTTTCCACGGTTTTCAGCTTTTCCTGGTAAAAGGCATGGTGAGGTGCGGTTTCCGGCAACAGCTTGTCGAATGTGTTGAACACGCCGGCGTTACTGATCACCAGCGGCGCACGGACCTCTTCACCATCGGCCATGCCCACGCCAACAGCCTTGCCCTTCTCGATCAGGATCTCCTTCACATCGGCGTAGGTGAACACTTCCCCGCCGCTTTGCTGGATGACCGGAATAATAGTTTTTGCCATCTCCGAGGCGCCGCCGATGGGGTAGTAGCCGCCGTACAGATAGTGCCGGGCGATCAGGGCATGAATAATGAAGCTGGATTCCGCCGGCGGCAGGCCATTGTCGCCCCACTGGCCTGTAAGCACGGCGATCAGTTCCTGGTTGCCGGTCAGGCTTTCCAGCACCTCTCGGGTTGGCCGGTTCAGGTAGGAAGGCGCGGCCCGACTGACCAGCTTGCGCAGGGGCCCGGCGGCAAGGTCCGGAAGCACCTTGCCGATCACCAGCCCCGGCATGGCACTGGCCACTTTTTTCAGGTAAACCAGATAGGTATCGATGGCTTTGTCTTCACCGGGGAACGCCTTCTTCAGTTCCGCCTTGAACGCCTCCGGCCCCGCCACCAGGTCCACATGGCGGTCGCCAAGAAAAATCCGGTCAAAGTGACTGTCCATGGGTGCCCATTTGAGCTGGCCATCGGTAATATGGTCGAACAGACGCTTGGTGAGGGTGTGGTCGGCGCCCACATCCCCGATGTAATGCACGCCCACATCCCACTCGTAGCCGTTGCGCTCGTAGCTGTGGGTAAAGCCGCCAGCGGTGTAGTGTTGCTCAAACACCACCACTTTCCTGCCCAGCTTGCTCATGCAGGCGGCGGTGGTCAGCCCACCGATGCCGGAGCCGATCACGATGGCGTCGTAGGGACCCTCAAGACGACTGGCGCGATAACGACGGCCGACACGGATAGTGCTTGGCTTAGGGCTGCTCATGGGATTTATTCCTTGTATTGTTGTGTGTGATCGGCGACAGAACCCTCAAGCAGGAGCGTGACCACCGCTTGTGCCTGCAGTGTCTAGGCGCGGATGTTCACCTTCGGTAACGCCTGCCCACCGAACATCAGCCGGTACAGATTGGGTTCGTCTTTTATCGTTCCCCGCCCTCTTCCGTGTTACTGAGCCTGTCAGCCCAACGCATCTCTCTTTGCCTCAAGCCGCGTCTGCGCCTCGAAGGCAGTCTGGTAAACCTCAGGCTCAGCCAGCATTCGCGCGACACCAGCCGTAGAAGCACCCCATACACAGTGCGCCGCGAGCATCAACAGATTGCGGCGCAAAGGATGCTTGGTGGCCGGGCGAAGTATCGTCGCTGCGGGAATCCAGCCGAGGTAGCTGGCAGCCCATACCGTCACGCCAAAGCCGGCACCCCGGAGTATCGGGCGGGGCCGTTTATGCAGGAACAGACCGTAGAAAGCGCCGGTCGCGGCGCCATAGACAAAATGGGAGGCCAGGGTAAGTTCGACCATGGACCTGTCATCGACAGTCCTGTCGATGGGCGAGCGCTCGACCAGATCCTCCATGATTTCCCGTGGTGGAAGCGGGTAGCGCTCTTCCCGGGGCAGTTTGCGATGCAGTTTTTCCATGGCTATGGTCATCGGCACTGTCGCCAGCAAGCCTCCCAACGCGCCAGCAAGATATGGATTCATAGGAGGTTCCTTCCCTTTCATGTCCATGGACCTCAACTCTACTGCAGCATTTCACCCCCCGCAAACAGTCCGGGGGGCCAAAAGGTTGACCCCACCCTCCCCTGGAATCAGACTCAGGCATACACACCCATCACGCGTACAAGCCGATGCCAGAGAAAGTTAAAACACGGATTCTTCTCCATTCCAGGTTCCTTAACGCCTACCTGGTACGCTACCCCGAGGGTCATAAAGTCGTGCCCCATGTCGACATGGTCTCCGGGGGTCGCCTCTACAAGCTGAACTGCGTGCTGGCAAAACCGAGATCAGGCGGCGAGTTCATCTGCGAAAAAAACATCTTCAATCTGTTCGGCCGGGTCATACTCTTTCGGCCTGACCTGCACCAGCACCGGGTCTCAAGAATAGAGCGGGGTAATCGGTGGTTGCTCAGTTTTGCGTTCACCACCCAAAGCGAGAGCGCTTAGATCCTAACCAATCTCCAGCTCCGCCCGGGATCGCTCGCCTGAAGAGACAAAGGCGGAGCCCACCAGGTAGGCCACGGTGAGCGGGCACAGCCTTTCGACGAACATCAGCATCATGATGATCATCTGACCGGCGCCGGACAGTTCTTCGGTCAGGCCTCCGAATTTTCATGCTGATTTCCTCCCTGGCAGCTGACCGCACGCCATCTGATTAATCAACTGACCAACCAGAACCGTTACAAACGGGGGGGCCGGAGAAGTTAAGGGTTAAAAAATACATCCGTCGCTGATTCCCCACCGTAGCTCCCTTAAGCACACCTGCTTATAACGCAGGCTAAACGAAGAACCCAGGACTGGAAGACGGACCCATGTGGACACTCATTACAGGCGCAGGCTCCGGTATTGGCCGGGCACTGGCATTGCAGCTGGCGGAGATGGGGCACGACCTGATCCTCGCTGGTCGTACTGAATCAAAACTTGCAGAGATCGCAGGCCAAATCGGCAGGGACTGGCCTCAACGCACGGTAGTCACTCAGGCTGTGGAGCTAGCAGACCCAGGCAGCACCCATGAGCTGGCAGCCAAAGTGTGCACAGTAACCGACAGGCTCGGGGCTTTCATTCACTGCGCCGGTGCCGGCGAGCCGGCTGGGGATCTTGCCGGCCTCGCCCTGTCGGATTTCCAGGAGGCGCTCGCAGTGAACCTGACCGCGCCACTGTTACTTTCCAAGTCCCTGCTCCCTGTTCTGACAGGAAACGACCCCAGTGCGCGGGTAGTGATGATCGGCGCCGGCATGGACACCCAGGCCCAGACAGGTACAGGCAGTTACGGCATCAGCAAGATGGCACTTCGGCGGCTGGTTCAGCAGCTTGCAGTCGAGTTCGGCGCCCTGGCCGACGGGCCGTTGGTGAGCCTGTTCCAGCCGGGCCTGGTGGATACCCCCGGCATCCGCGACCATGTCCGGAAGGCCTCGGCGCTGGGTCTCCCCCACGCCTCGTGGTTAAGCGACCGCTTGGAGGCCGGCGACTGCCTGAGCGCCGAACAGGCCGCCAGCGCCCTCGCCTACACATTGAGCGACCTCCCCCGGAGTGAGTTTAACGGGGGCGTGTTCAGGGCCGGGGAACTGGTGGACTCGCTGTCTTTTTCTGCCAGTTGAGCCCCGGTTACTAGAGCGAACGGACTGAACCTTCAGGCCGCCTCCACAGACCGGGCTTTTTCCATGTCCAGCGTCGCCTTCACCGAACGCGAAAACTCGGCTTCTTTCTCGTGCGCAACGAAGAAGAAGTTATTCAGGTACTTGCTGAACTCCCTCGCCTCCAAAACTTCCGGGTTCTGGTCATGGCTCTGGTCAAACAGCGCGACCGGCTTCAGTTCATACTCCCCGATACTGACGAAATAACCGGCGTACCCAAGCCCTTCTATTTTACGGAAGATGTCTTCAATGGGGTAGTGATGGTGCCGGGCCTCAATCTCGACCAGCATCAGCGGATGGTGCTTTGCAATGGTCCTGATCGCACCTTCAATCACCTGCAGCTCGTGGCCCTCGACGTCTATCTTGATCAGTCCCACCGGGCCGTCCAACTCTGTGTCGGCGATGTCGTCTAACGGCTTGAGGTTGATCTCGACTTCCTTGGCGCCAGTCTGCCCGGTTTCCTGATGGTCGTTCAGGGTGGCCCGGGTGTCATAGAGGGTGCCTTTGATGATGGGCACTCTGATTTTCTGCCGCCCTGTGGTATTCGAAAGCGCCAGGTCGAAAACCCGGCTTTTGGGAAAGCGGTCCCTCAGGCCTTTGTTGAGGCTTGGGAGGGGCTCAAAGAGATAGACATGATCAGGGCCGAACACATCCTCCAGGGCGGCACTGTAGAAGCCTACATTGGCGCCGACATCGAGCATCGATGAGTTTCCGAAGTCGATAGTGCGAAGGAGTTTTGCTTCAATCTCGAAAGGGCAGTTGGCGGAAAGAGTCGTTTCGATTATCTGTTTGCGAAGGCGTTTCTTTTCCCGGGATGCTTTGAACGGTCGGTAATACCGGTGGTACATCTTTTTCAGAAGGGCTCTGATTGCGGACATGGGAATACACTCCGTGTTTTCCACTTGCTCGAATTTTTGGGGTGAATAACGATCACACAGAGACCCCGGGCTTTCAATTTAAAAACACGTCAGATTAAGCTAATCCGTACCCTGCTTGACTTTTACGCTAACGGACGCAATTTCTGCCCCGGTCAACGGGCGCCAGCCCCCTGGCTCAAGTGAATCCTCCAGCTCGATCACACCCATGCACTCCCGGTGCAATGCCGTGACCTCGTTCCCCACCGCAGCAAACATCCGCTTTACCTGATGGTGACGGCCTTCATAGATGGTTACCCTGGCCTCGTGGCTGCCCAGCACTTCGATCTGCGCCGGTGTGGTGGTGAGGTTTTCCCGGGCCAGATAAATGCCCTGGGCGAAACGCTCCGGCGCCTCGGAACTGACCGGCTCAAGCGTGCGCACCCGGTAAACCTTCGGCTTTTTCCCGCCCGGGTCAGTCAGGCATCGCGACCACTGGCCATCACTGGTCAGAATCAGCAGCCCGGTACTGGCCCGGTCCAGACGCCCGGCAATGTGCAGCAGGCTCCGCAGTTCTGTGGGCACCAGTTCCATCACGGTCGGGTGGACAAGGTCGGAGGTTGCACTGAGATAGCCTGCCGGCTTATTGAGCATGAGGTAGTGGCGAGGTTGACCTTGCAGGCGAGCACCTTGAAGCTTCACTTCAGAAAACCGGTCAATGATATGGCCTGGTGTACGAATGACCTCGCCGTCCACAATCACATGGCCAGCGCTGACCCATTCCCGGGTGGTGCTGTAGCTTTGGCCGGTGTGCTTGCACAGGAGTCGGTCGAGTCGCATGAAACCAGAGCCCGGGTATCGGAAGTCATAACCCGCCATCAGGAGCGCAGCAGGTTGTCAGATGGGCATCTTAGCCCAGATGCCGGTTCGGAATTTAAGAGTTCTCAGCGTTGGTTGAGAGTGGATAAAGGTACTTAAGTACCGTTCCCCCTCACCACCAGCCCTGCTAGTTTGGATCAATCACCCTATCCCAAGCCACCCGAAGCGGAGGCCTCATGCGGCCTTACAGTCAAATTCTCAGGTCTGTCGCGCTCATAATACTGACCATCCTCACATTTCAGGCAACTCAGGCATCTCAAACAACCCAGGTACAGCAGGCAGATGACCAGACCCGTATCGCCCGGGACATGATCCGCACCCTGGAGGCCTACGCCGTCTACAAGATGGGCCAATACGACCTGGCGTTCGAACGTTACCTCGCCCTCGCCGAGGACGGCAACCGCCAGGGCATGATGAACGTGGCCAATATGTATGCGGAAGGCAAAGGTGTGGAGCAGAGTGACAGTAACGCCTATCAGTGGAACCTCAGGCTGGCCGAATCCGGCGACCGGATTGGCATGGCGGCGGTCGCACAGGCTTATCGCACCGGCAGAGGCGTAGAGCAGGACTCTGATAGGGCCAGGTTCTGGGACACGCGAGCCGGGGTTAAGGAATAGGTCCACCTCTACAGACGCGGGCCCCATAACAGATCAGTCCCTGGCCCCAGCCTGTTCCAGGAGCCAGTCCACAACCTCCCCGCTCAGGTCATCGCTGGCCCGACCAAAGGTTGCAACTACGCTTTCGATTGTTTCGTCAGGGCTTGGTTTGCGGACTTCAAAGCTGCGGCTCGCGAGAATCCGCTGAGTGTTATTGTCGACCAGTTGCGCGTCGAGCCGAATTAGTACTGTCGGTGTGCCATCAACATATTCACTCTGGAATGCCCGTAAACGGCTGTCCAACTGCAGGTCGGCATAGAGATTGGCATCGGCGCTACTCACGGAAGAGCCCTGGCCTACATGCTGAAACGCTTCGATCAGACGGTCCCGCAACAGGGTCGGAGCCAGGTCAGCCCAACGTGCCCCCCGATAGGAGGTTATTTCACTGTCCTGCACAACCGCTATACGCCGGCTGTCGAGTATATGGCCGGCCCGGGGTGTTCCGATCGCCAATGACTGGCTCAGTGGCGCCGCGCCGGGGCGCTCCTCCAGCGGCTCGTGAGGCAGCAGGAAAGCACGGACCGGTTCTCCCTCCGGCAGAATGGTGCAGGCGGTTAATGTGCTGAAAAGAACAGCGACCCCGATAAGCATCAGGAAGGCCCGGAGGTTATGGCAGACAGTCATGGGGTGAACTCCTCGAGTTGTTCGCGGCGCAGCAGAAATTCGCCAGGGTTGGCCTCCAAGCGCTGGGTGATGCGTTTCAGGTTGTTCAGGGTGCCCCGCAGCTCCCTCATGACCGGGGCTATTTCGCCTAGCCCTTGCATCCCTCGGTCCAGGGAGCCCTCGTGGGCACTTAACATGCGCTCCAGCTGCGCTGTGGCACTCTCAAGGGAATTCATTGCACTTTCCGCGCTGGTAAGAATATCGTTGCCATTCTTATCCAGCATTGCATTGGCCTGCTTCCCCAGTCGTGAGAATTCAGCCATTGCCTCTTCGGCCTGCTCGGCACTGCGACTGAAGTCTGTAATCGCGCCCGCGAACTGTTCATCCTGCTCTGCCAGCATCAGTGAAACCTTCTCGACGTTGCCAAGTATGCGCGCCAAGCGGTCGCCGTTTTCCTCGGAAAAGAGACGGTTCGCGTTTGTCAGTAACTGGTCAACCTTGGAGAACAGGACCTCTGAGCTGCTGAGCAGAGAGCTTATTGGCGACGGCTCCGCCTTGATGAGTGGTGGGTTTTTCCGGTCACCCTCAAGATCAGGCCCCCCTGGCGTACCGCCGCTTAACTGGATATTCATGCTACCAGTAATATTGGCCAGACTCAGGCTGGCCCGGGTGTCTTTCTTGATCGGCACATCACTGAAGACACGGATGAGAGCCCGGACTTCACGGGGATCATCGGACCCGAGCCTGAGGGACAGCACTTCGCCCACCCTGATACCGCTGTACTCAACAGCGTTACCCTCGGCCAGGCCACTGACCGAGCGGTCGAAGGCGATCTCGTAGTAGGCATAATCCCGGTCAGTACTGGACTTGCTCAGCCAGAGGGCGAACAGCAGGCCACCTGCCAGCGTGAGCACGGTAAACAGTCCGATCAGGATGTGATTAGCACGGGGTTCCATAGTCAGTCGTTCTCCGGAGAATGGGCCTGCCCGGCCGCGCGGCCGCGGGGACCATGAAAATAGTCACGAATCCAGGGATCGTCGAAGTCTTCAACGACGGCCAGGCAGTCGGCGACCAGGACGCGGCGGCCGGACAGCACGGCAACCCGGTCACAGGTGGCATAAAGGGTATCCAGATCGTGAGTCACCAGGAAGACACTCAGACCAAGGGAGTCCCTGAGGGTCGAAATCAGCTTATCGAAGGCCGCCGCGCCGATCGGGTCCAGACCTGCTGTGGGTTCATCCAGGAAAAGGATCTGGGGATCCAGTGCTAACGACCGGGCCAGGGCCGCACGCTTGATCATTCCGCCTGACAGTTCGGACGGATATTTCAGAGCCGCATTCGAGGGCAATCCCACCAGCGACAATTTCATCCTGGCCAGTTGCTCGGCATCATTCCGCTTGAGTTTCCCATGCTCGATCAGTGGCAGGGCTACATTTTCCTGCAGATTCAGCGAAGTGAACAGGGCACCACTCTGGAACAGTACCCCGAAACGACGCTCGACCCGGGAGCGTTCACCGGCGGGCAGTTGCCGAAGGTCTTCGCCGAAGACCTCAATAGTGCCATCGCTTGGCTGCACCAGCCCGACAATACTGCGCAGCAACACCGATTTGCCGGAGCCCGATCCGCCGACCACGCCAAGGATCTCGCGCTGGAATAGATCCAGATCGAGGTTTTCATGGACAACCTGGCTGCCAAACCGGTTAACCAGGTTACGCACACGAATCAACGGCGCCTCTGTTCGACTCACCATCCCATTTCCTGAAAAAATATCGCTGCAACGGCATCGAGGACGATCACCATGAAGATCGACTGCACCACGGCCGAGGTGGTGTGCTCACCGACTGACTGAGCGCTGCCGCTGACCTTGAAGCCTTCAAGACAACCAATAACGGCGATGATAAACGCAAAGAAAGGCGCCTTCGCAAGCCCGACCAGGAAGTGCTGGACGGCAATGTTCTGCTCCAGGATCGAGATAAACTGGGCCCCCGGAATATCGAGAAGCAGCACGCAAACAAGCGCGCCACCGAAAATGCCACTCAGCATGCCGATAAAACTCAGCATCGGCAGGGTGATCATGGTGGCCAGTACCCTGGGAAGCACCAGTAGCTCAATCGGGTCGAGGCCGATTGCCCGAAGAGCGTCTATCTCTTCATTTGCCTTCATGGCGCCGATATGAGCCGTGAAGGCACTGGCTGTGCGCCCCGCAAGGAGAATCGCCGCCAGTAGCACACCAAACTCGCGGAGGAACGAAAATGCCACCAGGTCGACCGTGTAAATGGTGGCGCCGAAGTCACGCAGCACGGTGGCCCCCAGAAATGCCACCACCGCACCCACCAGAAAAGTCAGCAGCGCGACGATCAATACGGCATTGAAACCAGTCTGATGGATATGGGCAACGAGAGGTGTAAGGCGCCACCGTCCCGGTTTCAGCAGAACAGCCCCAAGCGATGCCAGCGTCTGGCCAATAAAGCCCAGCAACAAACGCTGCTGGTGCCAGAGTCCGATCACTCGCTGGCCGGTTTCTGCCAGAAAAGCGATTGCCGGGGAAACTTGCTTCACATCGGGATACCGCGCCTTCGCCACCGCCTGCGCCACCGTTTTAAGCAAAGCCAGGCGCTCTTGTGGCAGGCCTGGTTGCCAATCCGCAACCTGCTCCAGCCGTTCGGCGCCAATAAGCTCGGCCAACAGGGCTGCGCCCGCAGTGTCGAGGGCAGCCAGCTCATTCAGCGTAATCTCGCCAACGTCCGGGCGACCACGGGCCAACTGGACCTCCACTCCGCGCTTGAGCTCGGTGTAGTGCTCAACAGTCCAATCGCCCGAAATGCTTAGTTGACCTGTTTCATATTCGAATTGGCCAGGTTGGATCATGGTCATACAGGTTATCGTTCTCTCAGCTATTGATGCGGTTTGTCACCAAGAAGCGGTCGGAAGCACTGCTGTGTTGCCACGGTTTCAGGATAGATCAGTTTTAGGCAGGTGGGTGGGTTAGCTGATATGGATTGTCGCCTCTGGCCCGGGATCAACAGATTTAGCGCTGGTTAACGTTCTTGCCGAGCCACGCACTCAGGTCATCACCAAGATGGTATTGAGGCCAGGACCAATGCTCCTCCTCCATAGCCGTTTCCTCTTCCCAGCTTCTTATCTGCCTGCTGATATTCTCGAACATCGCCTCAGGCTCGATGAACGACAGCCCCACTCTCTGATACACCGCCTTGGTGAACCAGGTCATTTCCGAGTCATCGCCGCAGCCGAAAGAGGTGCGGTCATCCCTGGCAGAGGTCAGGATCATGGTATCGCTGTCCCTGAGTTCGTTGAGCCAGTGGCCTGAGTAGCAGGCGGAGACTACCAGTACCTTGCGGCGCACGTCCAATGGCTCCAGCATGTCCGCGAAGTCACGGGGGGAAAGGTTAGGCAGCTCGACGCCCGGTTGCTGCAGCAGCAATTGCCCGTCCTGCATGCCATGGCTGACCAGGTGCACCACGAGCAGGTCTTCCTCCGGATTCATCTGCTCATCCAGCGCCTTGAGCGCCGCCGCAATGGAAGGCCTTGTCGCCAGCGGAAGGGTTTCGTAATCGCGGTGGTTGAGCAGCAGAATGTCGCGGTCTTCAATATCAAACCGCGCCTGCAGACCGGTTCTGGCCACCTGGATGTCCCGCATGAACACCGATTCGGTACCGTCGCCGCCCACCGCAAGGAAATAGGCATCCGTCAGGCCGGGGCGCTCAGGTGCCAGGCGTTCGACCTGGCTTGCCAGGCGCTGGTGATCCTCGGCAAGAATCTTTTCAGTAAGCGGGGCGGGGGCGGCTTCCGGCTCAGCCTCTTCACCATCAACAAACTGGCCGTAGGCCCAGGTGCCCGAGAGACTTGCCGTAGTCTCCGGCCCGTCGAGGTAGGTGAAGCTGCCCTCGCCGTGGTAGTACCAGTCCTGAAAGTCCCCCTCGTAGGTACCGTAGTCGGTCACGTGCTTGCCCTTCACCGGATCGCCTCCGGCGAACTCGGCGATGTAGGTGCCGCTGCTGACTTCGTAACGACCCTTACCGTGGAAGTTCTCGTCCTGGAAGGCGCCCTCATACCGGCTGTCATCATCTTCCAGCACACCCTGCCCTGCCATCTGGCCTTTCCGGAATTCGCCCTCATAACGCCAGCCCGCCGGTGACTCAAGCTCCCCCTCGCCATGCCAGTAGCCGTCACGGAACTCACCGCTGTAGGTCATGCCACTGGCAAAGGCCTGAACACCCTCACCATGAAAAAGGCCTTCGTGAACGTCACCGGAGTAGGTGCTGCCGTCGGGAAGGCGGGCATCGGGCGGGAACAGCTGGCCGGCGTCGCAGGCAGTGAGCATTAGCGTGGCAACCAGGGGCAGGAACATTGCGGCAATGCGCGGGCGAGCATGTTTCATTGTTGGTTCTAGTCCCGGGGTGTGCGAAGCAGGGCTTGTGTGGGTGTCGTCAGGCAGGGTTAAGGTGTCACGTTAACTCAAGTTCATCAATCAGTTTTGCCAGTTGTCGGCGCCCTTCCCCGCCCAGGGCCTTGAGGGGCAGCGGTAAACAGGGTGCCTCAATAAGCCCCAGCAATTCTGCCGCGGCCGCGACAACACGCAGGCTCCCGCCATGCTCACCGAACAGTCTCCATAAGGGCTCTAGCCGATCCGACAGCCGGGTTGCTTCCAGCACATCGCCGGCTTCCGCCGCCCGGGTGATCGCCAGTGCTGTGGCGGGAAACACGCCGCCGATCACCGAATACCAGGCCTCGCAGCCGGCATTCAGACCCCTGGCAGCAAAGGCATCGCCGCTGACACCGAGGGTGACATGGGCAGGAATCTGCGAGCGAAGCCGTGCTACCCGCGCCTCTGCCTCAGCAGGCACTTCAGGCACACCTGGAATCTTGATGGACGCCACATTCGGAAGCCGTGCTATGTGGCCATGAAGCTCGTCGCTGAACACAAACTGCGTAGTGCCGGGGTTGTCGTAGACGCAGAGCGGTACGGACAGGGCGCCGGTGACGGTCTCGTAGAGCCCGAACACTTCGTCCGGAAGCAGTTTCTGGTAGGACATAGGCGCCAGCAGTACCCCGGCAACGCCCGCCACCTGCGCATCATCAACCAGGGCACGCACATCACGGGTGCGCAAGGCACCGATTCCCGCGATCACCGGCACCCTATCCGCGTGCTCGACCGCTAGCCTGACGATGCGCGCCCGCTCGGCCATGGTGAGATACGCATAATTGCCGGTCGAGCCCAGCACACCAATGGAATCGACTTTGGCGGCAACCAGCCGCTCAATGAGCCGGACAAACGCCGCTTCGTCCAGACCATGTTCATTCATCGGAGTCAAAGGAAATGCGCTGAGGCCGGAAAACATGCTGACTACTCCAGGTCATGAAAAAAGGGCTCATCAAGAGCTTTGGTCATTATCCACCGTTACCGCCGAACTTGCCGAAGAATGAGTCGAGATGAATTACACATAAAGCCAGCCTCATCATTGAGTATCTTCAACCGCCCAATATAAGTCAGATTCTCACCATGAGCACGGTAGCCTACAGACGGCACAAGTCGTAACCTGTAGTTCGGCGCCTGGGGCTGGTAGTCCCCGATTTTGCTCTTAACACGTTTGACCTCGGCGATGACTGAACGGTGCACCTGATTGGGTATCGCCTCTGGGCCAGGTTCCGGTCTGCTTATTTCAGCAGAGCCGTCGTGATTCGCCCCACCGCGGTTTTGCGCTGCGTAACCCACACCGGCATTCGCCGATGTGTTCGCGCCCCACCTATTGCAGGAGACAGGCAATGCCAGATTTAGAATTCACCGCCTGTATCATCATCGGTGCCGGGCCGGCTGGCATGACAGCGGCGCTGTACCTCAACAGGTTCCACCGCGAAGTGACCGTGCTCGATGCCAGCAACAGCCGCGCGCGCTGGATTCCGAAAACCCATAACTGCCCGGGCTTTCCGGACGGACTGGGTGGCCATGAGTTGCTGGAACGGCTGCAAACCCAGGCGATGGAGTACGGCACAAGGGTCACCCAGGCCAAGGCATCTCGGTTAGAGCACGTGGAGGGTGGTTTCCGGGTGACAGACACCCGGGGCGGGCAATACCTCGGACGTACAGTACTGCTGGCGACCGGAAGCGAGGACGTACTGCCGCGACAACCCTGGGTGGAGGACGCGATCCACTGCGGGGCGATGCGCTTATGCGCCATCTGCGACGGCTTCGAGGCCAGCGATAACGATCTCGCGGTGTATGGTCCACTGCGTTCAGGTTTCGATCATGCCAGATTCATGCGCACCTTTTCGGCCACAGTGGCGCTGGTGCAAAGTGACGACGAGCCAGTGGACCCAAAGCTGCGTCAGAGTGCAGAGGACTGGGGCATCGCATTGATGGAAAAACCGGTTGACCTGGTGTTCGATGGGACGCGCTGCGGCTTCATCGACGCAAACCGAGAACGTCGCGACTTTGAGACGGTCTACCCGGTTCTAGGCAGTCGCTCTCAGGCAACCCTGGCCATTGAGCTGGGCGCGAATGCGGACAAGGAAGACAAACTGACGGTGACTGCGGGCCAGATGACGTCGATCGATGGCCTGTATGCGATCGGTGATGTCGTCAGTGCGCTGAGCCAGATATCGGTAGCTGTAGGGCATGCTGCGGTCGCGGCCACCAATATCCACAACGCGCTGCCGCGTAATCTGCGTTAGCTGCTTCAGGGGATGCTGCCGTGTCTTACGGGCTCGCGGGCGTTTACGGACGCAGATCCAAAGCCATGGCGTAAACCCGATCTTTACTGCGTCAGGACAGGTCACAGTATCGTCACTCCTGATGACTCCTCTCACCCTGGCCGTAAACGGCCCTGGATTTAACCGGCCCCAACGCCGGGACCTAGGCCGCGATGATCGGGCTTGGGTGCTGTCAACGGCGGTTGCCTATGTGCTCTATTGCAAAATCCTGGAAGCGTCGGGGGCCACTAATTTGCTTCTGGTGACTTTGCTGATTCCTGTCTCTGCGATATTGCTGGGTTCACTGTTTCTCAACGAATCGCTGGAAACGGTCCACTTTGTGGGAATGGCACTTATTGCGGTTGGGTTGTCGGTTATCGATGGAAGATTATGGCGGCGGCGGGTGGTTCCTAAGGTGGCCTCTTGAAACAACTCTGGCCCGGTTCCGCCTGCGGTGCCGAAACACTGACTACAGCCGAAGGCCAACGTTCACCCAAGGTCTTGGCTAGCCTTTTCGCGCGATGATGAACACCGATTCATGGCTACTGCCCTGGAGGTTTAACGCAGAGCGCAACTCCAAGGCTGTTGATCTTGTCGTCGAACAGCTCCGCGATGGCCTTCTGTTCAAGGGACTAAAAGACCAGCGACTACGTTTTCGGGTTGGGGGCGGAGGCAGTCATGCCCAGCTTGAATTCAGAGTCACTAAAGTTAATGCCTAGCATGACCAATCAAAAGGCGCAGACAGGGCCACATAGCGGGGCCCATGAACGGCTCTTATCTGCACGGCTCTAAGGATTGCCGCAAGCTTCGGTTCTGACCGTAAAGCTCCACCATGGCGTCCAGGGACCAAACTGCGCCGGGTTCGCGGCTGCGTTCTCGATTCTCCGTACTCGCCATTGATGGCTCTCGCCAGCGGTCAGAAGCACGGCTGTGTCGTTGAGGTTGTGCCTGACGACCTTGCAGAACTCATTGAATACGGCGGCATCCGGATGGTCTATGTCTAACAGTCCGGCCAGAGGGCCGGACGAATCCGGATCAAGGGACGCACAGTCTTCTCCGCCAATCTTTTCCACCATCACCTGATAGTCCCCTGGTCGCGCGGTGACTATTTCGTCACCCTGCCATACCCACCTCAGCGGAACAGTGGTCGATCCGCTCCCGGCCTGGGTTGGCAGACCTGCACAGGTTTCGCCATCTTCCGGGTCAAAAAGCTCAATCGGGGGCACCGGTACTGGTGGCGGAGGCGGGCAAGGCATGGGGTTGCATGGCGGGGGCGGCGGCGCGGCGGCGTTGCGCACCAACTCGATCTCACCATAAGGCATCGGTGCCTCAATGAGATTGTCGTCGCTCGCCGGTGCGTCGAGTCGCTCGAGGAACCACTGGAATCTAAAGCTCCCGGATGAAAGGCCCCAAAGCGTGACGGTACAGCGCTCCGAATTCTGCGCGATGCTCTGGCAGGTCAGGTTCGTAACGAGGCTTGCTCCCGGACCCCGCGTCGGCGCCACAACCTGTCCGTTTATCGTTTGCACGCGTGAGAAACCGAACAGTTTTTCGGTCTGGGCCGTATTCCAGGTGCCCATCTTGTAAACTGCCGTAAGTTGTAGTGGTGAAGTCTGCGGTAGCGTTACGGAACCGGGATCGTAAACATCCGTAATCTGCGGCACCGCCTGGGACAAAGTGTCGACCGTCCCGCAGGAGGATAGCGCCAATTGCACAACCGCGATGCCCAACCCGACAAGCGCTTTACCAGGAAAACCAATTGATGAGACCGCTCGTGCTGAAGCCGGCCGCGTTAAGGGCTGCTCGTCCATAGCATCTGCCTCCTTGGAGGTAGCTGAAGCGGGCAGCCTCTTGTCGCGCATGGAGACGTGTGGCCCGACTGCAATAATTCCCAGAAAACACGGCAGCAACGTGCGGTTCGGTAGCCCCTGGTTAATTCCTATAAGAAACTATGCGCCTAAAATGAACGGCACGCCATTTAATTGCATGCATAACTGAATCAAAAGTGCTGACGCCTCGCGAGCGTTGCAAAGAGTTTCCGGAGTGACTTGGACCGTCCGTAGCAGCGTTTTCAGGGGGCTTAATTGGCTCAAGCGGGTGCATAAAGTCAAAGTCCTTTGGGAACACCGCCAGAACTACTTCGCACGTTTTACGGCTACCATACATCAAGGGTTTATGCGGACGGCCTGTCCCCTTCAAGGCATGGGCATCGGCCGTTTCCAGGGATGGCAGATCGCGAGCCAGAGATACTTCAGATACCAGACAGCAAAAGGGTAGTTGCCACGATCCTGCGCCGCCAGCAACTTGACCAGATCATAATGGTTGGTGAAAGATGAACACGGCGGCTTCACAAACACCGGCGTTCCCCCGATGTGAGAGATGATGGACCTGGCCACGTGGGCGTAGGCCCAGGGCGTTGAGGTGTTGGTTTCGAGCACACCCGGCGCCAGCAGGAAGAGGTGGGGCGCCTCGGCACTGAGAAAACCCGAGTAACAGCGGCTGCTGATTTCGTTGAGGCCCTTTGCGCTGGAAAGCCCCTCCAGGCCGAGGAAGCCGAAGTCCACGCCATAGCCTGTCCCCCAGAGCAGCAGATCGGTTTCAATCTGCTCACCATTTGACAGTTCGACGGTCTTACCGCGCAGCGAACGTATTTCACCCTGATGGCGTGAAATTTTTTCGAAATTTGCAATCATGCCAGGCCGTCCCGGTATGAGTTGGTCGCGTCGGATGTCGAAGTCCGCCTCTGGCATGATCGCGTTGATGCCTGCTTTTGCGTACCTCGCCCGCAGATCCTTATTGGTCAGCCGGTGGACCAGGCCCGCCGGCAGGCACAACATCTGGTACCTGGCCAGCACCCGCATGTCGATACCAAGGTGTTTGACCCGGCGTGTCGGGCGCATCCACCTAGTAGAACGATAGACCCAGGTGACACTGCGGGCGCCGTGGGCGAAGCAGAGGTCCAGAAGGTCGTACGCCGAGGCACCGCCGCCCACGACGGTGACACGCTTGTCTCGCAAGTCCTCGGGATCCCGCAAGGCGGAGGAATGATGTTCGGCGACCGAAGAGTCGGTGCGCTCCAGTTGCGGGACGAAGGGACGATTGTGACCTCCAGTGGCGGCGATGAGCCAGGTCGCCTCATACTCCGCGGTATCTGTTGTCAGGCGCCAGCCGTTGTCGCACGGTCGGGCGCTTGTTACAGATTCATTCAGGCGGATATAGGGTAAGAGTTCAAAGCGCTCCACCCAGGCTTCGATATTAGCCAGAATGGAGGCCTGGTCCTCTCCGGCGAGCGGCAGATTGCCAAGAGTCCAGTCCTCCTTGCGGAACTGGATGTCCTGCCAGGAAGGGAGGTCCCGCCACAGGCCTCCGATGCGGTCTCCTCGCTCCAGAAGCAATACGTTCAACCCGGCGTCTCTGGCATATTTCAAACAGATGATGCCGCCAATGCCCCCACCCACGATCACAAGATCGAGGCCTTCAGGACTGTTCATGAGGGGGCGTGCTTTGTGAGGCGCCGGGTCATCGGATGCTCCTGCGAATGCGGTGGCATTCCCGGGAAGGTCGGGATTGATCGACGCATTGCGGTCAATTATTAAGCTACACCCTGCTGAAGCACAGCGCCAATCGTTCACGCAAGAAGACGTCCGGCCTTTGGCGTCAAACCGCCTACCTGCACATTGCTTAATGCAAAAATGGCTAACGGATCCGCCATAGTCCCTAAACGGTCTAATGACGCGCTGGTGTTCCCGCTTAATGGGCGCAAGATAGAGAAACACGCCTACGGGGCAGGGGCAGGGAGAGCGACATGACCAGGTTACCGCCAGCAGCGATTGATACCTTCAGAGGCCTGTTCAGTGGCCCCATGTTCCAGCCGGCAGACGCCGGATACCACGAAGCCCGCCAGATCTGGAATGCCATGATCGACCGAAAGCCGGCGCTGATTGTCCAGTGCCATTCGGCGGAGGATGTGGTGGCTGCAGTCAACTTTGGTCGTGACCAGTCAATGCTGATTTCGGTCAAGGGCGGTGGACACAACATCGCTGGCAACGCCGTGTGTGACGATGGCCTGATGATCGATCTGTCGCCAATGAGAGACGTTGAAGTCGATGTTGTAAAACAGCGTGCTTTCGTAGGGCCAGGCTGCACACTGGCGCATTTTGATGCAGCGGCCCAGGCCCATGGCCTGGCGACACCGCTGGGTATCAACTCCACCACGGGAGTTGCGGGCTTGACTCTGGGTGGCGGCTTCGGCTGGCTCAGCCGCAAGTTTGGCATGACAGTGGATAACCTGGTTTCTGTGGACATGGTCACCGCCGATGGGCGCCAGACCCGCGCCAGTGCCACAGAAAACCCGGACCTGTTCTGGGGCACCCGGGGCGGCGGCGGTAACTTTGGCATTGTGACCCGGTTCGAGTTCCAGCTGCACCCGGTGGGGCCAGAGCTGTTGAGTGGTCTGATCGTGTTTCCATTCAACCAGGCCAAGTCGGTGCTGACTCAGTTTGCACGATTCACCGAAACCATGCCCGATGAGCTCAGCGTATGGCTGGTAATTCGCCACGCGCCACCATTGCCCTTCCTGCCTGATTCGGTCCATGGCGAGCCCATCATCGCCCTGGCGATCTGCTACGCAGGGGACCCGGAAATCGGCGAAGAGCTGATCGCGCCTCTGCGCTCGTTCGGCAAGGCCCATGGGGAGCATATCGGTGTTCAGCCCTACGTTAACTGGCAGCAGGCGTTTGACCCATTGCTGACCAACGGCGCACGGAACTAATGGAAATCCCATAATTTTGTGGCGCTGACCGACGACGTCATCCGGGTTGCGATGGATTACGGCAACAAGCTACCCTCCCCCCACTGCGAGATCTTTATTGCCTCCATTGGGGGGCAGACCGGCCGGGTCTCCGACGACGCCATGGCCTATTCCAACCGCGACGCCAACTATGTAATGAATGTGCATGGCCGTTGGGAAACCGCCGGCGAAGACGATCAATGCCGCCAATGGGCCCGCGATTTCTTCGGGGCCGCCAGGCCTTACGCCAGCGGTGGTGCTTACATCAACTTTCTGTCCCATGATGAAACGGACCGGGTCGAGTTTGCCTACGGCTCCGCCTACAAGCGGCTGGTAGAAATCAAGCAGAAGTACGATCCGGAGAACCTGTTCCGGGTGAACCAGAATATCAGGCCCCGTTGAGGTTTTCAGTCCGCGCCAAGGTCGTCTGTCGGGTCGATGCGAATGATCTCACCTGATGCGTGGTCGGTCAGCAGGTAGAGTTCGCCCTCCTCGCCGACGATGACATCGCGAATGCGCTTGTTGAGCTCGTGAAACAGGCGCTGATCGGCGACCAATTCGCCGTCCTCGAGGTTCAGCCGGAATACGCCACGCCCGGCAAGACCGCTGACGAGCAGGTCGCCGTTGAATTCCGGAAACCCGTCGCCCTGGTAGACCGTAATCCCTGATGGAGCGATCGACGGCGTCCAGTGATTGATGGGCCCCCGCATGTCTTCAAGCTGGTCGTGGGGCGTAATGCTGGAGCCGGGGTAGTTGATGCCCTCGGTCGCCAGCGGCCAGCCGTAATTCACCCCGGGCTCGATGATGTTGACCTCGTCACCACCGTAGGGTCCGTGCTCGCTTTCATACAGCCTTCCGGAATCCGGATCGTAGAACAGTCCCTGTGGGTTTCGGTGTCCGTAGCTGTAGATCTCCGGTCGTTTATCCTCCTGCCCGACGAATGGATTGTCGTCCGGCACTGAGCCGTCCATGTTCAGCCGGACCAGTTTGCCGATGTGATTACCCAGGTCCTGCGCCTCCTCCCGGAAATCGAAGCCATCGCCTACCGACACGACCAGGGTGTCATCAGGAAGGAACACGATGCGCGATCCGAACTGCACGGTGGTGTCCTTCAGCGGCTTCGCCTGGAAGATGGGGTGGAAATTCTGCAGCTCGTCGCCCTTGAGCTCGCCGCGTCCGACACAGAGATTATTGGCCTCGACCGAGCCGCAGGCATAGCTCAGAAAAAGCGTCCGGTCCTGCTCAAAATGCGGTGAAAGCTCCATGTCCAGCAGCCCGCCCTGCTCGCCGAAAACAACCTCGGGCACAGCATCAAGGGGTTCTTTCAGCAACGCGCCCTCGCGGTCAATGATGCGAACATCACCGGTGCGCTCAGTGACCAGACGTCGCCCGTCGGGGAGTTGCACCATGCTCCACGGATACTCAAGCCCTTTGACAACAATGGCGACCCGGTAGTTTTCCAGCGGGTAATCATCGATGGCCAGTTGGCGCTCCGGGCGCATGGTCACATGGAGGGCGAAAGCCGCAACCAGTACGGCGACCGGAAACGCCAGATGGGTCCAGGTGAACCCTATCTGCGACCGGAATTCGGGCTTGCCGCTGGTGCGCGCGAAGACCCAGGCCCCGATAATGCCGGTGGCCAGCATGGCAATAAAGCCGTTGACGTGGCGTGTCGCAGCGATCAGCGTCGGGATCGCCGCGATCTCGTTTGAGAAGACGAACGCCACCGCCAGGCCCACGGCACCTGCGCCACCAAGCAATACCGAGCGCAACCTGGGCCACTTGCGCGTCAGCCACAGGGCCGTGGGAAACGCGAACAGAAACGCAACGCCGACGAGCAAGGCGTAGAAAGGCGCGAACGTGAGCAGATCATGGAGGATCGTCCGCTGCCAATCGCGCCAGTTCGCATAAGACCCCATCTCGAGCACGCTGATAATATTCACCGTGGACTGGACCAGGGAGCCGAGTATGGAAGTGACCAGCACGGCGAACAGCCAGGGCAGCAGATTGCGTCCCAACATTCTCAAGGATTTCCTGAACGCCTTGAGGCTTAAAGATCCAGTGGGCATGGGTTTCCTTGTCGTCTTGGGTTCCTTTGTTTTCACGAGGATGCGGTACCCCCCGTATACGACATCAGCAACACACCGCACCCCGGAGTTGTGCGCTGGCTGCCGGGCCCAACCTAGCAATGGCGGTTTTAGCGGTCAAATGTCGTCCGGTGAGAGCAACCCAACCGCAGAGAAACCGGCAGAGTTGACGCGGTTAATCAGACAGCAAGATTCAGATTGTCTGTACAGATTATAGCGCTTCACCACACTGAAGCTCGCGGGCGTAGACGGCCCTCTGGACCTAACTGGCCCCAGTGCCGGCACCTGGGCCGCGATGATCGGGCTTGCGGTACTTTCGATGGCAGTTGCCTACCTTTGAAATAGATCTGTCCCGGTCTCCCCTATGCCTACCTAAAAGATGTTCTAACACGACTGCTGACGCATAAAAACCACGCCATTGATGAGCTATTGATTGCCTCACAACTGGAAGCCGGCTATACCTGACAAGGTGTGATGGCCGGAAGCTTACCTTAAAAATAATCATCTATAGTGATGAGTAAGTCGTGTTACCACCTACTGCTTGCAAGGGGAAAACGATGAAAAAAATAGTCCTCCAAGTCGCCACATTTCTCGGCGCACTTTCATGTTTTGGATCGTCAAACGCGGCGGAGCCGAGAACCGCTCTCGTTCCGCTTCCTTCTATCGTCGATTTTACAGATGGCGACGGTTGGGGTGTTGGGCTTGGGCTGGGCGTTGAATATGAGACTGCTTATGAGGGTTCGGACGAATTCGAGTTTGAGATCGATCCGGCTGGGGGTGTTCAGTGGCGGACTGGTGACCACATTTTTTTCTGGGCAGGTGAAGCCATTGGGTGGCGAACATTGGCCAAGGATGCCTGGTTGATTCAAGCCTCTGTAGGCTACGAAGAGGGCCGTGAAGAGGGTGATTCAGAAGATGGCAGACTGGATGGGTTAGGCGAATCGGATTCTGGGGTGGCATTGCTGTTGGAAGTGCGTCATGCCCTTGCAGAAGATTGGCGTTACTTTTTAGACGGCCGTGTATTAACAGGAGAAATCGGTACGCTAGGGATTTTCGGCGCAGGCACCTGTTTGGCTTGCGAACCTGATGGCACTGGCTGGGAAATTGGCGCTGCTGTCACTTTCCACGATAGTGAGTTAGCCAACCGGGACTTTGGTGTGGACAGACGGCAATCCATCGATTCAGGTCTTCCGGAAACCGATGTTGATAGCGGGTACAGATCATTTGGTATCAATGTTAGCTATAGAAATTACTTGAACGAAAACTGGCAGATTTTCGGTGAAGCTCTTTACGAAGCCTTTGGGAGTGACGTTTCAGATAGCCCAATATCTCGGAATGATTATGAAGCGGAGATCGGTGTTGGCTTCATTTATGTTTTTTGATGTTTCTCAGGCCGCCTGCAGAAACGGCAGCGTCTTTTCCAGGACCTCCGTCGGCCTCTGCGTATAGCAAGAGTTCGGTTTGCGGCACCACTGAAAATAGATCTGTCCGGGTTTCGGGTTCAGGGCGGGCGGTTTCAGTGCCGCACCTCGACAACGAGGCGCGACGGACTGCTCAATTCGCGGACCTGATAGCGGTTTGGCGACTCAACGCCAAAGACCCATGTCACCACAGCCTCGAAGTCACACGTCAGCTCCAACTCAGAGAGCACGGGCAGGTTGGGCCTACGCTCACGATTGGTGACCGTCGGCTGCCCCTCCGCGGTGTGCGCTTTCGCCGGATACATCCGGACCTCGAGCCAGCCATCACCGGTCAGGTGCGCGACCTTTCCGGAGCCGCACTTCCGCACGGGCTGGTCGATGTACCCGGTGTGATAGCCCGGGACCTGCTCATCAAACTCAAAGACCACCCGATCAAAGCCCTCGTGGGTGCCGGTACGGACGGCGACAAGCCTCGAGGTGGGCAGATCCGGTCGAGGGTGGTCAATAATGCCGGCTGTCCACGCTGGCGCCTGAACGGCCTCCCGCTCTGCATTGGCTTGCGGCGAGTGGTCTCTCTCCTTCGCTCCACCGCCGCACCCGGCCACCGTGAGACTGACGATTAGGGCCACCAGCCCAGCCTGGTCGTGGATGTTCATACCCCTCCTCGTTCGTCTGGTTACTGCTGCGCTTGGTTATATTGGCGAGGTATTTGGCCGCACCGAAAATAGATCTGTCCCGGGTTTCCAGTCCCGGGTTTCCACAAGCGTAGGCACGCCCGACAACAGCCATTGGTTAAATGCTTGCATGCGCATAGCCATGCGCATACGATCAAGCTGTGCATTGAAAGTCTACTTGGAGGCCCTCATGGCCGAACTCTATAATTCAGCCGCCCCCAAAAAAGCAGTGAACCTCTCAATCAATAGCGATCTGCTGCGTAAAACCCGGGAACTGAACATTAACTTGTCTGCCACCCTGGAACGAGCTCTGAAAGAAGAGCTTTCGAAACGCGAAGCCGCACAGTGGGTTGAAGAAAATCGCGCTGCGATAAAAAGTTACAACGATTTCGTCGAACAACATGGATGCTTCGGCGACGAGTTCAGGGAGTTCTGATGCCACAGTTCGATGTGTACCCCAACCCGAGCAAAATCAGCATGGCCCAATACCCTTACCTTGTGGATATTCAGAGCAGCCTCCTGAGCGATTTGGCAACTCGCATTGTTATCCCTTTGGGCAAACGTTCTGCCTTCGGTGGCGAAGCCATGCAAGGGCTCACTCCGGAAATCAGCTTTGCCGATCAGGAGCTGTTGCTGTTAACTCCGCAAATTTCCTCCGTGTCTGAAAAATATCTCAAGAGCCCCATTGGCTCCCTCTCACATTTCAGAGACCAAATTGTTGGGGCTCTGGACCTGGCTATCACCGGCATTTAACGCTGCCAACACGGGCAGCTTTGTAGTGGAGGCGAAGCCGCAACAAAAAAGCTGTCGCTGTGCTTGGCCTTGTTAGGGCTATTGCGCTATAGTTGTACGGAGTTTCCGTACGTGATGGTGGAGCTATGGACATAATCAGTGTAAACAAATTTAGAGACAATCTGAAAAACCTTGTCGAGCAGGTCATTAGTAGACACGAACCCCTCAAGGTAACGCGTCGTGCCGGAGAGGCTTTCGTGGTTATTAGTGCTGAGGACTGGGAGAGAGAACAAGAAACCCTGCACGTTCTCCAGAACCGAGACCTGATGCAACAGATTGCGGCCTCCCTCAATACTCACAGCCGTGGCCAAGGATTCACACCTGATGATGAGCAGATGAATGAGATCACTGGTATTTGAGGGCAATACCTGGGAAGCCTATGAAAAGATGCGCGAGAAAGACAAAAAGCTGCACAAGGCTCTCTGCAAATTGTTGAAAGAAATGCTCCGGTCTGAAGATCCATCCACTGGCACCGGCAAACCTGAACCGCTCAAACACAACTTATCAGGCCTGTGGTCAAGACGCCTCTCACAGAAGGATAGGCTGATATACCGGTTCGATGATAAATCCATTTATATTTTCGCCATTGGTGGACACTACGATCAGCCCTAACACCCAAGCATTTAATGGTCGTGCGCAGCATGACCATTAAATGTCTGTTGGACTAAGCCGCCGGCACCGAAGCTGTCGGGTGACGCATAAGGGTAAAGTAATCGGGAGGCAAGTTTCGGAACGGTGAGGCTGGCTGCCGAAGGA
>NZ_JAAMPF010000013.1 GCF_011074795.1 Marinobacter salicampi
AAATCCCCCGGTCCGCTCGCTACCGCGAAGCGGTTTAGTTCAACAGTGGTTAGATAGACCTCTTCGATATTGCAAAAACGCGACCGCTTCGTTATTACAGATTTGAAGCTAAAAGAGAAACCATCCAACAATCGATAAAACAGCAGCTTAGACCACGAGAAACATTAATTCCATGTAATAACGCGACGTCGTCATTTTCCGTTTTCGATAACGGGGTGCAGAAAGAGGCCGGTCCGCAAAAACGCTACCTGCCAAACCTCAAACAAAACCCCCAGCCGCAACCCCCGAAGCCCAGGCCCACTGAAAGTTATGCCCCCCCAAATGCCCGGTCACATCCACCACCTCACCAATAAAGAACAGGTCAGGGCGGTCCAGCACAGCCATGGTTTTTGAAGACAACTGCTGAGTATCGATGCCGCCGAGGGTAACCTCAGCGGTTCTGTATCCCTCAGTGCCTGCCGGCTTTACCTGCCAGTTATTGAGAGTGCCAGCAATCCGATCGATGTGCTGGTTGCGGTATTCCTGTATCGGGCCGTGCCAGCGGTGCAGGTCGTTGAAGACCTGGGCGAAACGCCGGGGCAGGGTCTGGCCCAGGTAGTTGGCGACGGTCGTCTGGGGTGTTTCCTTGCGCAGGGTCAGCAGGTCCTGTTTAGCGTCCTGGCCCGGTAGCAGGTTGATGCCGAGGCTGTCGCCGGGTTGCCAGAAGCTGGAGATCTGCAGCATAGCGGGGCCGCTCAGGCCGCGGTGGGTGACCAGCATGGGTTCGCGGAAGTGTTCGCCGTTGCAGTGTGCGTCCACCAGGGTGCTGGCTCCCGAGAGCGGCGCCAGTTGGGTTTTCAATTCGGGGTGGAGTGTGAAGGGCACCAGGCCCGCCCGGGTAGGCAACACTTCAAGACCAAACTGGCGGGCTAGCTCATAGCCAAAGCCGGTGGCGCCCATGGTGGGGATGGACAGGCCGCCGCAGGCCACTACCAGGGATTCGGCGCTCAGCTTGCCGGCGCTGGTGTGGAGGCTGTAGCCGTTTTTGCCTTCAGTCACGCTGGTAATTGCTGTTTCCAGGCGAACCTCGGCTCCGGCCCATTCACATTCGGTGAGCAGCAGGTTGAGGATGTCCTTGCTGCTGTCCTTGCAGAACAGCTGTCCGGCGGCTTTTTCCTCGTGTTCGATGCCGTGGCGCTCCACCACCTCAAGAAAGTGCTGGGGAGTGTAGCGCTTGAGGGCGGAAATGCAGAAATGGGGGTTCTGGGAGAGGAAGTTGGCCGGGCTGCTGTTCAGGTTGGTGAAATTGCAGCGGCCACCGCCGGACATGAGGATCTTCTTGCCGGCTTTGTTGGTGTGATCCAGCACCAGAACCCTGCGCCCGCGATAGCCGGCGGTGGCGGCGCACATCAGGCCTGCGGCACCGGCTCCGATGATGATGACGTCGTAATGGGAAGACATGGCGGCCTGTATGGGGTTTTGAGTGAAAGCGGGATTATACGGGTCGCAGCAGCAGGCGTCTTGCCGGATGCGTCCTTTGGGGAAGGGCCCCGGCATGCCGGTGTTCTCACATTAAATCGCGGACGGTTTAGGAGTGCCGGTGAGGGAGTGTGGTTCAATGGTTGAGTAAAAAGATGCCACATGCAACTAAAGGGTTCCGGCGACGGGTACTGCGTAGCGCTGGAAGATATGGATGTTTATACTACGGGTGGACCAGAATGAGCCCGGAGCCGGATTACCGAGGCCAGCAACAGCTGTACTGGAAAAGGATAGGCCGCAAGTGATGTGTAGATTTGACGAAACATCAACCCGACTTCGTTCAGGGCAGGGGCTCCCCCATGCCTGCTTGGCCATGTGCCGATGAAAATGCCGTCGGCTACCCCCCGGTTCCGGTCCATTTTCCGGGCCATGCTCAACCGGATTGTAATCATCGCAGCGCTTTCGGTTCTGGGTCTGGGCATAGTGAATTCCGTCATGGCCTATCAGAGCAGTCTTAAACGGTCCAACTGGCTGGCCAAAAGCCTGGCCAGCACCCACGCTCCCGACTTGATTGACCTGGTTCAGGCCCGGCATGCCCGTGCAATTGAGCAACTGCTGGCCAGTATGGTGGCTTACCCCGAGATTGCTTCGGTTTCCTTTAATACCGCCGCCGGTTCCGTTTACCAGTCCGGTGTACTCTCTGCCAACAGTACCTTCGACCTTGTGCTTCCCGTTCAGGCCTCCGGCGATGAGCAGCCGTTACGGGGGAAGCTGTCAGTCAGCTTCGATAAGGACTACCTTCGTGACGGCGTGATGGCCGAAGTGCTCAGTGATGCGCTTCTGTTTACCCTGTTTATGCTGGTGATCTACCTGATCATCCACCGCTCTTTCAGCCGCCACTTACGTGCTCCTTTGTCCGAGATAGCCCTGTACAGCCAGCGGCTCGCCGATGACCTGCGGGCCCCTCCGCTTCAACTGGAAAGGCCGGCCCGACCCTGGCGGGATGAAATCGACCTGGTCAGCGACGGCTTTGCCGCCCTCAGGGAGGGCATAGCGCAGTCCATGGCCGAACGGGATTCGGTGGTCGAAGAGCTTGCCCGGGAGCGGGACCAGCTGGACGCCCGGGTGCGGGAACGCACCGACGAGGTCCGCCAGATCAACAACTTCCTGGAAATGCTGTCCCGTTTCTCCATGTCGATGATCGACCAGGACTCATCCCACCAGGGCGGGGCCATGGACGACGCCATGGAGGAACTCTCCGGTCGGGTTGGCGCATCCGCCTGTGGCATTGCTACGTTCAGTAACAACGGTAACTGGCGCTGGCGCTATGTCTGGCGGGGTCCTGGCGTAGAGCCCGTGTATAATGAGGCCGAGGCGCTGTTCGGCATACCCCGCAGCCACGGTTGGTCCGTTGGCAACGACACCCTGCTGTCAAATTCGCTGACCTGTGCTTTCCAGACCCAGGACCGCGGTTACCTGCTGGCCTTCTATGGGGTCGAGCAGGCGCCCATGCTGCTGATGGAGCAGCGCCTGCTCCAGATGACCGCCGAGGTTTTCTTCAAGCTGATCGAGCGCTGGCAGCACCTGGACAAGCTCGAAGACAACCGCCGTGAGCTGTTCCGTCTGTCCCGTACTGACCATCTCACCGGCCTGGCCAACCGGCGCTACTTCGACGAAGCCAAGATCATCGAGGGCCGGCGGGCCCAGCGCACGGGCAGCCCGGTGTCGGTGCTCATGGCGGACGTGGATTTCTTCAAGTCCTACAACGATATTCTCGGCCATGGCAAGGGCGATGACTGCCTGGTTCAGCTTGCCAACATGCTGGCCCACCACTGCCGCCGGGCAGGGGAGCTGCCCGCCCGCCTGGGTGGCGAGGAGTTCGCGATACTGCTGCCGGAACATGACGCAGCCAGCGCATTGGAAGTTGCCGAGCGGGTGCGGTCGTCGGTTTTCGACCTGGGCATCCGGCACCCGGGCTCACCGCTCCAATGCGTGTCCATCAGCATTGGCTGTGCGACCTGGTGGGGTGACCGGAACGCGGGAGCGGTAGAGACCGTGTTCGACGCCCTGATGGCCGAAGCGGACCAGAACCTCTACGAGGCCAAGAGTTCCGGCCGCAATCGCGTGGTCGCCAGTGAGCCTGAAAGCAGCCTCTCGGAGAGGCCCGCTTAAGCCCACTATTCACAGATGAATCGTGCCCTCCATATAGAACGCGGCCTGGCCGGCGATGGCGACACGGTCATTGCGGAGCTGGCATTTAAGCACACCACCACGGGCCGATACCTGATGGGCCAGCAAGTCTGATTTATTCAGGCGTTCAGCCCAGAAAGGCGTCAGCACGCTGTGGATTGAACCGGTCACCGGGTCCTCATCAAAACCAAAGGCAGGGGCAAAATAGCGGCTGGCAAAGTCACTGTGATCGCCGGGCGCCGTGACAATCACGCCATTTTGCCCCAGCTTGCGTAACAGTGACATGTCAGGGCTGAGGGCCCGAACCGCTGCTTCGTTTTCCAGCTCGACCAGGTAATTACCGCCGCCTGTCACCAGGTGCACGGTCTCCGCCGCACCGGCAACAGACTGTTTCAGGGCTGCCGGCACCGGGACTTCGGTGGTCCTGAGGTAGGGGAAATCCAGCTCCAGCCAGTTATCCGCTTTTTTGGCAACGCCAAGCAGGCCGCTCTTGCAGGTCAGGGTAATGCTCTCACCACTCCAACCAAGTTTGTTGAAAATGACCCAGGCACTTGCCAGGGTGGCATGTCCGCACAGATCCACTTCGGCCGCGGGCGCGAACCAGCGGAGGTAAAAATCCGCATCAGTGCCTGGCGTCGCCACGAAAAACGCCGTTTCCGAGAGGTTATTCTCCAATGCAATCTGCTGCATCAGGGCATCGTCCAGCCAGTCTTCCAGCGGCACAACGGCGGCCGGATTACCGCCAAAGAGGTGATCGGTAAAGGCGTCAACCTGGTAAATGGAAAGGGGCTTCATGTCTTTTCCTTGGTGTTGTCGAGCGTTGATGGGCTTTGGCGCGCGCCGGCGTAGGCTTCGGCCCGGCTTTGGCAGAAAGCCGCCAGCTCAGCCGGGCTGTAAAGGTGGATCTCCAGAGGCCCTGCCAACAGGCGCAGGGTCCAGTGATCGATGTGTTCCCGGGTAATCTCATAGCCTAGACGGTTCAGCGTCATCAAGGCTTGTTCGGGCGCGGGAAAGAGCGCGTCCACCCGGTTTTTCGGCAAACCAGCTCCGTACAAGCCGAAGAGATCCTTCGGGGTCGACCCCGCGATCTGGCAACAAGGCTGTACCAGTCTGGCGAAAGCGTTCATGGCGGCGTCCTGTCATGGCCCGGATGCGTTTTCTGTCAACGTCCGGATAATAATGAGCCATCATTGTGTAGCCGCCGCCTGAACCATAACAGATTCAGATAAATTGCTTTTGAACCGGTACAGATACCATTAAGCTTGATCTGTACTGGTCACATAACAGGCAAACTGTACTGCCACCCGTTCAGCGGTCTCTGTCAGGATGTGCTCATGGGCATACTCTATAACCGTGTTGCAGATCAGCTTCAGTCTTTGATTCACGAGGGCGTCTACCGTGAAGGGGAGCGCCTGCCCGGCGTACGGGTTCTGAGTCGCCAGTTCGGCGTAAGCATTTCAACAGTTCTTCAGGCCCATCAGACTCTGGAAAGCCGAGGCTACCTGGAAGCGCGGGAGCGGAGCGGGCATTTTGTCCGGCTGGCCCGGACCGAAACCCCCATGCCATCCATGGCCCGGCCCAAGGCCCAGCCGCTGCCGGTCAGCGCCCGGGACATGGCCTTGGACCTTTGCTCCGTGGAGCGCAATACCCTAGTGCCCTTCGGGGCCGCAGTTCCGCATCCGGATTATCTGCCCCTGCGGCAGATCCAGCAGGCCTCGATCTGGGCCGCCCGCCAGGGCCTTGAGACCCTCGACTATTCCTTTCCCGGCAAACCGGTATTCCGGCGTCAGCTTGCCCAACGGATGACTTCCCTTGGGGTGCTGGTGGCGCCGGTTGACATCATAGCCACTAACGGCGCCCAGGAAGCCATCATTCTTGCGCTGCGGGCCCTTACCAAACCCGGTGACATCGTCGCCATCGAGTCGCCGTCATTCCCGGGCATCCTGCAGTCACTGGAGATCGTTGGGCTCCGGGCCATCGAGATTCCGGTACATCCCGTGGATGGCATCAGCCTGGAAGGTCTGCAGCTCGCCCTTGAGCAGTGGCCCATCAAGGCCTGTGTGGTGGTTCCCAACCACAGCAACCCGGTGGGGGTGTGCCTGACCGACCAGCGTAAACAGCAACTGGTGACCATGCTTTCTGAAGCAGGGGTGCCTCTGATCGAGGACGACATCTACGGTGACCTGCCCCATGAAGGAGACCGGCCAAGGCCGGCGAAAGCCTTCGATCAGACCGGCAATGTGATCTACTGCAGTTCGTTTTCCAAAACCATGGCGCCGGGGCTGCGTCTTGGCTGGGTGCTGCCCGGTCGTTATTTTGCCGAAATCAGCCAGCAGAAGTACTTCTCTAATCTTGCCACGGCCTCGTTGCCCCAGGTGGCGGTGGCGCGTTTCCTTGAGCAGGGCGGTTACGACCGTTACCTGCGCTCGGCGCGTCAGCAATACCGGGACGCCACCGAACGCATGCGGGCCGCCGTTGCCCGCTCGTTTCCTGACGGCACCGGCATCAGCAAGCCCATGGGCGGTTTTGTACTCTGGGTGGAGCTGCCCAAAGGGGTTTCCGGAACCGAGGTTTTCGGGGCAGCCCGGGCCAGCGGTATCAATGTCGCCCCGGGCAAGATGTTTTCGACCACCGACAAGTACGAGAATTACCTGCGTCTTAACTGCGCCAATCCCTGGACGGATCGCATAGACAGGGCGACCCTGCGCCTGGGGGAAATCGTCCACCAGCAGCTGGCCCAGACGAACCGCTAGCGGGTTCCTGCTGAGCCCCGGTTTCAGCCCGTCCTCCCTCGCCTTGTTTTGGCCCCGAATGACAGGCAAAAGCGGCGGTTCCGCCGGTTATAAATTGGTCTATAGGTCATGACTAGGGTATAAAATGAAGCGACTGCTTTAATGAATACCGGTTGTTCTTTGCTCCCCCAAAAAGATCAAAACCGGACAGAAAGACAATAAAAAAGGAGGCGGCCATGGCCATCAGTTCAACACCGGAAGGGGTAAATGTTGCCCCGCGCCACATCCGTTTTGACGTTACCGACGACCTCAAGACACTCTGGCATGGTAACGATGCGTTCCGGACCGCTTTCTTCAACGCCTTGTCTCTGCAGTTTCCCGACGGCGAGCAGCAGTTCATCAATGCCGTGCGCTTGTATCGGGACAAGATCGACGATCCCAAGCTGAGCGAGGAGATCCGCGGCTTTATCGGCCAGGAAGCGCTCCACAGCCGTGAGCACAAGCACTACAACGAGGCCCTCAAAGCCCGTGGTTACGACATCGACCGGCTCGATGCCCGCTTCCGCAAGCATATGGAGTGGGTAGGGAAGCTACCGCCGAACCGGCAGCTGGCGGGTACCTGTGGTGCCGAGCATTACACCGCTGTGCTGGCCAATGCCATATTGCGGAACCCCCAGTGGATGGCCGGTGCTACCCCCACCATGCGGGAACTCTGGCGCTGGCATGCCATCGAGGAAACCGAGCACAAGGCGGTGGCTTTCGATGTGTACCGCCACTGTGTCGGCAATGAACGGCTGCGCCGCATTGTCTTCCTGTTCGTGACCTACAATTTCTTCAAGTACACCTTCCTGAATACCTGCAGCCTGCTCAAAACCGACGGCAAGCTCTGGAACCTGCGAACCTGGATCGGTGGGGTAAGTTTTCTGTGGGGCAAGCCCGGGGTCCTCAGGCACTGTCTGCCCGAGTTCCTGGCCTATTTCCGCAAGGGCTTTCATCCCTGGCAGCAGGACAACCGGGACCTGCTCAAAAGCAGCCTGTCTGAACTTGATGGCGATTACCGTCAGGCCTCCTAAGCCGCCCCGGCTGGCCGAAACATCCCCCTACCAGTGCCGCCAAAGCTAATGGGTGCAACCTGAGGCCGTGGTAGGCTCTCATTAAGTGCAGGACCGCCTGCACGCCTCGACTCGTCCCGTTACCCGATTTCAGGAACCAACATGACCGCTAACAAGGACACCGCCTCAGCTTTGCTTGAACAACATGTCAAGCACGAACTGACAACGCTCAAGGGCGCCAAGCTTCGCAAGTTCCTGGCCACTGAAGTGAATGATCTTTTCCAGCGCGCCGATGAAGTTACCCTCGCCCGCCTGGTGTCAGCAGAGCAGATCATGGGCGTGATCCGGCGCACTGTGGTCAACATGGAGCTGGACGGCGGTATTCCGGAACTGGCCGGCGAGATGGCTACGGAAGTCCTCAACGCGCCGGTGCAGGCCCAGACACCTCTTAAGGACATCCTCAGCCGGGAGCAGGCCACCGCCTTCCTGGAAGAGGCCCTTGAGTTGCGGCACCAGCGTGAAAGGTTCATCAGCGAGATCATGGCGCATCCGGTCTACCAGGAGCTGGTGGCAAACCTGGTGTACCACGGCCTGGTGAACTACCTCTATGAAGACAACCTGATCACCAAGAGCATGCCGGGTGTGGGTTCGATGATGAAGTTCGGTAAGCGGGTGGCCAATCGCGCCATGCCGGGTATTGATGAAACCTTTGAGCGACGCATCAAGAGCTGGCTCTCCGACAGTCTGCCGGGCCTGATTGCCCGCAGTGAGAGCTTCCTGAACAAGGCCCTGTCAGACGACGAGCTCCACGACACTGTCATGGCGGCCTGGGTGGCGGTTGAGGAGAAAACCATAGGCGAGCTCCGCGAGGGCATGGGCGAAGTCCAGCTGCAGGAGTTTGTTGTGCTGGGGTATGACTTCTGGCTGCACTTCCGCAAGACCGCCTACTTTGAAGGTTGCTGTCAGGCGGTGGTGGACCATCTTTACGTCAAGTACGGCGATCAACCCATTACCGAACTGCTGGGCGACGTCGGGGTTACCGAAGAGGTGGTGATGGCGGAGGTGGACGCCCTGGTGCTGCCCCTGGTGGACGTTTTGCGAGAAGAGGGTTACCTTGAGGCCATGCTGCGCCGTCGTCTTGAGCCCTTCTACCGCTCGGCGGCGGTCAGGAAAATACTGGACAACCAGGCTAAGGAGTAAACACTGGCGCCTGGTCTGATTTTGACAGGACCTAATCATGCCCCCTGCCGAGTTGTTATGGGCCTACCTGCTGGCCACTGCACTACTGACCATTACGCCGGGTGTGGATACTCTGCTGGTGCTGCGCAATACCAGCCGCGGCGGCCTCAGAGACGGGGTGATCAGCAGTTTGGGGATCTGCAGCGGCTTGTTCATCCATGCTACCCTGTCCGCCATCGGCATATCGCTGATCCTGGTCCAGACCGCCTGGGCCTTCTCCCTTCTCAAATGGGCCGGTGCCTGTTACCTGATCTGGCTGGGCCTGACCAGCCTGTATGAAGCCACCCGCAAGAACACGCGTGTGCAGACACAGATATCCGATACAAAATCGCCCGCCGTGAATGGCTGGCGTTCCATGCGGGAAGGGCTGCTGTCCAATGTGCTCAACCCCAAGACAGCCCTGTTCTACATGGCTTTTCTGCCGCATTTCATCGATCCCCAGGGGCCGGCGTTTTCCCAGTCGATCGTACTGGCAGCGATTCACTTCGCCATGGCCATGATGTGGCAATGTGGGCTGGCGCTGGTGGTGGTGAAAAGCCAGGCGGTGGCAGTCAGTCAGAGGTTCAAGCGGGTCATGCACTTCCTGACCGGTGGCGTATTTGTCGGCTTCGGGGTCAAGCTGGCAATTACCCAGCCTTAGCCCAGGGCGAGCTTCAGCACAGCAGCGGACAAGACCCGGCGTCTGTTGAAGCCGGGTCCCGCCTTACGGTCGGCTACGATCAGGGAATGATCTTCTCGGCGCGCAGGCGATCGAACAGGTCCAGGAAGGCGCCTCGGGTCTCACGGAAATGGTCGAACCCGAAATCCCGTGACTTGGTGGTGTCGTTCACGCACTCCTGGTCGCGACCCAGGTCGGCATCGGTGTGCCACCAGGAAGCGAGCCTGGTGACATCCGGCTCGACCAGATCATGCTTCTCGGCAAGGTCACGCCAGACCGGACCGACCTCGCTCATCTGCGTTGCCAGCGGTTGCGGTGTCTCAGGGCAATCGGCCACTTCGAGACCGAAGTACTCACCAATCTCGCGCCACATGCGGCGCCAGCGAAAAACGTCACCGTTAACCGTGTTAAATGCCTGGTTCGCCGCCCCCGGCGTAGTAGCAGCCCACTCCATCTGGCGCGCCAGAACCAGCGCATCAGTCATGTCGGTCAGCGCGTTCCATTGAGTCTGGGAACCGGGGAAAACGAACGGTTGGCCGGTCGCCTTGCAGATCGAGGCGTAGACCGCAAGGGTGGTGCCCATGTTCATGGCATTGCCACGGGCGTAGCCAATCACGGTGTGCGGGCGATGTACGTTCCAGGCGAAGCCCCGACGTTCGGCGATTTCGAACAGCACATCCTCCAGCGCGTAGTAGAAGTTGTCGCCGGGAACCCGGGGCTCGGATTCGCGGAACGGCGTCTCGGTACGACCGCTACCGTAGGCTTCGAATGAGCCGAGATACTGCTTGGTGCCCGTGACCAGGGACGCGTGCTGAAGATCGACCTCCTCGAGTGCCGCGAAGAGATTGCGCATCATGGCGCTGTTGGCCTCGACATTGCCTTTCTCATTCTCACGACCAATCCAGGTGCAGTAAAAAACATGGCTAATCGGCAAGTCGGCCAGTGCCTTGCGGGTAGCCGTCTCGTCGAGCAGATCAGCGGCGACCGGAATCACTCCGCTGTGTTCAGTTGCGCGGCGGGAAAGCCCGTAGACTGTCCAGCCGCTGGCAACCAGGTAGGATGCCAGATTGCCCCCGGTAATGCCGGTGGCGCCGACCACCAGTGCGGTACCTTTACGCATGTGCTGTCTCCTTTCGTGAACAAAACTACGTAGTCGCGGCCTCACCGAGCTATCTTCAGGCACATGGCGAGCCTGACTCGCCGCAGGCGCTCAGTGAACACAACTGCCTGCTCTATCAGGGTGAAATGGGCGGGCAACGATGGTTCTTTCAGAGTCCGGATCAGACCGGTGCCACGCCTTTCGAGGTCACCGGCAATCTTTACAGCAACGATGCCCTCAGCCTTGTTCAGGCGGCCCTGCTGGGCCAGGGGCTGGTGATGTTTCCGACCTGGCTGATTAACGAGGAACTCGAATGTGGGGCGCTGGTTGCTATGCTTGAACCCTGGCGCTGCGAGGTCATGCCTGGGCGCCGGGACATCCATGTGCTGACCACCGAACGTCGCCTTCGGTCAAGCAAGGTCCAAACCTTCCTCGACTATCTGTTTGAATCGTTAAGCCCTGAACCCCCTTGGGATCGCTGGCGTGAGAAAATGCTGACTGGCATAAAAAGCTGAAATAAAAAAAGGGAAGCGAGTGCTTCCCCTTCTAAATTGCACAATCTCCGACCAGGCGTTGCCTAGCGCTCCAGGTACTTGAGCTTGTCGGGCTTGCCGTCCCATTCGGCGGCATCCGGCAGGGGGTCTTTCTTTTCGGTGATATTGTCCCACTTGGCGGCCAGTTCGGCGTTCAGTTCGATGAACTGGGTCTGGTCCGCGGGCAACTCGTCTTCCGAGAATATGGCCTCTGCCGGGCACTCAGGCTCACACAGCGCGCAATCGATACACTCATCCGGATCAATGACCAGAAAGTTCGGGCCTTCGTAGAAGCAGTCAACCGGGCACACTTCAACGCAGTCGGTGTACTTGCACTTGATGCAGTTATCGGTAACGACAAAAGTCATAATCGGATTCCTGGTATTGGCGTCTGTCTCATCAGCGGGCGTGTCATGCGGAGCCGGGCGAACCTGGGGTTCACCGGGGCTTGAGGCGCTGGCCGTCCCTTTATCATAAGTACTTTTTAACAAGTACGCTGAAAGTTGGCCGATATTGTAGGGAGGCGCCCGCCTTGTCGCAAGCGCCGGCTTGCTCTAAGTATATTCCCGGCGGCCCCGGGCTTAGTTATTCATCTTTGCCTTGAGTTCATACAGTCGCTCAAGGGCCTGACGGGGGCTGAGGTCATCCACGTCCAGGGCCTCGAGGGCGGCTTCCACGGCACTGGGCCCGGCACTGGCAAACATATCCCCCTGCAGCACCGTCACAGGTTCCTGCTGCCTGGTTTTAAGGGGCGCCGCCGGGCTGGCGCTGCCTTCAAGCTGCCTGAGCTGCTGTTTGGCGTTGGCAATCACCCCGGCCGGAACCCCCGCAAGCTTGGCCACCTGCAGACCGTAACTCTGGCTGGCCGGGCCTTCGTGTACATTATGCAGGAACACGATGGAGTCTTCGTGTTCGGTGGCGGTCAGGTGAACGTTTACCGCATGTTCGAGCTGGTCTGCCAGCTGGGTCAGTTCGAAATAGTGGGTGGCGAACAGGGTATAGCATCGGATATCCCGGGCCAGATGTTCCGCGGTGGCCCAGGCTAGGGACAGACCGTCAAAGGTGCTGGTACCACGGCCCACTTCGTCCATCAGCACCAGGCTGTGTTCGGTGGCGTTGTGGAGGATATTGGCGGTCTCCGTCATTTCCACCATGAAGGTGGACCGGCCACCGGCGATGTCGTCCGAGGAGCCCATACGGGTAAAGATCCGGTCCAGGGGGCCAAGGCAGGCGCGCTGGGCGGGCACAAAGCTGCCGGTGTAGGCCAGCAGCGCAATAAGGGCAGCCTGGCGCATGTAGGTAGATTTACCCCCCATGTTGGGGCCGGTAATCACCAGCATGCGGCGGCGCTGGTCAATCAGCAGGTCGTTGGGCACATAGGGTTCTTCCAGCAGCTGTTCCACCACCGGGTGGCGTCCCTGCTCAATGTCAAACCCCGGCTGGTCGGAGAATTCCGGTGCACTGAAACGCAGGGAGGTGGCGCGCTCGGCAAAGTTGCTCAGCACGTCCAGCTCGGCCAGAGCCTGGGCGCTGTCCTGCAGGGCGGCAAGGTGCCCAGCCAGGGTTTCGAGGACCTCGTCATAGAGCGCCTTTTCCCGGGCCAGGGCGCGGCTTTTGGCACTGAGGGCCTTATCTTCGAAGGTCTTGAGCTCAGGGGTGATAAAACGCTCGGCATTCTTCAGGGTCTGGCGACGGATGTAGTCCACCGGTGCCTGGGCCGACTGCGCGCGGCTGATCTCGATGTAGTAGCCGTGCACCCGGTTATAGCCCACTTTGAGGGTGCTTATGCCGGTACGCTGCCGCTCCCGGGTCTCCACGTCCAGCAGATACTGGCCGGCGTTCTCGCTGATGTTGCGCAGGTCGTCCAGCTCGGCGTCAAAACCGTCCCGGATCACCCCGCCTTCACGGATCACCACCGGGGGGTTGTCCATGATGGAGCGAGACAGCAGATCAGCTAGCTCCGGGTACTCGCCGATGGTAGTGGCAAGTTTAACGATATGGTGGGACTTGACCGGAGTCAGAGCCACCTGCAGGTCGGGCAGGGCGGCAAAGGTGTCACAAAGCCGGGCAAGGTCCCTTGGCCGGGCCGAACGCAGGGCCACCCGCGCCAGAATGCGCTCGATATCGCCGACCCGCTTGAGCAGGGCGTGCACCGGTTCATAATGAAAGCTGTCCAGAAGTGCCGTAACGGCCTGCTGGCGCTGTCTGACGACGCTCACATCCCGCAGGGGGCGATTTAGCCAGCGCCGCAGCTGGCGGCCACCCATGGCGGTGGCGGTTCGGTCCATCACCCAGGCCAGGGTGTGCTGGTGGCCGCCCATCAGGTTGGTGTCTATCTCAAGGTTGCGCCGGCTGGTGGCATCCAGGATGACTGTGTCTTCTCGGCGCTCCCGGGTCAGCTTGCGTATGTGTGGCAGGGCTGTGCGCTGGGTGTCCTTGGCGTATTGCAGCAGGCAGCCGGCGGCACAGATGGCCAGCACCAGCTCTTCACAGCCGAAACCGGTCAGGTCACGGACCTGAAGCTGCTGGCAGATCACCCGGCGGGCTGTATCGTATTCGAACAGCCAGGGGCCCTGGCGGCGGATGCCGGTGAAGCCAGCCAGAATTTCCTCATAGGGAAAGTCTTCGCTGATCAGGATTTCTGCCGGCCGGAGCCGTTGCAGCTCACCCTGCAGGGCCTCGAGGCTGGTCAGCTCTGCCACTGAAAAACGGCCGCTGGAAATGTCCAGGGAGGCAAAGCCGAACTGCTCCCGCTGACTGAAAATGGCGACCAGCAGGTTGTCCCGGCGCTCCTCCAGAAAAGCGTCGTCACTCAAAGTACCGGGGGTGACGATTCGGACAACCTGGCGATCCACCGGCCCCTTGGAGGTGGCTGGGTCACCGATCTGCTCGCAGATGGCGATGGACTGGCCGGCCCGGACCAGCCGCGCAATGTAGTTTTCCGCTGAATGGTAAGGTATGCCCGCCATGGGGATGGGATTACCGCCGGAATGACCACGGGCAGTAAGGGTAATCTCCATCAGGTCGGCGGCTTTCTTGGCATCGTCGTAGAAGAGCTCATAAAAGTCCCCCATCCGGTAAAACACCAGCTCATTGGGATGCTCGCCCTTGATCCTCAAGTATTGCTGCATCATGGGGGTATGGTTTGAGCGGTCGGACGGAGTTACTGCCATGGGTTACCCGGTTCTGGGAAAGCGGCTTTGGACGCGCTTTCTGAATGTTTGAAAGCTGAACTTGGAAGACTGGGGCAAGATTGTAAGAGAATCCTGCTGCCGAGCAAAATTAAAGCCGCTACTACCCCGGCGGGGCTCTACAGTATGTTATTGACGAGCCCCGGGACAGGTAGCAGCATTACCTGGGAACGTGGATGCCACAAGGAGCGCTTATGAGCACCAATGAGGATCTGGCCGAGGCAGGGGAGAACCTCTCGGCAGTGTTGCAGAGTCAGGGGCAGATGATTATTACCGCCGAGAGCTGCACCGGTGGCTGGATTGCCAAGGCACTGACCGATAAGGCCGGGTCTTCCGCCTACGTTCATGGCGGTCTGGTAACCTACAGCAACGACATGAAAAAAGCCCTGCTGGGCGTTTCCCAACAGTCCCTGGATGAGCAGGGAGCGGTAAGCGAGCCAGTGGTGCGGGAGATGGTGGCTGGCGCCCTGAAGGCGACGGGTGCATCCATCGCGGTGGCGGTCAGCGGCATTGCCGGGCCTGCCGGTGGTACCAGGGAAAAGCCGGTGGGTACGGTATGGTTCGCCTGGGGCAGAACGCCGGATGACACCAAGGCGGTGCGGCAGGTCTTTTCAGGGGACCGTGATGCAGTCCGGCGCCAGGCTGTGCTGTTCGCCCTGGAAGGCGTGAGGCGCTTTCTGTTGGATTAGTGAAACAGGGGTTGGTCTGGCTGCCGGGTTATGTTTTAATACTGGTCAAATATACAGTTAATTGCCTGTACGTGCCCTGGCATAGCAGGCGAGGATGACGCCATCGACCGGTGGCACAGGCAAAGAGGGTTTGGTAGCGATGGCAGCAACAGAAGACAATCGTAAAAAGGCACTGGGTGCAGCACTGAGCCAGATAGAGCGACAGTTCGGCAAAGGCGCGGTCATGAAAATGGGCGATCAGCCCCGGGAAGCGCTTCCCGCCGTGTCGACCGGCTCCCTTGGGTTGGATGTGGCGCTGGGTATCGGTGGTCTGCCTTACGGTCGTATCTGTGAAATCTATGGTCCAGAGAGTTCGGGTAAAACCACTCTGACCCTGCAGGTTATTGCCGAAGCCCAGAAACAGGGTAAAACCTGTGCCTTCATCGACGCCGAGCACGCTCTTGACCCCCAGTACGCAGAAAAGCTGGGCGTTAATGTGGATGATCTTCTGGTGTCCCAGCCTGACACCGGTGAACAGGCGCTGGAAATTGCCGACATGCTGGTCAGGTCCAACGCGGTGGACGTCATTATCGTTGACTCGGTGGCGGCCCTGACGCCAAAGGCTGAAATTGAAGGCGAAATGGGCGACTCCCACGTCGGTCTGCAGGCCCGTCTTATGTCTCAGGCCTTGCGCAAACTCACCGGTAACGTCAAGCACGCCAACTGCCTGATGATCTTCATCAACCAGATCCGTATGAAGATCGGTGTCATGTTCGGCTCCCCCGAGACTACCACCGGCGGTAACGCGCTCAAGTTCTACTGTTCGGTTCGCCTGGATATCCGGCGTATCGGCGCAGTAAAAGACGGTGATGAAGTGGTGGGTAACGAAACCCGCGTCAAGGTGGTCAAGAACAAGGTGGCGCCGCCGTTCAAGCAGGCTGAATTCCAGATCATGTACGGTAAAGGCATTTACCACATGGCAGAAGTTGTCGACATGGGTGTGAAGGAAGGTTTTGTGGACAAGGCCGGAGCCTGGTACGCCTACAACGGCGACAAGATCGGCCAGGGCAAAGCCAACGCCTGTAAGTTCCTGGAGGAGAACCTCGATATGGCCAATGAAATCGAGGCCAAGATCCGCGAGAAACTGATGCCCAAGCCGGTCAAGAAAGAAGCCGTGGAAGAGCCGGTGGAAGCCAACGGTGAGTTGATCTGATCGCTTGCTGAAGATCAGCTCGGAAGACGAGGCAGAAGAATAGACAATTACTGAAAAACAGAAGCTTTCGACAAGGTAGCTTTTGAGTGAAAAGCCGGTCCATTGAACTGCCCTCATTTAGGGGTGATTGAACAGGCCGGCTTTTTTCGTTCTGGTGCCTGACCAGTTAAAGTGGAAGTTGGAAGATCCAACTCCCGGGACACGAGGCCTGACTTATGGCACCCAAGAAACAGTTACTGATTGTGGCCCACGCACCGTCACCCAATACTCTCAGGCTTAGGGAGGCGGTAGAGCGCGGAGCAAACCACGAAGACGTTGAAAACGTGGAGGTTCGGGTTCTGCCGCCTCTGGAAGCTGGCCCCGACGACGTGCTTAAATGCGACGCTCTCATACTGGGAACCACCGAAAACCTGGGGTATATGAGCGGAGCACTTAAGGATTTCTTTGACCGGACCTACTACCCATGCCTGGAAGAGACCCAGGGCCTGCCATTTACCTTCTATATCCGGGCGGGCCACGACGGCACGGGCACCCACCGGGCCATTGATTCCATTACCGGTGGCCTGAGATGGCGCCAGGTCCAGGAGCCGCTTATCTGCAAGGGACCGTTTGAGGAGGAGTTCATCACTCAGTGTGAGGAGCTTGGGCTGTCCATGGCGGCGAGTATGGATGCGGGAATCATATAGTAGGGACTGAGCCCCGGGGGACGCTGGCGACGTGGTGGGCCCGCCAATTAGGCCTTTGGCATGACACCGGCTTTTCCTGTAGAAGGCCTCCGCACTGAATCTCTAGCTCTTCTATATAGCTGTTTTCTAAGAAAAACTATCGTATTCCTTGTCATGTTGACGGCGCACTTAGGGGTTCGTAGCGTATAAGTGTAGTTATGAATAAATGGAAAACGGAGGATCCAGCATGACTTTGAAACCAGGTGTGACAGTTCTTGCTCTAGCGATGGCATCGGTGTCTTTTGGTGCCAGCGCAACTGAAAACAAGGACATCATCAAAATCAGCGATTGGAACTACGAAAAGTTGTATGAAGCGGGTGGCGTGAGGGCAGAGAGCCTTATGGACGCAGAGGTATTCGGCTCTGAAGGTGAAGAAATCGGTAGCGTCGAAAATTTAATCATCGGCAAAGACAACAGGATTGTTGCAGTTATCGCCCAGGTCGGGGGGTTGTGGGATATAGGAGATACCCACGTTGCCGTTCCCTGGGATGAAGTCGAGCTGACTGAAGATGGGGTAAAAGTCCCGATCACCGAAGATAACGCAGATGATTACGGCATATATGCGAACGACTTTGTCACCAAGGAAAACCTGAAGCAGACCACCCCGGTCGACGATGACCTGGCGACAGGCGATCGAACATGGAAAGCCACAGACCTCCTCAATGACTATGCGACCCTGGACGGCGCAATCGGCTACGGCTATGTCGACAATATTATCTTCTCTGAAGATGGAAAGATTGAGGCTGTGGTCGTGGAGTCCACCAGTAACTACGGTGGCGGCACCTACGCCTACCCGTTCTATGGCTCTGACTATGGCTGGAACCCTGGCTATGATGCCTACGAGTTGCCGTATTCAGAAGATGAAGTGGATGAGCTCGAAGAGTTCGATTATGACGATTTCGACGATTCCTGGTATTGGGGCTAACACCACCTTTGCAACTCAGGGGAGGAGCCCCGGTCGGGGCTCCTCCCGCCTTTGACTCAGTTTGTTAGTCCGTGCTTACACCAAAGTTGTAAAACCAATGGAACATGGAGGATCCAACATGACTTTGAAACCCTGTATGACAGCGCTTGCCATGGCCATCGCTTCTGCGTCGTTTGGTCTTCAGGCGCAAGAAAATAATGGCATCATAGAAATTAGCGATTGGGAGTATGAATCTCTGTACGAGGCCGGTGGTATCCAGGCGGAAAGCCTTATGGATGCGGAAGTATTCGGGCCGGGCGGCGAAGAGATTGGCAGCGTTGAAAATGTCATTCTCAGCTCAGATAACAGGATCGTCGCCATTATCGCCCAGGTTGGCGGGTTGTGGGACATAGGAGACACCCACGTTTCCGTTCCCTGGGATGAGATCAAGCTGAGCGGTGATGGTGTCATGATACCGGTCACCGAAGACAATGCGGATGACTACGGTCTGTTTGAGAACGATTACGTTACCAAGGAGAATCTTCAGCAGATCACACAGGTAGACGACGACGTAGCAACCGGTTTTCGCACGTGGAAACTGACCGACCTTCTTGATGACTACGCCACATTGGATGGGGCTATCGGTTACGGCTACGTTGACAACGTCATCTTTTCGGAAGACGGGGAGATCAAGGCGGTGGTGATAGAGTCAACCAACAACTACGGCGGCGGCACCTACGCCTACCCGTTCTATGGCTCTGACTTTGGCTGGAACCCTGGTTATGATGCCTATGAGCTGCCGTATTCGGAAGACGAAGTCGATGAACTCGAAGAATTTAATTATGACGATTTCGACGATTCCTAGAATTGGGGCTAACCGGGGAGCGTAGCCTTTAGGAAGCCCAAGGAGTAGCCCCAGCGGGGCTGCTCCTGACCTTTGCGCTCGGTTTCCGCGTTAGCCTATTCTCACAGACGCAGCCTTTGTTGCCTCTTGGAGCCTGCTGTGACAGCGCTGAATCGTCTTGTGATTCGTCGATAGCGGAATAGACCAGTTATTGATCTGCCTCAGTTTTATGGCGATTTTTTCTTGACCCTTGAGCTACTCCAAGGTTTATCCTAGGGCGTGCTGAACATTTCAGGCCCAGAACTTCCGGAGTACAGGTATTGAAAAACCGGGTAAACCGCCGCTTGATTGGATTGCTGATTACCATTTTTCTGGTGGTCCAGCCGATCTTTGCCTTTGCCCAAGTCATGCCTGACAACACCCAAGTCATGCCTGACAACCCGATGTCTCCTGTGGCCGCCAAAGAAGCCTCCAACAGTCATGCCCATGCAATGCATTCCGCGACTGCCGTCGATATGGAGGAGGGTATGGCCTGTGGGGGCATGGCACAGCAGGACTGTTCCATCGCAAGTTCAGGTGCCTGTTCAGGCCTGTTCTCCGCCCTTGTTTCGCAAGATCTGTTGGCTTCGTTCCGCCTGACATCAGATCAGGTACCTTCGGTTGGTCATCACCGCTACATCAGCGTAGTCCTCGACTCGCTCACTCCCCCGCCGGATTCCTTAGCTGTCTGAACCGTTTTAGATCCATTGGCCCGGTTGAGCCTGCGCCCAATGGCCATGACAGTTTATGCCAGGGAATCCCACATGCAGTTTTACATCGTCGTGATTGCATCAGCGTGCCCACTGGTTTTACCGAAGCCTGATCTTGATCCTGGTTTGCGCCAGCTCTGAAGACCGGTCTTTCTTGAATCTTTTGGAGACAACCGATGCGTATTGCCGTTTTGGCGGTCGTTACAGCTATTGCTTTTGTGGCCGGCTGGTTTGGAAGCCAGCACCTTGCGCCAATGGATCACGGGGACATGGCGGGCTCATCAGAACCGCAATCCGGTGAAAAAGAACCTCTGTACTGGGTGGCGCCCATGGACCCTGATTACCAGCGGGACAAGCCCGGCAAATCACCCATGGGCATGGACCTTGTGCCAGTGTATGAAACCAGTGATTCGGGTTCGGATGACGGCGGGGTTCGCATCAGTCCCAGTGTCAGGGCAAATCTGGGGGTAACAACCGATACAGTCACCCTCGGACCGGTTACCGCGTCGGTCCCCACGGTTGGTTATGTCCGCAACAATGAAGACAAGCTGGCCCACGTCCATAGCCGAATCCCTGGCTGGATCGAGGTGCTGCATGTGAAGTCCGTGGGCGACTCCGTAAAGCAGGGCGAACCGCTGTTTGAAATCTACTCCCCTGAGCTGATCAATGCCCAGCACGAATACCTGCTCTCCCAGCGCATGGCCTCGGGTGCTTCGGCGGGCGCTTCCGGCAAGCTCCGCTCCTTCGGATTTACCGAAAATCAGATTGAGGCCCTGAAAAAACGTGGCACGGCCCAGGAAAGAGTCACGGTGTTTGCGCCTGCCTCCGGTTATGTTTCGACCCTGAATGCGCGCACGGGTATGTACGTCAGGCCGGACGTTGAAATCATGGCGATTGCCAGCAGCCAAGAGGTCTGGGTGGTGGCGGAATTCTTCGAACGCCAGGCTGGCCTGGTGAAGACCGGCCAGAGCGTGACCTTCACGACGCCTGCTCAGCCAGGTGAACAATGGCAGGGCACTATCGACTACGTCTATCCGGAGCTTGATGCCAGCACACGTACGCTGCAGGCGCGTATTCGCGTGCCCAATGGTTACGGCAAACTAAAGCCTAACATGTTCGTGGAGCTCGTCATGGACGCGCCCCTGGGAGAGGACCTACTGACTATCCCGCGGCCAGCGCTTATTCAGACCCCTGACCATCAGCATGTGCTGGTGGCGGAAGGTGACGGCTATTTCAGGCCGGTTCTGGTAAAGACCGGTCGGGAAACCGGCGACCGGGTCGTCGTTCTTGAGGGGCTTGAGGAGGGTCAGGAAGTCGTGACCTCGGCCCAGTTCCTGATCGATTCAGAGTCCAATATTGATGCAGCTCTGAAACGTCTGGAGCCGAGAGAGCCCGGAGCGACCGGTGACCAGGACGCGGATAGGGATCGGCCCCTGGTGACCACTACCGGAGAAATCACCGAGCTAGATCCCGACGCCAGCCAGGTCACCCTACGACATGAACCCATTCCGGAACTCGGCTGGCCGGCGATGACCATGGCATTTGAACTGTCCGATCAGATCGAGATTAATGAACTGGAGCTCGGCCAGGGGATAAGGTTCAGTTTTCGCGAAACCGATCTCGGTTACCGGGTGGAAGAAGTAGCACCCCTGAATAAACCGAAACCCGCGCCTGAGGCGCAATAACACTGGAGATAAACCAATGAAAATCAGACACGTTTTTTTGACAACCGCACTCGGCCTGAGCCTGATGTCTGGCCTCGGGTTTGCCCAGGGCACCGCCTCATCAGCGGCGGAGCCGGCCAAGGAGCAAAGCGAGGCCAGCATACAAAGCACTGGTACGGTCGTAGCCACAGACCCCGCGAAAAACAAGGTGACCCTCGATCACGAGCCGATTCCGGAGCTGGGTTGGCCGCGCATGAAGATGCCGTTTTCAGTGGCACCGGAGGTAGACCTGGAGTCCTTTTCCAAGGGCGACAAGGTGGTATTCAGCCTGAGTCCAGCCGAAGGTGGCCATAAGATCACCCGGATCGCCAAAGAGTAAGTGTCAGCCGGGGGTCACTGAACCGGTGGCCCACCGTTTAGCCCAAACGGATTTTAATTATGATCAATGCTGTTATTCAGTGGTCAGTCCATAATCGGATCTTTGTTCTTCTTGCCACCATCATCCTTACGGGTTGGGGGTTATATTCCCTCAAGGAAACGCCGGTTGATGCGATTCCTGACCTGTCGGATGTGCAGGTGATTATCAAGACGAATTACCCGGGTCAGGCGCCACAAGTGGTTGAGGACCAGGTGACCTATCCACTGACGACAGCCATGTTATCGGTTCCCGGAGCCAAGACGGTCCGGGGCTACTCTTTTTTTGGCGACTCGTTTGTCTACGTCATTTTCGACGACGACACCGACCTCTACTGGGCCCGGTCCCGGGTGCTTGAGTACCTGAGCCAGGTGTCCGGTCAACTGCCTGCAAACGCCACACCGGAGCTTGGCCCGGACGCCACCGGGGTAGGCTGGGTGTTTGCCTACGCCCTGGTAGACCGGACTGGTCAGAATGACCTGGCAGACCTGAGAGCAATACAGGACTGGTTCCTCAAATTTGAATTACAGACGGTCCCTGGGGTTTCCGAGGTGGCCAGCGTGGGAGGCATGGTCAAGCAGTACCAGGTTGTCGTTGACCCGAACCGACTCAGGGCCCATGACATCACCCTGCAGCGCATCCATGCGGCTATCAACCAGGGCAACCAGGAGTCGGGGGCTTCGGTGATCGAGATGGCCGAGGCAGAATACATGGTGAGGGTGACCGGCTATCTGCAAAATGAAGAGGATCTTCGCAAGATACCCCTGGGCGTCAGTGCCGAAGGCAAACCACTGCTATTGGAGGATGTGGCCGATATCCAGTTGGGCCCTCAGATGCGCCGTGGTATTGCGGAGCTGAACGGGGAAGGGGAGGTGGCCGGCGGTATTGTCGTCATGCGTTTCGGGGAGAACGCCCTTACAACCATTGAAGGTGTCAAACAGCGTCTGGAGGAAATCAAGGCCAGCCTGCCGGCCGGGGTCGAGGTCATCCCTACTTACGATCGCTCAAACCTGATCAATAATGCGGTGGACAACCTGTACAGCAAACTTCTGCAGGAGTTCTTCGTTGTTATCCTGATCTGTGCGGCATTTCTATTTCACCTGCGCTCCTCTTTGGTGGTGATCGTCAGTTTGCCGGTCGGGATACTGGTTTCCTTCATCGTGATGCACTACCAGGGGATTAACGCCAACATCATGTCCCTGGGGGGCATAGCCATCGCCATTGGCGCCATGGTGGATGGTGCGATCGTGATGGTGGAAAACCTTCACAAGCACATGGAACGCACGCCGCTGACTTCGGAGAACCGCTGGGCCGTTGTTGCCAGGGCAGCCGGGGAGGTAGGGGCACCACTGTTCTTCTCCCTGATGATCATTACCGTGAGCTTCCTGCCGGTCTTCACCCTGGAAGCCCAGGAAGGCAAGCTCTTCGCACCGCTTGCCTTTACCAAAACTTATGCCATGGCCGCTGCGGCCGGGTTGGCGATCACCCTGGTACCGGTTCTGATGGGCTATTTTGTCCGTGGCAAGGTTCTTCCTGAACACAAGAATCCGGTGAACCGGCTGCTGATCGCGCTCTATGCACCGGTTATTGGCTGGGCTCTTCGCAAGCCCATACTGATGCTGAGCCTCGGACTGGTGGTGCTAGTGATCGGGTTCTGGCCGGCCAACAAGCTGGGAAGCGAGTTCATGCCGCCGCTGGACGAAGGGGATCTGATGTACATGCCGACCACGTATCCCGGGATATCGATTGGCAAGGCACGGCAGATCCTCCAGCAAACCGACAAGCTGATCGCCAGCATACCCGAGGTGGAAACCGTTTTTGGCAAGATCGGCCGCGCCGACACGGCTACTGATCCGGCACCGCTGACCATGATCGAAACCTTCATCCAGTTCAAACCCAGGGACCAGTGGCGCGAGGGGATGACTCCTGAAAAACTGAGGGCGGAACTGGACAGTGCCGTGCAGTTGCCCGGCCTTAGCAATGCCTGGGTCATGCCGATCAAGACCCGCACCGACATGCTGTCCACAGGTATAAAGACACCGGTGGGGATCAAGGTCGCCGGCCCGGAACTCAAGGTGATTGAACAGATCGGGCAGGACATCGAGCAACTGCTGGAAGACCTTCCGGGGACGGCGTCTGTATTCTCCGAGCGGGTGGCCGGGGGACGTTATATCAAGGTGGATATCCAGCGGGAGGCCGCCGCCCGGTTCGGGCTCAATATTGCCGACATCCAGGCGGTGGTCAGCACGGCCATTGGCGGGGTAAACGTTGCCTCAACAGTGGAAGGGCTGGAGCGATACCCCATTAATCTGCGCTATCCGCAAGGCTACCGGGATTCTGTTGAGCAGATACGGCTGCTTCCGGTGGTGACGCCGGGCGGCCAACGCATTGCCCTTGCGGATGTGGCGGATATCCAAATCGACAGTGGGCCCCCGATGATCAAGTCGGAAAACGCCCGCCTTAATGGCTGGACCCTGGTGGATATCGAAGGCCGGGACCTGGGAGGCTGGGTCGAAGAGGCCCAGGGCGTCCTTGGGGATTCACTGACGCTGCCGGCGGGCTACTCACTGGCCTGGTCTGGCCAATACGAATATATGGAACGCGCCAAAGAGCGGCTCATTCTGGTGGTGCCCCTGACCCTGGCCATCATCATCATCCTGCTGTACTTGAACTTCCGCAACCTGACTGAGGTCGCCATCATTCTGGGCACCTTGCCCTTCGGAATGATCGGCGGCCTCTGGCTGATGTACCTGCTGGGCTTCAATCTTTCCATTGCCGTAGTGGTCGGGTTTATCGCACTGGCCGGTGTGGCGGTCGAGATTGGTGTTTTGATGCTGGTTTATCTGAATCAGTCCCTGGCTCAGGCTATTGAAAGCGTCGACCATCAGTTTGCCAGGCTCGAACTGGCTAAATTGCAGGAAGCTATTGCCCGGGGCGCGTCCCAAAGGGTAAGGCCGATCATGATGACAGTGGCGTCCATTGTGGTGGGGCTGGTACCCATCATGCTCGGTGGGGGGACCGGGTCCGAGGTCATGCAACGGATCGCAGGCCCCATGATCGGTGGCATGATTACCACCCTTGTGCTCACGCTGTTGCTGATTCCGGTTATCTTTTTCCTGTGGCAGCGTCGCCGTCTCAACAAGGCTCAGAGGGACTGATTGGCATAGTCCGCCAGTGCCTGTACCTTATCGGCGGCAACTAAGGTCCCCGGGCACGGGCTCATGATCCCCTTCGAGTCCGGGCTTGGTATCGAAAGGCAAGGGTTAAGAACCGGTCAGGAATCGGGCCTGGCCGCCCTGCGGTTTCTCAGCTCCGCCTCAATGTCGTGGTGGATTCGCTCCAGCAATTCATCATTGATGTTACTAATGGACTGGGCGTTCAGAAGCTCGATGCTGGCACGCAGGTTGCCAATAAAAGTCCGGCAGTGGCCGCACATCAGCAAGTGCATTTTAACCGACAGGTGTGATGTGGTGCTTAGCTCACCATCGATATAATCGCTTGCTATCCGGGCCAGATCCCGACACATCAACATTCACCTGTCTCCTGAAAGTTTTCCACCATAAGGAAGATCTTCTGCCTCGCTCTGTGTAAAAGCACTCGTAGGTTAGAGGGGCTGACATCAAGAATGTTACACAAATCTTCCGATTTATGCTGGTGGGCTTCGTAGAGTATCAGGGCAGAACGTTGGGTCTCTGGCAGGGCGCTCAGATGTTTATCGAGACAGTCGCCAAGGGCGTCGTTTTCCATCAGGGCTTCGGCAGATTCGTCGATTCGGAGCTTGGGGGGCACCGACCAGCGACCGTTCGGCCGAAAGCGCTCGGCAAGTTCGGGTTCAAGGCTGTCCGAGAAGTCGGTGCTGACCTCGCGTTTCGAGCGACGCAGACTGTTCTTGGCCCGGTTGGCCACGATTCTGTGGAGCCAGGTTTTAAGCCCGGAGCGGCCTTCGAACTTATGGATTGCGTCTATAACCGTAACCCAGCAGTCCTGAACAACCTCCTCGGCACTTGAGTTGTCCAGGTAAAAACGGGCCACGGCAAGCATGCCTGATGAGTAGAGCCGGACAGCCTGGCGATACTCGGATTCGCTGCCTGCCTTAAGGCCTGCGATCAGCGTGGCTTCATCGACGGAGGCTGGAACGGATGTCATAGGATGTCTGCATTATTAATGAGTGGTCACTCAAAAATAGTAGACCCTTGCCGCCCGTAGATCCACCCCAGGGCATGATATCCATTGTATTTAGTGAAGGTATTTGCGTTGCTCAAAGCCGACTACGTCCGGTACTGGTCCAGCAAGCCGGCCATGTCATCCCCGAGCTGCAGGACGCTGCGGGCAGATGTGTCCCGCTGGGCAAACGATCTCAGACCCATGATCTGTGCCTGCAGGAGTCGCGCAAGCCTGGCGCAGTCAACTTCAGGCTTCAGTTCACCATGAGCCTTGGCCTGCTCCAGGGCTTCGGCCAGGCCGTGTTCGATACTTGCCAGCAGAGCGTTCACCTGCCTGGCAATAGGCTCGTTGACATTACTGACTTCAAGCAGTGTTTTGACGATCATGCAGGCCCGGGAGGGGGCAGGGCAGCCGGGGACACAGGCGCTGGCGATATCCCTCAGATACTGCTGCAGGCCTGGAATTATAAATTCATAATCGGCCAAATGACCAACCAGATGCTGGCTTCCCTTTTCTGCATAGGTATTGAGGGCCTCACTGAATAAGCCATCTTTGCTGCCAAATGCCGCATAAATACTGCCCGGCCGCATATCCAGCGCGTGCTCGATCTGTTTGATGGAAGAGGCGTGATAACCCTTTTCCCAGAACAGAACTACCGCCTTTTCCAGTGCAGCCTGCCTATCGTAGCGTGCAACTCTAGCCATATATCAGGACATCTCGTAACGGCGCATTGGGGGCCTCCGGACCTTGGTCCGACCGGGGCTTAAAACCTGGTTCATTACTCGAATTATATATTGAATGAACACTCAATAACAGTTAGCGTGGCTGTTGTTGAGTGACCGCTCAAATATACCCTGTCGGGTGGTGTACCCGTCTCACAACGAGGATTTCTCGATGACTGACTTTACGCTTCATGACCTGCAATCAGCCCCAGCCCAATCCAAACCCCTGCTCGAGGGTTCGGTAAAGGCCTTTGGGATGATCCCTGGTTTGCATGCAGTTATGGCTGAGGCTCCCGGCGTGCTTGAGGGTTACAAGAAACTTCACGAGCTGGTGCTCGGCAGCAGTTTTGATAACGATGAAAAAACCGTTGTATGGCAGACCATCAATGTTGAGCATGCCTGCCACTACTGCGTACCTGCGCATACCGGCATCGCCAAGATGATGGAAGTAAGGGATGAAATTACCGATGCCCTGCGTAACGAGTCTGCGCTACCCAGCGACAAGCTCGAGGCCCTGCGAACCTTTACCCTGGCGGTTGTTCGCAAGCGTGGTGAAGTCGGCCAGGAAGATCTCAAGGCCTTTGCCGACGCCGGTTATGGCCAGCGGCAGGTGCTCGAGGTGATTCTGGTGGTGTCCCAGAAGGTTATGAGTAACTACATCAATTACATCGCCCAAACACCGGTGGATGAGCCTTTCCGGAAGTTTGAATGGCACAGCGCCACCTGAACGGCAAAAGTCCACCTGGACGGAACATCGTTCTGCCTGAACGGACCGTGGTTCTGAGAGTGCAGCTTTACCGACCGGCTCAGCCTGCGAGCCGGTTATAAAAGCCTTCTATGCGGGACAGAGCATTGTCGATTGCCCGTGAGTAGGCTTTTTTCTCATGGGCATAGCTGAATTCGATTCCTACCCGGTACCCTGCCTGGTATTTGTGCACGCCGACCACCCGAGCGGCAATGCGGGATTCGGAAATGTATTTACCGGAAAAGTCGAGAAAGAGGCGAGTGCCCGGCTCAAGAGGCCGTGGCGAAATCACCGCCATGCCGTAGCGGTTGAGGTCCAGGCAATTCACGGTTACGGGCAGTTTCTCCCGGCCCAGGAACCCCCGCTCACGCAGGCATACCTTCAGGCATTGCGCTTCGTATCGGTCTTTGATTCTGCGATCGTCGTCAGTTGTCATGGTCCGGCATCCGAGCGTCGAAGTTTATTGTTGTACTGATCACATGGGTGTGCTGCCCAAATAGATCAGGATCTGACAGTTTAGTAAGGGGACATTTGTCTGAGAAATTACCGTGCCAATAACTGGGACGCACGTCTCATTCTGTCATCCGGCAGTTCCCTCTACTTTTACCCGACAGACGCTAAACCCGCGTGCTGATCAGGCTGCCCCGCCGGTCTTCCAGGGCCGCCGGCTTTGCCGTGCGATGGTCCAGGAGAATCGGGCTCCGGCGTGAACGCCGCTTGCGGCGATCCTCGCCATCAAACGCCATCTGTTTCCGGCGCCGGTCAGGTTGCCTCCGGCGTTCACGAAGGCGCTCCCGGGGCGGAGCCTTGACCGTATCGACCCGGGGTGTCCGCTGGCTGTCGCTGTGCCTGGGGTCCATCTCGGTCAGCGGTACGGGTGTCGTGCGTACTATGTCCATCGGTGTCCACTGATCCCTGTTGTGGCTAATGGGTAACGGGTTCAAATAAATTATCGGCGCTTTCGTACAAAACTTGAACTGTATAGAAAATAAACATTACAGACTCGGTACACCGAAACTTCGGGACGAAAGGCGACACAAGGTGTGTCAGGTTCTACAATGGCCAACTTAAACCCAGTTCAAATTCTACACAGCCACTTCGTTACAGGACCGCATCTTGAAGTCATTGCCCCTGCACCAGCTTTACAAAGCCTGCGTACTCAAGGAATTTCCGTTCAAAACCACCCGTCAACTGGAGCCCCTGGCTGAAATTGTCGGCCAGAACCGTGCCCAGGAAGCGGTCCGGTTTGCCCTGGCGATGCCCCATGGGGGCTATAACGTCTATGCGGTGGGACGCAACGGCCTGGGCAAGCGGACCATGATGTTGCGCTACCTTGAGCACCATGCCGATACTGAGCACAAGAGCCACGACTGGTGCTATGTCGCGAACTTCGAAGAGCCACGGTCGCCCCGTGTCCTGAGGCTGCCCTCCGGCCGGGGCCAGGCCCTCAAGCAGGACATGGACCGCCTCATGTCCCGGCTTATGAAAGTCATACCCCAGACCTTCGACAGCGACAGCTTTCTTGAACGTGCCGACCAGCTCAAGAATGAGTACAGCAAAAAGCAGGAAGACGAGCTGGAAAAAGTGGCCGAACAGGCCAAACGCAAGAAAGTTAGCCTGACCATCACCACTCCCGGCGGCTATCGCCTGGTGGCCATGCAGGGCAGCGAGCCCCATACCGTGGAGTCGTTCGAGAAGCTGACCGAAGAACAGCGGGCCAAGTTCGAGGATTCCATCAACAAGCTGGAGAAGAAACTCCGTGGCGCGCTGCGCAAACTGGCTGAGTGGGAGCAGGAATACGTTGACAAACAGCAGGCGCTCAACGAGGAAACTCTTGAGGGTATTGCCGGACCGCAGTTTGACGAGCTGATTGAAAGGTACACGGACCAGCCGGAGGTGGTTGCCTACCTGAAAGCGGTACGCAACGATCTGGCCGACAGCCTGGACATCTTCCTGGAAGACAACGAGGAGCAGGCTGCCATTGCCTACGCTTCCCTCGACCGGAAACTGCCCCGCCGCTATCAGATCAATCTGCTGGTGCACCACAAAGGGCCGGATGTGCCCATGGTGGTGGAAGACAACCCTACCTACCACAACCTGTTCGGCTATGTGGAAAATGTCACCTTCAAGGGCACTGTGTTTACCGATTTTTCCCTGATCCGCCCGGGCAGCCTGCACAAGGCCAACGGCGGTTACCTGTTGATGGACGCCATCAAGGTGCTAGAGCAGCCTTTTGTCTGGGACGGCCTGAAGCGGGCGCTTCGCTCCCGTTCCCTGCAGATCAATTCCCTCGAGCGGGAGCTGACCCTGTCGGGGACCATCTCGCTGGAACCGGAAGAAATCCCCCTTGACGTCAAGATCGTGCTGTTTGGTGATCGTGAGACCTGGATGCTGCTGCAGGAGTACGACCCCGAGTTTGCGGAACTGTTCCGGGTAACGGCGGATTTCGAGAACGAGATGAGGCGAACGCCCGAGAGCCAGCTCCTGTACGCCAAGTTTATAGCGAGCTTGGTGATCGAAAAGAAACTGCTGCACTGCGACCAGAAAGCCGTCGCCCGCGTGATTGAACACAGCGCCCGTATGGCAGAGCACCAGGATCGGCTGTCCCTGCACGCGGCCGATATTGCCAACCTGCTGCGCGAGTCCGATTACTGGGCCCGCCAGGCCAACGCTAACCTGATCCGGGCAAGCCATGTGGAGCAGGCCCTGGCCAGTGCCCGTTACCGTAGCAGCCGCATTCGGGACCAGTTCTACGACTCCATTACTGAAGGCACAACACTGGTGACCACCAGCGGCCATCGAGTCGGCCAGGTCAACGCGCTTTCCGTGCTGTCCACCGGGGGCTTTGAGTTTGGCCTGTCCAACCGGATTACTGCCAACTGCTACTATGGTGATGGTGATGTGATCGATATCGAGCGGGACGTGAAGCTGGGGGGCAATATACACTCCAAGGGCGTGATGATACTCACCTCCTGGCTGGCGTCACACTTTGCAGCCAGCGAGCCGATGTACCTGTCCGCCAGTCTCACGTTTGAACAGAACTACGGTGAAGTGGACGGGGACAGCGCCTCACTGGCTGAGCTTTGTGCGCTGGTGTCAGCCCTGTCAGGACTGCCGGTGCGTCAGGACCTGGCGATAACCGGCTCCATCAACCAGTTTGGCGAAGTCCAGCCTATTGGCGGTGCCAACGAGAAAATAGAAGGCTTTTTCCAGACCTGCAGGCTGACCGAAGTGACGGGCACCCAAGGTGTCATCCTTCCCCATATCAATGTCCAGAACCTGATGCTGGAGAGCGACGTGATTGATGCCGTACGCAAGGGTACCTTTACGGTCTACAGCGTCAGCCATGCGGAAGAGGCGATTACGCTTCTGCTGGGGCGCCCGGCAGGTAAGGCGGACGACAAAGGCCGCTACCCCAAGCAAAGCGTGTTTGGCATGATCCAGCAGAGACTGGAAGTGCTTCGGGAGCAGGAGCGCCAGGAGCACCATGGTCATGACAAAAACAAGGATCCATCGATTCATTGATGGACGCAAAGGCAAAGTAGAGGAGTGACGGGCTGGATGAAGGGATCGGTTTTTACAATCGGGCTGATGGCTCTGCTGGCCTGTTTCCAGGCCCAGGCTGACACCTTGACACTGGACGGTCCCTTGTCCCAGGGCTCGCTGGTGCGTGGCCAGGCGGCCGCCGGTAGCGAGGTCAGGCTCAATGACGAGCCGGTGCGCACCACTGAGGATGGCCGCTTTGTTATCGGCTTTGGTCGCACCGCCGAGCTGAGCCAGCGACTGGTGATCATAACGCCCGAGGGCCAGCGCGAAATCAGGGAGCTTCAGCTTCAGGAACGGGACTACGATGTCCAGCGTATCGAAGGTGTGCCAGCCCGAACCGTCACGCCTTCGGAGGAGAGCCTCGAACGTATCAGGCGCGAAGCGGACCAGGTAAGACTGGTGCGTTCGGAGGATTCGGACCTTACGGGATTTCTGGGCGAGTTTGTCTGGCCTGCCGAAGGGCGTATCAGTGGCGTCTATGGTTCCCAGAGGGTCTACAACGGCGAGCCCCGCTCTCCCCATTTCGGGATCGATATTGCCGCTCCCCGGGGCGCCCCGGTGATTGCTCCGGCGGATGGCATGATAACTCTGGCGGCTCCGGATTTGTTCTATTCCGGCGGAACACTCATTATTGACCACGGTCATGGGGTAAGTTCCACTTTTCTGCATTTGTCGGAGTTTGAGGTTAGTCTTGGGGCAGAGGTCAGGCAGGGCGACCTTATTGCCCGGGTCGGAAGTTCGGGCCGGTCCACGGGCCCGCATCTGGACTGGCGGGTGAACTGGTTCGACGTCAGGGTGGATCCCACCCTTATTGCACCGGGGCAGAAAGGCGGCCATACGCCAGTCCTTGCGTTTCCGGTGAAATAGTCAGCCTGGCCGGGCAATAACAACACGAAGAGAATGGAGAACATCAGATGAGTGACATTCAGCAGACCGTCTATGTAGTGGAAGACGATGAGGCAGTCAGGGATTCTCTGGAACTGTTGCTCAAGTCGGCCGGCAAGGAGGTGCGGACCTATCGCACCGCCAATGCCTTTCTCAACGACTACTCCGACAAAATGGCTGGCTGTATTGTCCTGGATATTCGGATGCCCGGTATGGACGGCCTGGAGCTGCAGAAAAAACTGAATGAGCGCCACTCCATTCTGCCCATCATCTTTGTGACCGGCCACGGCGATGTGCCCATGGCGGTGGACGCCATGAAAGAGGGTGCCATCGACTTCATCCAGAAGCCCTACCGGGAAGGGGCCCTGCTGGAGAAAATAGAGAATGCACTGGAACTGGACCGGGAACAGCGCAAGACCCTGGGTGAGAAGCAGGAGATAGTCCGGCGTATCAAAACCCTCACGCCCCGGGAAAGCGAAATCATGGGGCGCATGATCGCCGGCCAAGCCAATAAGGTCATAGCCATCGAGCTAGACATCAGCCAGCGCACGGTTGAGATCCATCGTTCAAGGGTCATGCATAAAATGGGCACCCACTCCCTGGCACACCTGGTCAGAATGGTGCTGTCAGTAAAGGACCGTATCGACTTAGGCTGAATAGGCCGCCAAGATACGGGCACTCCCTGAATTGGCCCGACCTTATGACTGAACCCGTCACCGCCACATCGGAAGCCACGGTGCTTCTGGTTGATGACAACCCCCAGAACCTTAAAGTCTTGTACGAAACCCTCAAGGACCGGGGTTACCGGCTACTGATTGCCAATGATGGCGAAAAAGCCCTGACCCTTGCCCAGCGTCATCAGCCGGAGGTTATCCTGCTCGATATCATGATGCCGGATATGGATGGCTACGAGGTGTGTCGACGTCTGAAGTCAGCTCCCCTGACTGCGGATAGCGCTGTAGTATTTCTGTCAGCGCTCGATGATGTGGATTCCAAGGTTAAGGGGTTTGCCCTTGGGGGTGCAGACTTCATTGCCAAGCCGTTTCAGGCTCAGGAGGTTATCGCCCGGGTCTGGACCCATGCCCAGGTCATCCTGCTGGAAAGGGAGCTGCAGGCCCGCAACCGCCAGCTGGAAAATGACCAGAGTCGTATCCTCAACGCCATAAGCGAGGGGATTTACGGTCTTGATCCCCGGGGTAATGTGCTCTTTGCCAACCCCGCCGCCGCCATCATTACCGGCTGCTCCAACGATGAGCTGATCGGACAGAATTTCTACGACCTGCATTTCAATACCCGTCCGCCCGAGGGTGATCAGCCCATGATCGATACCGTGCCCGTCCAGGCCACTTGCACCCAGGGTATTGCTGAGCATCAGAGGGATGTGCCGATGAGGCGCCGGGACGGCTCGGTATTTCCGGCCGAATATCGGGCCACGCCCAAACTTGAAAACGATCAGCTGATCGGGGCAGTGGTGGTGTTCCGGGACATCACCGCTGAACTTGCCAGTGAGCAAGCTCTGGAAGAGGCAAGGCAGACCGTTCAGGAGCAGCGGGACCAGTTGGCCCATGCGTCCCGCATGTCCACCATGGGGGAAATGGCGGCCGGCTTTGCCCATGAAGTCAATCAGCCGCTGACCGCTATCACCAACTACGCCCGGGTGGCCCTGCGTATGATGGCGGACGATCCTCTCGACCGTACCCTCATCCAGCAGACCCTGGCCAAGATTGAAGCCCAGTCCCACCGAGCCAGCGAAGTCATCCGGCGTATCCGGCGCTTTGTCAAAAAACCGGTCGCCGGCAAGGAAGTGCTTTCCATAGCCGGCCTGCTTGAGGAAACCCGTCAGTTTGCGGAAGTGGACGCCCGACACAACGACGGTGATGTTGAGATCCATGTGGAGGATGACGTGCCCGACGTTCTGGCGGACCCGGTGCAGGTGCAACAGGTAGCCCTGAACCTCATCCGCAACGCGCTGGAATCCACCCGCAGTGCGGGTCGGGACACACCCGTCCGGGTCCGGGCCGAGCTTACCAGCCCTGAATGCGTGCTGATAAGTGTGACGGACGAAGGCGAGGGCCTGCCGGAGGGTGCGGAGGAACGGTTGTTTTTGCCTTTCTATACCACCAAGGCTGAGGGCATGGGGATTGGCCTGGTACTGTGCCGCTCCCTTATTCAGGCCCAGGGCGGTGATATCGGCTTTGAGCGCCCGCCTGAAGGCGGCGCCAGGTTCTACTTCACCTTGCCCGTTGCGACAACCTAGACGGCACCACCAGGCTCCGTTACTGCCAGCGAACGAAGCCGGTTAGGTGGGGCGCGTCGCCTTTACTGTTCAGCAGCTGGTAGTCCCAGTACTTGCCATTCTCTTTCCAGTTCAGCAAGCCTGTTCCCGGCAGAAAGAAGGGCTTCTTGAAATCACAGCCGATGGTGACCGCACCTGACCGCCAGTCTTCCTGCTGGCTCAGCAGCGCCAGGCAGCGTGCCTTGCTCCACATGCCGTGGGCGATGGCCCGGGGAAATCCGAACGCACGGGCGGTGAGGGCATGCATGTGAATGGGGTTCATGTCGCCTGATAGCCGGCCATATTGGCGCCCTATGGACCCAGGCGCTTTCACTTCGATGGTGTTGGGCCATTGCTCCAGCGACGGCCTGCCGGTTTTCTTCTTCTGCGCGCTTCCGCTGCGACGGTGCAGGGTGGTGCTGGCTTCCTGCCAGACGAGCTTACCGCCGGCCCGGGCTTCGGCGATCAGGTCAAACTCCAGGCCACGATCAGTCTCGGCTTCGTTGCCGAGCCTCACTGTGAGATTCAGGCGTTCACCCACGCCGATGGGGCGGTATTGGGTGATCTCGTTACGCAGGTGTACGAGCCCAAGCAGAGGCAATAGGAAGGCCGGATTGGTCAGCAGCTTCAGGTGCAGGGGAAAGGCCAAAATATGTGGCCATGTCACCGGCACCGACGTTCTGGCCGCGAAACCACATAATTTACTGTAGCGATACAGGTCAGGTGTGTCTGTCTGCATGCCTATGATCTCCGCCTCAAGCTGCGGGATTCTGCCTGCATCAACAGAGCCTGTTCGCCGTTTGGGCAGAAGGGCACGGCCATACAGGGACAGCAGTCCGGGGCCCTGGTCCTGGTAGGTCATCATCTTTTGCACGTTATAACATCTCCCTGCTTGAGAAGATTCCGATTCACTCTACTATAAGTCATAAAGGGCCAGAGTTTTGAGGTCTCTGCTTCTGAAAAACAAACCCAACCGGCGAATGACGCAGCTTCTGGAGTAAAAGCCTTCGCTGACCGGCTCAGCCGGCCTGATGGTTTAATCTGGTACACGTGTGCGTTTCAGGTTGGGTCTGGGCTACCATTATCTCTTGATGAACTGGCAGTGTGGCAAACTCGACACAGGGCGGCATTGACCGGCCCTTCGTCCGGGTGTGTCGAAGGAGCCAACCGAAGGGACTCCTCAACTAAAATTATAACAGTGGGGCATTATGCAAGAACTTCGCGATGCGGGCGTGATGTTGCGCCTGATCTATCAGGCCATGAAGACCAAGGGCATAGATACCGATGCCATCTTCGACCGTCTGGGGGTCAACGAACAGTATGTATTTACGGATCAGCTCCGGACACCCCACAACGCCCAACTCTATTTCTGGCAGGCGACGGAAGAGGTTTCTGGGGATCGGGATATTGGTCTGCACCTGGGCCAGGTGTTGCCGGTCTATAAAGGTCAGGTCCTGGAATACCTTTTCCTGAGCAGCCCCACCTTCGGTGAGGGCCTGCGCCGGGCACAGAACTATCAACGGCTCCTGAGCGACGCCGCCAATACCGATTTCCTTGTTGAAGGCGATGAGGCCTGCATGGTTCTGGATGCGGCTTCCGATGAAGTCAGCCGCCTGCGGCATTTCAACGAATGCTTTGTGCAGGGCCTGATGATTTTCTTCCGATCAATAACCGAAGGCCAGTTTCGCTGCTCACGGATCGAGTTTGAGCATCAGCGCGACCACGGCCAGGAACACGTCAAAGAGGTGCTCGGCTGTGACGTGGTCTTTGGTGCCCCGGAAAACCGGATGTATTTCCCGGTCAGTCTGTTGGCTCATCCATCGCCCCATGCTGAGCCCGAACTGCTGGATCTGCACGAGCGGTTTGCCAGTGAGCAGATCGCGCGGTTGGAGAAGAAAGACATTGTCGGTCTGGTTGAGCGCATTGTTGCGGAGTTGCTCGACAGCGGCGAAGTGACTCTTGATGGTGTCGCCGAACGTCTCGGCATCAAGGCCCGCACCCTGAGAACCCGTCTTACCGAGGCGGAAACCAGCTTCAACCAGGTGCTGGCGGATTTCCGCTACCGTCTCGCCAGGCAGTTACTGGCTACAACCGACGAATCCATTGATGAGATTGTCTATCTGACCGGTTTTTCCGAGCCCAGTACGTTCTACCGTGCCTTTAAACGCTGGTCGGGCATGACACCCATCGAATACCGCAAGACCGCCCAGGGCAAAGACGCCATGGTTGGTGCCATGTAAGGCGGGGTCACCTGGCCGATTATTTTCCGGAAACTTTTGAAAAATCGTTGACATGCAGGGCGCCCTCTTTATAATGCGCCCTCGTTGTCACCAAGCAGTTCGCACCATAACTGCTCGATAACACAGCGCGGAGCGGTAGTTCAGTTGGTTAGAATACCGGCCTGTCACGCCGGGGGTCGCGGGTTCGAG
>NZ_JAAMPF010000014.1 GCF_011074795.1 Marinobacter salicampi
TGGATTCGAACCATCGACCAATTGGTTAAAAGCCAACTGCTCTACCAACTGAGCTAACGACCCAAACGAGGCGCACATAATACGGATTTTTCGCCGCCATTCAACCCTTTCGACGGATTATTTCCGTCCCAGGCGCCCGCCAGTTACTTAAGATAGCTCTGCGCCAGCTCTGCTGCTTTGGTGCCCGGGTATTCCGCGATCACGCTTCGCATCTGCTCCCGCGCTTTGTCTTTCTCGCCGAGGCGGTCCTGGGCTATGCCCAGCTTGTAGGCGGCATCAGACGCCTTGCGATGGTCCGGAAAGCGTGATTCAACGATTGAGAAGGCCTGTTTGGCCTGCTCAAGCTGGGGCTTGACCAGATAAACCTCACCAAGCCAGTAATAGGCGTTGACGGTCAGATCCCCTTCCGGATATTTAGCGATGAACTCGTACAGGCCGTCAATGGCTGCGTCGTAGTTCTTGTCCTCATGGATCAGCTTCTGGATCGCCTGGTAAGCCTGCTGCTCCTCCTGAGTCGGCACCCTGTAGGCCCTGGACTCCCGCTTCTGCTGCTGCCCTTGAGCATTGTCAGAACCGCGCCCTGCGGGCGAGGCAGAACCGGTATCGGCCGGCTGCTCGTCCAACTGCTTGCGGACATCCAGAACCCGCTGGTCGAGGTCGATGTAACGCTCACGGGACTGTTCCGACAGCCGGTCGAGCTTGTAACGCTGCTCCTCCAGCTCGCCCTGCAGCTTGCGAACCTCATGCTGCAGTCGTTCGATCATGTAGAACAGCTCGGCATTAGCCTGGTTGCCGCCGGCCTTACGCTGAGCTTCGGACTGATTGTTCTGGAAGGCCGGAGCCGACTGCTGCGCCAGCGCACTACCGCAGAACGATAGTGCGACTGCCGCCATGAGGAGTTTTCTCATGGTGATTCCTGTTGGTTGCGATAGCCGAGTGTTACTCGAAGATCATTTCAACTCGACGGTTCTGGGACCAAACGCTCTCTCCTGAGCCCATGACCGCTGGCTTTTCTTCGCCGTAGCTGACCGTTTCAATCTGGTCGCGGGACACCCCGTTGATTACCAGAAAACGCTGAACGGCATTGGCACGACGCTCGCCAAGGGCAAGGTTATATTCCTTGCTGCCGCGCTCGTCGGCGTGACCTTCAAGACGGACATCCTGGTTCGGATTGTTGGAGAGGTATTCGGCATGGGCTACCAGCACATCCCTGGACTCCGACTTGATCTCCGCGGTATCAAAATCGAAGTAGAACGTGGTGATTTTACGCATGGCTGCTTCTTCGCCCTGCTCCGCCTCCTCTCTGGCACGACGGCGCTCTTCCTCGGTCATCTGCTCGGATGAGATGCCGCTGCCGTCATCACCGCCATAAACTGTGCTGCCACCTTCCTGATCCACTGTCGAAGAATCTGAATCATAGGTGCCATCCTCGGGCATTTCACCCGTTGAACTACAACCTGCTACCAAGCCGAGCGCCAGAACCATGGCAAATGCTTTGCTCTGCATAGAAACCATCATTAATCTTTCCTTTTTATGTAAGTTGAGTATTCACGCTTGTATTCATATTAGCGAACGATCGGCGACCACGCCGGGTCGCGAACATCGCCGGTTGCTGCTGGCAAGGTGTAGTTGGCGCCTCCGTCAGCTGAGATCACCGTAAGCACACTCTGACCGCCTTGTTGAGTTGCGTAAATAAGCATTCTCCCGTTGGGGGCAACGCTGGGCGACTCGTCCAGTTTTGAGCGGGTAAGGATGGTTTCCTCGCCCGATTCAAGATCCATTTTTGCGATATGGAAATCGCTGCCACGCTGATGCACGTAGAAAATCGTGTCTCCATCATTGTCGTAACGGGGCCGCGCATTGTAACGACTGCCGAAGGTCAGTCTGCGGGCATCTGCTCCTTCAGATGTCTTTTGATAGATCTGGGGGCCACCGGAGCGGTCAGAGGTGAACACGAAGCCCTTGCCACTCGGATGCCAGCTGGGCTCGGTATCGATTCCCCAGTGATTGGTCAGTCTTTTCAGCTCCCGGCTAGCGATATCCATGCGGTAGATTTCGGCGTTGCCATCCTTGGACAGTGTAAGGAGCAGGGACCGGCCATCCGGGGACCAGTCTGGGGCCGAGTTAAGACCCGGGAACGAAGCCAGACGGGTGCGTTTGCCACTGCTGAGCTCATGGGTGTAGATCGCAGGCCGCCCCGTTTCAAATGACACATAAGCCAGGCTCTTGGCATCCGGCGACCAGGTGGGGGACATGATTGGCTCGTCGCTCTCCAGCCTCACCGTGGCCCGCTTGCCATCCACATCACTGACCTGAAGCTTGTACAGCCGTTTGTCGTTCTGCATTTCTAGGGTGACATAGGCAAGCCGGGTCGAAAACGCGCCCGGAACACCGGTAATGGCCTCGTAGACCTTGTCGCTGATGTAATGGCTCAACTGGCGCAACCCATTGGCAGATGCCGAGGCAGTCTCACCGAGAATTCGCTCCTCTCGATTGACATCGAACAGCTCATAGCGAACCTTGACCTGCTCACCTTCGCGGGATGCCTCCCCAACCAGAAGATAGCGCTGGCCCAGCATTCCCCAATCACGATAGAACACATCATCGCGGCGGGAAGGCAGACTCAGCATTCGCTCGGGAGACAGGGTTTTGAATTCACCGCTCATGGCCAGGTCGTCACGTACCACCTGGCTGATGTCGGTATTGCCGGGAATATCACCGGATTTGGCAAAGGGCACCACCGCGATTGGCACGGCAGAATCCGCCCCTTCAGTAATCCGGATCAGCAGCTCCGCCCTGGCGGGCACTGCAAGGGTCATGACCAGTGCAAACGGCACCAGACAGCGGACCAGCCAGAAGCGTGCTGCAAGAGAAGCTTTCGTGACGGCGATCGCCGTCTGTGCTTGGAACATCAGTCTCATCTGCCTGCTCGTTTTCATTTGTTCATGCGTTGCGGGTTAAACTCGGTCGTGAACTGTCGGAAGTAGCGCTCAAAGGTATCGCGACTTTCTGGCACCGGAAAGCGCCTGACACTTCTGACAGCGCTCAATGCGGAGTTGTCGAACGCCGTATTGCCACTGCTCTTGACCAGTGTGACAGAAACCAGTTCCCCCGTCGGCAGCAAGTTTATCTGCAACTGGGCAGACATCTCATCGGTGGCGGAAGGTGGCGGATACCAGGCCTGGGAAAGCCTTTCCTTGATGAGCCCCTGGTAGCGTTCACTCTCTGATGCCATCTCTGCCTGACGCGCCTGGGCCGCAGCCTGTTCAGCCCGCCGGCGTTCCTGCGCCTGCTGCTCTTCACGGGCGGATTGGGCCAGCGACTCCAATTGCTGTTCGCGCTTGCGCCGCTCTGCCTCGCGACGTTGCACTTCGGCCTCCTGACGCTCCTGCTCCAGCCTTGCGGCTTCTTCCTTACGTTTACGCTCCGCCTCGGCCTGCTGGCGCTCGGCCTCTTTGCGCCGCTCTTCTTCAGCCTTGCGCTCAACTTCCTGGCGCCGTTTTTCCTCTTCTGCCTTACGCTGGGCAAGAGCTTCGGCCTCTGCTTCAGCTTTACGCCGGGCGGCTTCCTCCGCCTTCTTGCGTGCGGCTTCCGCTTCTCGCTTGCGTGCCTGCTCCTGCTCTGCCTTCTTCTTTTCTGTCTCAGCCTGCTGTTTTTCTTCTGCCTCCCGCTTCTGCTGCTGCATGGCAGCCTGCCTTGCCTTCTCTTCTTCGGCCGCCTGACGTTCAGCCTCCTGCCGTTGACGTTCGGCTTCCTGCTGCTGTCTACGCTCTTCTTCAGGATCTGGTTCTGGCTCAGGATCCGGCTGGGGCTGGGCCGGCGCAGGTTCAGGCTCCGGTTGTGGCGCCTGCTGGGTAATCAGGGTGGCGGCGATGCTCCTGGGCGCAGGTTCGGGCTCCGGTGAGCTCCAGCTCCAGCCGCTGAGGGCCACAACCACTATGAGTCCATGTAAAAACAAGGACAAAGCCACAGGCGACTTCCAGGCAGGCTTGCCTGTACTGGTGTAATCCCGTTCGTGCTCAGTCACCGACCATCAGCCCCTACTCAACCTGGGTGTCCTCGGTAATCAGGCCTACCCTGGAGGCACCCGCACTCTGCAGAACCGCCATCAACCTGACCACCACACCGTAATCGACATACTCATCGCCACGCACAAGTACTTCGCCGTTCTCCCGTCCCGCGAGAATCTTACCCACCTGTTCTCGAATATCAGGCAAGGACATGGGGTCACTACCCTCTTCACCCACTTCCAGGAAGTAGGCCCCATTGGAATCCACAGATACAATAATCGACGCTACGTCCTTATCTGACTGTATCGGGTCAGAGGTGGTATCCGGCAAGTCCACCTTGACGCCCTGGGTCAGCATGGGCGCCGTCACCATGAAAATGACCAGCAACACCAGCATGACGTCTAGGTACGGCACCACGTTTATTTCCGACATCGGCTTGCGCCGGGTATGGGGCATCATTCCCATTCCTTTCATGCTCGCACTCTCCCACTTGCCCGAAAACGGTCAGCCATCAGGCCGACGTGGATTTATCGCCGTTGTGTACCCGGCGGTGCAGGATGCTGGAGAACTCTTCAGCAAAAGTCTCGTAGTTCTTCAGCAGGGTGTCTGACATGGTCGCAAACCGGTTATAGGCGATTACTGCGGGGATAGCCGCAAACAGACCCATGGCGGTGGCAATCAGAGCTTCCGAAATACCCGGGGCAACGGTCGCCAGGGTCGCTTGCTGGGCCTGGGCCAGGCCACGGAAGGAATTCATGATGCCCCAGACCGTACCAAACAGACCGATGTAAGGACTGGTGGAGCCAACTGTAGCCAGAAACGGCAGGTGAGTTTCAAGCCGTTCCTGTTCCCGGGAGAACGCCACCCGCATGGCCCGCTGCGCACCATCCATGACAGCTTCGGCATCGCGACTTTGCTGACGAAGCCGGGAAAATTCCTTGAAACCGGCCCGAAACACGGCCTCCATGCCTGAGAATGGCGTTGGGTTGGCATTCACATCCCGATACAGCTGGCCCAGGTCCATGCCGGACCAGAATCGCTCTTCAAAGGCCAGGCGTGCACTGCTGGCCTTGCGGAAAACCTGGTAGCGCTGGAAGATCAGCGCCCATGAAACCACAGAAGCCAGCGCCAGCAACAGCATGACAAACTGTACCAGCAAGCCTGCATCGGCGATAAGAGACCAAACTGAGAGTTCTGAATCCACCTTTCACTCCTGGCTTATTCTGATTGATTGGACGAATGGGTTTTTGGAGCCAGCGCGAGGATGGACTCCGGTAATTTACGCGGGCGCCCGGTGTCGAGCGCAACACAGGCAATCTTGACGGTCGCTTCGGTGATCAATGCGCCATCGGTAACCCGCATAACCTTCTGGTTAAATTCCATCCACACCTTACCGCAGCGGACCAGCACAGCGGTTACCCGGAGCTCGTCATCCAGACGGGCGGCAGCGGCATAGTGTATAGACAACCGCTGAACCACATAACTGATGTTCTCGGACAGCCCGGCCCGAAGCCCAACGCCACGGCTGCGTACCCACTCGGTGCGGGCGCGCTCCATATAGTGAAGGTACTTGGCGTGGAAGACGATACCACCGGCATCGGTGTCTTCGATATAGACACGGATCGGCAATTCAAACGAGGCGCCGGTCAGAGTGCTATTGGTCAAGGAGATCCTCCTGGGAACCGGACACTATCGAACCTGCAGGCTCAATACCGAAGTGCAGATAAGCGTGGGAAGTCACCATGCGCCCTCGTGGGGTGCGCAACATAAAGCCCTGCTGAATGAGAAAAGGCTCGATCACATCTTCAATGGTTCCGCGCTCTTCGCTGATGGCCGCGGCAAGACTTTCAACACCCACCGGGCCGCCGTCGAACTTTTCTATCATGGCGAGCAGCAGACGACGGTCCATGTGGTCAAAGCCCAGACTGTCCACTTTCAGCATATTCAGCGCCTGATCGGCAATGGTTTCGCTGATCACACCATCCGCCCGCACCTCGGCAAAGTCACGGACCCGGCGTAGCAGACGATTGGCAATCCGGGGCGTACCGCGGGACCGCCGGGCGATCTCATAAGCTCCCGCCTCGACTATGCTGACGCCGGACAATTTGGCTGAGCGCAGGATGATGTGCGTCAGATCCCTGGTGTTATAGAACTCCAGCCGCTGCACAATGCCGAACCGATCCCTTAACGGGGAGGTCAACAGGCCGGCCCGGGTGGTTGCTCCCACCAGAGTAAAGGGCGGCAAATCCAGCTTGATGGAGCGGGCTGCCGGCCCCTCGCCGATCATGATATCGAGCTGATAGTCTTCCATCGCCGGGTACAGAACTTCCTCGACTGCAGCGCTCAGTCGATGGATTTCGTCGATGAACAGTACATCCCCGGACTCGAGGTTGGTCAGCATCGCGGCCAGGTCGCCGGCTTTTTCCAACACCGGGCCAGAGGTGGTTTTGATCGCCACGCCCATTTCGTTGGCAATGATATTGGCAAGCGTGGTTTTACCCAGGCCAGGCGGCCCAAAAATGAGCACGTGGTCCAGTGCCTCCTGCCGGCCACGGGCGGCGGAGATGAAGATGTCCATCTGTTCGCGAACCGCCGGCTGCCCCACATACTCGTTCAGCAGCGTGGGCCGGATGGCCCGGTCCTGAACCTCTTCATAATGGCCCGTCTGGGCGGAAATCAGCCGATCGGATTCAATCATTCAAATGCTCGTTACAGGAGTACAACAGGGAGCCCAGCCGATTAACGCCGTGGCTCGGTGCCCCGAATTCGCCCGTCCATGAATCGTGAAACATTGTACAAGGCGCACATTGCCTGTCACGTTACGCTCCCGACAGATTAACCTCCAGCTTTTCTGTTCGCGGAACAGGCTCAAGTGGTCGGAATCATGTTTTTCAGGGCCAGCCTGATCAGTTCTTCCCGGGTCATGCCCTCCTGCGCTACCCGACTGACTGCGCGCGTGGCCTCCTGAGGCTTATAACCCAGGGCAATCAACGCAGCCTCGGCTTCATCCACCGGCTCGTGGGAAGACGTTGACTTGACCGGCTGGGCTTCACCAGAGCCCAAACCTGCCACGAACTGCCCCTCAAGTTGGCCAATGCGATCAGCCATTTCTATCAGCAGACGCTCTGCGGTCTTCTTGCCGACACCCGGCAGCTTCACCAGGGCGCTGGTATCACGACCCTCCACGCAGCGGATAAACTGTGCGGCGTCCAGCCCCGACAGGATCCCGACGGCAAGCTTTGGCCCCACCCCGTTGACCTTGATCAACAACCGAAACAGGTCACGATCCAGCCGCGCCGCAAACCCATAGAGACTCTGGGCATCCTCACGCACTGAAAAATGGGTGTGCAGGATCAGTTCCTGGCCCTGCTCAGGCAGATGAAAGAAGGTGGTGTAGGGAATATCGATCTCATAGCCGATACCGCCAACCTCCAGCAAGACATGGCCCGGCGACTTCTCGATGAGCAATCCACGAATACGGCCTATCAACTGATACTCCTCGTCCCCGGGACAATCCAGTGGTGGTTAAAGTAGTGGTGGTAAAAGTTATGATGGGGCACCCTTGCCTAGCCAGGCCGGATACGGCCTCCCCGTACCCGGCCCCCCGCTGCAATTCTGGTGATGCTCTGGTTCATGTGAGCATGGCATAGGGCAATGGCAAGAGCATCCGCGGCATCGGCCTGGGGCTTACGGGAGAGCGCCAGTATGGTCTGCACCATATGCTGGACCTGGGCTTTGTCCGCCCCGCCACTGCCTACAACCGCCTGCTTGACCTGACGGGCCGAGTATTCGTGAACCGCCAGCCCACTGTTTGCCGCACTCACGATCGCTGCGCCCCGAGCCTGACCAAGTTTCAGGGCCGAGTCAGGGTTTCGGGCCATAAAGACCTGCTCAATGGCAAAGTCATCCGGACGGTACTCACCAATCAGGGTCGCGAGACTGTGAAAAATCATCTGCAGACGTTCCGCCATGGGTTTGTCGCCTAGCCGGATACAGCCACTGTCCAGGTATTCGGTCAGCCTGCCTTCACACCGTATGATGCCATAACCGGTGATACGCGAACCGGGGTCAACGCCGAGTATGATCGCCACTGCTGCTCCTCATTGGGTGCTGAAGGCGTCCATGACCTCATCAGGGATATCTGCATTCGAGTAGACATTCTGGACATCGTCCAGATCTTCAAGCATATCCAGAAGCTTGAGCACGCTGAGCGCGACATCCCCCTCTACTGCCGCATAGGTCGCAGGCACCTGGGTCACCTCAGCACTGTCCGGCGGCAGGCCTGCTGCTATTAGCGAACCCCTGACATCAAGAAACTGCTCAGGCGTGGTAATAATCTCATAGGAACCATCGCTCTGCTCAGCAATGTCCTCTGCCCCTGCCTCCAGAGCGGCCTCCATCAACGCCTCCTCATCGACCTCAGGGCCGTAGGCGATGACGCCCTGCTTGGTGAAAAGGTAGGCCACGGACCCGTCAGTCCCGAGGTTGCCGCCCTGCTTGTTGAAAGCGTGGCGGACATCGGCCACCGTCCGGTTACGGTTGTCGGTCATCACTTCCGCAAAAATAGCGACGCCGCCGGGGCCATAGCCTTCGTAGGACAGTTCTTCGTAATTGGTGTCGTCAGACCCCCCGGTGCCGCGCTCGATGGCGCGCTCGATGGTATCTTTCTTCATATTGGCGGTCAGGGCCTTATCCATGACAGCCCGGAGCCGCGGGTTATCTGCCGGGTTGCCGCCGCCCTGGCGGGCGGCAACCGTGAGCTCCCGGATCATCTTGGTAAAGACCTTGCCCTTTTTCGCGTCCTGGGCAGCCTTGCGGTGCTTGATATTTGCCCATTTGCTATGACCCGCCATGGACCTCTCCGTCCCCTGTTTTGGTTATGAACCAGGCTTGGTCAAGTCGTCCTGCTCCGATACAGGTGCAGCAGACGCCGGAGCTGGCTTGCGCAAGCGAATGTGAAGCTCTCGCAGCTGTTTTTCATCCACTGTGCCCGGCGCCTGAGTCATCAGGCAGGTCGCACTCTGGGTTTTCGGGAAGGCGATCACGTCCCGGATAGACGACGCGCCTGTCATCAGCATGACCAGTCGATCGAGACCAAAGGCCAGGCCACCGTGGGGCGGACAACCGAATTTCAGGGCATCCAGCAGAAAGCCAAACTTGGCGCGCGCTTCGTCGGTGCCAATCCCAAGGATGCGGAAAACCGTCTGCTGCATGGACTCGTCGTGGATACGGATGGAGCCACCACCCAGTTCGGTACCATTGAGGACCATATCATAAGCCCGGGACAGCGCTGTTTCAGGGGACGCAGCGAGCTCCTCCGGCGTACAGGAGGGCGCCGTGAAAGGATGGTGAATAGCATGAAGCCCACCCTCGGAGGTTTCCTCGAACATCGGGAAGTCCACCACCCAAAGCGGCGCCCATTCCGCCGTCAGCATGTTGAGGTCATGGCCAACCTTGATGCGAAGCGCGCCCAGAGCCTCGTTTACAACGGTGGTCTTGTCGGCACCGAAGAAGACCAGATCACCGTCCTCCGCTGCGACCCGCTCAATGATCGCCAACGCAACCTCGTCACCGAGAAACTTGATGATGGGCGACTGCAAGCCTTCAACACCCTTGCTCAGGTCATTCACCTTGATGTAGGCGAGTCCCTTGGCACCATAAATACCCACAAACTTGGTGTAATCGTCGATCTGCTTACGGCTGAGCTCGCCACCCTTGGGGACCCTCAAGGCTGCAACCCGGCCTTTAGGGTCCTTGGCGGGCCCCGCAAATACCTTGAAATCCACCGCTGCGACCAGATCTGCCACATCAATCAATTCAAGGCAAATGCGCAGGTCCGGCTTGTCACTGCCGTAGCGCTGCATGGCTTCGGAATAAGGCATCTTGGGGAAGGCCGGCAGTGCCACTTTCAGCACGTCCTGGAAAAGCTCCCGAATCATGGATTCGGTGAGGTCCATCAGGGTGCCCTCATCCACAAACGAGGCTTCGATATCGATCTGGGTAAACTCCGGCTGACGATCAGCCCGAAGATCCTCATCCCGGAAACACTTGGCAATCTGGTAGTAGCGATCGATGCCGGACACCATCAGCAGCTGCTTGAACAGCTGGGGCGACTGGGGCAAGGCAAAGAAAGAGCCTTCCTGAGTCCGGCTTGGCACCAGATAATCCCGCGCCCCTTCAGGGGTAGCGCGGGTAAGAATCGGGGTTTCCACGTCCATGAACTCGTTGCGGTCCAGGAAGTTACGGATATAGCTGGTGACCCGGGAACGGAACCGCAGCCTGTTGAGCATCTCAGGGCGGCGCAGATCGATAAAGCGGTATTTGAGCCGGACGTCCTCGCCCACGTCAACATGCTCGTCGAGCGGGAACGGGGGCGTTGCGGCGGCGTTCAGAATGGTCATTGCGGTGCCCAGCACTTCCACCTGGCCGGTGGGCATGTTGGCATTCTCGGTGCCTGCCGGACGGCGGCGCACGCGACCGGTTATCTGGATCACGAACTCGCTGCGGACTTTTTCCGCCAGTCCAAAACTCTCCGGGGTGTCTGGATCAAACACCACCTGGGACATGCCGTCCCGATCGCGCAGATCGAGGAAGATGACCCCACCATGGTCCCGGCGACGATGCACCCAGCCACAGAGTGTGACGTCCTGGTCGATGTGAGATTCGTTGATACCACCGCAATAATGACTGCGCATACCCATCCCGTTGTTTCTGTTGGTAAAGTGTATTGTCAGCTTGGTGCTGATTCTGAAGGCTTCGATGAGCCGCCCTTGTCGACCAGGTTCTTTTTGGTGCCCGTCTTGAAATCGGTCTCATACCAGCCTGTTCCGGCCAGCCGGAAACCACTGGCGGAAATTCGCTTACGGTAAGAGGTAGCCTCACAGGATGGGCACGCAGTTAAAGGCGCGTCGCTCATTTTCTGCAGAACATCTTTCTCGAACCCACAGGCGTCACAAACGTATTCGTAGATCGGCATTTCTCATACCCCATAACATAACCAACACCAACTGCTTCCGGCGGAAGCCAGCCTTGCCTATATCATCGGATACCGCCGGAAGTGCCCCCTGCCACAGCAACGGGCAAGACATTCTGGACCCAGACGCTCAGGTTCTGGCGGACCCTTTAAAAAGCGCACCATTATAAACACAATCCAGCGTAAAATCAGGGTCTCTGGTATATTCGTGACGGGCCGCCCAGCGAAGGCTAGAATAAGCAGCCCCAAACAGTCACCGCCGCCGGAGAATCCATTGTCAGCCCGAGCCGAGCAGAAACTGAAAACCCGCCGCGCGCTGATGGATGCCGCCCTGGACCAGCTCAGCGCTGATCGCGGCTTCAGCAGCCTGAGCTTGCGGGAAGTAGCTCGTGGGGCGGGCATTGCGCCAACGTCCTTCTATCGCCATTTCGCCGAGCTTGATGAGCTCGGCCTTGCCCTGGTTGATGAAAGCGGCCTCGCCCTACGCCAGCTCATGCGGCAGGCGCGCAAGCGAATAAAACGCAACGGCAGCGCTATCAATACCTCTGTTGACACATTCATGGAATATCTGGGCAACAACGCCAACCTGTTTCGCCTTTTGCTGCGTGAGCGCACCGGGGTTTCCAAGACCTTTCGCACAGCGGTCCAGGCGGAGATAGATCACTTCGTGACTGAGCTGACAGAAGACCTGAAACGGTTTGCGGAGGAGCAGCACAAGCCGCTGTACGATGCCCGGCTGGTCGCAGAGGCAATGGTGACCCTGGTATTCAACCATGGCGCCGAAGCGTTGGACGCTACAGCCAAGGAGAAAGCCGTTCTAAAGACCAAGCTCAAGGTGGAGCTGCGGATGATACTCGTAGGGGCACAGACCCTGGCACGCTACGCCTCTATGCAGGACCGGACCCAAAAGCTCAGCTCAGATCCAGCACCTTCCTCAGCACAGGTTCCAGGGTGGCCCTGACCGCCTCAAGGGTGGTACCGGAATAAGGCACGGGCGCTTGCTTTCCCCAAACCGGTCCCGGCCAGGCCGGGTCCCCTTCAAAGCGGACAATATGATGGAGGTGGAGCTGCGGTACCAGGTTGCCCAGGGCCGCGACATTAAGCTTATCGCCGCCGAACACCTGCATCATGCCCTGGCCCAGGGCCGAGGATTCCCGAAGGAGTTGCCACTGATCTGCTTCTGACAACTCGTGAATCTCACGGATCTGCTCCCGTCGAGGCACCAGAATCACCCAGCGCCAAGTCGATTCGTTCATGAGGCGAACCTCACAGAGCACCGACTGACCCAGGCTGATGGTATCTTCGGCAAGCCGTTCGTGGAGTTGAAAGGGCATTACCGGACCTCAGAAGGCCTGGAATTGGTTGCGGCCACGGCCTATGGCGTAATACACCAGGCCATAACGCGCCAGCATCTCAGGCTCATACAGGTTACGACCGTCAAAAATGACAGGCTCGCTCAGGGCTGTCTTGATGGCTCCGAAGTCCGGCGACCGGAATTCTTTCCATTCCGTGCAGATCACCAGGGCATCGGCGCCTTTCAGGGCCTGCTCTTTGGTACCGCACAGATGAAGATTGTCTTCGTCCGGGTACAAACGCTGGGTTTCCGCCATCGCTTCGGGATCGAACGCCTGCACCTTGGCACCGGCTTTCCACAGGTTTTCCATCAGCACCCGCGCAGAAGCTTCCCGCATGTCGTCGGTATTGGGCTTGAAGGCCAGGCCCCACAAAGCGATGGTTTTGCCCTTGAGATTGCCGCCAAAGTAGTGGCTTACCTTATCGAACAGGACATATTTCTGTGCGGCATTCACTGCCTCTACCGCGTTAAGCAGCTTGGCTTCGTAGTCGCAATCTCGGGCCGTGCGTGACAGCGCGGTTACATCCTTGGGAAAACACGAACCGCCATAGCCACAACCGGGATAAATGAAGTGGTAGCCAATGCGTGGGTCCGAACCTATACCCCGCCGCACCGCTTCAATGTCGGCACCGAGCCGCTCGGCCAGATTTGCCACTTCATTCATAAAACTGATTTTGGTGGCGAGCATGGCATTGGCCGCGTACTTGGTAAGTTCCGCAGACCGGCGGTCCATGTAGATCATGCGATCGTGATTACGGTTGAACGGGTAGTAGACCTCCCGCAACACTTCCTGGGCCCGCTCGCTATCGCTTCCGATGATGATACGGTCAGGCTTCATGAAATCGTTGACCGCTGCCCCCTCCTTGAGGAATTCCGGGTTGGACACAACGTCGAATTCCAGTTCAAGGCCACGCTTGTCCAGCGAAGCTCTTGCCGCTGCCACGACCTTGTCACCGGTTCCAACAGGTACCGTGGATTTATCCACGATAACCGTATAGTCGGTCATGTATTCGCCAATCGACTTGGCGACAGCGGTCACATACTGAAGGTCTGCAGAGCCGTCCTCATCTGGCGGCGTGCCCACGGCGATAAACTGAAGCAGGCCGTGCTCGACAGCCGCTTTGGTGTCGGTGCTGAACTGCAGGCGACCGGCTTCCACATTATGACTGACGATCGACTCCAGACCGGGTTCATAAATGGGTATCTGGCCATTCTTCAGCTTGGCGATTTTCTGCTCGTCGACATCCATGCACATGACATCGTGCCCTACGTCTGCAAGGCAGGCGCCCGTTACCAGGCCCACATATCCCGTTCCAAAAATGGTTATTTTCATCCCTTGATTCCCAATCTCCGGTTATGACTATCATACGTAAATTCGTATCATTACCCGGGCACATGGCATCCATGACCCGCCATACAAGCTCAGAGCTGACTAATCAACCTGTCTGCCGCGCTTTTCCTGCCAGGCTTTTTCCCAGGCAAGGGCAGTGCCGACAATGGTGTCGAGATCGTCGTAATCCGGTTTCCAGCCGAGCACGTCCACCACCTTGCTGTTATCGGCCATTAGAGCTGCAGGATCCCCGGCCCTGCGACCGGTTTCCTGGACCGGAAAGTCAACACCGGAAAGCCGCTTGACCACTTCGATAACTTCACGAACGGTGAAACCGCGGCCATAACCGCAATTCAGAACCCGGGACTCACCGCCATTGGCCATATACTCAAGAGCCATGACATGGGCCTTTGCCAGATCCTCAACATGAATATAATCCCGGACACAGGTACCGTCGCGGGTGTCATAATCGGTGCCGAACACGCTCATGCCCTCCCGTGCACCGGTAGCACATTCGCACGCGACCTTGATCAGATGAGTCGCCTCGGGGGTAGCCTGCCCCAGCAAACCTTCGGGATTGGCTCCGGCAACGTTGAAGTAACGCAGGATGACATAGTTAAGGGATGAGGCGGCGGCAAGATCCATGATCATGCGCTCGCTCATCATCTTCGAGGCGCCGTAGGGGTTGATCGGTTCCAGAGGCAGCTCTTCTGTAAGAACTGTTTCAGGTGGCATGCCATAAACCGCTGCCGTCGACGAAAACACCATGTAAGGCACCTTATGCTTCTCAATGGCCGCCAGTAAATTCATGGTGTTGCGTGTGTTATTTCGATAGTACTTGAGGGGATTCTCGACCGACTCAGGAACGACAATGTTGGCTGCGAAGTGAATAACCGCGTCGAAGTTATGGGCCGCCAGGACTGAATCCAGAGCCGCTTCGTCGGCGAGATCACCAACCACCAGTTCGCCGCAGGTGACGGCCCAGCGATAACCGGTCGAGAGATTGTCGTAAACGATGATGTCGTGGCCTGCCGCTCCCAGCTGACGAACAACGTGACTTCCGATATAGCCGGCGCCGCCGGTAACAAGTACTTTCATGAAGACTCCTCATCTTTCCCTGATTGAACCCTGCGCCGCTGTCGTATCTGTTCCCGGCGCCGGGCAAAAAATTCCGAAAGCAGCTGGCTGCATGACGGCGCCAGTATGCCTTCGGTTACTGCAACCCGCCAATTCATGGCACCTTCTTCCAGAAGGCGTCGGGTAGACACGATGGCACCGGCTTTTGGTTCCGTTGCGCCAAAGACCAGTCGGGAAATCCGACTGTGCACCAGAGCACCGGCGCACATGGTGCAGGGCTCGAGTGTGACGTAAAGCGTTGCACCGGCCAAACGGTAGTTACCTTCGCGCCGAGCTGCGTCCCGCAACGCCCTGATCTCGGCATGGGCTGTCGGGTCGCAGTGGCTGATGGGGGCATTAAAGCCCGCGCCGATCTCGCGACCATCACGGACGACAATGGCACCCACCGGCACCTCGCCGCCCTGCCCGGCTGTCTCAGCCAGCGACAGGGCGCGGGCCATCCAGTACTCGTCGTCCATGACCTCCAGCCTCCCTATCGCTACCGGCTCTTACTCCCACTCAATAGTGGCGGGTGGCTTGGATGAGATGTCGTAGGTTACCCGCGACACACCGGAAATTTCGTTGATGATCCGGTTCGAGACAGTTTCGAGCAGGTCATAGGGTAGCCGTGCCCAGCGGGCGGTCATGAAATCAACGGTCTCCACGGCACGAACCGCAATAACGTACTCGTAGCGCCTGGCGTCGCCCACGACTCCGACCGATTTCACCGGCAGAAACACGGCAAAAGCCTGGCTGGTCTTGTGATACAGATCGGCCCTGTGCAACTCCTCCAGGAAGATGGCGTCAGCACGGCGCAGGATTTCGGCGTACTCCTTCCTGACCTCACCCAGAATCCGTACACCCAGGCCAGGGCCGGGAAACGGGTGCCGATAGACCATGTCATACGGCAGCCCAAGCTCCAGACCAATACGACGAACCTCGTCCTTGAACAGTTCCCTGAGAGGCTCTACCAGTTTCATTTTCATGGTTTCCGGCAGGCCGCCCACATTGTGATGGGACTTTATGACATGGGCCTTACCGGTTTTCGAAGCAGCAGACTCGATCACATCGGGGTAGATGGTGCCCTGGGCAAGCCAGTTCACGTCCCGGATCTTGGTTGCTTCCGCGTCGAACACTTCAATAAAGGTATTGCCGATGATCTTCCGCTTCTTTTCCGGATCGGAGACACCTTCAAGACGTGAGAGGAAGAGGTCTTCGGAATCGGACCGGATAACCTTCACACCCATGTTGCGGGCGAACATGTCCATGACCTGATCGCCTTCGTGCAGGCGCAGCAGGCCGTTATCAACGAATACACAGGTAAGCTGATCGCCGATGGCCTTGTGAAGGAGTGCCGCAGTAACCGATGAGTCGACACCTCCGGACAGACCCAGCAGCACTTTCTCGCCGCCCACCTGCTCCTGGATCTGACGCACCGCATCGTCGACAATCTTCGCTGGCGTCCAGAGGACCTCGCAGCCGCAGATATCCAGCACAAAGTGCTCCAGCATGCGCTGGCCCTGGAGGGTGTGAGTCACTTCCGGATGGAACTGGACACCGAACAGGTTCCGGCTCAGGTCCTGCATTGCCGCAATCGGAGCAGATTCGGTGGAGGCCAGCAGTTCAAAACCTTCCGGCAGGGCCACGACCTTGTCCCCGTGGCTCATCCAGACGTCAAGGATGGAGTCGCCCTGAGGGCTCAGATGATCCTTGATGTCCCTGAGCAGTGGTCCTTCACAACGTACCTTGACCTGGGCATAGCCGAACTCGCGCTTCTCGGAACTGGCCACCTTGCCGCCGAGCTCCTCAGCCATGGTCTGCATGCCGTAACAGATACCGAGCACGGGAATGCCGCGCTCAAAGAGCCCTTCAGGTGAGCGCGGACCGCCAAGCTGGGTCACCGACTCAGGCCCGCCCGCAAGCACGATCCCCTTAGGGTTGAAATCGTTCAGCTCCTGCTCGGTGATATCAAATGCCTTGATCTCACAGTAAACCCCGATCTCACGCACTCGCCGGGCTATGAGCTGGGTGTACTGGGAGCCGAAATCAAGAATCAGGATGCGGTGGTCATGGATGTTCTGAGCCATGTGTTCCTCAAAAGTTAAATGCTGAGCTGCATGACCGGGGTGGCCGACCATGCAGCGTGCAGAGCTGAAGGCGTTATCAGCCGACGCGGTAGTTGGGTGCTTCTTTGGTAATGGTCACATCGTGCACATGACTTTCACGCATGCCTGCGTTGGTTATGCGGGCAAACTGGGGCTTGGTCCGCATCTCTTGCATATCGGCGCTGCCGGTATAGCCCATGGAGGCCCGCAGCCCGCCCATCAACTGATGGACGATATTGCGCATGGGTCCCTTGCAGGCAACGCGGCCTTCAATACCCTCCGGAACCAGCTTGTCGACGCCCTTGCTGGCATCCTGGAAGTAACGGTCACTCGACCCCTGCCCCATGGCGCCCAGGGAACCCATGCCCCGGTAGGCCTTATAGCTACGCCCCTGAAACAGCTCAACTTCGCCCGGGGCTTCATCGGTACCAGCCAGCAGGCCACCTACCATAACGCAGTAGGCACCGGCGGCTATGGCTTTGGAAATATCGCCGGAGAAGCGCACACCACCGTCGGCAATCAGCGGTATACCCCGGGACTTGAGCGCCTCGGCAACGTTCGAGACCGCCGTTATCTGCGGCATACCAATACCAGCAACAATGCGCGTGGTACATATGGAGCCCGGGCCAATGCCGACCTTGACCGCATCGGCACCGGCCTCCGCCAGGGCGATGGCCGCCTCTGCGGTTGCTATGTTGCCGCCAATCACCTGCACGTCCGGGTAGCTGGACTTGACCCAGCTAACCCTGTCGATAACGCCGCGGGAGTGGCCATGGGCGGTATCGATCACGATAACGTCTACGCCGGCCTCAACCAGGGCGGCAACCCGTGCCTCGGTGTCGCCACCGGTGCCGACAGCGGCGCCGACACGAAGACGCCCTTGCTCGTCTTTACAGGCCAGGGGGTAATCCTTGGCTTTCTGGATGTCCTTGACGGTAATGAGGCCCTTGAGTTCGAAGTTGTCGTTGACTACCAGAACCTTTTCAATGCGGTGCCTGTGCAGCAGGTTCTTGACCTCTTCCAGATCAGCGCCCTCAGGTGCGGTTACCAGTTTGTCCTTGGGCGTCATGATGTCCGAAACCCGGGTATCGAGACGGCTTTCGAAGCGGATGTCCCGACCCGTAACGATTCCGACCAGATCGCGCCCGTCGACCACCGGAAGACCGGAGATATTGTTGGCGCTGGTGATGTCCAGCAGTTCACGCACGGTGTTATGGGGTGATACCGTAATGGGGTCCTTGACCACGCCGCTTTCGTACTTCTTGACCTTGCGGACGGCGGCGGCCTGTTGCTCAACACTCATGTTTTTGTGCATGATGCCAATACCGCCTTCCTGGGCCATGGCAATGGCGAGCTCGGCCTCGGTGACGGTGTCCATTGCCGCCGATACCAGCGGTATGTTCAGGGTAATGCCTTTGGTCAGCTGCGTCTTTAGACTGACTTGGTGGGGCAGGACTTCGGAGTATCCCGGGATAAGCAGGACATCATCAAACGTGAGGGCTTCTTCGGCAATTCGCAGCATTGGGACCCGCCTTGTGGACGTACTGAGTTGAGGAGCGCCCGAGCTTCGTTGGAATGCTGAATCCGGCACTGAAACGACAAAAAACACGGACGACTTCCTTAATCGATCTATTATAAAACCGCGGCCGGCCACAGTAAACCACAGGCGCGATGCACCTATGTTGCATCTTTTTGAATTTTCGCTATTTTTGGCTCACACTTTTTCGGAAACTCCTTATGAATCCGCTCAATATGCCCAACATTCCCACCCGCCCACGGGCATTGAGCGTCAGTGAACTGAATCATCAGGTACGGCATTTGCTTGAGGCCAGCTTCATGCAAGCCTGGGTCGAAGGCGAGCTTTCCAGCTTTTCGCGGCCCGGTTCGGGCCACTGGTACTTCACACTGAAAGACAGCAAGTGTCAGGTGCGCTGTGCCATGTTCAAGGGTTTCAATCAGCGTATCCGGCCTGTGCCGAAGGAGGGTGACCAGGTCCGGATCCGGGGCAAGGTCAGCCTTTACGAAAATCGCGGTGACTACCAGATTATCGCTGAGCATATCGAGCCCGCGGGTCTAGGTGCCCTGCAACAGGCATTTGAGGAACTGAAGCTCAAACTGCAGCACGAGGGATTGTTTGAACAGGCCAGGAAAAAGCCCATCCCGACTCTGCCGCGCCATATTGGTGTCATCACGTCCCCTACCGGCGCGGCGATTCACGACATCCTGTCGGTACTGGCCCGACGTTTTCCTGCCATTGGCGTCACCGTCTACCCTGCGGTGGTTCAGGGTCAGGCAGGCTCGGGAGAAATCATTTCCGCCATTCGGGCGGCCGAACGCCACGGCAAGGCCGACGTTCTGATTATCGGTCGGGGCGGCGGCTCCCTTGAAGATTTGTGGTGCTTCAACGATGAGCAGGTAGTCCGGGCCATCGCAGGCTGCGCGCTACCGACCGTGAGTGCCGTGGGCCACGAAGTGGATTTCACCATCGCGGATTTCGTAGCGGATACCCGGGCACCCACCCCCTCTGCCGCGGCTGAGACCCTGTCACCGGACCAGCTTGACTGGCTGCGGCTACTGGCTCAGCACGAAAAGCGTCTGATGGGCGGATTCCAGGCTGTATGGAGCCGCCTTGCGACCCGGCTTGAACACCTGAGCACCCGCTTGCGGGACCCCCGCCGGGAACTGCTGGAAAAGGCCCAGCGCCTTGATGAGCTCGACCTACGGTTGCAGGCGGTCATGGGCGGCCGGCTCACCCGGGAAGTAACCCGTGTGGAAAACGCCCGTAGTCGGCTCCTGGCCCAGACACCAGCCCGTCAACTGATCCGTAGCCAGAGTCAGCTGGAACAATTGTCTGCAAGACTTCACCAGAGCATCCAGCGCCTGCTGGTCCAGCGCCGTGAACGGCTTACCTACACCGGTCAGTCCCTTCATGTTGTCAGTCCGCTGGCAACCCTGGGGCGAGGCTATGCCATTGTAGGCGCAGACCAGGTTCCGGTTGTGCGGAGCGCATCGGAACTGAAACCGGGAGATGCAATAACGGCTCGCCTTGCCGAGGGAAGCATCGACGCCACCGTTACAGCCACCCACCGTGAAGCTGAGTAGCACGCCCCTAAACCTGCTTAGGCCCTAATCCCGAGCCCGGTACTTCCCCGATTACTTCCGGAATTTCGCTGACATACATCAAATCCAGCAGGGTTTATGCCTTAGCCTATGGTCTAGTAGCTCTGTGGCGCAGAGTCCCTAAAGTCAGGGGTACCCAACAACAATAAATAAACAGTCCCAGACCATGAGGTAGCCCGATGAGTTATCACACCGAGTTCCGCCGTTCCCTTGATCACCCTGAAACTTTCTGGCGAGAGCAGGCGGCGAACATCGCGTGGATGAAACCCCCCAATACCGTCTGGCAAGCCAAGCCAAATGGGCACGGGGAATGGTTTTCTGACGGTGAGATGAATACCTGCGACATTGCCCTGGACGCCAATGTCAGAGCCGGACGTGGCGATCAGAAAGCCCTGATCTACGACTCACCGGTCACCGGGCAGACCGGCTCCTTCACCTATTCTCAGCTTACCGACCTGGCCGCCCGGTTTGCAGGCGCACTGGCCAACCAGGGGATAGGCAAAGGCGACCGGGTCATCATCTATATGCCGATGATTCCTGAGGCTGTCATTGCGATGCTGGGCTGCGCACGGATCGGCGCTATCCACAGTGTGGTCTTCGGCGGCTTTGCCGCTCATGAGCTTGCAGTACGTATCGACGATGCCACGCCCAAGGCCATTATTACCGCGTCGTGCGGCATCGAAGTAAAGAAAGTCATCCCCTACAAACCTCTGGTGGACAGTGCCATTGAGCAGGCGAGCCACAAGCCAGAGACCTGCATTGTATTCCAGCGGCCGCAGGTAAGCGCCGAGCTGCAGCCGGGGCGGGATCTGGATTGGACGGAAGCCATGGCAGGCGCCCAGGCCGTGGACCCGGTGCCCGTCAAAGCCACGGATCCCCTTTATATCCTCTATACCTCCGGCACCACCGGTAAGCCCAAAGGAGTCGTCCGTGATAACGGCGGCCATGCGGTCGCCCTCCGGTACAGCATGACGCTGGTCTACGACGCCCGCCCTGGCGACGTCTTCTGGGCCGCATCGGATGTGGGCTGGGTGGTTGGACACAGCTATATTGTATACGCGCCATTATTTGCAGGCTGCACCACGGTTCTTTATGAAGGAAAGCCGGTTAAGACGCCGGACGCAGGCTCATTCTGGCGGGTTTGTCAGGACCATAAAGTCAACCTGCTGTTCACTGCCCCCACGGCATTCCGGGCTGTGCGAAAAGAAGACCCGGAGGCAGACGAGCTCAAACGCTACGACCTCAGCTCTCTTAGGCGCATTTTTCTGGCCGGCGAGCGGCTGGATCCGCCTACCTATGAGTGGCTCAGGGAGAAAACCGGCTTGCCTGTGATGGACCACTGGTGGCAGACCGAGACCGGCTGGGCCATCTGCTGCAACCCCGTCGGCATCGAAGCGATGCCGTCAAAGCCCGGCTCAGCAACCATGCCTTCACCCGGCTATGATGTCCGGATCGTGGACCCTGCCGGGAGACAGGTTCGCTACGGAGAACAGGGCGAGGTTGTGGTCAAGCTACCGTTGCCGCCAGGATGCCTGACAACTGTCTGGGGTGACGACGAGCGTTTTGTAGACACCTACCTTAAACCTGTACCGGGGTATTATTTCTCCGGAGATGGCGGCTACGTGGACGAGGACGGCTACGTCTTCATTATGGGACGAACCGACGACGTCATTAATGTTGCCGGCCATCGTCTGTCCACAGGAGAAATGGAAGAGGTCATCGCTGCCCATCCGGCGGTTGCCGAATGCTGTGTCGTCGGTGCCAGAGACGAACTGAAGGGCCAGATCCCGATCGGCCTGGTGCTGGTCAAGGACGGCGCCACGATCACGCCGGACGAACTGGAAGACGAGCTGGTGGACATGGTGCGCGAGCGCATTGGCGCCATTGCCTGCCTCCGCCAGGCGATCGTCGTCGATCGCCTGCCCAAAACTCGCTCCGGCAAGATATTACGGCGGGTCATCCGGCAGATTGCCGACCGGGAGTCCTATGCCGTTCCCTCGACAATTGATGACCCGGCTATTCTGGAGGAAATCAGCAGGCACTTCCCAAAATAGTGAATGCGTAAGAAAAAAGTGATAATAAACAGTAAGTTAAGGATCTAAAAAAACCGTTGACGGGTATCACATACGGTCTATACTAAAATTGCTGTGAAAATACAGTGCTATCGGTGAAAGCGTTACAACGTCCTGCTTTGTGCTCTTCGTTGCTCCTTCCTCAGTACGCGGATTTTCTCAGCAGAGGTTCCCTGGCCCGGCCAGAGAACCGATGGTCCCGTGAGGGCAAAAATTTCGGAAATACAGGAAAGATCAATGTCTGACACAAAAACCGGCCACGTGAAGTGGTTTAATGAATCCAAAGGTTTTGGTTTCATTGCCCAGGACGAGGGCACCGACGTGTTCGTTCATTATAGCGCCATTAACGCCAGTGGCTTCCGTACCCTGACCGAAGGTCAGCAGGTACAGTTCACCGTAACCCAGGGCCCAAAAGGCCCTCAGGCGGAGAACGTCACCCCGGTCTGAGGTGATGCTCCGGACCTCTGCCCCTCACGGGCATTGGACAGAGAAAAGCCGGCCCCCGGGCCGGCTTTTTATTGCCTGGACAGATGCCAGGCAAAGATTGATGGCCTGTTGGTCAGGCATCCACGGAGGGTGCCAGCTCTTCCGCATAGGCCCGGCTGCCATTCTGGATTACGCTGTGTCCAACCGCCGAGAGCAGGGCCTGGAGTGTGGCAGAGGTGGTGTCTTCCGCAAGCGCTGCGGCACTGCGCGGCTCGCCGTTCACCTGAAGCCTGATACAGGCCAGGGCGTTTGCATCGGTTCCTTCACCCAGGGCGAATTCGTCATAGGCTTCAACAGCAATGCGAATACCACGGGTTTGTTCAAGAGCCGCCGAAACGGCCTCTACTGCCCCCAGGCCACGACCTTCCAATTGCTCCAGCCGACCCTCTTCACCGTAACTGAGCTGGGCGTGTACCCCTGCCTCATCCCGATGAAGGTCGTAGGACTTCAGTTCCCAGGCGGGATTGACCTTGAGATAGCGCCTTTCGAAGAGGCGGTGAATGGTCAGTGAGTCGATTTCACCGCCGCCGGTCTCCGCTTCCCGCTGGACCACTTTGCTGAATTCGATCTGCAGCCAGCGTGGCAGGCTTATGTTGTAGTCGCGCTCAAGTATGTAAGCGACGCCACCTTTGCCGGACTGGCTGTTGATCCTTACGACCTCTTCATAACGACGCCCCAGGTCACGGGGATCTATCGGCAGGTAGGCGACCTGCCAGGGGTCGTCGTCCTGTTTGCGAAGAGCAAGGCATTTGCGGATGGCATCCTGATGGCTACCTGAAAACGCCGTGAAGACCAGCTCGCCGGCATAAGGATGACGGGGATGGGTCGCGATTTCAGTGCAGGCTTCCACCACATCGGAGATTTCGGCCATACCCGACAGGTCCAGCAGCGGGTCCACACCCTGGGAATACAGGTTCATGGCCATGGTGACCAGGTCCATGTTACCCGTACGCTCGCCATTGCCCATCAGTGTACCTTCCACCCGGTCGGCACCGGCCATCACTGCCAGCTCGGCCGCAGCAACCGCACAGCCCCGGTCGTTATGGGTATGCACGCTGATACTGATGTGCTCACGGTACTTGACCCGGTCGCAGATCCATTCAATCTGGTCAGCAAACACGTTCGGTGTTGCCATCTCAACGGTCGCCGGAAGATTGATAACGACCGGTTGGCCCTGGTCCGGGCGCCATACGTCATTGACGGCATCAATTACCTCAGCAGCGAAATCAAGCTCGGTCCCGGTAAAACTTTCAGGGCTATACTGGAATGTCCACTCGGTGTCCGGCCGCTCACTGGCGTGGGCTTTCACCACCTCGGCACCCTTTACCGCGATATCCCGGATACCGGCCCGGTCAAGCCCGAATACCTGCTCGCGCTGCACGGTGGAGGTGGAGTTGTAAACATGGACGATCGCTTTTTTCGCGCCTTCCAGTGCCTCATAGGTACGGGCAATCAGCTCCGGACGGGCCTGGGTAAGAACCTGGATCTTCACATCGTCCGGAATCCGGTGCTCTTCAATCAGCTTGCGACAGAAGTCAAAGTCCGGCTGGCTTGCTGCCGGGAAGCCGATTTCGATTTCCTTGAAACCCAGTTTGACCAGCAACTCAAAGAGCCTCTGCTTCTGGGCAACCGTCATGGGTTTGACCAGAGCCTGATTACCATCCCGGAGGTCGACGGCACACCATTGTGGCGTCCGCTCTATAACACGGTCAGGCCAACGCCTGTTGGTTTTGCGTACGGGCTCAAAGGCGATGTATTTGCGGTGGTCAAAGGCCATGATTTAATCCCTTACTGTTAAAGCTGGTGCTAGATGATGCCTACTATACTACGCCTGCAAAGCTAGATAATGATTGCGTTTTATGAACCTTTTTCTAAAATTGCTGGAATTTACTTCCAACAAACCGTACGGATGTGACATAAAATGCCAGCCAACAGCAAAACTCTGGTCACTCTTGATCGTATCGATCGCAGCATTCTCGATTTATTGCAACACAACGGTGCCCTGACCAACCAGGAACTGGCCGATAAGGTGGGCTTGTCGCCCTCGCCCTGCCTTCGCAGGGTAAGAGCGATGGAGGAGGCTGGCATCATTCTCGGCCGGGTCGTTCTGCTGGACCACAAGAAACTGGGGCTGGCGCTGACCGCAGTCATCCTGATCGGCATGGATCGGCATACACCTGAACGTTTCGCCGCTTTTGAGGCCCAGGTGGGGGAGTATCCGGAAATTCAGGAGTGTTACCTGATCACAGGCCAGGACGCTGACTACATGCTAAAGGTCGTGGTTCCGGACATGGACCACTACCACCATTTTCTGCTGAACCACATCACCCGGATACCCGGGGTCAGCGGCGTCCATTCAAGCTTTGTGCTCAGGAGGGTGATCGACAGTACCTCCCTGCCCCTGAGCTACCTCGGTCAATAAAAGCCCGGCGCCGCGCCGTCAGGATGCCTTTTCCCGGACTGATGGCAGGGCATAACTGCCGGTAACGTGGGCCACCATCTGTTCGTCCTCGCCTTCACCGGACAGCAGGCGGACTTCACAGAACGCCAGGCGCCTGCCCATCCTGAGCACGACTGCTTCTGCCACAAGGTCTGCGGGCGCAGGCTTGTGGAGAAAATTGATGGAGAGATTGCTTGTCACTGCCATGGCCCCCTTGTCCAGAGACGCAAGAATGGCTGCATACATGGCAGCGTCGGCGAGCGCCATCTGCAAAGGTCCGGAGAGAGTCCCCCCAGGCCTGATATTCCTGGCGTTGAAAGGCACCCGGGTCCTGGCAAAGCCGGGGCGCACACTCTCCACCTGAAATCCAATGTCGTCCGCCATCGGCAGACCCGAACTGATCAGAGCCTGGACTTCCACTGCACTCAAACTCATCGCTGTAACCTCTCGATCTGTACCTTATCCGGCTGGCTCCGTACAATAACGGCCGGACTCATACAAATAAACCCTGTTCAACCGCTACGGAACCCGAGATGCGAGCCAGCCGCTACCTGATTGCCACCCAGAAAGAGACGCCTTCTGACGCCGAGATCATAAGTCACCAGCTTATGCTTCGCGCCGGGCTGATTCGCAAGCTTGCGGCTGGGCTCTATACATGGCTGCCCATGGGCCTCAGGGTTCTGCGCAAGGTGGAACGTATCGTTCGTGAAGAAATGGACCGGAGCGGCGCGCAGGAACTGCTGATGCCTGCCGTGCAGCCGGCGGAACTCTGGCAGGAGTCTGGCCGGTGGGAACTTTACGGGGGCGAGCTGTTGCGCATGCAGGACCGGCATGGCCGGGATTTCTGTTTCGGCCCTACCCATGAAGAAGTGATCACTGACATGGTTCGTAACGAGCTCAAAAGCTACAAGGAGCTGCCGGCCAACTTCTACCAGATCCAGACCAAGTTCCGGGACGAACGCCGGCCCCGTTTCGGCGTTATGCGGTCCCGTGAGTTCATCATGAAGGATGCTTACTCCTTTCACCTGAACGCCGCTTCCCTGGACGAAACCTATCAGGCCATGCACCAGGCCTACTGTCGCATCTTTGATCGTGTTGGGCTGGATTACCGGCCGGTGCAGGCGGACTCCGGCGCTATCGGCGGCAGCGCCTCCCATGAATTCCACGTGCTGGCGTCATCGGGCGAGGATGCCATCGTGTTCAGCACCGACAGTGACTATGCAGCCAATATTGAAAAGGCCGAGGCCGTCGCTCCGGCCGGCGGGCGGTTGCCAGCCTCGGAAACCATGGCCCAGGTGGCCACCCCAGGCCAAACCACCATTGACGATATCGCCCGCTACCTGGACGTCGACCCTACCCGTACAGTAAAAACCCTGCTGGTCCATGGTGAAGCTACGGACCCGGAGGCGCGGCGCTCGGGCCTGGTGGCCCTGATACTCCGGGGCGACCATAGCCTCAACGAGATCAAGGCGGAAAATCTTGCCGGCGTTGCCGAACCCCTGACCATGGCCTCCGATGAAGAGATCGAGTCGGCGGTGGGCTGCAAGGCGGGCTCCATAGGCCCCGTCGACCTGCCCCTGCCGATCATCGTTGACCGCAGCGCGGCCCACCTGGCGGACTTTGTCTGCGGAGCCAACCTGGAAGGCTATCACCTGACCGGTGTGAACTGGGAGAGGGACCTGCCCCTGGGGCGGGTCGAAGATCTTCGCGATGTGGTCGAAGGCGACCCCAGCCCGGACGGCAAGGGTACCCTGGAAATCCGACGCGGTATCGAAGTGGGCCATATTTTCAAGCTTGGCAACAAGTACAGTCAGGCTCTAAACGCCACGGTGCTGGATGAAAATGGCAAAAGCGCCATGCTTGAAATGGGCTGCTATGGCATCGGTGTATCGCGCATTGTTGCGGCGGCCATTGAGCAGAATCATGACGACCGCGGCATTCTTTGGCCCGATGCCATAGCACCTTTCGAGGTGGCCATTGTGACCCTAAACGCGCACAAGTCACCCGAAGTGATGGCAGCAGGTGAGACGCTGTACGAAGACCTGCGCCAGGCCGGTTTTGATGTTCTTCTGGACGATCGCAACGAGCGTCCCGGCGTGAAATTCGCCGACATGGAACTGATGGGCATCCCCCATCGCCTGGTGGTGTCAGAGCGCGGGCTGGCCGCCGGCACCTTGGAATACAAAGGCAGACGGGACGCCGACAAACAGGATCTTGCAGTGGACAGTGTTCTGGCTCACCTGACCACCGCATCTGGCCGCAATCCAGTCTAGAGCTGAGCGCTGGTCAGCCCCTGCGCCCGGAGACTGCTCCGGGCGTTCAGGTCACGATCCGCGGCTCTATTTCCAGTGCTACCCCGTAAGTTCTCAATACGTCATTCTGGATCCGGCGGGCAAGCGCCAGGATATCCTCGCCGGAACCGCCAGAGTGGTTGATAAGCACCAGGGCCTGACGGTTATGCACCCCTACCCTGTCGTTCCGGTAGCCTTTCCAGCCGCACTGGTCGATCAGCCACGCTGCAGCAAGCTTTACCACGCCTTTACCCGGATAACCGACTATGCCGGGGTGCCTGCTGCTGAGCTCTTCCCAGAGCGTCATGGAGACTACCGGGTTTTTGAAAAAGCTGCCGGCATTGGGTAACTGCCCGGGATCCGGCAATTTACGCCGCCGAATGGCCATGACGCCCTCTGCCACCTCCAATGGTGTCAGTTCGCCGGGGTGGGGATGATCCGAGAAATACTCTGCAAGCTCACCGTAACCCAGTGACAGTGGCCGGGTCCGGGACAAGGCGAGGCGTACTTCCAGAATGATATAGCGGCCCAGCTGGTGCTTGAAAATACTGTCACGGTATGCGAACTGACAGTCATCTGACGACAGGATGACAACCTTGTCCTTGACACAGTCCAGTGCCGTTACCGAAACCAGAGTGTCCTTCAGCTCGACCCCGTAAGCGCCGATATTCTGCATGGGCGCGGCACCCGTGGTCCCGGGAATCAGGGCCAAATTCTCGATGCCCCGATAGCCGGCCCCGGCACCATACAGAACCGCGGAATGCCAGTTCTCGCCAGCGCCCAGTGCCAGTGTTGCACCGCTGGCAGAGACATCCTCCCATTGGCGCCCGGCGAATGCTGAGCGGATCACCAACCCATCGAAGTCCCGGGTGAATACCAGATTGCTGCCGCCACCCAGCAACAGTCTTTTCAGCTTGTGTTCCTGGGCCCAGGACAGGGCCGCCCTTAACTGGTCGACAGAGGCAACGTCGACAAAATATCGGGCCCGGGCCGCTATACCCAGGCTGTTCAAAGCAGTCAGGTCAACCTGTTCCTTAATGACCGGCTGGTGATTCAAAGGTGCCGCTCCCGGATATGCCGAAGCAGGCCCTGGCTGGCCTCGTCGATCAGGTCCAGTACTTTCTCGAACCCCTGATCCCCGCCGTAATATGGATCCGGAACTTCCTCCACATCGTTTTTGGCGGCATAACTCAAGAAGAGTTCCGGTTGTGTGCCGCCGGCAAGGTGCCATGCCTCTTTGACGAACAGGAGGTTCTGCGTGTCCATGGCGAGCACATAATCGAATGACTTCAGGTCGCCGACGTCGAACTCCCGCGCCCGCAGCCCACCAATAGTGATATTGCGCCTGGCGGCAGCCGACACTGCCCGTGGGTCAGGCGACGATCCGGAATGGAAGCCCGTGGTTCCACAGGAGTCCACCTGGATCTGGTCGCACAGACCCGCATCCGCTACCACTTTCTCAAAGACACCCTGAGCTGACGGTGAGCGGCAGATGTTGCCCAGGCACACAAACAGTACGTTGATTGGCTTGGTCAAGTTCAGACCCCCTCTTACCTGCTTGTCGAATTCGCTGACCTGGCAGCGCCGTTACTATAGCGGCGGTATGACGCCCCGGGACCGGGCTTCGATAATCTGGCGCACCCGGAGAAGATCTTCCTCGGTGTCAACGCCGCCCGGTGGCGCTTCGCAGGCAACTTCCACATGGATACGCTCCCCATTATGCAGAGCCCTAAGCTGCTCAAGGGACTCAGCCTTCTCCAGGGGCGCCGGCGGCCAGGTGACAAAATCCCGCAAGAGCCTGACCCTGTAGCCGTAGATTCCTATGTGCCGGTAATAAGGTATGGCATCGGGCAGCTTGGCGCTCAGACCAGCCTCTGAAACAGGCCTTTGGCCCCAGGCATCCCTGGCCCATGGAATGGGCGCCCGGCTAAAATAATGGGCGATGCCCCGCTGGTCGAAAACGACTTTGACCACGTTGGGGTTGAACAGCGCGGAAACCTCGCTAACCGGCTCACACAGAGTGGCTATGGCAACATCCGGATGGACATCGAGGTTAGCCGCTACCTGATTGATAAGCACAGCCGGTATCAGAGGCTCATCCCCCTGGACGTTAACCACCCTGGCGTCTGAATCCAGCTCCAGGGCTCGCGTGACCTCTTCGAGGCGGTCGGTACCACTGACATGACTGTCCGATGTCATGACAACCTCGGCACCGAAACCGGCACAGGCAAGCCGTATCCGTTCGTCATCAGTGGCGATGACAACCCTGTCGGCACGACTGTCACAGGCCCGCTCATACACATGCTGAATCATGGGTTTACCCGCTATGTCAGCCAGTGGCTTGCCAGGCAAACGGCTGGAGGCGTAGCGGGCGGGTATGACCACGGTAAAAGACATAAGAAAGGTCCTGCGAGACTCCGGGAAAAATCGACTCAGCGTTTATCCAGACGCTCGTCAGTAGTGAGGGTGCGGGCCTCTACCGCAAGCATAACGGGTATGCCTTCGCGTATAGGGAACGCCATGGCGTCGGCGCGACACACCAGTTCCTTTTGGTCCTGATTCAGTATCAGGTCGCCTTTACATACGGGGCATGCCAGTAAAGCCACCAGTTTCTTGTCCATGGTCGGGTCTCTTCCTTCCGATGATATGCATTTATGTTGAGAGTCTGAAGACCGCAGTCTGGCTCAGGTACGCGATTGTATCTCCGTGACGCGGGCCATAAATACCTCGCGAAAACGACCAGGAAGGCAGGCCGTCACGTCCAGAACCCAGCAGTGGTCATGGGCGATACCCTGGCACTTGACTGCATCCTTTGCCGTCATCACCAGTTGCTCACCAGGCTGAACCGCAAGATCTCCGGCACCAAACCGATGATGGTCCGGCAGCGCCAAGGGTCTGACCCGGGCGCCAAGGCCGCGGAGGGTCTGGAAAAAGCGCTCGGGATTACCAATACCCGCCACGGCGCGCACATGCCGGTCCAGCAGCCAGTCCACCGGCCGGGTCTCGCCGCTCTTTACGTGCCTTAAAACGGTCGGGCTCAACACCATGGTGTACTGCTCAGCGTGCTGTATCCCGGCTACCCATCGGCCATTGCCCACCACAAAGTCTACATCATCAAGACGCTCGGGTGGCTCCCGCAGCGGTCCGACCGGAATCGGTGCGCCATTGCCAAGACCGCGCTGGCCATCAAAAACGGCGATCTCGAGATCCCGCGCCAGTGCGTAGTGTTGGAGCCCGTCGTCACAGACGAGGATATCACCCAAGTCCTGGGCAAGAGCCCACCGGGCTGAGCGGGACCGCCTGGGATCAACAACCACGGGGCAGCTGCTCTGGCGTGCCAGCATCAGTGGCTCGTCACCACTCGTACTGACCGGTGTGTCAGGCTTTACCAGCAGAGGATAGGTGCTTGATCTACCGCCATAGCCGCGCGTAAGGATAACCGGGCGCCAGCCCTCTGACTTAAGTTCCGCGACGATCCAGGCGGTAAGAGGAGATTTTCCGGTACCACCGGCAGTGATATTGCCGACCACAATCACCGGTGCGGCGAGCGGGCTAAGCGCACCCCGAGCTGAAATAGCGGTGTCACGGCGGCGCCTGGCCACCCAACGATAGATCCAGGCCAGCGGCCAAAGTGGCCAAAGCGGTCGGGCCGAGCCATACCAAAGATGGTCAAGCCAGCCCGTCATGGGGTTTCACTGAACTGCATCTGATGGAGTTGGGCGTATGCGCCGCCGGCCTCAAGCAACTCGTGATGTGATCCGGACTCTACAATGCGCCCGGATTCCATGACAAGAATGAGGTCGGCATTTTCAATGGTGGAGAGTCGGTGGGCGATAACCAGCGTGGTCCGGCCTTCCATAACCGCATCCAGGGCATATTGAATGCTGCGCTCAGATTCCGTATCCAGCGCTGAGGTGGCTTCGTCCAGAATCAGGATAGGGGCATCCTTTAGCAGCGCCCGGGCAATGGCCAGCCGTTGTCTCTGACCACCGGAAAGCATCACGCCATTGTCACCAATCATGGTGTCGAGTCCATCCGGCATCCGGTCGATGAACTCCAGCGCATGGGCCTTGTCAGCAGCGCTGCGGATTTCCTCAAGACTGCAATGCCGCAGTGCCCCGTAGGCAATGTTGGCGGCGATGGTGTCATTGAACAGAACCACGTTCTGGGTCACCAGTGCGATCTGGGCCCTAAGGGCTTCAAGGCGGAATTCTTCCAGCGGGTGCCCGTCGATGAGAATGCTACCTCCGGTCAACTCATAGAAACGGGGCAGCAGGCTGACCAGAGTCGACTTGCCGCTCCCTGAGCGTCCCACCAGGGCGACACTCTGCCCCGCCGGGATGCTGAGATTGATATCCTTGAGGACATCGTCCAGCTCGTTGCGGTAGCGGAATGACACATTCTCGAACTCGATCTCACCCTTAACCCGCTCCGGTGAATAGGTCCCCTGGTCCTGCTCTGGCTCCTGGTCAATGGTGCCGAATACGTCATGGGCGGCAGCCACTCCTTTCTGGATGCGGGCATGGACAGAGGTAACCTGTCGGATCGGTTTGGCCATGGTGGTAGCAGCTGTAATAAAGGCTACCAGTTCGCCGGTACTCATGGAGCCGCGAATTTCGGGCGCCAGCATGGTCCAGACCAGCGCTGCAATTGCGATGGCAACCAATACCTGTATGACCGGCACACTGATGGCCTGGGCCGATGCCAGCTTGAGGCTCTGGCGCAGGTTCCGGTGGCTTACGTCGGCGAATCGCTTACGCTCATAGCCTTCACCCCCAAAGGTGCGGACAACCCGATACCCGGAAATACTCTCCGAAGCGACGTGGGTAATATCGCCCATTGAGCCCTGGATGCGTCGACTGATCTTGCGGAAGCGTTTGCTGGCATAGCTCACCACAAACCCGATCAAAGGCCCGACCGCCAGGAACACCAGCGTAAGCTTCCAGTTGGTGTAAATCATGAAACCGAGCAGACCAATGATGGTCAGGCCTTCCCGCAATGTGATGGTGACGGCATTGGTGGTTGCGTCCGCCACCTGCTCAACATTGAAGGTCAGTTTGGACACCAGGCGTCCGGACGCGTTCTCGTCAAAGAAGCGGGAAGGCAGGGTCAGCAGGCGATCGAACACCTGGGTCCGCAGAGCGTTTACGACCTGGCGCCCGACATAACTGATGAAATACTGACTCATGAATGTACCCACCCCGCGAAAGGCAAATACGCCAACAATAAGACTCGTCAGCATTACCCGGTTTTCGTGAGTGGGGTTTTCAAGGGCGGTAATGACCACTTCCATGGCCGCCGCCATGCCCGTGGACGCGGCGGCATAGATGACATTACCAACAATGGCCAGCGTAAAGGCGATCCAGAACGGTTTAACGTAGGCCAGCAGCCTCCGGTAGGTTGCCCAGTTGGAAGCCTCCGGAGCGGTGTCAACGGCTTCGGCTTCGGTTTCAGCCTTCATCGCCATCCCGTTCGGTGGTTATGCTGAGTTTCGAGAATCCGAGGCGACCCGCCACATCCATGGCCCTCACCACATACTGGTGAGGGGTGCTTGCATCTGCGGTGATGATGAACGGCAAGCTGGTGTCGTCGCCGGTCAGTTCGCTGACTGCCCGCTGCAGCGTCTCACGCTGGTTGTTGATGAGCGCCTTGTCGTTGACGTAGTACTGCCCCTCGGCGTTGACCACAACGTCGACCTGTCGGACCTCGGATTCAGCCGGGTTGCCGCTGGCCTCTGGCAGATCCACCTTGAGATGGCTCTCGCGAGTGAATGTGGTCGAGACCATGAAAAATATCAGCAACAGGAAGACCACATCGATCAGTGGTGTCAGGTCAACCCCGACTTCCTGGCTTCTCTGGCGCTTGAACTTCACGGCCGTCAGGCTCCTTCCACGTCGATTTCACGGTCGCCGTGAACAACTTCAACCAGCTTGATGGCTTCCTGCTCCATGCTCACCACCAGTTCCTCGACACGACGCAAAAAATACCGGTGGCAGATCAGCGCGGGAATGGCAACGCTCAGGCCGGCCGCGGTGGTCATCAGGGCTTCGGAGATACCGCCAGCCAGGTTTCCCGCATCGCCAACGCCAGCCAGCTGGATCTCGGCAAATACCTTGATCATGCCGATAACGGTACCCAGAAGGCCAAGCAGCGGTGTAATGGTCGCCACCGTGCCAAGAGGGTTCAGGAACCGCTCAAGCTCATGAATGACCTGACTGGCCTCATGTTCGATGCTTTCTTTCATGATCTCGCGACCATGCTTGGCATTCATCAGGCCACTGGCAAGTACCCGGCCGAGGGGAGAAGACGCTTGCAGCGCCTTGAGCTTGCGTCCGTTCAGCTCCTTTTTCTTAATCCATCGCCAGAGTTCATTGATCGTTGTCTGTGGCGCCACGCGAGACGCTCGGAGCGTCCAAAACCTTTCCAAAATGATGGCCAGGGCAAGAATGGAACAGGCTACTATCGGCACCATGATGATGCCACCCGCTTTCAAGAGCTCGAACACGCTTGGTCTCCTATTTATGACAAGCCGCGCTACTTTAGCATAGCCACCGGCTCAGGCCACACCTTCAATCAGTGCCTGGCGGGGGCCGGGCCATTATGTGTCCGGGTTCACTGTTTCTGCCGGGCGAATCCAGAAGGGCGCGTCCTGTCGCCACTGCCGAATCGCCGGCCCGGAGGCCCGAAAAACCCAATTGATCGCACCCGAATAGGCGGTGTTGAAGGCCCGGGCGCCCACATCCTGGAAGCGCGAGACCACCCTGGGATGGGGATGGCCGTAGCGATGACGATAGCCTGCAGTGTAAACCACAACATCGGGCCTCAGTTTATTTACCCAGGAACGTCCCGACGAAGTATTGCTGCCATGATGGGATGCCACCAGGATGCGATAGGCCACCGGGTGCAACGAGTGGGTAGCGAGCATACGGGCCTCGGCTCTGCGAGAAATATCGCCGGGCAGAATCACCTCAACCGCTTCACTGCCTGACCCGAAGCGGAGAATGGCAACACAGGAGGCGTCATTTCCTGAGGGTATAAACTCTGGTGACGTCGGCAGCTGCCAGAACTCCACAACGCCCGTGCCCAGGGTGATCTCCTGCCCGGCGTTACAGGCCCCAATTCGCGGAGCAGGCCCCTGCGCCCCACGTTGCTCAGCTGCAACGTCTGGTTCGAGCCGGTCGAGGATGCGCCCGGGCTCCCCCGAAATCACCTGCCCAACCGCCAGGGATTCAACTAGCAAGGCAAGGCCGCCCACATGGTCGGCATCGCCATGACTGAGTATCAGCGTGTCGATGCGCGTGATACCCAGGGACTTCAGGGTTGGCAGCAAAACACTCTCGACACCACTGTAGCCGGATGGCGCTTCAGGGCCGGTGTCATAGAGCAGAACCTGGTCCTTATGCCGTGCCAGTACTGACAGGCCCTGCCCCACGTCAAAGACCCAGAGCTCGGGGTCGGGCGCATAAGTATTCGTTGGCGCGTTCCCGTGCTTTGCCACCAGCACCGGCGCAAACCACAACACCAGCAGGCTACATGCCAATGCCCTGGCTTTGGGGATGGGCACCATGATCAGACACAGAACCAGTAAGGCTATCACAATGGCGACGGCAGGGTTGACGTTCAGTTCCGGCACCGGCCAGGCCGCTAGCAGGGCCAGCCACTTCCAAAGGAGACCCAGCACAGCATCGTAGGCGCTGCCAACCAGGGCCCCGCTGGCAGGCGCCAACCCCAGTAATACACCCCCCAGTATCAATACCGGCATGACCACGAAGGATAACCAGGGAATGGCCACCAGATTGGCAAGCCAGCCTACTGCCGCGGGGGCCTGATCCATGAAAGTCAGCATCGGCCAGAGCCCGGCAAAAATGGCACATTGCGCCAGAACCAGGGTAGTTGTCGCGGGTGGCTGGCGGAGTCGCCCTGAAAAGACCAGCAGCAGCACGGCTACGGCGCCAAAGGACAGCCAGAACCCCCTGTCCAAAGGTGAGAAAGGATCCAGCAGGAGCACCAGCCCGAGAGCCACCAGCCAGCCAGTACCGGAACCGACGCGCCCTGCCCTGAACCACAGCCAGCTGGCCAGCACGACCATGACCCATGCTCTGCGGGTCGGCACCGTAAATCCTGCAGCCAGGGCATAGGCAAGGCTCCCGAGGATCACCACCAGCAGCACAAGGGCCCGGCGCCGGGAGGGAGCCAGCCTGTGCTGGGGCAGCCAACGCAGAAGCAGCCCGACAAGTCCGCCCAGCCCCATGGCAACCAGTCCGATGTGCAGTCCTGAAATGGCCACCAGATGCACGGTGCCGGTGGCCTGGAATACCCGCCAGTGCTCGGGCCCCATGCTGCCCCTTTCACCGATCAGCAAGGCTTCAGCCAAGGCCCGATGCTCGATGTCCGCAAGCCTGACTGCCAGGCCCTGGGCCAGGTTCTTTCGCCAATGGTGAAAGCGGCAACCCGAACCGCAGGCCCCCTGTTCCCAGGCCGACACGGACTGCACCGTGCCGGTCGCGCCATAGTTATTGCGAAACAGCCAGGACTCGTAGCGGAAACCGGCTGGGTTCACCGACCCATGGGGCCGTTTGAGTCGCACCTCGACACGCATCAGCTGCGGTAGATCAAGTTGGGCATCTTTGCCGTACCAGGCAAGCTTCAAACGCTTCGGGAGTTGATGACCAACGGTATTGGCCGGGGCCGATTCCCAGTGCTGGACGCAAAGACTGAAACGGACACTACCGTAGGAACCCCGTGAGGGCACCTCACAGAGATGACCCAGCACCACCAGGTCCCTGCCCTCCAAGGGTGATGGCAAAACGCCCTGCAGACGCTCACCTGCGTGCCAGCCGACCCAGGCCAGCCCGACCAGAAGCCACGCCAGGGCCCATGCGAGGGTGGACCTTCGGCCGGAACCGGGTAACAAAAAACAAAGCAATGCCACGACTATAAGCAAGAGGAGACCTAATGGTGGTAGAAGGACTCCGCTGCAATACAGTAAGATGGCTCCGCAAGAAAAGGACGCAATCCCTGTGCGCACATGTACTCCCTGGACAATCCCTGTCCGCTCGCGGTTTTAAAAAGGACGTCGGTCACCTTTGTTCAAGTGCTTGGTATAAGTATGAGACCGGGGCCCCGGAGCCCTTAATTAACGTCCAGCTGATACATTCTTAACGGGCAGCATGTCGACATGCCGAAGAAGTTCATGAAACGCTACCTGCCTACGCCGGATAAAATACGGGGAATCCGTTCCCTGCATTTTCTCGGCGATATTCTTCATGAACCCAATCTCTGGCACATCAACCGTCATGGCGTATCCCGTGCCTTTATGGTCGGCATTTTCTGGTGCTTTATTCCCATGCCCTTCCAGATGGTGGCTGCAGCATTCTTTGCCCTGTGGCTCAATGCCAACCTGCCGTTATCGGTCGCCCTGGTGTGGATCAGTAACCCCCTAACCATGCCAGCCATTTTTTACTTCAACTACAAGCTGGGTGCCTGGCTGCTGGGGCGGCCCGTGCTGGCTTTTGAATTCCAGCTTTCCTGGGAATGGCTGAGCAGCAGGATCATGGATATAGGCATACCACTTTATTTCGGCTCCCTCGTCACCGCCACCTTTGCCGGCTGCATCAGTTACCTGTTGCTGCAACTCCTGTGGCGCCGCAAAGTCAGGTCCGACTGGGCCAGAAGAAATGAGCACAGGTTCGACTAGTCCAGAGGATGCTGAACTGCCAGCTGCCCGTGCTCAAGCCGCAGAACCCGACCCAGGCTTTTTGCCATGGCCATGTCATGGGTGACCACCACAAAAGCGATACCCAACTGATCCCTCAATGATTCGATAAGATGATGGACACTTTCACCCGTGCTGTCATCAAGATTACCCGTGGGCTCGTCCATCAGAACACACTCAGGCTCATTAACCAGTGCGCGGGCAATGGCGACACGCTGGCGCTCGCCCCCTGACAGCTCACCGGGCTTGTGGGCCAAACGCGGGCTCAGCCCGACTTCCGACAGCATGGCCTCGGCCCGACGTTTTGCCTCCCGGGTGGAGAGACCACCAAGCACACACGGCATCATGACGTTTTCCCGGGCTGTAAACTCGGGCAACAGATGGTGGAACTGATAGACAAAACCCAGGTACCGGTTACGGAAGCGGGCCCTCGCCGCTTCGCCCAGCCGGTGCATATCCTGGCCACAGATTGCAATCGAGCCGGACGTTGGCTTGTCGAGGCCCCCCAGAAGGTTCAGCAAGCTGGTTTTGCCCGCACCACTGGTGCCGACAATGGCAACGGTTTCACCGGCACTTACCTGAAGCGATATATCGGAGAAAATGGTCAGTTTGCCCGGGCCCTCATTGTAGCTGCGGGTGACCTTGGCACACTCGATAACTCTTGTGGGCTGATCTGAAGCGTGCTGGGTATTATTCATAGCGCAGGGCCTCCGCCGGATCGACGCGGGACGCGCGCCATGCCGGATAGATCGTTGCCAGCAGGCTCATCGCCAAGCCGGCACCGCTTATGATGTAGACATCCCGCCACTGGAGTTGGGACGGCAGGTAACTGATAAAATAGACATCGGCATTCAGGAACTGGTGCCCCAGCACAACCTCGAGCCAGCTGATGAACGCACTTATGTTATTCGCCCCGAGCACACCCAGAACAGTCCCGATCAGCGTGCCAACGATCCCGATCACGGCCCCCTGAACAATGAATATGCGCAGGATGCGGCCAGGTGTCGCGCCCATGGTCCGCAGGATCGCAATGTCCGCTTTCTTGTCAGTCACCACCATCACCAGGGTGGAGACAATGTTGAATGCCGCCACAGCCACGATGAACATCAGCAATAGGCCGATCATGGTTTTTTCCATGCGTATGGCCTGGAACAGATTGCCGTGGGTTCGGGTCCAGTCCGACACGAAGAAGCGCCCATCCATACTCTCGGCTACCTCACGGGCAACCGCAGGGGCCTTGAAAAGATCGTCGACCAGAATCCTGACGCCCTGGGCCTTGCCCCCGGTCCGCATCAGCTTGGAGGCATCGTCCATGTGCACCAGAGTATAGTTGCCATCCAGCTCCGCCCCGACGCTGAAAATCCCCTTGACGGTAAATCGCTTGAGCCTCGGCAATACGCCAGCGGGTGTCACGGTAGCCTCGGGCATCACCACGGTGACCCGATCGCCCACCTGAAGTCTCAGGCTCGAGGCCATCAGCTTGCCAACGATGATGCCGAATTCACCGGACCTCAGGTCATCCAGCTTGCCGTCAATCATATGATTCTCGATGATGGAGACGGTACGCTCTTCCTCGGGCAGAACGCCGTTCAGCATGATCCCGCGCACATTGCCGCTGCCTGTCACCATGCCCTGGCCCTGAACAAAAGGCGCAGCCGCAATAACAGAGGGGTGCTCGGTGGCTATGCTGTCAACCCGCTGCCAGTCCTCCAGCACATCATCACCCTGGATAACCGCATGGGGCACCATCCCGAGAATGCGCTGTTTGAGTTCCCGGTCGAAGCCGTTCATCACCGACAACACGATGATCAGCACGGCAACGCCGAGCATCAGACCGATCATTGAGGTAAGGGAGATAAAGGAAATAAAATGGTTGCGCCGTTTGGCCGCGGTATATCGCAAGCCGATGTACAGTGATAAAGGTTTGAACATGGGTTGGGACCTACCGCCTCCCGGATTTCATCGGATCTTCCCGGCCAAGGTACAAGCCCATGGGAAGCTGTTAAACTTGTATTCCAGAACTACTATCCTCGTGCCGGTGGCGTTTGACACCGGTTGTACCAATTCAGGGCCTTCAACTGAAGCGTCCGGAAAAGCCCTTGAGAGGCCCCAATGGGTGCAGATTTATCGACCGACCGCCGGGATTACTTTCGCATTCAGGACTGTATTGGCCTTGAATACATCAAGCTTCCCAACGATCAGGATGATGCCACCATACCGTTTGGAGAAGACCGCCTGGCTGGCCTCCGTGACGAGCTGAAAAGAATTGACCTGGATGTCCGCAATCAGCTGGCCAGCCTTGCCGACAAGGATCGCCTGCTTAGCAATCTGCTCAAGTCACTCAACCACAAGGTCGACGCGTTGGCGCGCATTATGGCCTTTGAGCAAAATCCGTTGCAACAGCAAGACTGGCAACGGGTGACCCTGAGCGAGGGCGGTGTCGCCTTTGACGTCTCCGCTGGCGCCCTCGCGGTCGGTGATCTGGTTGCCCTGAGAATGACATTGCCCCCTGAACTTTACCGGCCCGAGGCGGTTGCCCAAGTAGTCGACGTGGCTCCTGAAGATACAGGAACCACGAGGGTTCACACTGAGTTTACCCGCCTTTATGACAGCGACCGTCAACAGATAGCAAAGCACATCATGCGCTGGCAAATCCGGGCCCGACAACAAAATGAAACCGAGTAAAGCCACTTGAACGTGGAGCCGGGACGCTACTTTCTCTAAGATTGAATGCTGAAATTAAGCTTTATACACGTCTGCCCGGGTCACTGGCGCCTCTGTCGGTTTCCAGGACGGTTTATTGTGAAGATGTCAGGAGTTCTTCCAGATGAGATCATTGATCAGAATTAGCCTGAAAACAGCCTCGCTCATCGTATTGTTGGGGCCGGCCATGCCGGCGATCACACTGGCTGACCAGACAGTTATTCCGGTCATGAGCCAGGCTGGTGAGAGAGACAGTCGCCAATTGCCCAATCATGGTCAGAGCCAGGACACGGTCCGCCAGAGTTTCGGCGCGCCTGAGGCTAAAGAAGGACCGGTGGGGGAACCCCCGATCAGCCAGTGGATCTATCCCGACTTTGTCGTGTACTTTGAGGCCAACAAAGTCATTCATGCGGTTTTGAACCCGACCGATAAGGGCCCCGGGCTTGCCCTGGCTCCGAACACCTGATGGCCATTCTGGAAAGGTAACTGCAATTTGAGCACAACACGTCTTATGCCGGCTGAATGGGCGCCCCAGAGCGCCGTCATGCTGACCTGGCCGCACCGTGGCACTGACTGGAGTGAGGTCCTCGCTGAGGTGGAGCCGGTCTTCATGGCCATCGCCCAGGCCGTTTTGCGCTTTGAGCATGTGCTGATCAGCTGCGAGGATCCGCAACGCGTCCTGCAGCTGCAGACCACCCTTGACCAGTACTCTGCCGATCATTCCCTGCCCGGACGGGCACGGGTGGTAGCTGCGCCTGCCGATGACACCTGGGCTCGCGATCATGGCCCCCTTGCCGTTCTCAGCGACCAGGGTCAGGAGCTGCTGGATTTCCGCTTCAATGCCTGGGGCGGCAAGTTTCCCCATGAAAAAGATGATGTACTGAACCGGCTGCTTTCCGAGCAGGGCTGTTTCGGTGACACTCCTTTTGTGCCGGTAGAGTTCGTGCTTGAGGGAGGCTCGGTAGAGTCGGATGGCGCAGGCACCCTGCTTGTTACCAGCGAATGCTTGCTTACCCCTAGCCGGAACCCTAATTTCGACCGTGCCGGAATTGAACAATTGTTGTCCGAAACCCTGGGTGTGGACCGGGTACTATGGCTGAACCATGGTTACCTGGCCGGCGATGATACCGATAGCCATATTGATACCCTGGCCCGCTTCTGTGCCCGGGACCACATCTGCTATGTCCGCTGTGATGATCCTGAAGACGAGCATTACGGCGCTCTCTCTGCGATGGAGGATGAGCTGGGCCAGTTCCGCCGGGCTGATGGGTCGCCCTACCGGCTGACCCCGCTGCCCTGGCCCGAGCCAGTCTTTAACAGTGAAGGCGAACGGCTGCCGGCCACTTACGCCAATTTCCTGATCATCAACAATGCCGTACTGTTACCGGTTTACGATGTCCCTCAGGATGAGGCTGCGGTGGCTGCCCTGGCCAGAATCTTTCCGGAACGGGAAATCGTGCCCATACCCTGCCGGGCCTTGGTCGCCCAGCACGGCAGCCTTCACTGCGTCACCATGCAGCTTCCCGCAGGAGTCGTTCAGCTATGACCCAGGCCACGATGCCCCAGACGTCGAGAACCCCCGATCTCAGAATCGCTGCCATCCAGCAGGCATGCAGCAGCGACAAGCAGACCAGTCTTGCCACCACCGAGCGTCTGGTGCGTTTTGCGGCCTCTGACGGTGCCGAGCTGGTGGTTCTGCAGGAGCTGCACGCAACCCTGTACTTCTGCCAGACCGAAGACGTTGATATTTTTGAACTGGCAGAGCCTATCCCCGGCCCTACCAGTGACCGCCTGGGTGCCCTGGCTGCGGAACTCGGCATTGTGTTGGTGGGCTCTATTTTCGAGCGCCGCATGAATGGCGTCTACCACAATACCGCCGTGGTATTTGAGAGGGACGGAAGCATCGCAGGCACCTACCGCAAGATGCATATCCCCGACGACCCAGGCTTTTATGAAAAATTCTATTTTACCCCTGGCGATGCGGTACGAAATGATGGCCGGAGTGGCTTCACGCCTATCGATACGTCGGTCGGACGCCTGGGTGTTCTGGTGTGCTGGGACCAGTGGTATCCTGAAGCCGCACGATTAATGGCCCTGGCCGGCGCCGAGGTGCTGATCTATCCCACTGCCATTGGCTGGGATGTCACGGATGACCCGGCCGAGCGCGAACGGCAGCTCGAGGCCTGGGTGACCGTCCAGCGAGGTCATGCCGTCGCTAACAACCTCCCGGTAGTCGCCCCCAATCGCATCGGCACCGAACCCGATCCGACAGGTCAGGGTGATGGCATTCTTTTCTGGGGTAACAGCTTTATCTGCGGACCTCAGGGCGAGTTTCTTGCAAGAGCCGACGATCACAGTGAATCTGTTCTGAGCGCCACCCTGGACCGTGCCAGAAGCGAAGCCATACGGAGAATCTGGCCCCACTTCAGGGACCGCCGCATTGACGCGTTCGGAGATCTTGTCCGACGGGTGCGGGACTAGGCAGGACCTATCGCAGTATGAAAAAACTGACCGACGCGACCGTCGCGCAACTGAACGGCATACTTCTCGGTAAAGACCAGCAGGTGAGGCTTTCTCTGTGCAGCTTACTCGCACAGGGCCATCTTCTGATCGAAGACATACCGGGAATGGGCAAGACCACCCTTTGTCATGCCCTTGCCAGGACACTGGGTCTTAGCTACCAGAGAATCCAGTTTACCAATGACCTGCTGCCAGCGGATGTGTTGGGCTTCTCCCTGTATGACAAGCAGGCCGGCCAACTGATCTTTCACCAGGGGCCGATCTTCGCGCAGATCGTGCTTGCCGACGAGATCAACCGGGCCTCGCCCCGGACCCAGAGCGCGCTGCTCGAAGCTATGGAGGAGCGCCAGGTTTCCATTGAGGGCCAGACCCGGCCGCTGCCCCATCCATTTTTTGTCATTGCGACCCAGAACCCGCTGGAACAGGGCGGCACCTATCCCTTGCCCGAGTCCCAGCTTGACCGGTTCCTGATGCGCCTGCGTCTGGGCTACCCTGATCCAAAAGCAGAGCGAGCGCTGCTGGAGGGCGAAGACCGCCGACAGCTGACCGAGCAGATGCAGCCGACCCTGAGTCATGAGGAGCTGCTGGCGCTTCAGGATGGCGCCAGGCAGGTATCGACCAGTCCCGCACTGCTTGATTATGTCCAGAGGTTGCTGGAGCAAAGCCGACGCATGCCAGGGCTGGTCTATGGCCTGTCGCCCAGGGCCGGGCTGGGTCTTGTTCGTGCGGCACGGGCCTGGGCACTGATGGCGGGTCGGCAGCACGTACTACCCGATGACGTGCAGGCTGTCTTTCCCTCGGTGGCCGAACATCGCCTGGAACAGGGCGAGCCGGGCAAAAGCGCGGAAAGAATTCGCCAGTTGCTGGCATCCGTTCCGGTTATCCAGTAGCCCTGTTATTCAATAAATAGGGCTTTTTAATAGATACTATTAGCCCAAATGAATGGTAACCGTCAGCGGCCATGTTAGGCTTCGCTGCCACATCAGCGGACACGAAGATTACTGCGCCCTGGCGCATCCCGTATCGACCAGATCGTATACCCATCAAGCCCGTTCAGCCCGTTAAGCCCGTTAAGAGAGAACGACATGACCCAGACCAAGCATTCACCCCTCATCATCCTCGGCTCTGGCCCTGCCGGTTATACTGCAGCGGTTTATGCAGCGCGGGCGAATCTCAAACCGACACTGATCACCGGTATCGAAGTGGGCGGCCAGCTTACCACAACCACAGACGTGGATAACTGGCCCGGCGATGACAACGGCGTCCAGGGTCCTGAACTGATGCAGCGCATGCTCCGGCACGCGGAGCGGTTTGAGACCAGCATTGTCTACGACACCATCAATGAAGCTGACCTGAACGACCGGCCCTACCGATTGAAGGGCGACAGCGGCGAATATACCTGCGATGCCTTGATCATCGCCACGGGCGCCTCGGCCATGTACCTGGGACTGGAATCAGAGGAGAAATTCAAGGGCCAGGGTGTTTCCGCCTGCGCGACCTGCGATGGGTTCTTCTACAAAAAGCAGAAGGTTGCCGTCATCGGCGGTGGTAATACAGCAGTTGAGGAAGCACTTTATCTTTCTAACATAGCCGATGAGGTTACCCTGGTGCATCGCCGGGATACCCTGCGGGCAGAGAAGATTCTCCAGGACAAGCTGTTCGAAAAAGCAGAGCACGGCAATGTGAACCTGGTGTGGGACCATACCCTCGATGAAGTCCTCGGAGATGGCACCGGCGTCACCGGCATCCGTATCCGCAGCACCAAAGACGACACTACCCGGGATCTCCAACTAGCAGGGGTCTTCATCGCGATTGGACATCGGCCCAACACCGAGCTTTTCCAGGGCCAACTGGACATGGAGAACGGCTACCTGAAAATCCGTGCCGGCCTTGAAGGCATGGCAACGCAAACCAGTGTGCCGGGGGTATTCGCCGCTGGTGACGTGGCGGACCACGTCTACCGGCAGGCAGTCACATCCGCGGGTTTTGGTTGCATGGCGGCCCTGGATGCCGAGAAGTTTCTCGATCAGTATAGCTAAACCAGGCAGACTGGTCCCATGACCTCCTTGCCCTGGCTAGACCCGTACGAGCTCTGGTTCCCGCCGCCGGAGCAATCGCTTGACGAACCGGACGGGCTTCTGGCGCTAGGGGGAGACCTCTCCCCCGACCGGCTACTGCTGGCTTATCGAAGTGGCATATTCCCGTGGTTTACTGACGATCAGCCCATACTCTGGTGGTCTCCCGACCCCCGCTGCGTGCTGTTCCCGCAGGACATCCACATTTCCAGGAGCCTCAGGCGGACACTGAACAAATACCCCTTCACTGTGTCAGCGGACCAGGATTTTTCCGGGGTGATTAACCGTTGCGCTGACCTGCGATCGGAGGGCACCTGGATCACCCGGGACATGAAAGACGCCTACACCCGATTGCATGAACTGGGGTTTGCCCATTCTTTTGAAGCGCGTAATCGCGCTGGAGAACTGGTGGGGGGACTTTATGGTGTTGCGCTGGGTCGATGTTTCTTTGGCGAATCCATGTTTTCTGTGGAAACCGACGCCTCGAAGGTTCTGATGGTCTATCTTGCCAACCAGTTGGAGGCGTGGGGTTTCCATATGATGGATTGTCAGGTTGAAAGCCGGCACCTGCTGACAATGGGCGCCCGTACCATTCCCCGCGCTGAGTTTTTATCTATAATTGAAAAACAGGTGACCGAAAAACCCATCCAAGCGTCGTGGAATTTCCGCTGGCAGTGGCCTGGTGACAGATCTTGAGCGGAACTTCCCGGTTCCTGAGCCTGGATATATGCCCACCCTCCATAGCAATGCGAGGCATGGTCGATGAGTAGCCTTAAAACGCTCGTTTTCTTCGCAACTCCTGCCCATGAGTGCAGCTATCTGGACGACCGGGAGGCTACCACCATGTTTGTGGACCCCCGGGCCAACGTCGATAAAAAACTCTACAGTCAACTGACCGCACTCGGTTTTCGAAGAAGCGGATCACATTACTACCGGCCTCACTGTGAACAGTGCAATGCCTGTGTCCCGGTAAGGCTGGACGCCCGTGAATTTCGGCCTGACCGGTCCCAGAAGCGGGTAATCAAGCGCAACGCAGACCTGTCGTTTAACCTGGTGCCCGCCCGGTTTTCCGAGGGCTACTATGCCCTTTACGCCCGATATATTGAGGAACGTCACTTCGATGGTGACATGTACCCGCCCACGCGGGAACAGTTTGCGTCGTTTCTGGTAGACGGTGCCACAGAGAGCTATTTCCTAGAAATGCGAAAAGGAGAGCTGTTGGTAGGTCTGGCTGTTATAGACGCCCTGGACGATGGCTTATCCGCCATCTATACGATTTTCGAACCCGAAGAAAACAGCCGCAGCCTCGGCACCCTGGCGGTACTTTGGCAGATAGAAGAGGCCGTGCGACGGAACCTTCCCTATGTCTATCTGGGTTACTGGATAAAGGAATGCCGAAAGATGAGTTACAAGACCCGGTTTCGTCCTATTGAGGCCCTGCTGGATGGGCGCTGGCAGAGCCTGCCGGATGACGGGGCCGAGCCCGCATAAGCACATCCCACTGGTCATTGGCGCCTATCAGTTTTGCCAAACGGGCGTTATTCAGGCAGAATTGCGCATTTATTATAATGTATCCTTTTCACAGCCGCACAACACGATCACAAACGAGGTTTTTACTGAATGGCGAAATCAGATGCTATAGAAATGGAGGGTGTCATTCTTGATACTCTGCCAAACACCATGTTCCGGGTCGAGCTGAGCAATGGCCACGTGGTGACTGCACACATTTCTGGCAAGATGCGCAAAAACTACATCCGAATTCTGACCGGAGACAAGGTCAAAGTAGAGCTGACCCCCTACGATTTGTCAAAAGGTCGCATTGTCTACCGCGCCCGTTAAACGTCGGGTTCTACGGAACAAAAAAACCACGACCGAAGTCGTGGTTTTTTAATGGTTTCTATCCGAAGCTTAAGGCATCAGACCGCTTCTGCAGCTTCGCTCTCATATTCGAAAGTCAGCTCATCTCCTTCCAGCCCGATATAAACGTCACCACCCTTCTCAGCCAGGGAACCAAACAGGATCTGCTCGGCCAGGGGCCGCTTGATCTTGTCCTGGATCAGGCGAGCCATGGGGCGGGCACCCATGGTGACGTCATAACCCTTCTCTGCAAGCCATAGCTTCGCGGCTTCGTCCACATGCAGTGCAACATGCTTCTCATCAAGCTGCGCCTGCAACTCGGTGAGGAACTTGTCCACCACATAGGTGATGGTTTCTTTCTGCAAGTCGGCAAACTGGATGATGCCATCCAGACGGTTCCTGAATTCCGGCGTGAAGGTCTTGGTAATGACTTCCATACCGTCCGTGCTGTGGTCCTGCTTGCTGAACCCGATGGAACGACGGGCCATGTTTTCGGCACCGGCGTTTGTGGTCATGACCAGAATAACGTGGCGGAAATCGGCCTTACGGCCATTATTATCCGTCAGGGTGCCATGATCCATCACTTGCAACAGCAGGTTGAAGACCTCCGGGTGGGCCTTTTCGATCTCGTCGAGCAGCAACACACAGTGGGGATTCTTGTTGACGGATTCCGTCAACAGACCACCCTGATCGAAGCCCACGTAGCCTGGGGGTGCACCGATCAGTCGTGAAACCGTATGGCGCTCCATATACTCAGACATGTCAAACCTCAGCAGCTCGATGCCCAGAACCTTGGCCAGCTGACGGGTAACCTCGGTCTTGCCCACCCCGGTGGGGCCGGCAAACAGGAAGGCACCTTCTGGTTTCTCCGGCGCCTTCAAGCCGGCGCGGGCCAGTTTGATCGACGTGGACAGCGACTCAATGGCGCGATCCTGGCCGAATACAACCATCTTCAGGTCACGCTCCAGGTTGCGCAGAAGATCCTTGTCGCTGCTGGACACATTCTTCGGCGGAATCCGCGCGATGGTGGCAACCACATCCTCAATGGCCGAAACACCGACCACTTTTTTACGCTTGGCAGCCGGCATCAGCCGCTGCCGGGCGCCGGCTTCATCGATAACGTCAATGGCCTTGTCAGGCAGATGCCGGTCGGTGATGTACCGGGCCGCCAACTCAGCCGCTACCCTGAGCGCCTTGTCGGTGTACTTGAGATCGTGATGTTTCTCGAAGTGCGGCTTCAGCCCTTTGAGGATCTGATACGTATCCTCGACACTGGGCTCGTTCACGTCAATCTTCTGGAAACGACGGGCCAGGGCCGCATCCTTTTCAAAGATGCCCCGGAACTCAGAGAAAGTGGTGGAGCCGATACACCGGATCTCACCGGAACTCAACATGGGCTTGAGAAGGTTGGAGGCATCCATTACGCCGCCGGATGCGGAACCCGCGCCGATAATGGTGTGAATTTCGTCGATGAACAGGATGGCGTGCTTCTCTTTTTTAAGATCCGCCAGCAGCCCCTTCAGACGTTTTTCAAAGTCACCCCTGTATTTGGTCCCAGCCAGCAACGCCCCCAGGTCCAGTGAATACACCACCGCATCGGCGATAATCTCCGGAACCTGCTGGTCGACGATGCGTTTGGCCAGGCCCTCGGCGATAGCCGTCTTGCCTACACCGGCCTCACCGACGAGCAACGGATTGTTCTTGCGACGGCGTACGAGAATCTGCACGACCCGTTCAACTTCATGTTCGCGACCGATCAACGGGTCGATGCGACCCTGCCGGGCCTGCTCGTTCAGGTTGCTCGCGTAATTTTCCAGTGGTTTGGTGGCGCCATTTTCTTCACCGGCTTCCTCATGGGATGCCTGGTCCGGTCCTTCCTGGTCCTCGGCGCCCTGCACCCGGGAAATGCCATGAGAAACAAAGTTCACCACATCAATACGGGCAATGTTCTGCTTTTTCAGCACATAAACCGCCTGGCTTTCCTGCTCGCTGAAAATCGCAACCAGAACATTGGCGCCGGTGACTTCTTTCTTGCCCGACGACTGAACATGGAAAACAGCCCTCTGCAGCACGCGCTGAAAACCGAGTGTCGGCTGTGTCTCACGCTCACTGTCGCTGCTTGGGATCAGCGGGGTTGTGGAATCCACGAATTCAACAAGCTCTTCCTGCAACCGCTGCAGGTCGGCGCCACAGGCTTTCAATACGCCCAGAGCGGAGTCATTGTCCAGCAATGCCAGCAAAAGATGCTCCACGGTCATAAACTCATGACGTTTGTCGCGGGCATTTTTAAAGGCGGTGTTCAGGGTAATTTCAAGATCTTTGCTAAGCATGTGCCACCCCAAGGTTTATCAGTCCGCACGTTCAATCTCGCAAAGCAGCGGGTGATCACACTCCGAAGAGTATTGGTTCACCTGTGCCGCCTTCGTTTCCGCGATGTCGCGGGTATACACCCCACATACGGCTTTTCCCTGCGTATGGACGAGCAGCATTACCTGCGTCGCCTTCTCTTCATTCATTCCGAAAAAGGTCATCAGGACTTCGACCACGAAGTCCATCGGTGTGTAATCGTCATTCAGCAGCATGACTCTGAACCGCGCGGGACGCTTCAGGGCCGGCTTTGCAGGAGCAACCGAAAGATCATCCCGGCGCCCTGGCTCTTCACTGCCCCCATGATTTAATACTAGTAGAGAATCCTGGATAGTCCGCATCATTCTTGCCGAATTTCGGTGCCTGTTAATAAGATGGTTGCGGGCGTGCCCGATTTCAAGGACACCCGTTTGTTGACCTACATCATAACGATTCCAGGTCAGGCCAGACTAGCGTCAATAGAGGCTTGACTCCGGTTGAATATTGGTCAAAAGTAGTAACTGCAATGTGAAATTTTGTAAATTTGTGTGTTGTGATGGATTTTTGCTTCCATATGTGCATATGGAGCATAGCGCAGTCATCAGCCGGAAACGTTGAACTCTCAGATTCTGGAATGAGGGTCTACTATCTCCGGTCAAGACAGGTACCGATTTACGTCTTTCACCAATAATAAAACCAAAACTTAGGTAATGACTTGGACAAGGAGTTCAATATGCCAAACGGCAAGGTAAAGTGGTTCAACAATGCCAAGGGTTACGGCTTCATTATCGAAGAAGGATGCAGCGACGACCTGTTCGCACACTTTTCATCGATACAGATGGATGGCTACAAAACGTTAAAGGCGGGCCAGGCGGTCACCTTTGACAAGAAGCCCAGCGACAAGGGTGTTCACGCAGTCAACATCGCCCCGGCCGATCAGCCCGCTAAAAAGCAGGAGGCCCAGCCCTCTGAACAGCAGCGAGCCGAAGTAGCAGACTATACGCTCCACAAGCGTGCTGCAAACGGTTAACAATTCTTGCGCACGACCAGTCGCGTATGAACTGAAAGGTTGTGAGCTGCGGAGTCTATCCAGCAACGCTGGGAGGGCGCCGCAGCCACTAACTCTATCTGGTTTTGCAGTGCACCCGCCCGCCTATGTTCCCATCTTATTGATTACTGCGTCCCCGAACTCGGAGCACTTCAATAATTTGGCGTCCGGCATCAGACGTTCGAAATCGTAGGTTACAATTTTTGCTGCGATGGCACCCTCCATTCCACTGATCACCAGATCTGCCGCCTCGGTCCAGCCAATGTGGCGCAACATCATGTCTGCAGAAAGAATCAGTGATCCCGGATTGACCTTATCCTGGCCTGCGTACTTCGGCGCTGTCCCGTGGGTGGCCTCAAAGTTGGCAACGCATCCGCCCATGTTCGCCCCTGGCGCAATGCCGATGCCCCCTACTTCCGCTGCAAGGGCGTCGGAAATATAATCGCCATTCAGGTTCAGAGTGGCAACGACACTGTATTCGTCAGGCCGCATCAGAATCTGCTGGAGAAACGCATCGGCAATCACATCTTTAATGATTATGTCACGGCCCGTGCGCGGATTTTTCATGACCTGCCAGGGCCCGCCCTCAAAAGGCTCGGCACCATATCGCTCTATTGCCAGTTCATAGCCCCAGTTCTTGAACGCGCCTTCGGTGAATTTCATGATATTGCCCTTGTGGACCAGAGTGACCGAGGGTTTGTCGTTCTCGATGGCGTATTCGATGGCTTTGCGAACCAGGCGCTGGCTCCCCTCTTTCGAGACGGGCTTGATTCCGATACCGCAGACATCCGGGAAACGGATATTGGTGACACCCATTTCCTCCCTGAGGAACCGGATCAGCTTGCGAGACTCCTCTGAATCTGCCTGCCACTCTATGCCGGCATAGATGTCTTCGGAATTCTCCCGGAAAATCACCATATTGGTGAGCTCCGGGTGACTTACCGGGCTGGGAACGCCTTTGAAATAACGGACCGGTCGGATACAGGCATAAAGATCCAGGCGCTGCCGCAAGGATACATTCAGGGAGCGAAAACCTTCTCCAACCGGTGTTGTCAGGGGACCTTTTATACTGACGGGGAATTCACGCATGGCTTCCAGGGTCTCTTCCGGCAGCCAGACATCAGGTCCGTAAATGCGTGTAGCTTTTTCACCGCAATAAACTTCCATCCAGGAAATCGAACGCTTGGAACCGTAAGCCTTGAGCACGGCGGCATTTACCACCTTCTGCATGACAGGCGTAATGTCGGCGCCAATGCCATCACCCTCGATAAAAGGAATAATGGGATGGTTGGGTACATTCAGGGAGAGGTCTGCGTTAACAGTAATTCTGTCCCCATCGGTGGGCACCAGTATTTTATCGAATCCCATACCTGTCTCCGTCCTGGTTGACTGTCTGCGAATTCTCCAATGTCAGGGTTGATTACTATCGATTACTACGGGTCAGCCACACCCTGAGGATGCCGGTTCTGGCGTATTCGGGGGCAGCGGTTCGGACCGAACTGGCCTTCCAATGCCCCCTGGAAGTGATCTTCAGTATAGTGAAGGAGCGGTATTTTTTGTAGCATAACCGCCTGATTCTCCGACGTTGGACTTTGCTAATGGCCAGACTGCTTCTTTTCAACAAGCCGTTCAACGTGCTGTGCCAGTTTACCGACCCCAAGGGTCGGGCCACTCTTGCGGATTTCATTTCCGCGCCCGGAATCTATCCCGCCGGCAGGCTCGACTTTGACTCCGAGGGCCTGTTGCTGCTGACCGATGACGGTCAACTTCAGCAGACAATCGCGTCGCCAAAACACAAGATGCCCAAGACCTACTGGGTCCAGGTTGAAGGAGAGCTGACCGGAGCCGCCTTGCAGCTGCTCAGTGCCGGTATCGAGCTGAAGGACGGCCGAACACGACCGGCGATCGCCAAGGCCATGGCGGCGCCTGATGTTTGGCCTCGGCAGCCTCCGATCCGGGAGCGCAAGGCCATACCTACCAGCTGGCTCAGTCTCACCATCACCGAAGGCAGAAACAGACAGGTTCGCAGGATGACCGCTGCAGCCGGTTTTCCTACCCTGCGGCTCATCCGTTACAGTGTGGGCAACTGGACCCTTGACGAACTGGCACCGGGGACTACTCGGACCCTTGCCATTCATATGCCCAACAGAACCAGGGCTCCAACACGAGGAAAAAGACCATGACCTGGACCCCGCACGCGACCGTTGCCGTTGTAGTTGAAGATGACCAGGGTCGTTTTCTAATGGTGGAAGAAATCAGCGGCGGGAAGATCGTATTCAATCAACCTGCAGGTCACGTGGAAAAAGACGAGCCCATTCTTGCGGCAGCCCGTAGAGAAGCTCTGGAGGAAACCGGCTGGCAGGTCGAGCCGGAGTATTTTCTCGGGCTCTACACCTTCACAGCGCCTGCCAACGGCGTTACCTATTATCGGCTCTGTTTCGCGGCCCGGGCGCTGGCCAGACAGTCGAGCGAGCTTGATTCCGACATTATTCGGGCCCACTGGCTCAGTCTTGAGGAGGTCCGTGAACGCGGCCCCAGCCTCCGCAGCCCCCTGGTTCTGAAATGTATAGAGGACTACCTGGAGGGGCGGCGGTACCCGCTGGATGTGATCGTCGAGGCGTGACCGGCGCACGCAAAGACGCACGGTCCCGGAAGGTGCTAGAATGCCACCTTTGACGTCGCCGGTTTGGATTCGTCAGGTTGGCAGGCGTTAGGACTCAGACCATCTCACTCAGGCATCCGCGATTCGGTTTTAATGATGACTAAACCCCACTCCCAGACCCGCGTTATTGTCGGCATGTCCGGCGGCGTCGATTCGTCCGTGGCAGCCTGGCTGCTGAAGTCCCAGGGCTATGCCGTTGAGGGCCTGTTTATGAAAAACTGGGATGAGGACGACGGCACGGAATACTGCACGGCCATGACGGATCTGGCGGACGCCCAGGCTGTTGCCGACCAGATGGGCATTACCCTGCACACCGCAAGCTTCGCAGCAGAGTACTGGGACCGCGTATTCGAGCACTTTCTTGCTGAATACCAGGCCGGGCGAACCCCAAACCCCGATATTCTCTGCAACAAGGAGGTCAAATTCCGGGCTTTCCTGGACTACGCGGTGACCCTTGGCGCTGACTTCATAGCAACCGGTCACTATGCCCGGCAGCGGCTGTGTGATGACGGCTCCGGCCGGGCGGAATTACTGAAAGGCCTGGATGCCAACAAGGATCAGAGCTACTTCCTCCACGCCGTGTCCGGCGATCGTATCGCCCGCACCCTCTTCCCGGTGGGTGAAATCGAGAAACCCGTGGTACGCCAGATTGCTGCCGAGCAGGGCTTTGTCACCCATGACAAGAAAGATTCCACGGGCATCTGTTTTATCGGCGAGCGCAAGTTTACCGATTTCCTGAAACAATACCTGCCAGCTCAGCCCGGCCCAATCGAAACCCCTGACGGGCAGCAGATTGGCCGCCATCAGGGCCTCATGTATCACACCATCGGTCAACGCCAGGGCCTGGGTATCGGAGGACTTAGCAGCTTTGGTGATGAGCCCTGGTACGTGGCAGAGAAAGATCTGTCGAGAAACGTGCTGATCGCTGTCCAGGGAAAACAGCACCCCTTGCTGTTCTCCCGGGGCCTGGTGACCGGGCCGGTGGATTGGGTGGCAGGGAGCGCCCCTGCAGAGAGTTTCCGTTGCATGGCCAAGACCCGTTATCGCCAACCAGACCAGCCCTGCACAGTGACCCTGCGCGAAAGCGGCGTCAAAGTGGTGTTCGATGACGCTCAGCGCGCGGTGACGCCGGGACAGTCTCTGGTCCTGTATTCAGGGGACGTCTGCCTCGGCGGCGGGGTGATTGAGAAGACCTGGCGCGATGGCGAGCACGAGCCAGCCAGAGACGCCACTGGCGCGGGACCATCGCTCCACTCCCCTTCCGCTCACACAGGCAGTTTCTCTTGAGTAAATCATTGCACGACCAGACCCTCGCCCTGGCCGGGGTTTTCCAGGCCGCGGCCCTTGTCCAGCAAGTGGCTCACCAGGGCCAGTGCGCAGAAGGCTCGCTGGAGGCAAGCCTCCGCTCCCTGTTCGCCACCGCTCCGGAATCGACGCTGGATGTTTACGGGGAGCTCAAGGATCTTCGTGAAGGCCTCTCTGCCCTGGTTAGCGTACTCACTGAGCAGAGCCACCGGCAGGATGTTGATATATTGCGTTATGGGCTGAACCTGATTCAGCTGGAAGCTAGGCTCAACAAAAGAAGGGACATGCTCGAGGTGTTGTCAGACCGGATCGAGCAGGCCCGGCACACGGCCCGTCATTTCGGGTATACCCATCACAACCTGGTGGCGAACCTGGCGTCCATTTACACCGATACCATCAGTACCTTCAGATTACGGATTCAGGTTACCGGGGATCCGAAGCAGCTTCAGGTAGAGGACAATGCCGCCCGGGTACGGGCGCTATTGCTGGCGGGGATTCGCTCAGCTGTTCTCTGGCGCCAGACCGGCGGACGGCGCTGGCATCTGGTGTTTTACCGCAGCCGGATAATAGCCAAGGCCCGTGAACTGGCGGAACAGGCAAACCGCTCCGTTTACGACGGACCAACGGACTGAAACCGGCGCCCAGCTTGTGTATCATACCGACCCCACCCGTTTATGATTTGAGAGGTTTTCGATGGAACTCACTGCACTGACCGCCATTTCCCCGGTCGACGGTCGTTATGGCGATAAGGTCCGCGTATTTCGCGAGATATTCAGTGAATATGGGTTGATCAGGAACCGGGTGACGGTGGAAGTACGCTGGCTTCAGAAGCTCGCCAGCCACCCGGGTATTGCCGAAGTGCCGGCATTTTCCGACCAGGCTAACGGGGCTCTTGATAAGGTGGTATCGGAGTTCAGTCTGGCAGACGCCGAAAGCATCAAAACCATCGAGCGGACCACTAATCACGATGTCAAGGCGGTCGAGTACTTTCTCAAAGACCGCATAGCCGATGTGCCTGAGCTTCATGCTGTTACCGAGTTTGTTCACTTTGCCTGCACATCGGAAGACATCAACAACCTCTCCCACGCTCTGATGCTGCGCGAAGGCCTCGACCACGGCCTGCTGCCGGCGATGGAAAAGGTTGTTGAGCAATTGACACACTTGGCCCATACCCATGCCGATCAGCCCATGCTTTCCCGTACCCATGGCCAGACGGCGTCTCCAACCACCGTGGGCAAGGAAATGGCCAATGTGGTCCACCGTCTGCGCCGTCAGCTTCACCAAATCCGCCAGGTTGAGCTGCTGGGCAAGATCAACGGTGCTGTGGGTAACTACAATGCTCATATCTCGGCCTACAGCAACGTTGACTGGGCAGTTAACGCCAGGGAGTTTGTGGAAGGACTTGGCCTTAGCTGGAACCCTTACACCACTCAAATTGAGCCCCACGATTATATTGCGGAGCTTTACGACGCCATCGCCCGTTTCAATACCATCCTGATCGACCTGGATCGCGACATCTGGGGCTACATATCACTGGGATACTTCAAGCAGAAGACCGTAGAGGGTGAAGTCGGCTCGTCGACCATGCCCCACAAGGTTAACCCCATCGACTTCGAGAATTCAGAAGGCAACCTGGGCATCGCCAATGCCCTGTTCAGCCATCTGTCCGCCAAACTGCCAATCTCCCGGTGGCAGCGAGACTTGACGGATTCCACCGTGCTGCGAAACCTTGGGGTTGGCTTTGCCCACAGCCTGATCGCCTATGAAGCGACACTCAAGGGTCTGGGCAAGCTCGAATTGAACGCTGCCCGCCTGGATGCGGACCTGGACCAGGCCTGGGAAGTTCTCGCCGAGCCCATCCAGACTGTCATGCGTCGCTATAACATTGAAAAGCCCTATGAAAAACTGAAAGAACTTACCCGGGGCAAGGCCATGACGCCGGAGCTTATCCGCTCCTTCGTAAATTCTCTCGAGATTCCGGAATCAGCCAAGGCCGAGCTTATGAATCTCACTCCGGGCCGCTATATCGGTGATGCAGCGGACCAGGCCCGGGCGATCTAAGTCATGAGACTTCCTGGCGGTTTCCCGGCTGATGAATTCCTGGCGCACTACTGGCAGAAAAAGCCCCTTGTCATCCGTCAGGCCTTTCCGGGGTTCCAGAGCCCGGTCAGTGCCGACGAACTGGCGGGGCTCGCCTGCGAGGACACTGTCGAGTCACGCATCGTCATTGAAAACGATAATGGCAGCCCATGGCAGCTGAAGAATGGCCCCTTTCCAGCCGAACAGTTCGAGCAACTGCCAGAAACACACTGGACCCTGCTGGTACAGGGCCTGGACCATTGGGTGCCTGCCGCCGCCGATCTGCTTGAACATTTCCGGTTTATTCCCAACTGGCGGCTTGATGATGTTATGGCCAGCTATGCGCCCCCCGGAGGCAGCGTCGGCCCCCACTATGATCAGTATGATGTGTTCCTGCTGCAGGCCGAAGGGCACCGGCAGTGGTCATTTGGCGGCCAGTGCGATGAAGCGTCTGCCCGTGTTGAAGGCACGCCGCTGCGCATACTGAAAGGCTGGCAAGGGTCACAAACCGTGACCCTTGCTCCCGGGGACATGCTTTACCTGCCTCCGTCCATCGGCCACCACGGCGTTGCGCTGGATGACTGCATTACGTTATCCGTGGGCTTCAGAGCCCCAACGGTCGATGACGTACTGACCGGGTTCTCGGATTTCCTGTGCCTGCAACCGGGTGCCAATGCTCACCTGGGGGACCCGGATCTCAAACTCCCTGATAATCCCGGCGCCATTCCGCCAGACGCCATTGCCCGGCTGCAGGAAGTCATTACCAGTCGGCTCGGTGATACTCGCCAACTCACCCTATGGTTCGGTCAGTTTGCCACTGCGCCCAAGAACACTGATGTCATCGTGCCAGCCGATACCCAGGTCACACCCACTGGCCTGATGCAGCTTATGGGAGAAGGAGGCGATCTGCGCTGGAACGAGGGTTCGCGCTTCGCTTATCATGAGTTTGATGACAGTACAGCGCTGTTCGTGGATGGTGAGCAATTCATCCTGAGAGGAGATGCCCGCGCCCTGGCGCCGGTACTGTGCCGGTCCAATGTGTTGTCCGGTCCGGATATTGCCCGTCTGGCAGAGGACGCCGCGCTGGCGGAACTGCTCTGCAAGCTGGTCAATCTCGGTCATCTCTACTTTGAATGACCCGAGCCCCAGGCGCACCGGAACCGGACCACTGAAGGAATGAAACCCCATGAGCCTTCGATTTCGCAAGTACAGCTGGCAACTGGCACCCCAGGCTATCAAGGAGATCCGGGCCGCCGTTTTTATTGATGAGCAGCGGGTTCCGCCGGACCTTGAGTGGGATGACACTGATGAGATTGCGGATCATTTTCTGGCTCTGGACGCCAACAATACGCCGGTAGCGGTGGCACGGCTTTATCCGTCGGTCACCGATACCATCCGGATTGGCCGTATGGCGGTCCTGAAGCCATACCGGGGCCTGGGCTACGGCCAAGAGCTACTTCGGCATCTGATAGCTGAGGCTTCCGCTGACTTCGATGAGATATGCCTGTCTGCCCAGGTTGCGGCTATCCCCTTCTACCAGCGTGCGGGCTTCCATGTCTGCTCTGCCCCTTACGACGATGCTGGCATAGAGCATGTGGATATGCGGTGTCTTGGTCCCGGACTGCTGGTCAACCAGTGGGACAGCGACCGGACACGACCCCTCCTGTTAGGCGAGGATGATCAGGCCTGGCTGTTCGAGCACGAAGACAACTTGCGGATGCTGATCGATTCGCTTGCAGGCCAGGCCCAGCAGCGTTTATGGATTTATGACCGGCACCTCGATCACGAGCTATACGGCCAGATCAGGCTCAGGGAGATGATTTCTGCGCTGGCACGCCGGCATCGGCTCAGCGAAGTCCGCATCCTCATACACGACGACAAGCCCCTAGTAAAGAAGCGCCATCTGCTGGTGGAACTGATGCGGCGGCTGCCCAGCAAGATTGAGCTAAGACTGGTTCACAGCGATTATCCCGCCGAGGAACACCCGTTTATGCTGGCGGACCGGGAGGGCCTGATTTACCGACACCGATTCGACAAACCTGAAGGCCTGGCCAAATTTGCCGACCGGGGCCACGTCAAGCGCCTCAATGATGTCTTCCAGCGCATGTGGGATACCGCCCGCCCGTCCCGGGAACTACGGGATTTACCGCTCTGAACTGCTGAGAACCTGCGCCTCGGAAGCTTCGAACTGTGCCCCGAAAGGCGCAAACTCTGTGTCTACTTCCTCTGCTACTTCCACAATCAGGCGCCGCAGCCACTGATGATCCGAGTTGTGCTGCAAAAGCGGGCTCCAGGCCATCTTGAGTTCGAATGGCGGAATGTCAAAAGGTGGCACCTTAACCACCAGCCCGGGGTTGTCCTTCTGGAGCCAGGCTGCCCGGCTGGGCAGGGTGGCGATCAGGTCATGCTGCTCCGCCAACAGCATGGCGACCTGGTAATGCCTCGTGAAGACGGATATCTGACGCTTGCGGCCCATTCTGGACAGAGCTTCGTCAACCCACCCCAGCCGCTGCACATCTTTAGGATTTACCCCCACCCCTACCCCGAATCCTGTCTTGCTGACCCATATATGACTGGCGTCCAGGTAGGTATCCAGGGTGAAGGGCTGCCGCAATATGGGATTGCGTGCATTCATCAGGCAGGCGAAGTACTCGGTCCACAGAGTCTTCTGGTGGAACGACTGGGGTATCTTGTCGAAGCGGTTGATGGCCATATCAAGGCGGCCCTGCTCGACGTCCAGAAAACTCACATCGCTGGGCGTCAGCACATCCAGGGTGACGTGGGGCGCTTCCTGTCGAATACGCCTGAGTACACGGGGCATAAGGCAGGACTCTGCATAGTCACTGGCCATAATGCGGAACACCCGCTGACTCTCAAACGCTGAGAAAGGGGTCTTTTCCTGAACCGCCTGCTCAATACTCGAAAGAATACTGCGTACCAGTGGCTGTAATTCCGACGCCCGCTCGGTCGGCGTCATCCCCTCGCTGGTGCGGACCAGGAGCGGGTCGCCAAAGAGGTTCCTGAGCCGTCGCAGGCCGTTACTCATAGCAGGCTGGGTAATACCCAGGTGAGTGGCGGCCTTGGTTACGTTCTTTTCCCGCAAGAGAACGTCGAGATAGACCAGCAGATTGAGGTCAACCCGGGAAATATCCATTCGCTTCTACCTGATTGTCGACGGGCTCGCGATTGACCAATCGTTCTGGCGCGCACCCGATATTCATGTAATCAATGGAACTCACTTTAGCAATTTTCCGTGCTTATAAAAATGGCATTCAGTCGCTTGAATAAAGACGCTCAAATACGCTGTTTCTGTTGCAATCCTTAACACTCCAAACCGGATAAGATGCAGGTTTTCTGCTAATCTTTCGAGTAGTTGCCACAACAATTCCAGTCTCCGGGATGGGACACCAAGCCGAGGTAGCATCAGACCGAATGGATACCACAACGGTAGTCATCTTTTTCGCGGGCATTGTTTTTATCTCGATCGCGGCAATTGTCGTCAGTCAGATGCGTGAACGTGCGAAAATCGAAAGAGCCCGCCGCGTCACGGCTCTGCAGGACGCCTATAACCGGACCCATCGACTGTTAACCGATATTCCCGGACAGTACCTGACCCGGGAGCTGAAAATGCTGCTGGTCAATCGCATTGAAGAGATCTGCCGGGATCTGGGCGGCCTCAAGTCGGATCTTCCGGTAGCCCAGTGGCGGTCTGAGGCGCAGACTTTAAAACAGCAGGTCACCGAAAACACCGACGAGCGGGCGCCGACCAAGATCGATTCCCCTGAAAAGTCGGCTTATGTGAAGGAACTGTTGCAAAGCCTGTTCAAAATGATCGAGGCCCTGCATAAGAGCGGTCGCATTGACACGCCGACAGCCAAGAAGAACCTCAAGCATGTGCTTTTTCTGATCCACAAGACCCATGCCGACATGCATGTATTCCAGGCTCGCGACTACATCCGTCAAAATGAGCTTCGCAAGGCGATCCACGCCTATCATCTGGCCAGCACCGAAATGGGCAAATCGCCGGACAATCCCCTGGCGGCGAAAGCGGTCAAGAGTTTCCGCACCCGCATCAAGGAGCTCGAAGCTTCCCTGGCCAACGGTGGTACAACTGAACCGGCGGAAAAACAGCATCGTATCGACAAGGAATGGGACAGCTTCCTTCACGAAGATGAATGGAAAAAGAAAGCGGATTACGACGACTAACCTCGACCGTTCTGGCCACGAACGTCTTCGCACTGCCCACAAGGATGTAACAGGCCGTGAATTCACCTTTTCAGAAACGGCTTTCCTTCAGGCTTACCCGCAACACCGTGTTGCTGGCCATGGTCCTCGGTCTGCTTCTGAATATTATTCAGGTCAGCCTCGACTTTTTCCATGCCAGCGAGGCCATGGACCAAGACATCCAGGCACTGATGGAAATCAGCCACAGCCCTGCGTCGCAGATCGCCTACAATATTGATGCCCGACTGGCTGAAGAACTACTGACAGGGTTACTGAAACATCCCGCCATCGTGGACGCACGGATTGTCGACCCGGAAGATCGAACTCTTGCCGCCGCCAGTCGCTCCCATAACGAATCCAGGTATCGCTGGCTCAGTGACCTGCTGTTCGGATCGGAGCGTTTCTATTCCCAGGATCTGCGCGTGCCGCAACTGGTCGAGATCCCTTTGGGCGAGCTGGCTGTCAACATAGACACCTACCACTACGGCACCGACTTTCTCAATCGAGCCGCGTACACTATCGTTAGCGGCATCATCAAGAGTTTGGTGCTATCGGCCCTGCTGCTGTTCGCGTTCTATTTCGTTCTGACCAAGCCTATGCTCAGGGTGATTGAGGGCCTGCGCGAGGTATCCCCGAATGAGCCTGAAAAGGCTCGCCTGCCTGTGCCGGCGACTCATGATGAAGATGAGATCGGCCTGATGGTGAGGATCATTAACCAGCACCTGGATACCATTGATGCCAGTTTGGACAAACTGCGGGTAGCGGAAGGCGAGCTGAAGAACTACTCGGTCAAACTGGAGCGTGAAGTAGAGGACCGCACCCGTGAGATCTCAGACAAGAACCTCGCCCTGCAGCGGGGTAACCGTGCCCTCATCCGTGCCAAGGAGGACGCGGTTCGCCGCGCCCGCTCCCGGGCCAACTTCCTTGCCAGTATGAGCCATGAAATCCGGACACCGCTGAACGGCGTTCTGGGTATGCTGGGTCTGACTTTGGAGGGCGACCTCGACCCCGCTCAGCGAAACCGTCTGGAAATCGCCCTGAACGCCGGTCAGAGCCTTCTCGGCCTGCTTAACGACATCCTTGACATCTCGAAGGTCGAGGCCGGCAAGCTGAACCTTGAAGCCATTCCGTTCGACATGCGCAGCCTGGTGGAAGAGTGCACGACCCTGCATGCGCAGAAGGCCCGCCGTGAAAATATTGAGGTGGTTGCCGATATCGAGCCTACCCTGCCCGAGAAGTTTATTGGCGACCCCACCCGTGCCCGGCAGATCATTAATAACCTGATAGGCAATGCCATCAAGTTCACCGACCAGGGTGAAGTCCGCGTTAGCGTTCGCCAAGTGGGTTCGGACCTGCGACTGGACGTTACCGATACAGGCATTGGCATGTCGCCCCAGAGCCTTGGCAAGATCTTTTCACCTTTCGCCCAGGCCGACACCGATACTACCCGCCGTTATGGCGGCACCGGTCTCGGGCTTACACTTTGCCGGCAACTGGTAGAAAGGATGCACGGCCAGATTTCCGTAGAGTCGGAGGAGCACCGTGGTACCCGCTTCACTGTCACGCTGCCGTTGCCCAAAGCACAGCACGAGTCACAGAGCGGCGAGCGGCCATCCCCTTCCCTGGCTGCCCGTGGTGTCAGGCTTCTGGTTCCCCACAACCATCCTCACCGGCATTCCGTTGAACGTCAGCTCAAAGCCTGGGGCTTCTTTGTAGAAGAGGGTTATGACCTTCCCGCCGGCGAGGCCTCAGAAACGCCGCTGCTCATTATTGACCCCAATGATCCAGAGGCCCTGTCGGTTGCGCAGACCTGGCCTTCGGACCAGGTCATTGTATTCGACACCCATGTGTCCACAGACTTCAACCCCCTGTGGCAGCGACTGGCGCTGCCAGTGCGAAGGTACCAACTCTATCGCTGTCTGAACAAAGCGGCGGGCGCCAGCGAAGACCAGCTTCAACTGCAACCAGTGATGACGCCCGCAAGGCTCGGGCGTCCTGCCCAGCGTTTGCTGCTGGTGGAAGACAATCGGGTTAACCAGATTGTGGCCGGTGGTCTGCTGAGGAAGCTGGGGTACGAAGTAGATCTGGCGGAAAACGGAGAACGTGCGCTCAACGCGCTCAACAAGAACCACTATGCAGCGGTCCTGATGGACTGCCAGATGCCGGTTATGGATGGTTATGAGGCAACGCGCCGCATCCGCTCCAATCCTGCCTGGCAGCATCTGCCTGTTATTGCCGTAACTGCCAATGTGATGCAGGGGGACAAGGACGCCTGCCTGGCTGCGGGAATGAGCGATTATATTACCAAACCCTACGACCGCCAGGACCTGAAGAATGTTATCGAACGCTGGACCCTCAGGCGTCCTCAAGACGGCTGAGAAGAGCCCGGAGCTCATCCCGCAAGGCGGCAATTTTCTCAGGCTCGACACCGCTGTCGCAAAGAAGCCTAGCGGGTATCTGCCGGGCCTGGTTCTGAAGCGTTTGGCCTTTTTCGGTGAGTGTGACAATCACGGAACGCTCATCCTCGGTGCTGCGTCTGCGCTCAACCAGACCACCCTGCTCCAATCGCTTGAGCAAGGGCGTAAGCGTACCTGAATCCAGCCTCAGGCGTTCCCCGATATCCGTTACCCGAACCTGGCCGCCGTCGGCACCTTCCCAGAGTACGAGCATCACCAAGTACTGCGGATAGGTCAGTCCCAGTTCCGCCAGAAGTGGCCGATAGCGTGCCGTCACCGCACGATTGGCGGCGTAAAGGGCAAAACAGACCTGGTTGTCCAGGGCCAGGACATCTGAACTTTCCACGATCTAGAGCAGCTTCTCGATATCCGCACGGATGGACTCCGGCTTCGCCGTGGGCGGGTAGCGCCGAACTACCTGGCCATCACGATTGACCAGGAACTTGGTAAAGTTCCATTTGATTTTTTCCGAACCCATAAGGCCTTTGGCCTCGGCTTTCAGGAAACCGTAAAGGGGGTGGGTGTGGGGTCCGTTCACCTCGATTTTGGCAAACATGGGGAAGTCGACACCGTAGTTCAGACTGCAGAACTGACTGATTTTCTCGTTATCACCAGGGTCCTGATTCATAAACTGGTTACAGGGAAACCCAAGGACCTCAAAGCCTCTGTCTTTCAGACTGGAATACAGTGCCTGCAGACCTTCAAACTGGGGTGTAAACCCGCATTTGCTTGCCGTGTTGACGATCAGGAGAATCTTGCCCTGATAGTCGCCCAGACTCTGGTTCTCACCGTTGATGCTCGTGACGTCGATATCATAAAGCATGGCAGCAGACATGAACCTCTCCTTATTTGATTTTTACCAATTATATTGTGCACAACTTATTATCACAAATTTTCACGCCTGGCATCCTAAATTCCCGATTCCGTGCCATTTTTCATCACAATTCATCGCAATTGGGCTGTTGCCCCCGCCTGCCGCTCCGCTAGAATGGCGGTTTGGTCCCTTGATTCAGGAAGTCGCTGTTTATGCAGAACTACAAGAAGTCCGCCAAGCTGGATAATGTGTGTTATGAAATCCGCGGCGTGGTTCTGCGGGAGGCGAGAAGACTGGAGGAGGAAGGCCACCGCGTACTCAAGCTCAACATAGGCAACCCTGCAGCATTTGAACTGGACGTTCCAGAGGAAATCCAGCAGGACGTCATATACAACATGCCGTCGGCACAGGGTTACGTGGAATCCAAGGGGCTGTTCTCGGCGCGCAAGGCAGTCATGCATTACTGTCAGCAGCGCGGTATAGACAAGGTCGACATCGACGACATCTACCTCGGCAACGGCGTCAGTGAAATGATCGTCATGTCGATGCAGGCCCTCCTGAATACCGGCGACGAAGTCCTCATTCCCGCGCCCGACTACCCGCTATGGACGGCGGCGGTAACCCTGTCCAGCGGCAAGCCGGTGCACTACCGCTGTGATGAGCAGCAGGAGTGGTATCCGGACATCGATGACATGAAAAGCAAGATCACCTCCCGTACCCGGGCGGTCGTCCTGATCAATCCCAACAACCCGACAGGGGCGGTCTACCCGAAGGAGCTGCTGGAACAGGTCATTGAGCTGGCCCGGCAGCACAACCTGATCATTCTGTCCGACGAAATCTACGACAAGATTCTCTATGATGGCGTCGAACATGTCTCCACCGCTTCCCTTGCCGATGATGTACTGTTCTTTACCTTCAACGGGCTGTCGAAAAATTATCGGGCTGCCGGCTACCGGTCAGGCTGGATGATCATCAGTGGCGCCAAACACAAGGCCCGGGATCTTATTGAAGGCATCGACATGCTTGCCTCCATGCGGCTGTGCGCCAACGTACCAGCGCAACTGGCTATCCAGACCGCACTAGGGGGTTACCAGTCCATCAAGGATCTGGTAGCCCCCGGGGGGCGCCTGTACGAACAAAGGGAAACCGCCTGGTCGCTATTGAACGACATCCCGGGCGTTTCCTGTGTAAAGCCCAAGGGCGCCCTCTACCTCTTTCCGAAACTTGACCCCAAGCGGTTTCCCATCCATAACGATGAGCGGCTGGTGCTGGACCTTCTGGTGCAGGAGAAAATTCTCCTGGTTCAGGGGTCGGCCTTCAATATCGACGACAAACAACATCTTCGGGTCGTGTTCCTACCACGGGAAGACGTTCTGGAGGACGCGATAAAACGTCTGGCCCATTTTCTCTCCGCCTATCAGCAGTAGGGAGTCCACTGTGGCAGACATTCACATTGAAGAGTTCTATAAAGACGCGGCAGTGGCCCTGGTCCAACTTTATTCAGCCTTCCCCAGGCGCATAAATCTGTTTGTCGAGGACATCGCCGGCCCAGACGAGACTGATGAATTCGGTCTCCACAGCCGAAGGCATATGGCCTGTTTCGGCGCTCTTCTGTGGTTAGCGGAGGAGGGCCTCATTCGTTATATTGACACCATCCGACAAGATGCGATGGATCAGGCAGTACTGACCCAGGCAGCTTTCGTGCGCCTGAGTGCTCCGGCCAGCGATGCCGTTGTCAAGGCGGCGTCTCCCCAAGCGCTGGAGGCGGCCGCCCAGGCCCCACCAACCATCCGAGAGGAATTTTCCAGCCACATCTATCTGTTTCGCGAGGCTATTCGCAGCCGGAGCTCAGCGCGTATCAGCCAGGTGGTACGATCAACCTTCTTCAGTGAGTGATGTCAGCCCATCCTGTATCCCTGCCTCTGAATTAATTTGACGTAAGCCGCTTGAAGCCTCTGGCGGAAAACCCAATAAAGCCATTAAATGAAAGCGCCCAAGCCGGGCTGGTCTCAAGAAGGGTTTCGTCCATGCGTATTCTGTTGTTCCTGGCCACAAACATCGCGGTTATCCTGGTAGCGGGCATTACGTTGCAGCTGCTGGGGGTCGACAGCTATCTGGCCCAAAATGGCATTCAGTACCAGTCACTGCTGATCTTCGCCGCTGTCTTCGGCTTTGCCGGAGCGTTCGTTTCCCTGCTCATATCGAAGCCGATGGCAAAATGGAGCACCAAAGCCAAGGTAATCAAGCAGCCACGTACGGCCTCCGAGCAATGGCTTGTGGATACCGTCAGGGAACTTGCCAAGAAAGCCGGAGTCGGCATGCCGGAAGTGGCGGTATTTCCCGCCACACAGGCGAACGCGTTCGCTACGGGCTGGAACCGAAATGATTCGCTGGTTGCGGTAAGTGAGGGCATGCTGCAACGATTCGACAAGGAAGAGATTCGGGCCGTCCTGGGTCACGAGATTGGTCACGTGGCCAATGGTGATATGGTTACCCTTGCTCTCATACAGGGAGTCATTAACACCTTTGTCATTTTCGCCTCGCGAATTATTGGCTCCGTGGTGGACAGGGCCGTTTTCAAGAACGAGGGCGGCCACGGACCCGGCTTTTTTGTGGTCAGCATCGTAGCTCAGATTATTCTTGGCATACTTGCCAGCACAATTGTGGCCTGGTTCTCCCGCAAACGTGAATTTCGCGCCGACATTGCCGGTGCCGAGCTGGCCAGTCGGGGCGCAATGGTCAGCGCCCTGATGCGCCTGAAAAAAGAAACCGAGATTCCGAACCAGATGCCCGACAACCTGGAAGCCTTCGGCATCAACCGTGGCAGCCGTACCGGCCTGTCGGCCCTGTTCATGACTCACCCTCCCCTTGATCGCCGCATTGCCGCACTGGAAGCATCGTCCATCGCCTGAGAGAGCCTGAGACAACCTTCCGGGCGATCAAAGCGCCCGGAAGAGTCGAAGCAGGACCGCACGTGGCAGAGTGGGAAGAAAACCACAGACTTGGCGTCATATTTCAGACACAATTGTTCTGTAGCCTTGGGAAGCATCAAGGAATAGCAAATTTTTGACTTGAACAGCTTCGACTAAGAAAACGTTAGTAGAGAAAGATTGCAGAAAGCTGACAGAGAGAGTCACCCATGACGAAGGACCAGAACATGCTACAACAGACACAGAGTTCCGAGCCGTGGATGAATGGAGCAGCGGTGGTGTTATCAGACGGCCGCGAAGTGCCCATTACAGACACAATGGTTCAGCAATCCCTGGAGGCGCTCGCTTCCAATTCCAATGATGCGGCAAAGCCGGCCCGGCGCGCATCCTGACCCGCTCCGTTTAGGCAAGCCTGGTGCGTGACGACCCTGGCGCTCCAGCGGCCAGCTTAAGCCACCCCGCCTCTGGCGGGGTCAAATTCTAGAGCTTGAGTTTGAACCCCAACACTCTGAACTGATCCTGTAGGGAGCGACTGGTTCCCTTGAGCTGGATTTTGACACTGGAAAACTCTCGGCGCACCGGATAGTCACGCCTTAGCCGATCAAACGCCGCGCCCCGCTCCTCGGCTGGAAGTCGGAGCGTGCGGCGCAAACGCGCGTCATCGCGACGGGGATCATAGCAAGCTCGAATAGCGGTATCGGCGGCGTCACGGGCCTGGGCCGAACGGGTGAACGCAAGCTTGCTCAATGGCGGCTCCGGAAGAAACTGGCCACTCTGTTTTCGGGCTGGCAAACCGAGAAACCGGCTCAACGCCTGGTAGATTACTTCCGTGCCCTGGACCTTGCCTTCCAGGCTATAACCCGCGATGTGCGGGGTCGCCAGCCAGACACCCTGAGCAAGCCGGGGGTTGATTTCCGGCTCATGCTCCCAGACGTCCAGCACCACAGTTGGTGCATGGCTTGCCTGGAGCCTATCTAGCAGAGCATCGCAATCAATCACCTCGCCGCGGCTGGTATTGATCAATAGCTGATTTTCATTCATACCCGCCAGACGCTGACGATCAAGCATGTGGTAGGTAGGATGGCCACCGGTATGGGTCAAGGGCGTGTGAAGGGAAACCACATCGCAGCCAAGAGCCTGGTCAAGCGAGCCGAAGTCATCACTGTCTTCCTCGGACTCCCGGAACGGATCACACACCCGCACGGTAATGCCCAAACGGGAAAGCGTTCGCCACAGGGCACCGCCAACGTTGCCGGCACCGACGATCCCGACACTCAGGTCGGTCCAGTCTTTGATATCAAGACGTTCAGCATGAAGCGAAAGTACACTGAGCACGTATTCAACTACGCTGTTGGCGTTGCAGCCAGGGGCGCAGGCAAACCTGATACCCTGCTCTTGCAGCCAGCGCTGGTCCACATGATCCGTGCCGATGGTGGCCGTGCCCACGAACTTGACCCGACTGCCTCTCAGCAGGGCTTCGTCAACCTGGGTAACCGACCTGACCAGCAGGACGTCAGCGTCCCTGACCTCTGCGGCGGTAAGCTCCCGCCCGGACACCCGGCGTATCGCACCAATTTCGTCAAAAAACGAATCCAGCAGCGGGATATTCTCATCAGCCACGATAACCATAGGAAGCAACTCGCTGCTCAGTTTCTGCGCGGGCGCTGGCCACGCCCGGCTGGGGGTCTTCGGGTCGTGCGCCGGCGGGTAATCGGTGGCTTGGCCAGGGGTGTCATGAGTTCTTCCTCCGGCACCGACGAAGTGAGCTTCTGGCCGATATAGGACTCGATAGCCGGCAGCGAGAATGCGTCGTCCTCACTGGCGAAACTCACCGACACCCCCTCCTGGCCTGCCCGCCCGGTCCGTCCGATACGGTGGACATAATCTTCGGCACTGTCAGGCAGGTTATAGTTGAACACGTGGCTTACCCCATCCACATGAATACCGCGGCCGGCAACATCTGTAGCCACCAGCACCTGTATATCGCCCCGCTTGAACTGGTCCAGTGTCTTGATTCGCCTGTTCTGGGCGATCTCCCCCGACATCAGGGCGACCTTGATGCCCTGATTGCGGAGGTCTTCATCAAGGTCCCGGCACTGGTCACGGCGGTTGGCAAACACGAGGGCCTTGTCGACGTTCCTGCGCTGGAGATAATTCACCAATACCGTGAGTTTCTCGTCGCCCCCCACGAAATAGACCGTCTGTTTGACCCGTTCTGCGGTTTTCTGCTCCGGCTCAACTTCAACGAATTCAGCGCCCTGGGTCCACATGGATGCCAGGTTAAGCACATCCTGGTTGAACGTGGCACTGAACAGCAGGGTCTGCCGGTCTTCCTTGGGCGTGCACTTGCGGATAATGCGCTTGACGTCCGGAATGAAGCCCATGTCCAGCATGCGGTCGGCTTCGTCGAGAATCAGCAGATCCAACTGATCCAGGAATACATCCTGGGAGCCCAGAAAATCGATCAGGCGGCCGGGCGTTGCGACCAGGATATCAACCACCTCGTTCTGCAACTGGTCCCGTTGCTTGTCATAGTTCATGCCGCCCACAACCGTGACCACATTATGGCCGGTATAGCCGCACAGCTGTTCTGCGTCCTTGGCAATCTGCATCGCCAGTTCACGGGTGGGCGCAAGGGCAAGTACCCTTGGCTCTGAGGCAAACCGGTCCTCAGCGGGGATGGGATGCTCAAGCATGCGCTGTATGGCATTTATCAGGAAGGCGGCGGTTTTGCCGGTTCCGGTCTGGGCCTGACCAATAAGATCCTTTCCAGCAAGGGTGAAAGGCAGGGTTTCGCCCTGGATCGGCGTGCAGTACTCAAACCCGATATCAGCAATAGCACTCTCGAGCCGCGAGTCGAGTCCCAGATCAACAAACCTTATTTTACCCTGCACTACCGGCAGCTCCTCGGAGCGTTCGCCGTGTGTCTGGTCCGAATCAAGCGTTTGGTCCACTGCCCGGGCATCCCCTGACGATTCTGGCGCCGATGGTTGCTCATGGGATTTGGCTTGCATACGTGTACTCTCTGTCTCAGAATTTTCCGCGGACATTTCAGCATCTGATGCTGTGTCCGAACTGATATCAACATTCATAGTTTGGGCCGGGGTTAAGGTCATTGAAACGTTGTTCAGAAGACCATGCCTCTGCAACAAGCGCCTGCCTCTCATAAAAGGCTAAAAGTGTGCGGTAGAACCTGTCCGCCCTGTCGGGAAGCCCATTTTTGAGGTAAACCTGAGTCTGGGCCCACACTTTGTTCCGGAAATTCTCTTCATCACTGCCGCTACCGGTTAGATTGTCCACGCTGACATGAAAGCCCGAACCTGCGGCTACAGAAAAAAGCCACTCCAGTGCCTGCGGCTTTACTTCGACCTTTTCGAACGCCATCTGTTGCTCAGCATTGCGTCCATCAGGACAATACCAGTAGCCATAGTCATTGAGCTTTCGACGCTGGGCTCCGGCTATACACCAGTGGCTTATTTCGTGAAGGGCACTGGCGTAGTAGTCATGGGCGAACACGACCTGCGCCAGCCCGTCCGGTGTCCGGGCAGGGATATACTCAGGCTCTTCGCCGCCACTGACCAACAGGGTTCGGTCGGTTTCCCGAAACAGGTCATTAAACAGCATGATAAGATCGTTCGCGTGGTGTTTCATGCGACCGCTATTGTGCGACTTTAGCGCTTGCAATGCCAGCAGGAACTTTTCCGTGCCAGGGTTGTCGATGTGTTCACGCCAGAGCGGAAACCAGAGGCAATAAGAATACCTGACAGCGCCATCCCGGGCTTTGTGCCCAGGTTGTGAAACTCCCTTACAAGATGGAACCATGCCATTGATTAGCCAGCCTTATCCGGTATTTTCGGCGGCCTTTATCGCAACTGTCGTAGGCGTACTGTTACAGACTCTCACGGTTGTCGGGTTGTTGGCGCCAGGGGCGGTCTTTGCCCAGAGTTCTTTTTTTGGCAGCAATGACACTGAGTTTTTGCCCGTAGATGAAGCCCTCCCTTTCAGCTACACCACGACCGCATCCGGGGTCGAACTTTTCTGGAATGTGGCGCCGGACCACTACCTTTATAAAGGCAGGGTCAGCGTTGAAGCAAAGCATGCCGACGTTACCGTGGGCCAGCCGGCGTTCTCCAGCCCGGGCACAGCCACCGAGGACGAGTTCTTTGGTGAGGTCACGGTATTCTATGACCCGGTAACAGCGACAGTGCCCGTTGAGCTCCCGGCGGGAATGCAGGAGGCGGAACTGACCGTCACTTACCAGGGCTGCGCCAACGCCGGCCTTTGCTACCCGCCTCAAACCCGGGAAGTACTTTTCTACCCTGGCAATAATGATGGAGGTACCGGTTCATTAGCCAATGGCACCTCTGCTCCCTCCCTCTCCAGTGCAGGGGCTGGTGCAGACACAAGCTCGGCAACAGGGCTTGCGGGCTTTCTTTCCGAGCAGTCACTGTGGCTGGTCGCGCTGGTGTTCGTGGCCCTCGGTCTTGGCCTAACATTTACGCCCTGCGTGTTACCGATGATCCCGATCATCTCGTCCCTTGTGTCAAGCCGCAACACACGCAGTAGCGGCCATGCCCTACTCCTGGCCAGCAGCTATGTGCTGGGCATGGCCCTGACCTATGCCGCAGCCGGAGTGATCACAGGTCTTTTGGGTGCAAGTTTCAACCTTCAGGCCCATCTCCAGTCACCCTGGGTGCTGGGAACCTTCGCTGCCCTGTTCGTGGCATTCGCTCTGGCGATGTTCAATGTGTATGACCTCCAGATGCCAGCTTTCTTGCGAGACCGCATCAGTAACGCCAGCCAGACCCTGACTGGTGGCCGGCTGGTGAGTGTATTCCTGATTGGTGCGCTGTCAGCGCTGATCGTATCGCCCTGTGTCACGGCGCCCCTGGCCGGCAGTCTGTTGTATATTTCCACCACCCAGGACGCTCTCGTGGGGGGCGTTGCGCTGTTCGCCCTGGGCCTTGGCATGGGTATTCCGCTCATTGCGGTTGCCGTGGCGGGCCGAAGGGTATTGCCCACATCCGGAGCCTGGATGAACATTGTAAAGGCATTTTATGGCGTCATGCTGCTCGCGGTTGCGATCTGGCTGATTGAGCGTCTGGTTCCTCCCTGGGTGGCCATGACGTTATGGGCAACCCTGGTTGGCATCACTGGCGTGCAGCTGGGTGCTTTCGACTCTGCCCGGCCCGGCTGGCCCAGGACCTGGAAAGGGCTTGGTCTGATATTTTCTGCCTATGCCCTGGCCCTTCTGGTTGGCGCGCTAGCCGGGGCAACCGATCCCTTGCGCCCGCTCGACCCGTTGGTCCGGTCTACTGACCGGACCGGAGCGGCAGCTCAGACCCATGCCGAATTTCAGCGTTTTAAGGAGCCCGACGCGATCCGCAGGGCGCTGGCAGAGGCCCGATCTCAGGGCCAGCCGGTCATGCTGGATTTCTATGCCGACTGGTGTATCAGCTGCAAGGTCATGGAGCGGCAGGTGTTCAGCAAGCCGGATGTTATCGAAGCGCTTGAGCCCTTACGGCTTCTGCAGATTGATCTGACCGACAACACTCCGGCACAGCAGGCCTTCCTGGATGATCTGGGGCTTTTCGGCCCGCCGGCCATTCTGTTCTATGACGCGGCCGGCGCCGAAGACGGCGCCTTTCGGGTGCTTGGCGAGATGGACAGGGCCCAGTTTCTCGCCCACCTGACGGAAACCCGAGCGGCCTTGGGCTACTGACCCGCAAGCCCTCGGATACCTTCCTTGATCTACGCTAACCGCCGCGACGGATGTAGTATACGTACTCCGTTTCGGTGTGTTGCTGGGCAACCAGCTCATGGCCGAGGAAGTCGCAGAACCGCAGGATATCTCTGGTGGTGGAAGGATCCGTCGCCGATACCCGCAACACCCTGCCTTCAGGCACCTCAGTTATACGGTTGTGTAGCATCATGACCGGCTCCGGGCAGAAAAGCCCCCGGGCATCCAGTTCCAGGTCGTAAGGCTGACTCATAACTGACTCCTGTGGCGGCCTAAGCCGTTGGTCTGGCGCAATTATGGCAGACTCAGACGCCTGTCGAAACTTGCAGGGCCATGCTAAATTATCGGAAACAGAATAAGCCAGCCATCGTAAAGAGGTGATCCGTGATTCGAGTTTTAATTGAGCGCCACATTGCAGAAACACTTGAGAAAGCCTATGAGGAACGCTCCCGGAGTGTTCTCCGGCAGGCCATTGGCGCCTCAGGGTTTGTGTCAGGTGAAACCCTGGTGAATGCCGACGATCCAAATCACCGCCTGACCCTGTGTAACTGGCGTTCTGTAGCCGACTGGGAGCGCTGGTATCAATCGCCTGTGCGCAGACAATTGCTGAACGAACTGAAGCCCATGATGGACCAAGACGAGCGTATAACGGTCATGATGCAGAGCTGATCAGTCCAGGCGTTCCAGAAAACAGGTAATCTCCTCGCGGTCGTGATAGAGGTGCCGCGCCTTCAAGTGGTACCGGATCCCGGCGCTCTCAAGCGCCTGTTCAATCAGGGCTTTGCAGCTTAGCCACTCATCGTAGCGCTTCTTCATGGGCAGCTTGAGGTTGAAAATACTGTACCGGCACAGCCGGTCAGCGAACCAGCCTGCGATCAGGGTTGACGTCTTGGCGGGCTGGTCAATGATATCGCAGACCAGCCAGTCCACGGCCCGGCGGGGACGCCACCGGAAGCCATCGGCCTCCACATGCTCAACATGCCCGCTGGCCATCAACTCCGGATCCATGGGGCCGTTGTCGACGGCAATGACCAGCATCCCCTGGCGCACCAGTTGGGATGTCCAGCCTCCTGGAGCGGCACCAAGGTCAACCGCCCGCTTGCCCCCGCCCAGCACCTCCAGCCTGCGCTCAGGCGGCAGGAACACTTTCCACGCCTCCGCCAGCTTGAGAGCTGAACGGCTCGGCGCATCTGCCGGCAGTTTCAGTCTCGGTATACCGCCTTCAAAGGGCGAGCGGTTGTCCTTCCGGCTTACGCCCAGAACGGCCGTGCTGAAGTCCGGCAGCAGGATTTCGAGGCGGTTCTGATCTGCTGAAGAATCACCGGCTGACAGCAGACCGGTTTCCCGCAGGGCACGGGACAGGGGCGCGACCCACTTCCGACTGAAGTTGCCAAGGTCGTGGTCATTATTCGCTTCCGGTATACGGACTTCGACCCGGCTGCATGCCGGAAGCCGGGGTCCCGCCTGCTTCAGAACTGCAAGCACTGCTCCGACCCGATCCGATGGGGGCAGTTCCAGGTCGGCAAGCCATGCAAACCAGTCCCGTGCAAAGACCAGCTCGTCCAGTTGAAGCTTCGCCATCAGGTCGAAAGCGGAGTCGGGTCCAGACAGTACAAACCGTATGTAGCCGGCCGCGGGAGAGGCCTGGAAATAGCCATAGACCCCTTTTTGAGCCGCCCTGTCTGTAACCTCACGACCACATTCGGTTTCAAATCCCGAACGGCAAAACACGACCAGTTGGTTCATTATCTACCTTCGCTATATTTATAACTGTTTAACAGCCCCGAGTGAGCGCTTCGGCTACACTTGCGGGCTTCGCACCGAACGGACGCTTTTTCATGCGGTTGTATGCACGTTGCATCGCTCTAGTTCTCCTGTATTTTCTGGCGACCGGAACAAGTCATGGGGTTCTGTCCGAGTCAGCAGCTGACTACGTGCCCTGCATGCCAGGTGAAAGCAGTCGTTCGGGACCCAGCCTGCCTGTTAACGACCCCCAAGCCCGGGAACGGCTGATCAACTATATCTGCTTTGCAGTCGCGCCTGACGGTTCAGAGGCTGCTATTGCAGAAACACCATCTGAGCTGAATGACCAGGTGCTATGGCGGTCCACCTCGGGCAAGGAACTCGTGTTCGCCAACTCCCCGTCCACCTTCTGGTTCAGCCTTTCGGTCCATAACCCGTCCCGGCGAGCCGGACTATGGTACCTGGAACTCAGCTATGCTCCCGTTGACCACCTGGCAATCTGGATCAGTGGCGATAGCAGTCAGAGCCTGATAGAAACCGGCGACAGGACCGAATTTTCGACCCGCGCGGTAGATTACCGTCACTTCCTCGCCCCAGTCGCCCTGGAGGCCGGGGAAAGCAAGACCATTACTCTGCGTATCGAAAGCTCCGGGGCGATCAATGTACCGCTGTTTTTAAAGGAACCTGGCGAATTGATCAGCCAGAGCAACCACAACACGCTGACCAACGGCTTTTTCTATGGCTCCTTATTGATCTTTTCCGTATTCAATCTGCTGTTATTCCTCAGTTCCGGCCGCAGCTACTACTTCTACAACAGCTTTTATATGATTTCGACGGGGCTGTTCCTCTTTGCCATGGGAGGCTTTGCGTTCCAGTATCTTTGGCCTACCAGCCCCTGGCTCGCAAATGCGGCAATACCCATGTCAGAGGCACTGGCAGCCCTCTCAATGGTGCTTTTCGGCCGCTCCTTCCTTGAAATCGACACGAACCAGCGCCGAGTTTCGCTGATTTTGAAAGTATTCGCCATCAGCAGCGTGCTGTTGTTCGGGTTGGCTGTGGTGTTGCCCTATGCCGATGCCATTGTTCTCAACACGCTTTTCGGCCTGATCGTTATAACCAGCCTGCTGATGATCGGTATTGTGCGTTGGCGCCAGGGCTATTCTCCGGCCAAGTGGTATGTTCTGTCCTGGACTCTGGTGCTGGTCGGTACCGGCCTATACGCAATGGCTGCATTCGGACATCTGGGAGACTTCATGGCCCACGAAGTCCTGATGCAGGGCGCCTTTGCTGGCCAGGTCCTGCTGCTCAACTATGCCATGGTGCAGCGCTGGCGCATGCTCAACGACAGACTGCTTGCGGCGGAGCATGATGCCAAGCATGAGCTTGAACTGAAAGTCCACGAACGCACCTCCCAACTGCGGGACACCATGCGGGAACTGGAGCGGGCCAATCGTCAGCTGGCGGAAATCAGTACCCACGACAGCCTGACCGGCCTTCACAACCGACGCTACCTGGACACCACGCTTTCTGATATGTGCGCAGAATCCCGCCGCACCGGACAACCCCTGGCCATGATACTGCTTGATGCGGACCACTTTAAGGTCGTCAATGATACCTGGGGCCACGGTTTTGGCGACCAGTGCCTGCAAAAAATAGCCGAAGTTCTGACACGGCATGTGCGGCGCCCCAGGGACACAGCCACCCGTTTTGGCGGCGAGGAGTTTGCCCTGATTCTGCCGAATACGGACGTAACAGGGGCCGAACGGGTAGCCCAGCGCATCCTGGCGGATATGGCGAGCCTGCCCTTGGCCACACCTGATGGGCAGATTACTCGTATATCACTTAGTGCCGGTGTCGCTGTGCTTGAGGCGGGCGAAAACGAGAACTCGTTATTCGCCAGAGCCGATGATGCGCTCTACCAGGCCAAGGCACTGGGTCGCAACAGGGTCGAGGTGGCGGTTGAAGCAATTGAGCAAGATGATTGATCTACCTCAAATTGCGTTGTGAAAACTCCGCAGCAAGCCGGGCCGCGTCCCTGATCAGGTCCCGTTGAGCCAGCCCCTGTGATTTCAGAGGTTGGAAATCATGGTTACCACCCTCAATCCAGTTCAGTTCAACCTTTGGGCCCAGCGGGGGCTGCTGCCTGACTTCCGCCGGCTTTCCGAAGGGGTCTCTGGTGCCCTGCAGGATGCAGACCGGGATTCTGGCTGCAGCGAGGTGGCCGGTCCGCCAGCGGTCGGGTTTGGCAGGCGGGTGAAAAGGGTAACCAAAACAGATCGCTGCCGCGGCCAGCCGGTCGGCATCGGCTTCAGCCGCGAGCAGGCTTGCAACCCTTCCGCCCATGGATTTGCCTGCCACCAGCAACCGGCAGCCTGGGCCAACACGTTCGTTAGCCGCCAACACCTGATCCCGCAACTCTGCCAGTAATCGCTCCATTCTGGGCGGCGGCTGGCGGCGACCTGTTTCCCTGCGTCGCCTCATGTAGTCAAACTCGAATCGCCAGACGCTTAGCTCCTGGCTAACCAGAGCCCCGGAAAGCTCATTCATGAAACCTGAATCTGCCGGCGCGCCGGCCCCATGAGCCAGCAAAATCACAGTGTTAGCTGAGCCCTCTATCCAGTAATCCGAATCACCCAAGGGTAACCTCCGAAAGGCCGTTTATAAGCGTCAGTTGTAAGCAATTTCTTGGTCGGTCAAAAGCACGATAAGAGCGGCTTTCCCGGTCACTCATAGATGCTTGAAACACGGCCATGTCACTGATTTGAGCGGCATCCTGACTTGACCTGCGTCATTGCAAATGACCCATCATTTCTCCATACTTGCGGCCGCTTCCTCTCCAACTCAGAATCCATCGGTAAGGCATATGAGCACAGTAAATCCAAGTATTACGTACAACTACAAGGTGGTAAGACAATTTGCCATCATGACGGTCGTATGGGGTATCGTGGGAATGTCTCTGGGCGTTCTCATCGCAGCGCAGCTGGTCTGGCCCGCACTCAATTTCGACCTGCCCTTTACCCACTTTGGCAGACTCCGCCCCCTGCACACCAATGCCGTGATTTTCGGTTTTGGCGGCAGCGCCCTGTTTGCCACCTCCTATTATGTTGTCCAGCGTACCTGCCAGGCGCGTCTGTTCTCCGATGGCCTGGCTTCGCTGACCTTCTGGGGCTGGCAATTGGTGTTGGTAGCAGCGGTCATTACCCTGCCCCAGGGCTTTACTTCGACCAAGGAATACGCCGAGCTGGAGTGGCCGATTGATATCCTGATAACCCTGGTCTGGGTAACCTACGCTGTGGTGTTCTTTGGCACCATCATGAAGCGCAAGACGCCGCACATCTATGTAGCGAACTGGTTCTACGGCGCCTTCATTATTACCGTGGCGGTTCTCCATATCGGCAACAACCTTGCGATTCCGGTCGCAGCTTTCAAGTCCTATTCCGTATATAGCGGGGTGACCGACGCCATGATGCAGTGGTGGTACGGCCATAACGCCGTAGGCTTCTTCCTGACTGCCGGCTTCCTCGGCATGATGTACTACTTCGTGCCGAAACAGGCTGATCGCCCGGTTTACTCCTATCGGCTGTCCATCGTCCATTTCTGGGCTCTGATTGCCACCTACGTCTGGGCGGGCGGACACCACCTCCACTACAGCGCACTGCCGGACTGGGCCCAGACAGCAGGCATGGTCATGTCCCTGATCCTACTGGCGCCAAGCTGGGGCGGCATGATCAACGGGATGATGACGCTGTCCGGTGCTTGGCACAAGCTTCGTACCGATCCGATTCTCCGATTCCTGGTGGTATCCCTGTCGTTCTATGGCATGTCCACCTTCGAAGGACCGATGATGGCCATCAAGACCGTCAATGCCCTATCCCACAACACCGACTGGACCATCGGTCATGTCCACTCAGGAGCTCTCGGCTGGGTCGCCATGATCACTATCGGTGCCATTTATCACTTGATCCCCAAGCTGTGGGGCGTTCAGGCCATGTACAGCACAGCCATGATTAACCTGCACTTCTGGCTGGCCACTATCGGCACCGTGCTCTATATCGTTGCCATGTGGGTTAACGGCATCATGCAGGGCCTCATGTGGCGCGCTGTAAATGACGACGGCACCCTGACTTACAGCTTTGTCGAGTCCATGGAGGCTTCAGCGCCGGGGTACCTGGTTCGCATGATTGGCGGTCTGATCTTCCTTTCCGGCATGTTGGTGATGGCTTACAACGTCCGTATGACCATTCGTCAGAAAGAAGCGGTTGCGCTTGACGACGGCGCGGTCCAGGCGGCCTGACAGGGGAAAATGATATGAAACATGAAGTTATCGAAAAAAATATTGGCGTGATGATCGTACTGATCCTCCTGGTTATCAGTGGCGGTTTTCTGGCCGAAGTTGTTCCCCTGTTCTTTCAGAAATCCGTGAATGAACCAGTTTCTGGAATGGAGCCGCTTACAGCCCTGGAGTTTGAAGGCCGTGATATCTACATCCGGGAAGGCTGTCACGTCTGCCATACCCAGATGATACGGCCGTTCCGTGCCGAGACCGAGCGTTACGGTCATTACTCAGTGGCGGGGGAATCGGTTTACGAGCATCCCTTCCTCTGGGGCTCCAAGCGCACCGGTCCGGACCTGGCAAGGGTGGGCGGCCGCTATTCAGATGCCTGGCAACGGATGCATCTCTATGATCCGCGCAGTGTCGTGCCTGAGTCCATCATGCCAGCCTATCCCTGGCTGTTTGACGAAAAAGTCGATCACACACAGACCGCGACCAAGCTCAAGGCGTTCCAGCAATTGGGTGTACCCTACTCGGACGAACAGATTGAGAGCGCTGCCAACGAAGTCGAGGGCAAGTTTGAAATCGAGGCTCTGGTTGCCTACCTGCAACAGCTCGGCACAGTGCTCCCAACCAAGCGGTGATCGAGATGGATATTAACGATTTTCGGGGCATTCACACGCTTCTGGTCATGATCGTTTTTCTGGGTATTTGCTGGTGGGCCTACAGTTCCCACCGCAAGAAACCCAACGACGAGGCAGCCAACCTGCCCTTCGATGACGACGAGATTGATCAGCGCACCCGCGAACAGGACAAGACGGAGAAGAAGCAATGAGTACGTTTTGGAGCATCTGGATCAGTGTGCTCGTGCTCGGTACCATTTTCGGATGCTGGTGGCTATTGTCGGCCACCCGTAAGGGCCAGACCTCGGACAGTGAAACCGAGCGGACAACCGGCCACTCCTTCGATGGCATTGAGGAATACGACAACCCGCTGCCTAAGTGGTGGTACTACCTGTTTATCGGAACATGCGTATTCAGCCTGGGCTACCTGGCGCTGTATCCCGGCCTTGGCAATTTCCAGGGACTGCTGGGCTGGTCCCAGGAAGGCCAGTGGGAAGAAGAGGTTCAGTTGGCCGATGCCCGCTATGGTGAGCTTTACGCTCGCTACGGGGAGGTGCCGATCCCTGAGCTGGCCGAAGTGGAAGACGCCATGCAGATGGGCCAGCGCCTGTTTGCCAACAACTGCGCGGTCTGCCATGGTTCTGCTGCCCGGGGTGCCATCGGCTTCCCCAACCTCACCGACGACGCCTGGCTTTACGGAGGCGAGCCGGAAAACATTGTTGAGACCCTCACCAACGGGCGCCAGGGCAATATGCCGGCAAAAGGCTTCATGCCTGACATGACCTCGACTCAGGTAGACCAGGTCGTCAACTATGTCCTGAGCTTTAGTGGCCGGGAGCGGGACGAAGCCGCCGCCGAGGCAGGTGAAGCTGTGTTTGCCCAAGGTTGTGCCGGCTGTCACGGTGCTGATGCCACAGGTAACCAGTCCATGGGCGCCCCCAACCTGACTGACGACGCCTGGCTCTTCGGTAGCACCTATGAATGGATCGAGGAAACAGTGGTCAACGGCAGGCAGAACCGTATGCCAGCGCAATCCGACCGGCTGAGCGAGGACCAGATACATATCCTTGCCGCCTATGTGTACAGCCTGTCGAACTGACAGGGCCGGGGCCGGCTTGATAGGCCGGCCCCAGTCTCCTGAACCCTTGTCCAGCGTGGCCAGGCTCTAGGAGGCCAGTCTACCGGGAGGTTACAATGACCAGTCAAATACCGGTCAAACAGATAGACCCCGCCAATGATACCTCCAACAATAACAAATCCAGAACCGTTGACCTTTACGCAAGTCGTAAAAAAATATACGTAAAAGAGGTCAAGGGTATTTTTCAGCGTATACGTACCGTCAGCCTCTGGGCATTGATGGGCATGTATTTCCTGTTTTGCTGGGTTACCTTCGATGGTCAGCCGCTGATATATTTTGACTTGCCCGGACGGGAATTCCACCTGTTTGGCGGCACCTTCTATCCGAAAGATTTTATTCTGCTGTCGGGCATGCTCATTATTTCCGCGTTCGGCCTGTTTTTTATCACAACCCTGTTTGGCCGCGTATGGTGCGGTTACACCTGCCCTCAGACCGTCTGGACCTTCATCTTCATGTGGGTGGAGGAGCGCATAGAGGGCAGCCGCAACAAGCGGATGAAGCTGGATAAATCCCCGAACTCAGCCGAGAAAGTCGCCAAAAAGTCAGCAAAACATGCCGTCTGGCTATTGATCGCCTTCGCAACCGGGCTGACATTCGTCGGTTATTTCTACCCGGTTCGGGAACTTAGCGTTGACTTGTTTACCTTACAGGCCAACGGTTGGGCGTATTTCTGGGTGGGCTTCTTTACCGTGGCCACTTATATGAATGCAGGCTGGATGAGAGAGCAGGTATGCCTCTACATGTGCCCCTATGCCCGCTTTCAGTCGGTCATGCTGGACGAGGATACCCGGGTAGTGTCCTACGACCCGCATCGTGGCGAACCACGAGGGCACCGCAAGAAGTCGGTTACGCCGGAAGAAGCGGGTCTTGGGGATTGCATCGACTGCGGCATGTGCGTTCAGGTCTGCCCGACCGGCATTGATATCCGCGACGGCCTGCAGTACGAGTGCATTGGCTGTGCCCTGTGTATCGATGCCTGCGATGAAGTGATGGAAAAGATGGATTACCCGAAAGGGTTGATCCGCTACGCGACAGAGCATGAACTTGAGGGCAAGCCGTCAAAACTGTTGCGGCCCAGAACGTTCGGGTACGGCGTGGTGCTGCTGTTAATGATAGCAGCCATGGTATTTACGCTCCTGACACGGGTCCCGGCACAGCTTGATGTCCTGCGGGACAGGGGTGCCTTGTACCGAATGAATGGCCAGGGACTGATCGAAAACTCCTATACCGTCAAACTGGTAAACATGACCGAAGTGCCCCAGACATTTGAGCTTTCGGTATCGGGCCTGGAGACGCTCACAATCGTTGATAACAAGGAAATTGAGGTCGCCGCGGGCGCCAACCGCACGGTGCCGACAGTCGTTGAGGCCAGCCCCGCGGCTATCGACCAGAGTAATAACACCATTGAGTTCCGCGCCGCTTCAAAGTCGGACGAGACCCTGGTACTGGAAGTCGAAAGCCGCTTTGTAGGCCCTGAGCGCTGAGATCTTTAGCCGGATATTTCCGGGCCCGTGTGGCCCGGGCTGACATTCAAGAGACAAGTCTATGACCACAGAAAATACCGTCGCGCCCTGGTACCGCCAGCCCTGGTTCTGGTTCCTGCTTATCTTCCCCGGTGCATCGATCATCTGGTGCACGATTGCCATCACCGTGGCGATGAATAGCAATAATTCCATGGTGACGGATGATTACTCGAAAGAAGGGCGAGGCATCAATATGGAAATAGCCCGTGACCAGAAAGCCATTGACCTTAACCTGCAGGCCGGCCTTAGCTTTACTGATGCCGAGCTGCGGCTGGCCATTGAAGGCCCCGCTGACCAGCGTCAGGCCCCCTACCTGATTCTGAACCTGTACCATCCGACCCTGGATACCCGCGACCGTACCATCCAGTTGCAGCAGACCGGAATCGGTCAATACAGGGCCGAACTGCCCCGCAATCTTGATGGGCGCTGGTACCTGGATCTCCGGGGCCCTTCAAACGACTGGCGTCTCAAGGGCGAGGTCACCCTTCCAGCCACTTCCACGCTGAACCTGGAAGCGGCAGCAAACAAGGGGTGAGCACCAGCACCTGCTACCACTGCGGGGAGCCTGCCCTGGGCTCTCCGCCGATAACTCTTGGCGTTGGTGACGAGCAGCAGAACTTCTGTTGCTACGGCTGTAAGGCGGTATTCGAAACCATAGAGGCTGAAGGCCTGACCGGATTTTACCGGCACCGTACCGAGCAGGCGCTCACGCCCAGAGCACTGACGGAGTCTGAGCGGGAACAGATCAGGGAGCTGGACCATCCGCTGGTTCAGAAATCCTTTGTGGTGCCGGTGAAAGCGGGACTGGAAGCCCAGTTGCTAATCGAGGGGATCACCTGTGCGGCCTGCATCTGGCTGATCGAGAATCACCTGGGGCAACGTCCGGGTGTGATCGCCTTTTCCGTCAACCACAGCACCCAGCGGGCACGTCTTGTGTGGTCACCGGAACAGACCACCCTGAGCAACCTGTTGCTTGCTATCCACGAACTGGGTTATCGGGCCAGGCCCTTCCAGCCGGATGAGGCTGAGCGCGCGCTGCAGGCCGAGAAGCGTTCCGCGCTAATCAGGCTGTGTGTGGCGGGCATCGGTTCCATGCAGACGATGATGCTGGCGTTTCCCCTCTATTTTGAGCTGGTCAGCGACCTGTCAGGCGACTTCATTCAGCTATTCCGCTGGTTCAGCCTGCTGGTGGCAACACCGGTGGTGCTATACAGCGCCCGGCCTTTCTTCAGCAATGCCCTGAGGGATATCAGAACCCGCCACCTGACCATGGACGTGCCAGTCGCCGTCGCCATTGGTCTGGCTTACACTGCCAGCGCCTGGGTGACGGTATTTGGTGGTGAAGAAGTCTATTTTGAGTCGGTCTGCATGTTTACTTTCTTTCTCGCCCTGGGCCGTTACATTGAAATGCAGGCCCGCTACCGAGCCGGACTGACCGGTAATGCTCTGGGGTCGGTACAACCTGCGGTTGCCTCTGTGGTCCGGGCTGGTGGCGAAACCGAGGTGGTGCCGGTGCACGAGCTGGTGGAGGGCGACCTGATCCGGGTCAAGCCCGGCGAGACCCTGCCGGTGGACGGGGAGATTACGGCTGGCCGGTCGACCCTGAATGAGGCGGCCCTCACCGGCGAGTACCTGCCAGAAACGAGGCAACCGGGTGACCCCGCCCACGCCGGCAGCATCAATGGCGAAGGGCCCCTGACCGTACGTGTGCTGCGAACCGGCGCCAAAACAAGGCTGTCGGGCATCCTGCGAATCCTGGACAGGGTCCAGTCAGAAAAAGCCCCGGCCGCTAGAATGGCCGACCGCATTGCCAAGGTCTTTGTAAGCCGGGTCCTCATCATAGCGCCGATGGTATGGCTCGGGTGGTGGTACGTCGGCGCCGACAATGCTTTCGACATCACCCTTTCGGTGCTGGTGGTGACCTGCCCCTGCGCGCTATCACTGGCAACTCCGACCGCGATAACAAGCGCAACCATGCGGCTTCGCAAGCTCGGCTTCCTGCCCACCCGCGCTCATACCCTGGAGTCCCTTGGCACCGTTGATACGGTGGTATTCGACAAAACCGGTACCCTGACCGAAGGAGAACTGCGCCTGATACGCACCCAGACCTTCGCAGAGCTGGACGCAAACCAATGCCTGGCACTGGCCGCAGGGCTGGAACAGTATTCAGAACATCCCATCGCCCAGGTCTTCAAAAACCAGAAGCCGGCTGTTACCACTGACGTGACAAACCATATCGGCGATGGTCTTGCGGGCAAGACAGCTGGTAATCGCAATGTCTATATCGGGCATGCCGAGTTTGTGGCATGTCACACCAGTCATTCCTTGCCCTCCTGGCGCAGCGATGCAGGCCTTGAGATCTGGCTTGCGGACGACGAGGGCTGGCTCGCCTGCTTCGTGCTGGACGACTCGCCGCGTCAGGACGCGGTCCAGACCGTCGCTGCTCTGCAGGCCCAGGGCATTCGCACTGTGTTACTGAGCGGCGACCGCTCCGGCCATGTAGCCCGCATTGGTGCCCTGCTGAACATTGACGAAGCGATCGGGCAGGCTTCGCCAGAGCGCAAGCTGGAGGTTCTGGAATCCTTAAAGCAGCAGGGACGCACCATCATGATGGTGGGTGATGGGCTAAACGATCTGCCTTCAATGGCAGGAGCAACCGTGTCGGTGGCCATGGGCTCGGCGGCCGACCTTACCCGACTCAAGGCTGACGCTGTCCTGCTCAATGGCCAGCTTCGTCAGCTATTGGCAGCACTGGATATAAGCCGGCGGACCCGGGTCGTTATCCGGCAGAATATGGCCTGGGCCCTGGGCTACAATCTCTGCGCCCTGCCCCTGGCTGCTGCCGGGCTGGTTCCGCCCTGGCTTGCGGCCATCGGTATGTCAGCCAGTTCACTGCTGGTGGTGCTGAATGCTCTCCGGCTGGGGAAAGACCGCTCCACAGTGGCCGCTGCACCGGCGCAACCCGCGCTTGTTGGCGCCGGCCCCGCAGGCTGATAATTTGGTCGTGGTCCGACCCTGAAACACGAGGACAGGTTTTATGAAAATCGTTTTTATACTCGTCCCCATCACTCTGGTCCTGGTCGCGCTGGGTATTCTGCTGTTTTCCTGGGCCGTCCGGAATGGTCAGTACGACGACCTCGACGGCCCTGCTCACCGCATCCTGTACGACGATGACAAGGACATGATTCCTGACGATGCGCGCCAGGACAAGCCGGCACACGGCAAAATCCAGCCACCGGAGGGCCCCGCTGAGCAGAGTAGCGAAGCAGGCGCCCGGGAAAAGCCCGACCAGTAGTGGACGCGCCCCTTTACCTCAGTTATTCCAGCGCGTTTTTAATCGGCCTGTTGGGCAGTACCCACTGCCTCGGGATGTGTGGCGGCATCAGTGCGTCTCTTTCCATGGCGCTGCCTGTTGGGCCCGGTTTCAGGTGGCGCCAGACCCTGATGCTGCTGTGCTTCAATGGGGGGCGCATTGGAAGTTACGTGCTGCTGGCCACCCTGATTGCCCTGCTGAGCAACTCGGCAACGGAGCAATGGGCACTGCTTGGCCCGGCGCTGCGAACGGTGGCGGGGCTCTTGCTGATTGCCATGGGGCTGTCCATGGCCCAGTGGTGGCAGGGCATCCGGCGGGTAGAACGGGTGGGAGCACCAGTCTGGCGCCGGCTTTCACCTTTAACCCGGCACTTCATACCTGTGAAGCGTCCCGGCCAGGCACTGGCGCTGGGCTCTTTGTGGGGCTGGCTTCCCTGCGGCCTGGTCTACAGCACGCTGGGCTGGGCTGCGCTCCAGCCCTCAGTGCCAAGCGCCGCGCTGACCATGTTCTGTTTTGGCCTGGGCACACTTCCTTCGATGTTCGCTACCGGTTACGCCGCCACCTGGATCAAACGCCTGCGCCAGCACCGGTATTTCCGCCAGCTTGCCGGGGTTCTGCTGATCGCCTTTGGGCTGTGGACCTTGCCGTTTATGGCTCTGCTCCACCACTAGCGACCTGTTCGGTTAAAGATTGAGAACGTCCAGCTGTTCATAACCCGGTGTCTCCGTCTTTGCTGTCTTGGCGCCTGCGTCCCGGAGCCTGTTAGCGGTAAAATCGTACAGCTGCGGATCAGCCAGATGTGAAGGCGCGACGTTGCAGACCGAACGGAACATGGCTTCCAGTCGGCCCGGATGCTGTTTATCCCAGCCCTGTAGCATGTCCTTGACCATCTGGCGCTGAAGGTTTTCCTGGGAGCCGCACAGGTTGCACGGAATGATCGGGTAGCCCTGCAGCTCGGCGAAGCGTGCCAGATCTTTCTCCCGGCAGTAGGCCATAGGCCGGATCACAACATTGCGGCCGTCATCACTGTGGAGCTTGGGCGGCATGGTCTTGAGAGTGCCGCCGTGGAACATGTTGAGAAACAGTGTCTCAAGCAGGTCGTCCCGGTGGTGGCCGAGGGCGATCTTGGTGACACCGTGGGCCTCAGCGAAATTATAGAGAATGCCACGACGTAGACGGGAACACAGTCCGCAGGTGGTTTTCCCCTCGGGAATCTTATCCTTGACGATGCTGTAAGTGTCTTTCTCGATGACGTGGTACTCAACACCCAAGCCCGCCAGATACTCGGGCAGAACATGCTCTGGAAAACCTGGCTGTTTCTGGTCCAGGTTGACCGCGATGACCTGGAAAGAAACAGGGGCACTTTTCTGAAGCGCCAGCAGTATATCGAGCATGGCGTAGGAGTCCTTGCCACCGCTCAGACAGCACATGACCTTATCCCCTGCTTCAATCATGGCGAAATCAGCGATCGCCTGCCCGACTTCCCGCCGCAGTCGTTTATATAGCTTCCCGTGCTCAAGCTTTTGGTTGGGTCCGGGAAAGGGCTGAGTACCAGAGAAGGCCTTAGTGACCGTAAGCTCCGGCGAAACAATAGATTCAGACATAGGGCATCAGTACAGGTATAGGAGAATGGCGTGATGTGCACAGGGCACGACTGCGAGGATTATACTGGAGCACGCAGCCTGCCGTCACATACCACAGCCTGCAGAGGGCGATAAACGCAGGAATCGCCGGACACTTCCCTTAGCTTCGGGGGTGGCATACCATTGCAGCCATGACTTCTGCTCCCGTCCCACCTCGCTGCCGTGCCCCGGCTGACAGACGCGCCCCTTCAGACACCACCACAGACGCCACGACGGGACTGGACGTTGAGCTGCGAGCTGCTCTCGGGCAGCAGGTCCAGCACATGATGGTTGCGGTAGAGGCTACTCTACGGGCGCATCCGAAAGGGCTCTCGGAGTTGGCTCTTATTAAAACCCTTCAGTCTCCGCCCTGGCAGTTATTCGGTAAAGTTGATTTCAGCGATCCCGCCCGGCTTTACCCCGTGCACTTTCTGACTTTTCACGTCCTGTACCGCCTTAGGGAGGAATTGGTCGAAGCCGAGCAGCAACTCGAGATCTCGCCCTTGCTGATTCAGCTTCGACGGAATCCGGTTGTTGCCGGCCAGGGCCCGCCAGCCCACACCGACAAACTCCGGAGCTTTTATCTGGACCTCGAACAATACTCGCTGTCCGAGAGCAGTATCAGCCAGATGATGAAAGACTTCTGGTCAGGTGGCACTGATGTACGGCCTGACCGATCTGAAGCTTTTGCCGCCGCCGAAGTGATCGGGTTCGATTATCTCCCGGACAACCTTGACGAGGTAAAATACCGCTTTCGTCGTGCCGTCATGCGGGCGCACCCGGATCGTGGTGGGAACACGGAGGAGGTCCAGGTGCTTAACGAAGCATTCAGCACCCTGCGGCTTTATTTCAACTGACGTTACGTACCAAGTAGGACTGTTCATGGTTCAATTTCCGCAAGCCAACGAGGTCTCTTCAAAGGGGCTCAACCTGTCCCGTGCCTGGCAGACCACGAAAAGAACAATCGCAGCTTCGGTACTGCTGTTGCTCGTGAGCACCCCTGTGCATCCGGACCTGGTTATTTTGCAGTACCACCATGTCAGCTCATCCACACCCGCATCCACCAGCACCACCCCCGCCCTTTTCCGGGCCCAACTGGAAATGATCGAACGTCTCGGGCTTGAGGTCGTCCCGCTGGACAAAGGTACAGGAGACGCGCTGGAAGGCAGACTTGACGAGCGCCAGCAGGTGGCGATTACCTTTGACGATGCGTACAGCTCCGTGTGGGATACCGCCGCACCCATTCTGGAGGAGTTTGGTTATCCCTTCACCGTTTTCGTCAACACCGGCGCCATCGGTCGACGGGACTACATGACCTGGGAACAGCTGGGCACCTGGGCGGAAAAGCCTGAGGTTCTGATAGCAAACCACAGTGAAGACCACGGCCACCTGCCCCAGAAACCCGATGAATCCAACAGGCACTGGCGGCAACGCATAGAGGCCAGTCTGGACAAGGCCCAGGCCGAACTTGAGAAAAGGCTGGGTAAAGCGCCGCCGTTATTTGCGTACCCCTACGGCGAGTTCGATGACAAGCTCGAGGCTGCGATAGCCAAGCGGGGCTGGCTGGGTTTTGGCCAGCAGTCGGGTCCTGTTGGAGATACGTCGGTTGCAACGCGTGTGCCCCGATTCCCCGTGGCCACCTCGTTTGGCCAGCTCGACACTCTGGAGACCAAGCTGAGAAGTCGCGCCCTCCCTGTACCGGGCGACGACCTTCCAAGCGGTGTGCTCGAGGATAACCCGCCCAGACTGAGCCTGACGCTGCCGGATAATCTGGACTCCGGGCGCCTCAACTGTTTTGCTTCGGGCCAGGGCCGGATTCCGGTTGAGACTGGAGCTAAAGGCCGGGTGGACGTCCAGGCAGACAATGAGTTTTCATCCCGGCGCCTGCGCTACAACTGCACCTACCCGCTGAAAGACGGCGTCTATTACTGGCTCTCTCACCAATGGGTGGACCTAAGTAGACCGGAAGACTGATTCAGGGCTCGATTTCAGTGATACTGATCAGGCCATGCTGGCGATGCGTGAGCGCCTGTGGTCCGCGACGGGTTTCGAAAACGGTCTGGCCAGCCAGATCCTCGGCCCGGGTGAAAATCAGCAGCCATCGTTCGCCCCGCTGGGGAAACACTGGCACGAACGCCTCTGTATAGCCCTGCCTGGCCCAGCTTTCAGGCGTAAAGCTGGTCACCATGTCGGTAACCAGTCTTAACGGCGTCATATTACTGTCGAGAAAAGCAAGGGAAGGCACAAAGAGCCCATCGGTAGCATAGGAGCGCAGACGCATCACAAAGCTGTCGCTGCTGGACTCCGCCGGCAGCAGCACCAGGCGATAGCTGCTGCCCCCCGACGTAAAGTCGTATTGGCCACCTTCAGGCGCAAGATCGACCTGAAACTCCCGGCCGGAGGACCAGGGCACCACATCGGAAACCGGAAGGTTGTCACAACAACTGCGGCGCCACTTATCAAACAAGGTCTCGCCAGCGGGTGCGATACCCAGCACTGCAAACGCTTCCGGCTCATCAGGCTCAGCCCGGGCCCATTGCCCTTGTGCAGGAGACGGGGTTTTGGTCGCATCTTCGGGGCGCTGGTAGACGCTGGCGGGCGTCAGCGTGACGGGTTCCCGTATCAGACCCTTTTCCACATCCGATCGCATGTCGGGACGATAGTAGCTCGCTCTTATCTGGCCCTGGGCGTCCTGCCAGGTGTAATACGGCATCGGGTCCCCGGGCCTGACAAAGCCGGCGGCCTCCAAGGCGTTACCGTCCGGGAAGTTTTCCATATTGAATTCATCCCGCGGAGTCCCGTCGCCCGCGGAGGTTGCAGCTGATCCGGATGCTTCGGTAGTGGCGGGCTCTGGGGATTCCTTCGACGCCCTCGCCTCGCCCCGAGTTCCCGTGGAGTCGGCCGCTTTCGCTTCCTCCGATTGTTCAGATTTGTCCTCGGGGTTTTTATTCTGTTCCCGGGGCACACGGGTGGACTGGAGCTGGCCGGACGCATCCACCCAGGTGTAGTAGCCTTCCCTGTCAAGAAGGGGGGCTCCCTGCTGACAGCCTGTCAATATCACCAGCCCTGCCAGCAATGGAGGGCCGAAGTACCTGGTCGTCATTTTCATAATATCCGGCCATAAACCTTCTGCCGGCTGGCCTGTGCCCGATACGGAAGGTTCAGAACTTTTGTTCAGAACTTTGTTCGGAAGCTCAGACCGGCGGCGGCAAAGCGGAAAGACGTTTTAACGTCCAGTCCGGCATAGGGGTTGTAGATAATATTGGTGATATTGTCACAGTTCAGGTTGCAACTGCCATTGGCCGGTATCTCTTCAATAGACTGCATGTAGCTTAGATGCATGTCCACTCGAGTATCCTTGTCCCACTGATACCCCATCCCTACGCTGTAAAGACTGGCGTCGCCTATAGGCGCCATGATCTGTCTCTGATCATCCGGTATGACCGAGTCTCTTATCTCGACCCCAAACCTGAGATCAAGCCTTGATGAGGCATGGATCTCAAGCCCGAACCCGTAGTTCCATACATCTGTCATACCCAGGGGTAACTTGAGGGAGTCTGAGGTCGCATTGTCGGGGGATAGTATGCGTGCCGCATTCAGGAACTCCAGATTCCTGTCAAACTGCAGGTTCAGGGCGTCCCACTGGCTGTAGTCGGTCCAGCCTACATCGGCATTGATGGTTAGCAGACGGTGAACATCGATACTGACACCTGTCTGGAAGTGCTGGGGATACGTCAGATCCAGTGAGACATTACCTGACTCCCGCGGAGCACCTGAGGGCAGGCTCAGTATCGCTGAACCGATGGCGCCCAGAATGGAGCTGTTAACGCTCTGCCAGAAGCCCGACCAGTCGTCGGTGTACTCGATGTTGAAGCTTCCCTTCAGGTTCATATCGGCTTCGGAGGTGTAACTCGCACCCCAGTTGAACCAGTCCGTAGGCTCCCACATTACCCCTAACGCATAGGTTGGCGATAACGATTCCTGCACATCCAGGCTTAGCGCACCAATCTCGTCCCAAGGCCCGACGTTACCACCGCAAAGAGCAATCCAGGGAGCCAGCGGTTCATCCCCCGACTCACAATTAAACGCATCCTGAAGTACTTCCGCCACCCCCATCAGAAGGTTGGGCGCGCGCATGACCTGATCTGCCGCCACACCCATGTGGGACAGGTGAATCCCGGCACCGACAGACCACTCGTCGTTGATCTTGTAGCCCACGCTGGGAGACAGATAGGTCACCCGCTGCAAGGCGGTCGCCTTGGGCATGAAACGTCCAGGATCATCACTGTCTCGAACATAGCCGGCGACAAATGGCAGGTAAAAGGCATTGGCAAAGGTAAGCTTTGAACCAGGCTCATTCAGGCTGATGCCACCCGAGGGAGCAACAGCGGGTCCCGGAGGCAGTCTCTGGATACCCAGGCCGGGAACATATAGGGCAGCGGTGTTGGTGTGACTGTGGGTATTGGCCACCGGGTCCCGCTGTTCTCCGGTCAGCGGGTCGATTTCGAGGCCATCAATGCCAAATATTTCATAGCCTTCGGGCGCGTAGAAATCCGCGTCGATATCCAGGTAAACGGAAGTAATGTTGACCTCAAGCTGTCGGCCATCAAGCTTGGTCAGACCTGCCGGATTGTAATGGATGGCCATGACACCAGGCGGATCCGCCGTAACGGCGTTGCCTAAAGCCAGCGCTTTTGGGTGATTGACCAGATTCTGACCCAGCTGTGCCTGGGCGCTGCAGGTAACCACGGACGCGGCAATAGCTCCGAGCAGACGTTTTCTGTGTGCGGTTAATTCCATGACGTTCGTTCCTTCCCCAATAACGTCTCCAGTACCATCAGTCTTTCAGGCCAGAGATATTGATGGGCAGGGAAACACCCAGGGAGAAGTCCGGGGCATCCTCGGTAAGACCAATACCGACGCTGGTATTGATGATGGTGGTATCGCTGATCCTGGTACCGAGGGACATGCTGAGGAACCCGGTCATCTGGTCTTGGGCAACCGCCTGGTCACCATTTCGGAACGTGAGGACAGTCTCGTCGGTGTAACTGAGCTGAGCTGAGATACTTAGCGAAATATCGTAGGAAAGCGAGTAGGCAAACCCGAGGGAACCGGATAGGCCGAACCCAGGCTCAACCTCTTCAAGAAGGCGTCCGCCACGAACCTGTTCCAGATCATCCACGGGCATGTTGTAGGCAAGACTCAGGGAGCCGAATAGCACGACCGGGTCGAGCACCTTGGAGGCACTGGCGCCCCCGGTAATCGAGTAGTAGCCGCTGCCAGACGAAAGCTGCTCATTGACATCGATCTCATAGGGACTGGTGCCGGTCTTGGTACTTAAGGTGCCGAACAGGGTCGTGGAGATCTTGCCGGGCACATAGGCCAGGGGCTGCCATCGGGCTGTGAAGGAGACATCGCCGATGTCGTAGAGGCTGAGCTCATCCTGAGTGTCATACTTGACCACCAGGGGGATTCGGGTACCGACCGTCAGGTTATCCTTGAAACCATAGTCATAGGAGAACGAGTTGGTGAAATTATGGGTCGCTGACGGAACAACGTCGATGTTACGGATGGAGCCGTCCGTGATGGCAAGATCAAGCCTCTGGTCGCCGGTGTAGGAATAGTCAAAGGAATAGTTCAGCGAGTGCACCCCTTCCTGCTGGAGGGAGTAGTTTTTCTCGGCGGCCTGGAAAACTTCCTCAAGCTGACGGGAAGAGTCTTCGTCCTCTTCCTGCTGTGCCAGCGCATCACGGGCTTTGTCGACCGTGGATTCGTCCTGTGCCCACCCAATAGCCGGAAGGCCGGCCACGGAACAGAGGAGAAAACCTCGCATTAACCAACGATTCATCCCAGCTCCCTTTTTGTAATTGTCATGATAATGATCGCTCCGCCATGCCGGCATTCATGCACAGCATCATGTCTTCTGGCCCAACTCGGGCCCCATTAATTGCGGCGATAATGCAATTGCTTGCGCGTATTTTCCGCTTCGCCGTCCGGATTGTTTTTCTGACGTTCCAGGAGGTTCTGAATGCGTCTTTCCGTGGACTCATAGAACTCCGGTAACTGCTGGCGCATGAGCATTGTCAGCGTCTGGTCATCGACATACCGCAGGTCTTCCTCTTTCAGTTCCAGGGAGTCAAAGGGCTTGTCGCCGCCAGGGAAGACAATGAACAGGACGTTGTCGTCCCACTTTTCTGCAAACTGGGCAAGAGTGAACGAATAGTTGCCGACCGCCGGATCAGCGATGAACACACGACCGTCGCGTATGGCCCTGAGAACCACAAAATGCTTAAAGCCCGCGTGATTTATGGGCACGATGGCCGGATGGTCAAGTTCCATAAGATCATCAATGTTGGCGCGAAAGCCGCCTGCGGGGTAACCGAGGGCGGTCACCAGCCGTTTCATGTCGAGCATGGAGAAGGCCCTGCGCTCGACAATGCGCTCGCTCTCACCATAGTGCAGCAGCCCCTCCATCACCTGACGCTCGTTCAGGTCACGGCCCAGGTAGTACTTGAGAACTGTGGTCAGGGCGGCACTGCCGCAGCTGTAGTCGTAGGCCTGTCGAACGATATTGCGGAATTTCTGTTCGATGAGAGGTTCAACCCGACGATCCAGACGAAACTCAGTGGGGGTGTTGTCGATTTTCTGTTCGATAATAACGGTACCCCGAGGATGGGGCTCAACAACAGTCGCTTCCTGCACCATTGCGAAGGTCAACATCGATCCTGCCAGCACCAGCAACATGATTTGAGGACATCCTTTGTTATCGTCCGGTAAAGGTGAGCTACAAAAGCCCCGACTCAGCCTTTCAGATGCAGACTGTGCGCCTGCCAGCTTTCCTGAGCCAGGCACTGCCTGGGCCCAACGGCAATTCTGTTCTTGTAACAGCTCTCAGTAATGGCTCAGTTTCAGCATCAGCTCGATTTCGTTAACAGGCCTGTTTGATAATGTGGGTGTCTAGAAACCGAACACATCGCCGTTACATCTTGTTACGGTAAGATACCGGATAAGCAGAACCCTGAAAGATAACTGTGCCTCAAATCTGTTCCAGCAAAAGAGGCCCTAAGGGCCTGTTTTGAGAACTGGTTCAAGACAGGTCGGTGAAGGTTTGCGAGGAAAGAATGTGGACGAACCTACTGCGGTAAAGCTGGTTTCACGATCTGCGACTGGTGCTCTTTCGTGACCGGGCACGTTCCGCCGGGGCCATAGTTTTAGGTGGTGCCGGCGCAGATGCGGACAAAGCGGTTTTACTGGAGCCTGCCACCGCTTGGTGGATCGCTGCTGTTTCGCCGGGTGTCAGGTCTCGCCATTGGCCAGGCTTGAGGCTACCAAGGGTAACCATCATGATGCGTGTCCGCCTGAGACGAAGGACATCGTAGCCCAGATATTCGCACATACGCCGGATCTGCCGGTTCAGGCCCTGCGTGAGTACGATCCGGAACACAAAGCGAGCCTGAACCTGAACCTCACAGGGTTTGGTGACCGTGTCGAGGATGGGCACACCCTCTGCCATGCGCCGGACAAATTCGCTCGTGATCGGTTTATTGACGGTCACGAGGTACTCTTTGTCGTGGGCGTTTTCCGCTCTCAGTATCTTGTTGACGATATCGCCATCGCTGGTCAGAAAAATAAGCCCTTCGGAAGGCTTGTCGAGTCGACCCACCGGGAAAATACGCTCCGGGTGACCAATGGCGTCGATGATATTGCCCTTGACGTGTCGTTCGGTCGTGCAGGTAATGCCAACAGGCTTGTTGTAGGCGATGTAGACCCGGTCTGACTTGTTGCTGGCTGTCGCTTCAATCAGACGCCCGTCAACACGGACCTCATCGGCAGGGGTTACCCGGGTACCGAGCTCGGCCGGCTGCCCATTGACCGTCACCCGATTCTGCTCGATCAGCTTGTCAGCCTCCCGCCGGGAGCAGGTGCCTGAATCGCTGATCCACTTGTTGAGACGTTTATCGTTGACGGTCACCAGAACTGCTCACCTGTATGATTGGTCGAAGCTCCCATTTAACCACAACGAAAAAGTAAACTCATGGCTATGGCTGCCCTGTTCAGCCATAGCCGGCGGCGAATATCCAGCCGAGCACCAGTGGAATAACTGCGAGACTGCCCAGATTTCCTATCAGCACCAGGGACGCCACTTTATGGGGCTCCTGTTGATACTGTTCCGCCACAATATAGTTGAGCACCGCTGGTGGCAGGGCCGCAAACACCAGTAGTGCCGGTAGCTGCAACCCAGGCAGGTCCAGCATGTATACCAGGGGCCAGGCCAGGAGCAGACCACTGGCAGGACAGGCCACCGCCCCCAGCAGTCCGAGTTTCCAATCGCTGAAATCCACATCCAGCATGCGAACGCCCAGCGCAAACAGCATCAACGGAATACAGACACCGCCCAGCATGTTCAGGGCCTCAAGTAGCCACCCGGGCAACGGCACCCCGCCAAGGTTGACGGCTAGCCCTGCAATACTGGCAATCACGATGGGAAGCCGAAGCAGACGCCATAGCGGCGTGTTGGGGCTTAGCATGTAGAGCCCGACGGAAAAATGCAGCAGCATCTCCACGATAAATAGCACAACGGCAGCAGGCAACGCGGCTTCCCCAAAGGCCAGCACCAGCAAGGGGATACCCATGTTGCCACTGTTGTTGAACATCATGGGGGGAAGAAAAGTACGTATATCCAGCTTTAGAGCCCGTGCCACAGGCCAGAGCAGGAGTCCGGAGCCAAGCACTATGACGGCAGCGCCCAGAGCCAGGGGAGCGTATTCCTGAAGGGGCGCCTTCTGGTCGGCCAGCACCGCAAAGACGAGCATCGGCACGAACAGTTCCATGTTCAGGGTGTTGAGACCCTGGATATCAGGCGTGCGGAAACGTCCATAAAAAGCGCCGGCACCTGCAATCAGAAACACTGGCAGCAGGGTGGAGAGGATCTGTGTGAGCATGATGGCATTCCGGATACGCAGGAAGTCAGGCACTGCGCTTTGTTAGCTTGTTAATTATCCACAGCTTGGTGTCTGAACACCATCACGTCATTTGGACTTAAGTAGAATACACTGTCGGCTCTAGCAGGGAGTGGCCAGTCATCTCTTTCGGTTGTGCCAGGGCAAGCAGCGCCAGCAGTGTCGGTGCAATATCCTTGAGGCTGCCATCGACCAGAGCCCTGTGGGCCGCGCGGTCGCTCACGTATACCAGGGGCACCGTACCACGGGTATGAGCAGTATGGGCCTGCCCTGTCTCGGCGTCGAACATCTGCTCGACATTGCCATGGTCAGCGGTCACCAGACATTCCGCCCCGGTTTCCAGCACCGCATCTGCCACCTGCCCCAGGCAGTGGTCAAGGGCTTCCACAGCCCGGACCGCGGCGTTGAAGTTGCCGGTATGCCCCACCATGTCGCCGTTGGCATAATTGCAGACCACCAGATTAAACGTTTTGCTTCTGATCGCCGCCACCAGCTTCTCCGTCAGTTCAGGAGCGCTCATTTCAGGCTGCAGGTCGTAGGAGGCAACATCCGGCGAGGGCACGAGGATGCGCTCCTTGCCCTCGAAGGGTGCCTCCCTGCCCCCGTTAAAGAAGAACGTGACATGGGCGTATTTTTCGGTTTCAGCGATGCGAAGCTGTCGGTAACCGTTCGCCGACATAACCTCACCCAGACTGTTGGTCAAAGGCTGCGGTGGAAAGGCTACCGGGCAGTGGATATCGCCGGCATACTCCGTCAGCGTGACAAGGTTTTCCGGTGGCAGAATCACGGCACGCTCGAACCCGTCAAATTCCGGGTCTACAAGCGCACGGGTTAGCTGGCGTGCCCTGTCGGGACGGAAATTCATGAATACCACACCGTCGTTCTGCCCGAGTGCCCCCTGCCACGGGGTGTCTCCGATCACAGTCGCCTGGACAAACTCGTCATTTTCGCCGCGCTCGTAGGCAGCCCTGACCGCATCTGTGGCTGACGTGCTGTGAAAGCCAGCGCTACCTTCGGTCAGGAGCCTATAGGTCGCTTCGGTCCGGTTCCAGCGTTTGTCCCGGTCCATTGCGAAGTACCGGCCAACCACAGAGCCAAGACGGGCCTGGCCGCAGCCGGCAAGGCCACTCTCGAATTCGCTTATGGTTTCCAAGGCCTGCCTTGGCGGCGTGTCACGGCCATCAAGAAAGCCATGGATGACTACCTTATCCAGCCCTCTTTGCTGCGCCAGCCGGCACATGGCTTCAATATGAAGGACATGACTGTGGACGCCCCCGGGAGACAGCAACCCCAGTATGTGCAGCGTAGACTGGCGAGCGGCAACCGAGTCCACCAGGCGTGTAAGGGGTCCGTTGCGGTAAAAGCTGCCATCGGCAATGGCATTGTTGATCCTGGTAAAATTCTGGAACACCGTACGGCCTGCTCCGAGATTCATGTGGCCCACCTCGGAGTTGCCCATCTGGCCATCGGGCAAACCAACAGCGCCGCCGGAGGTGCTGATCCGGCTGTGAGGAAAGCGTGCTACCAGGCTGTCCCATACCGGCGTACTGGCCGCGGCAATGGCATTGTTTTCACTCTCTTCACGGTTTCCCCAGCCATCCAGGATGACCAATACCTTAGTGCTTCTGTCTGTCATGATTCAGCTGCCCTCGCCGCCACTGTGGGCGCTGACATTCTGCGCACCCAGGCAGACCCTGGAGCCCACCAGGCGCTGGCACACCTGGGCCAGATAGGGAAACGGCGGGCACACCGACACCCTCGCCCGGCGATTGGTGGCAATGTCAGGCAGACGCTCCGTCAGTAGGGTGTAGTTCGCCACATAGTTGCCATTCATTTTGCAGTTTCCAATGACCAGTGAAGGAATCATGTGTATGACTCCCGGTTGAAGGCCGGCCCATGCTGGCAATTGATGGCGGCAATGCCCGGGTAGCTTGTAGTCCCCGCCAGCTCTTCCTCAATCCGTAGCAGTCGATTGTATTTTGCCACCCGATCCGAACGGCACAGGGAGCCTGTCTTGATCTGACCGGCCCCGGTCGCCACGGCCAGGTCAGCGATGGTAGTGTCTTCGGTTTCGCCGGACCGGTGGGAAATGACAGCGGTATAGCCCGCCTGCTGGGCCATGCGGATGGCATCGAAGGTCTCGCTCAGGGCGCCTATCTGATTGAATTTAATTAGTATCGAATTGCCTACGCTGCGCTCGATACCTTCGGCCAGAATACGGGTGTTGGTGACGAAGAGATCGTCCCCGACCAGTTGCACCCGCTGTCCCAGGCGGCGGGTGAGCAGCTCCCAGCCAAGCCAGTCACTTTCATCCAGGCCATCTTCAATGGAAACGATAGGGTATTTCTCAACGAGACTGGCAAGGTAATCCACGAACTGACTTGAAGTATATTGCTGACCGGCGAGCTGATAGTAACCATCGCGGTAGAATTCCGAGGCTGCACAGTCCAGTGCCAGCGTGATGTCGGTCCCAAGCCGATAGCCTGCACCGTCGACCGCCTCGCGGATTACCTCCAGGGCCTGCTCACTAGAGGCCAGATTGGGCGCGAATCCTCCCTCGTCACCGACGGCCGTGGACAGGCCGCGCTGGGTGAGCACTTTTTTCAGGGCATGAAATATTTCAGCGCCGACCCGAAGGGCTTCACCGAAGCTCGAAGCGCCAACTGGCTGGATCATGAATTCCGGAATATCGATGTTATTGTCGGCATGTTCACCACCGTTAATGATGTTCATCATCGGCACTGGCATGACGTAGGTAGGTGTCCCTCCGAACAGCTCGGCAAAGTGAGCATACATCGGCATGTGTCGCGAACGTGCAGCGGCCGACGCGGTAGCCAGCGACACTGCGAGTAATGCATTGGCACCCAGTCTGGTCTTATTCTCTGTGCCGTCCAGCGCAATCATGACCTGGTCAATGGCGAGCTGATCGACCGGGTTCCTCCCGAGCAGAGCCGGGGCGATTTCCCGGTTAACTCCGGCCACCGCCTTTAGCACACCTTTGCCGAGGTAGCGTCTGACGTCACCGTCTCTGAGTTCCAGAGCCTCCCGGGAACCGGTGGAGGCACCCGAAGGGGCACAGCCAGCGCCTACAGTTCCGTCGCTGAGTTCAACATCGGCTTCGATGGTGGGGTTACCTCTGGAATCCAGGACTTCCCTGGCTGTTACGCGTCGTATGGCATTCATCTTGTTCTTTTAACCTCGATACGGGGATATTTTTGTTTTATCGAAAACCAACACTACTATAATATTCGTTATCGAATTTTAACAACCTTAAACGAACATACTTAATGAAAAATAAGCCTGTAACTGAAGAATAGTCAGCTATAACGAATATTCGAAAATCGGGTTTACAGTCGCTGTTCCAGGACCAGAAGTAGCTCCGACTCGGTCAGTACCAGGGGGTTGGTCCTCATACTGTTGCCTCCACTGGCGGCTACGATGGTCGGCAGGTCTGCCTGGGAAATGCCAAAGGTTGACAGACGGGGTACATGGCAGGCCTCGGTCCAGTGATGAAGTAGCTGTGCAAGAGCTTCGGGGGAACCAGTGTCGCCGCTACCCTCCGGAGTCAGAATACGCCAGACCTCACGATACTTTGCCAAAGCAGGGCTTACCGGTTCCCGGGCCTGCAGCAAGCGAATGTTTGCCTCGGTACAGGCGGCCAGCATGGTGCCGCACGCCATGCCGTGCGGAATTCCGAAAAACGCCCCGAGAGGCGAAGCAAAACCATGCACCGACCCAAGGCCGGCCTGGGTCAGGCAGATACCCGACAGCATTGCGGCATAGGCGAGTTGACTGAAATCCCTGACCGGATGGTCCGGGTCAGGCCTGAAACCGAGAGCGAAAGCCCTCAGGCCATCGGCCGCCAGAGCGTCCGTAAAGGCGCTTGCCCTGGGTGACGCGTACGCTTCCAGCAACTGGGTAACAGCGTCAAGGGCATTGCCGAGCATTACAGATGCTGGGCAACTTTCAAGTAGTGATGGATCGACCAGCGCCAGCCGGGGCAGCAGCCTGTCGTCCCGGAACGATTTCTTGAACCCCCCTGGTCCGGCCTGGGTAATGACCGCGTTCCGGGTCAGCTCGCTCCCGGTTCCAGCCGTGGTCGGGACCGCAACAAAAGGCACCGCCGGACCGGTATAATCTTCTGGCCGCCCTACGCCTTCAAGGAAATCAGATACCGGCCGCTGGCAGGTAAGCAGCCCGGCAATAGCCTTGCCCGCATCAAGTGCGCTGCCACCGCCGATCGCCAACACACAGTTGATGCCCTCACCGCCGTACTCCGCTACCACCTGATCGACCTGGTGCGGGCTGGGCTCCCCTTTAACAGAAACCTGGCGCCAGCGGACACCCGCTTCTTCCAGTTGTTCCACAAGGCTCAGCCAATAACCAGTGGCCCTGAACGACTGGCTGCCGGTAACAATCAGCAAGCTATTGCCCAATGCCGCTACGGCGGGGACGAGCTGGTCGAAGACCCCCTTGCCGAACACAATTCGAGGCAAGGCGGCCACGCCAAACGGGTTGAGCTGATTCGACATCAAGAACACCTCCGTGTCGGTAAAATAAGTAGTCAGGCAGTGATACGGCTTTGCCAGTGGCCCTGGGTCGGTCCCGCTATACCCGGAACTGTTTCAGCAAGGTCTCGAAACGCTCCATCAATACCTGCAGGCGTTTGCCGTCGGCCGCAAGCGCTTCGATCTGGCCAAAATTCTGCTGCGCGGCGGAACTGATATCGTTCACGTTCCTCGTTACCGAGGCGGCGACGGACTCCTGTTCGTACATTGCGCCGCCGATCTGATCCGCGGTATGCCGGATGTCGAGCATGGCTTCGCCGGCTTTGTCGATGTCTACAGACGCCTGTTCAATCAGGGCGCGGGACCCCTTGAGCTGGGAACGGCTCATGGCCATCTCGGCCACGGCTTTCTTAGAGCCTTCTTGCAGGCGGGAACTAAGAGCACGGATAGTGTCCGTGCTCTGGGTAGTACGGCGGGCAAGTTCGCGAACTTCGTCGGCGACCACGGCAAAACCGCGGCGGTGCCGGTAAACGCCAGTAAAAAGGGCCGGATCGACTTCACAGGAGACAGATGTTCTGTCGCTCTGCCGCGGGGGGATTGCATGGGCAGCCGGCCAAGGTTCTGGAGTACAAAAGTAAGGCACAATCTGCGGGCCACCTTTAAGTCCTTCGGTGGCCCGCGCCGCGCGCGGTCCTAGTTGGACTGCTCCCAGCTCTTCAACAGTTCCTTGTAGGCAACCGTCTGGCCCTGGGGCTTCTCGTTTTCGAGCTTGGGCTTTGGTGAACCGGGCTGATCCAGCCAGTAGCTGGCTTCACGGGGTTCATTGAGCTTGGGTCCGCAGATGTCCTGGACGTTGGCACGCTCCAGACGCATCATCACCTTGTCCTGAGCTTCCGCCAGGCCATCAAGCGCCTGCTGGGGCGTGCGCTCGCCGCTTGCAGCCTGGGCGATGTACTGCCACCACAGTTGTGCAAGTTTGGGGTAGTCTGGCACGTTGGTGCCAGTCGGCGTCCACTGGACCCGGGCGGGGCTCCGGTAGAATTCCACTAGGCCGCCCAGCTTGGGTGCGGCTTCGGTCATGGCCTCGGAGTTGATATCTGACTCACGAATAGGCGTAAGGCCAACCAGCGTCTTCTTCAGGGAAACGGTCTTTGCCACGGTGAACTGGGCGTAAAGCCAAGCCGCCAGACGACGCTCTTTCGGGGTCGACTTCATGAAGGTCCAGGCGCCAACGTCCTGATAACCCAGCTTCATGCCCTCTTCCCAGTAGGGCCCTCGTGGTGAGGGAGCCATGCGCCACTTCGGCGTACCGTCCTCGTTCACTACTGGCAGGCCTTCCTTGTTCATACTCGCAGTAAAGGCGGTGTACCAGAAGATCTGCTGGGCAATGGCGCCCTGGGCAGGAACAGGCCCGGCTTCGGAGAACGTCATGCCCTGAGCTTCCGGCGGAGCATACTTCTTGAGCCAGTCTACATATTTCTCGGTCGCATAGACGGCCGGGGGCGCATTTGTGGCGCCGCCGCGTGTCACGCTGGAGCCGACGGGATGACACTCCTCAACACGGATGCCCCATTCGTCCACAGGCAGGCCGTTCGGCAGGCCCTTATCACCACCACCTGCCATGGAGAACCAGGCATCGGTGAAACGCCAGCCCAGGGAGGGATCTTTCTTGCCATAGTCCATATGGCCATAGACACGCTTGCCATCAATTTCCTTCACGTGTACGGAAAAGAACTCGGCAATGTCTTCATAGGCAGACCAGTTGACAGGAACACCCAGCTCATAGCCATAGCGCTCTTTGAACTGCTCCTTGAGGTCTTCACGTTCGAACCAGTCAGCCCGGAACCAGTAGAGGTTGGCGAACTGCTGGGTGGGCAGTTGGTAAATCTTGCCATCAGGCGCAGTGGTGAAATCAAGGCCGATAAAATCGTCCAGATCGAGGGTCGGCAGGGTAACGTCCTTGCCATCGCCTTCCATCATGTCTGAGATGGGCACAACCTGGCCATACCGGTAATGGGTACCGATCAGGTCAGAATCGTTGATATAACCGTCAAATATGTTCCGGCCCGACTGCATCTGGGTCTGCAGCTTTTCGATCACATCGCCTTCCTGGATCAGGTTATGGGTAACCTCGATGCCGGTAATTTCAGCGAAGGCTTTGGCCAGCACGTTTGACTCGTACTCATGGGTGGCGATGGTTTCGGAAACCACATTGATCTCCATACCGCGAAACTGCTTTGCCGCCTCGGTGAACCACGCCATCTCCTTCAACTGCTCTTCCTTACTGAGTGTTGATGTGGCGAACTCTTCTGAGACCCATTTTTCGGCAGCGTCGGAGTATTGGTCCGCATAAGCTTGAAGGCTCATGCCAAGACCGGCAGCGCCTACCGCTGTGCTTAACAGCAGCGCTTTCGGATACTTATTGTTTTTAAACATATCCAACCTCATTTGTATTGTTAGAATCTGGGATGACGACCACGCTGCATTGAGCCTGGGTATTCCATCCGCCCCATTCGACTTCGGTCACCAGTCAAACGGCTGATCGAAAACAACGATTGCTCGATTTCGACCATAAAACAAACATTAGTTCGTATTCGAACCCAAATCAACACTAAAACTCTTTTATTTCTGCTTTTTTCCGTTCTAATACCACCTCTTCCTTGCTACCCCCACCGCAGCAGAACGGCGAGCCAGATGACTGATACGGCCAGGGCAATATAGAGGCTCAGTTCAGTCAGCCCCAGCCATGCCAAGTGGATATAGGCGCTGGTCAGCAACCCGATAAAGAGCCGGTCACCCCTGGTCGTGGCTATGGGCAGAAAGCCCTTTCGCTCCGAACAGGGAGAAACCACTTCGTAAACGGTCATCACGAGCAGGATTGCTGCTATTACGGCAAAGAAAATAGCGACCGGTAAGGTCCAGTTCATCCAGGCAAGCATGGTTCTCTCCTTATACCCGGCCGAGGGCGAAGCCCGTGGCTATGTGGTTACGTACGAACCAGACCACCAGCAGGCCAGGCAGAATGGTCAATACCCCGGCAGCAGCCAGGACGCCCCAATCTATGCCACTGGCCCCCATGGTCCGCGTCATAATGGCCCCAATGGGCTGGGCGTCCACCGATGTCAGCGTACGGGCCAGCAACAGCTCCACCCATGAGAACATGAAGGCAAAAAAGGCCGCGACCCCTATGCCCGAGCGAATCATCGGAATAAAGATCTTCACGAAGAACTTGGGAAAGCTGTACCCATCTATATAAGCCATCTCGTCATACTCTTTCGGAACGCCGGAGATAAAGCCCTCCAGTATCCATACCGCCAGCGGCACGTTGAACAGACAATGGGCCAGGGCAACGGCTACGTGAGTGTCGAACAGCCCGATGGAGGAATAGAGCTGGAAGAATGGCAGCAAAAACACCGCCGGCGGCGCCATCCGGTTACTCAGCAACCAGAAGAACAGGTGCTTGTCTCCCACAAACTTGTACCGACTGAAGGCGTAGGCAGCCGGTAGGGCGACCAGCAAGGTGATCACGACGTTGATGGAGACATAGATCATCGAGTTGATGTACCCGGAGTACCAGCTCGGGTCGGTAAAGATCGTAATATAGTTGTCCAGCGTGAAGGTCTGGGGCCAGAATGTCAGGGTGCCCAGGATTTCCTGGTTGGTCTTGAAGGACATGTTGAGCAGCCAGTAAATGGGCAGCATCAGCAACACGATGTAGAAGGTGATTCCAAAACCTTTGCGTTTGTTCATTTTCATCACAAAGCCCTCACTTCTGTCTGTCGAGGTGGGTGATTGCGGTGAAAAACAGCCATGACACCAACAATACGATCAGGAAGTAAATCAGCGAGAATGCAGCCGCACGCCCGATATCAAACTGGCCTATGGCCATGGTGGTCAAAGTCTGGCTGAGGAAGGTGGTTGAACTCCCCGGGCCACCTCCGGTGAGCACGAACGGCTCGGTATAGATCATGAAGCTGTCCATGAATCGCAGCAGCACAGCGATCACCAGCACACTTTTGAGCCGGGGCAGCTGAATGTACCGGAATATGGCCCAGTTTGACGCCCGGTCAATTTCGGCAGCCTGATAGAAGGCTTCCGGTATGGCCCGTAAACCGGAATAGCAAAGCAGTGCCACCAGAGGCGTCCAGTGCCAGACGTCCATCAGCAGAACCGTCAGCCACGCATCCACGGTGCTCGATGTATAGTTGTAATCCATCCCCAGCTGGTTGAGGCCCCAGCCGAACAAGCCGATATCGCCACGGCCGAAAATCTGCCAGATGGTGCCCACCACGTTCCACGGAATCAACAACGGAATAGCCAGCAGAATCAGGCACAGGGATGCCCGCTTACCGGTAGTGGGCATCATCAACGCAATGCCGATGCCAAGAGGAATCTGGATGGCCAGAACCGCACCAGAGAACAGGAACTGGCGACCCAGCGAATCCTGCAGCCGATCACTGCCAAGGACTTCTTCAAACCACTCGGTTCCCACGAAATAGGCACTGCCCGGCCCGAAGATGTCCTGCACCGAGTAGTTCACTACGGTCATCAGGGGAATCAGGGCGGAAAATGCCACCAGGATGAAAACGGGAAGCACCAGCCACCACGCTCTGTTGTCAGCTATCTTGTTCATTCCGCCTGCTCCTCTACCAGGTATTCGTCGATATACAGCTTCAGCCACTGCCGGGGAAAGGCCACGTGAAGCGTCGCAGCCTCGGTGTCCTGGTCCTCACTGACGCGGGCTTTGATCACCCGGTCCCCGAGCATCAGAGTGACTATCTTGTAGGTGCCCAGATCTTCCACATCCCGCACGGCACACTCATGGGTATCGTCGGAGGCATGGTCGGTGACCTGAATGAATTCCGGCCGGATGCCCAGTTTGAGATTGCTGGAACCCACCCGTTCTATGTGGTCACACAGAGTCTCGCTGAGCGGCACGAAGGTATCGTCGAAACGTACACCGCCGTCTTCCCGGCTCACCTCGACCAGGTTCATGCCGGGGCTGCCGATGAAGTAACCCACAAAGGTGTGGTTGGGAGACTCGAACAGCTCCCGGGGCGTACCGAACTGCACGATCTGGCCGCCATACATGACCGCGATCTTGTCAGCAAAGGTTGAGGCTTCGAGCTGATCGTGGGTGACGTAGACCATGGTGATATTGAACTGTTCATGGATCTGCTTGAGCTTACGCCTGAGCTTCCACTTGAGCTGGGGATCGATGACGGTCAGCGGCTCGTCGAACAGAATGGCGGATACATCATCCCGGACCAGTCCCCTGCCCATGGATACCTTCTGCTTCTCATCCGCAGTAAGACCTTTGGCTTTTTTGTGAAGCACCGGCTCAAGCTCCAGGATGGCCGCGATTTCCTCCACCTTGACCTTGATCTTGGCCTTGGGCTGACCGGCATTGCGCAAGGGAAACGCCAGGTTGTCATAGACGGTCATGGAATCGTAGATAACCGGGAACTGGAACACCTGGGCAATATTGCGGTCCTTGGGTGACAGCTCGTTAACTCGCACGTTGTCAAACAGTACATCCCCTTCCGAGGGCGCCAGCAGGCCCGAGATGATGTTCAGCATCGTGCTCTTGCCGCAGCCGGAAGGGCCCAGCAAGGCATAGGCACCGCCCTTGTGCCAGACGTGACTCATTTGCCGAATGGCGTAGTCTTCCGGTCCCGCGGGGTTCTTGCTGTAACTGTGGGCCAATGATTTTAATTGTATTTCGGCCATGACTACTTACTCCTTGGACGTATGTACCGGGGCCTGGACAAGCGCGCCGCCTGGCTCAAACACAAACAGTTTCCCGATCGGGAGGTAAACCTTGATAGGCGTATCAGGCTTGTATTCGTGCACCCCCATCAGCTGCAAAACCATCTGGAAATGATCGTTGCTAACATGCATGAAGGTTTCAGAACCACTGATCTCACCCAGGTCCACGGTCATGGGCAGTTCCAGGTCGTCTTCGTTCTGGGGCACAAGGCTGACGTGACTGGGACGGATGCCGAACTGGTAGGGACCGGCCGGCAACTGCCTGAGGTTGTTGGTCAGGGGATGATGAGCGTATTCATCAAAGGTGACTTCGGTGTCCGTGACCCGGCCATTCATCAGGTTGATTGGCGGTTCGCTGAATAACTCGGCTGCTGTCACATCTACTGGTTGCCGGTAGACCCGGGTGACCGGACCGGATTGAATGATCCGACCCTGGTGCAACAGGGTTGTTACACCACCCAGAGCCAGTGCCTCGTTGGCTTCAGTGGAGGCATACACTGCGATACAGTTACGCTCCTTGAACAGTTCCCGTAGCTCTGTCCGTAGCTCTTCCCTCAACTTGTAGTCAAGATTCACCAACGGCTCATCGAACAGCACCAGGGTGGCATCCTTGACCAGGGCACGCGCCATGGCCGTCCGTTGCTGCTGACCACCGGACAATTCCAGCGGGTAGCGACCAAGCAGCGGCTCGATCTGAAGCATGGCAGCAGTTTCCTTTACCCGCCGCTCAATCTCGGAATCGCGCATCTTGGCCAGCCGCAAGGGGGAAGCGATGTTCTCCCTGACTGTCAGATTGGGGTAATTGATGAATTGCTGGTAGATCATGGAAATATTGCGGCGCTGAACCGATTCACCGGTCACATCCCTTCCATCCACCAGCACACGCCCGGTATCCGGTTTGTCCAACCCGGCCATTACTCGCATCAGCGAGGTCTTGCCGGCGAGTGTACGGCCAAGCAATACATTGAAAGAGCCGGCTTCAAAAGTGATGTTCGCATCAGCGATAAAGGGAACGCCATCCACGACACGGGAGACGTTTTCCAGTGTTAACGACATACGTAGAGTCCTTGTTTTTATTCTGGACGTCGTGGTTGCAGACGGTGAAAAGCTCCAGCCTGACAGTCACGGAAAGTTCGCTTGCGAATGTTACAACGCAATGAACATACCAGTTTTCAACCAAACCTACGCATTACTCCCTATGTCTCTGTATGAAATTCAGTTTTTGGTCATCTCTGGATTGGCGATGCCGCGTTAATTGTTCGCAACCGAAATACAATGATCATTCTGAACATTGACTTTCACACAGTCTGAACACAATACTGAACAGTTCCTGACATACAGAACGCCATCGCCCGCCAACAACACTAAAAACGAAAATAGGATGAGCCGCGTGACCGGTCTAAACAAGAGCAGTGAGTTCGGAAGTGTAATTGCGGCCTCCTGGGACCGCTGCCGTAGGTTCGGTCTCAGCCACGAAAGCAGACCAGAGCATCCCCAGCTGAGCCGGCAGCAACGGGAACAACTTCGTCACAGTCACAGCCTTCTGTTGGAAACCACAGAACGGGAGGTCCTCCCCTACTATGAAAACATTCTTGCCAACAGTCGCTGCATGATTGTTCTGGCGGATGACAAAGGCGCCATTCTCAGCAACTGGGGCGACAGACGTTTCATTGAATCGCCGCGCAAGCCGCTGTTTCGGGAAGGTGCGAATTGGCAAGAGCAGGTCAGCGGAACCAACGCGATTGGAACAGCCATCGCATGCGGCCATGCGGTCCAGGTCCAGCGTAACGAGCACTACCTGAAAACCAACCGCTTCATGATCGGCTCGGCAGCCCCCATCCTTGATGAACAGCAGAACCTGGTGGCTGTGCTGAATGTGTCCAGCGACGCTTACCTGCCCCAGGCCCATACCCTGGGCATGGTCCGCCTGATGTCACAGTCGGTGGAGAATCGGCTGCTGATCCACAATTTCAGCACCTGTTTCATGCTGACCTTCAATACCAATGCCGATAACCTCGACAGCCAATGGTCGGGCCTGGTGGCCTTTGATGAGACGGGTCGGATAGTCGCCGCCAATCAGCGGGCGGTGTTGTTGCTGGGTATGTCTCTGGAGCAGCGGCTGCTCACCGAGGTATTTGAGCTTTCCCGACGGGATCTGGTGCCCTCGACCGACCTGGTCACGCTGCAGCTCCATACCGCCGGGCAAAGGACTTTCCACGGCCAGATACGGCGACCGGTTCGCCCGGCGACAACGGTTCCTGCCAGCGGCCGGGTCCAGCAGACAGCGCCTGACACCCTGACCTTTGAAGACATCGAATTCGGGGACCCACGACTGCAACGGAGCATCCAGCAGGCCAGACGGGTCATGGACAGGGACATCCCCATCCTCATCCGGGGCGAGACGGGGGTTGGCAAGGAGGTTTTTGTCAAAGCCCTCCACCAGGCCAGTGTCCGCAACAATGGCCCCATGGTGGCGGTAAACTGTGCCGCGATCCCGTCCGAACTGGTTGAATCCGAGTTGTTTGGTTATGAAAAAGGCGCCTTCACCGGAGCGAACACACGTGGCGCTGTCGGTATGATCCGCAAGGCCCACGGCGGTGTTCTGTTTCTTGATGAGATTGGGGAAATGCCCCTGAGCGCCCAGGCACGGCTTCTGAGGGTGCTGCAGGAGCGGGAGGTCACGCCCCTGGGTTCGACGGAGAACTTTCCGGTGGATATCCGGCTTATCTCAGCCACCAACCAGCACCTGCGGGCCCAGTTGCAGAACGGTCATTTCCGGGCTGATCTCTATTACCGCCTCAGCGGCCTCAGCATTGAGCTTCCGCCCTTGCGAGCACGGGCGGACAAGCGTGAACTGTTCAGGCAGGTGCATGCAAGGTACCGGGACAGCTCGCAATACCCGGAGCTGTCTGAGGCCCTGCTTGAGCTCTTCGAGCAACATCCCTGGCCTGGTAACATTCGCCAGTTGATCAACGTGTTGCAGGTAGCCCTTGCCATGGCAGACTCAGGTCCCCTGGAGACCTGGCATCTGCCGGATGAATTCGTTGACGATGTTCAGGCTGCTGCCCGACCCTCGCCGGCGGGAGGCACGAACAGGGCAGACATTCAGGTCAAGGTTGAGCATTCAAGCCCTCTGCTTGCCGTGTTTAACCATTACCAGGGCAACGTTTCAAAGATTGCCCGCCACCTTGGCTGCAGTCGGAATACAGTCTACAAGCGTCTCAGAGAGCTGGGTATACGCCAGTAGACGATGGGCTCTCCTATCGCATTGGATCCTGCATCAGGTACTCTGGAGTCTGGTAACTGCCTCAACCCATCCCTCATAAAAACCGTCACGCCGCTCCTTGCTCATGGTTGGGGTGAACCGGCGGTCGCAGAGCCACATATCCTCGAGGCTTTGCAGGGAAGCGAACATGCCAGCCTTGAGCCCGGCCAGATAAGCGACGCCAAGCGCTGTGGTTTCAATAGTCTCGGGCCGGTCAACGGTCGCGCCGAGTATGTCAGCCAGAAACTGTAGTACCCAGTTATTGGTCACCATACCGCCGTCCACACGCAAGGCGATCGGCCGCAACCCATCCTTCTCCATTGCCTTTTGCAGGTCCTTGGTCTGGTAACACACGGACTGCAGCCCTGCGGTCACGATTTCCTTGATACCGGTATCGCGGGTCAGACCGAAAATTGCTCCCCTTGCCTTGGGGTCCCAATAGGGCGCGCCCAGGCCGGTAAATGCGGGCAGCAGGTAGACCCCGTGATCGAGCGAGGTCTGCTCGGCAAGGGGCTCACACTCATCAGCCATTTTGATGAGTTTGAGGCCATCCCGGAGCCACTGGATGGTCGCCCCGGCGACAAAGATACTGCCTTCCAGGGCATAGGTGGTGACGCCGTTGAGCCGATAGGCAACGGTCGTCAACAGACGATGCTCGGACTTCAGGGCTTCCCTGCCGGTATTGAGCATCAGGAAACAACCGGTGCCATAGGTGCTTTTGGCCATGCCCTCATGGAAGCAGGTCTGGCCGAACATTGCCGCCTGCTGGTCTCCGGCGACGCCGTAGACCGGCACCTCAGATCCCAACAGTTCTGCCCGGATATTGCCGAAATCGTCGGATGAGTCCCTGACCTCGGGCAGCAGGGCGGCGGGAATATCAAACAGGGCAAGCAGCTGTTCATCCCATTGCTGGGTATGGATATTGAACAGCAATGTGCGTGAGGCATTGGTCGCGTCTGTAAGATGAGATTTGCCGCCGGTCATCCGCCATAAAAGAAACGTATCGACGGTGCCAAAGGCCAGTTCGCCCTTCTGGGCGCGCTCACGGGTGCCGGGGACATTGTCCAGTATCCAGCGGATCTTGGTGGCCGAGAAATAGGGGTCTACCAGGAGCCCGGTTTTACTGTTGATCATTTCTTCCTGGCCATCATCCTTGACGGATTGACAATAGTCGGAAGTACGCCGGTCCTGCCAGACAATAGCGTTGTAGACAGGTTCGCCAGTTTTGCGATCCCAAAGGATGGTAGTTTCGCGCTGGTTAGTGATACCGGCCGCGACAATATCACTGGCGCAGAGATTGCCTTTTTCAAGGACCTTGCGACAGCTGTCCACCACCGAGGTCCAGATAGCTTCGGGGTCGTGCTCTACCCATCCGCTGGCCGGGTAGTGCTGGATAAACTCCTGCTGGCTGACCGCGTGAATCGCGCCGGTATCAGTGAAAACGATGGCCCGGGAGCTGGTTGTGCCCTGGTCGATGGCCAATAGATATCGAGTCATTGGTTCACTCCTGACTGTTGCTGTTCTTATTTTTTCGTATTTTTACTATTTTTATCGTTTAAGCCAAGAACTAATTTCGGTTTGAGTAATTTTTGCGATTTAAAACACCGCCGCACGTCTTGTCCTTGACTTCAAAACCGTTAAATTATCTCATGACTCTCGCAATAGACTGTTTTTTGCGGATAATCCGTTTGTTAAGACCGTTTTCAACGGCCTTCCAGGCTGTGATCACAGGAGTACAGGCATGGCACAAAGACACCGTCAGGATCTGATCATGGAGCTTATCCAGAAGAACGGGTTTGTGACCACGGAGCAGCTTGTGGATCACTTCCAGGTTACGCCCCAGACCATCCGCCGCGACCTTAACCAGCTGGCCAAACAAAGCCGCGTCCGGCGTCACCATGGCGGAGCAGGGATCGATTCAAGCACCGTAAATACCTCCTACCAGACTCGCAAGATTCTCGAACTGGAAGCCAAGGAAAAGATTGCTGAAACCCTGGTCAAGATCATTCCGGACAACGCGTCACTGTTCATCAATATTGGCACGACCACCGAAACCATCGCCCGCGCACTCCTCAACCATAACAACCTTCGCGTCGTGACGAATAATCTGCACGTGGCTTCCATTCTGGCGGCCCGGGAAGACTTCAATATCATTATAGCCGGTGGCGAAGTCCGCAATCGGGATGGCGGTATCGTCGGCGAGGCCACCCGGGACTTTATTAACCAGTTCAAGATGGACTTTGGCATTATCGGCATCAGCGGTATCCACAGTGACGGCTCCCTACTCGATTTCGATTATCGTGAAGTCCGCGTTGCACAAACGATCATTGCCAACTCGCAGAAAGTCCTGCTGGCGGCTGACCATTCCAAGTTCGGCCGCAACGCCATGGTCCGGCTTGGCGACATAACCCAGGCTCACCACTTCTTTACCGACCAGCAACCCCCGGCAGAAATCCGGCAGATGCTGAGGGAAAACGAAGTCGACCTCCACGTTGTCTGAGACCGAATCCTAGCCTTCGGAAGCCCAGACTCCGCAATACGTTCCCTCCGGGCCTGAAGGCCTCGCCCTGCCTCGGTATGAGCCGGCCGATGGGCACCACTCTTGCTCCCGTCGTTGTTTTCGAACAGACCCACCTTTGAGGCAGAGGCCCGGTCCAGACAGAATGTCTACTCTATCGTAATTTATTCACAAATGTTCGTTTTTGACCATCTTTTTTCCTTTACGAATTAAAAACTTTTTCGCATAATGAACAAAGCTGCATGGCTCGAACAATTGAACAACTGCGCATGAGCCATGGTGAATCGCGCCCTTTCTGTCTGGAGACGGCAAGCATGACCGCTGATAATAATATTTATGACCTCATTGTGGTGGGTGGAGGGGTCAACGGAACCGGTATTGCTATGGATGCAGCCGGTCGCGGGTTGAAAACCATTCTTTGCGAAATGAATGATCTTGCATCCGCCACCTCCTCGAACAGCAGCAAGCTGATACACGGAGGGCTTCGTTATCTTGAACATTATGAATTCAAACTTGTTCGCCAGGCCCTAGCAGAGCGTGAGTCGCTTCTTCGTAACGCTCCCCATATCATGTGGCCGATGCGGTTTCGGCTACCCCACCAATCCCACCTGAGGCCGGCCTGGATGATCCGGACCGGTCTGTTTCTTTATGACCATCTTGCCAAGCGCGAACTACTGAAAGGCTCCAAGAGCATCAGGTTTGCCCCGGACGGGCCGATGGTCAGCGACATCACCAAGGGTTTCGAATACTCCGACGGCTGGGTTGACGATGCGCGCCTTGTGGTCCTGACTGCCAAGGCTGCCGAAGAGAAGGGTGCCCAAATCAAGACCCGCACTAAATGCGTCAAGGCGGAACGGACGGACAAATTGTGGCATGTAACGCTCGCTGACACCCAGACCGGGGAGAAGAAAACCTACCAGTGCCGCGCTCTGATCAATGCCAGCGGCCCCTGGGTCAGCAGGCTGTTCAGTGACACCATGACCATCACGGCCCCGAAACAGATCAGGATGGTGAAGGGCAGCCACATTGTGGTGCCTAAAATTCACGACGAGCCAGAAGCCTATATTCTCCAGAATGCCGACAATCGCATCATCTTCGTGATTCCCTATGAAGACGATTTTTCCCTCATCGGAACCACAGATGTGGACTATGAAGGGGATCCGAAAAAAGCGGTTATATCACCGGAAGAGACCGAGTATCTGGTAGGCATCGTTAATGACCATTTCAAACACAAGCTGACACCCGATGACGTGGTCTGGTCCTACTCAGGGGTCCGGCCCCTTATGGACGACGAGTTCGGAGATGCCCAGAAAGCCTCTAGAGATTACACCTTTGAAGTCGACGGAGGGAAAAAGGAGGCGCCCCTGATCTCGGTCTTTGGTGGCAAGATCACGACCTACCGCAAACTTGCAGAGGCCGCGACGGATCGTATCTGTGATTTCTTTCCGAACGCCGGCCCTGGGTGGACCAAGCACGCCGCCCTGCCCGGCGGGGATTTCACAGACCAGCCCACCCTTCTGGCTGAGTTCAAGGTTGAGTATCCCTGGCTGCCTGAGAGTCTTGCCCGACGTTATGTAAGGACCTACGGCACCCGGACCCGGACTCTGCTGAAGGATTGCCAATCAATGAAGGACATGGGACACCATTTCGGCGCTAACCTCTACGCCAGCGAAGTCAGTTACCTGATGAAGCACGAGTGGGCACAGGAGGCCGAAGACGTGGTCTGGCGCCGTACCAAGCTCGGCCTGAGGTTGAAAGACGACGATCTCGCCGGTCTGCAGAACTATATGGATAAAATACGCGCAGCAGCATGACACTCATGGCCACAGCCTTGCCTCTGCCCTCCAGCAGTACCTGAGTCCCCTTCAGGTTTTCACGGCCGCCGACGCGGTCTTTTTTATGTGTGCCGGCAAAGAAAAAAGGACGCTTCGGGTTAACTCAGCGTCCTTTCTATAAGGTTGGGCATCGTGACCGGATTCCCTTCCTTGCGACTGGAACCTAGAAGTCCAGCTGCATCCCCAGGCCAACCAGATCGTAATCGGGTTCGCTTGAGTCAGATTCAAACTGCGACAGTTCGCCCATCAGCGTCAGATTTGGCGTCAGTTGATACCTTGCGAACAGCATCGTCAGCTCGTTGGTATTGGCGGCGACTGGACCGCCGATTCCGGCAATGGCGTCACGGGAGTCCTGGTCGCCTTCACCATAGCTTACGCCCAGGGTTGTTTTTCCAAAGGTAAATGTTGGCTCCACGTACCACTGGGTGGCGTCCACATCAGCATCGTTCAGGGCATCGCCGTACAGGCCATCGGCACCAATACCGGTGGTATCCGTATAGTTGGCCGTGAAACCGAACGCACCCAAGCCTAGGTGGAAGCCAACATCATAGCCCTGAAGATCATATTCAAAACCATTGGAGATCACTTCCAGCTCCTGCTGCAGGAAACCGGTCCAGATCTTGAACATACCGCCATCAAGGTCCATGGCATAGGTAACCTGGCCTTCAAACCGTGGCAGGATCGTTTCAATGTTCGTATTGTCCTCGGGCTCTTCCGGATTAATGATGGCGACTTTCGCAGACAAACCGCCCATGTCCGGGGTGGTATAAACAACATGGGGGTTAAAGTTGGCGTAAACATACCCAGCACCGATGCGGCCGCCGGTGGCGTTACCAAAGTCTGCGCCGGAGAAAACCCGGCCAATGCCTTTGGCACTGCCCACATCGCCTATGGCATTGCTGTTGAAAACCCCGAACCCTTTACCAACCGCCAGATGACCAAAGCCACCAGCAACACCGATCTCTGCAACCCGACTTTCGAACGCGGCATTGTCGTTCTGGGAGAGACTTGGAGATCCCAGGTGCGAGTTAATCTGCAGAGTCCCGGTAACAGTGAGTCCATTCACTTCGGGGGCGAGAAAACCAAAGGTCACATTAGCCGGGTTGAAGCTTGAGGTGATCCGGGTGCCATCCTCGCCATCATCCTTGCCGCTGATATGAGATACGAACACCGGGATCGAGCCGTTCATGGTCGCTTTGTAACCGTCGTCGCTGTCATAGAGAGTCACAGCAGTTACAGGCGCTGATGCAATACCTGCCGATAAGGCCACGCCGATTGCCAACGCCGAAAGCCGAGGAGTACGTAAGGGCGGCTTTTCACTGTTTGAAGGTTTATTGTTTTCGATCATGATAACTTCCTATTTTTGTTTGCGCGGTTTGCAACGTAGCAGGTCATCTTCGCTCTAATGTCATAATTCCCTCATTAAATCAGGGGCTTAAAAATAAGAGGTACATGAGGCCACGCTTTTATCCTGAGCCGGGGAGCCCATGTTCAGCTCGCCTTTTCTGTCAGGACCCCTTAAATCTAACCGCATAATCGAAAAATAGAAAGTTAACGAACATTGTTTTTGGTGTTTTAACGAACATTTTTACAAAAAAGAATATACCAACATGAAGTTAAGCCTCTTACAATAATATTTATTGTTATATTTCATATATTTCCGTTTATTAAGTGATGGACTAAGTCATTTTCTATCTAGAAAATATAAATTTGAACAAAACGCACTAGCGAAACTTCCTGCGCCAGAATCTTAGGATAAAAAGTGACAAAGCGCGCCTAGTTATCAGTCACATAGTCTGATGACTTTCCTCACTGCCCTGGTTTTAGCCGGTTTCTCGTCTTATATCGGATGGCCGACTTTAGCTCTGGTCGAAGGGACGCCAGCGTTGACGAACATTTTTTTGTTCTTGTTAGATGTTCTTTACCGAACATATCACAGACAACAAAAACAACAGGATTGCGGCCATGATCGGATTCCGAGCGCCAAAGGTCGTTACGACACCTTCGTCAACGATTCGGACCTCATTGGAACCCATTCCCGTAGCGGCTGGGTTCTACCTCTCAGCGACTTCATGGCCGGCGACGGCGCCGAGGTTACCCTGCCGACTCTTGATCGCGCCGAAACAGCAGTTTCGCGACCGTTATGGCTATGAGCTCGGCGTGCCGATCAACTGGTCCGCTTATGAAACGCCCCGCCCGGAGCTGAAAGGGGAAAGTTGGTGGCTGGCCCAGCCTGGAGCCCCCAAGCCAGTACTGGCCAATGAGAAGCCCCAGGGTGCTACCATTGCCTATGATGATCTGGTTCGGTCCTGGCAAAACTGAGGCCGGGGAGGGACTGGCATCCAGTCAGGACAAAGGGCAAACTGCCGGACATCGGGTCCTACGTCAGCTAACCCTGGCCCGGGTCCTGCCCTGTTCACCTGTCACCGAGCGATGACATGCTAAAAAATGAATCCAGCACTGCCAGGGACCGAGCCCTGGACGACCCGCGGCCGGCGCTACCACCCATTGACGTGGAGGAATTTCGGAAGGTGGTGCGAAGCCGCCGTTCTATCAGGCGATTTACCGACGAGGAGGTGCCCGGGCGTATCCTTGACGACTGCCTGGAACTGGCCATGCTGGCACCCAATTCCAGCAACCTCCAGCCCTGGGAATTCTACGTGGTGTCGACGCCCGCCATAAAGCAGAGACTGGCCGAGGCCTGCCTGGGTCAGAACGCCGCCAGAACCGCGCCGGTCCTCATCGGCATAGTCGCGCGGACCAACACCTGGCGGGCCAACAGTCAGCGTAACCTTGACGAATGGCCTGAGGAAAAACGCCCGGGCATCGTTGAAAAATATTATTCCAGGATCGCCCCACTCCATTACAACCAGGGGCCGCTTGGCCTGTTCGGGCTGGCGAAAAAGGCCGCCGGTTTGGCGGTTGGGCTTCGCAGGCCGGTACCCCGGGGGCCCTATTCGCCCTGTGAAATGAAAGTATGGGCTGCCAAATCCACGGCGCTCGCCGCCGAGAATCTCATGTTGGCGGCCCGGGCCCACGGCTTTGACAGCTGCCCCATGGAAGGTTTCGATGACCATCGGGTGAGAAAGATCCTCGGAGTACCCAGGGACGGAATTGTCATTATGGTCCTTGCCCTGGGACGTCGCGCTGAAAATGGCGTGTACAACCGTCAGTACCGCTTTGCGCCGGAAGACTTTATCCGCCGGTTGTAGAGTTCGCCGGACACCGAATTTAACAATAATTTTGTAGGGACAGAGGTCTCCGGTAGCTACCATATAGTTTGGGATGAAGTTTCAGGTCCGGTAGGCCAAGGGCGACTCTGCATGGCTGGCAAGCCGGCACTGCGTGCATGAATAACGGGGTGGGCTTTGGAAGCGTTAGAATTCGTTGAGACCGAAGTTCCGGTGTCTGACCTGCAGCTAGGCATGCACGTTCTGAGACTCGATTGCGACTGGGAATCCACCGATTTTCCGCTGCAAGGGTTCATTATTCGCTGCCAGGAAGACATCCACGCCCTGCAGGAACAATGCACATCGGTTTTCATTGAAGGGCGCGTAACCTACCAGTCCCGTCATACCTCCTCTTCACTGTTTCGCAAGACAAAGGCCGCAGCTCCCGTTCGGCGGGTGACCTATATCAACAAGATTCCTTTCCGGGACGAGCTGGACGCCGCCATGGCGAGTTTCCATGCCTGTCGCAACCTGGCCAAGGACATACTCACCTCCGTCCGGCTGGGCCGTGTTATCGATCTCAATGAAGTGCGTCCAGTGGTGAAAGGTGTAGTGAACAGTGTCATCCGAAATCAGGCGGCACTGCTGTGGCTGACCCAGATCCGGAACAAGGATGACTACACTGCCGAACACTGCATGAATGTCTGTGTGCTGTCCGCCGCCTTCGGAAGGCATCTGGGCATCGAAGGCAAGGACCTTGAGGTTCTCGCCCTGGCTGGTTTGCTGCATGATGTTGGCAAGATCAAGGTGGACGACGCTGTACTTAACAAGCCCGGCGCTTATACGCCGGAAGAATTTGCTGAAATGAAGATGCACCCGGTCTATGGGCGCCAGGTGTTGATGGCGGTTAACGGCCTGGAATCAACTGCGGTCGACGTTGCCTACGACCATCATGAACGCATGGATGGCACTGGCTACCCCAGGGGCTTACTTCAACACCAGATTCCCTATTTTGCCAAGATCGTTGCGGTGGTCGATGCCTACGATGCGATTACCGGCCACCGGGTCTACGACAGCGCCAAATCCTCAAAACAGGCGCTGGATATTCTTTATAAATGCCGCGGCACCCAGTTCGACGATGACCTTGCGCTAGAATTCATCCGCTTCACCGGCATATACCCACCCGGTGCCCTGGTGGAGCTATCCACGGGGGAAATCGGGCTGATACTGCAATCCAACCCCGTCAATCGGTTGCGCCCGCGCCTGTTGGTTGTGCGGGACGCCGGCAAGGCCCCATGCCGTGAGCGGGTGCTTGATCTGATGAGCCTTAACATCGGCGACGGCAAACCCGTCACCGTGCTGAAGGAGTGGCCCAACGGCAGCTTCGGAATAGACCTGAAGCACTACCTTGAGCTTGGCCTTCAGCTCAGGAAAGAGGCAGAGGCTGGGGGACAGGCTGAAAGCGACGTGCTTGAGTACTTCACCTAGCCACAACTCAGTTCTGCAAGCGGCCGACCTCCTCGTTGCCAAGAGCTTCTGCCGAGCCATACAGGGCAGTAGCGTCGTCAGTCACCAGATACACAGGGGTAGCCTCCATTATCGAACGCATTCTGCCCTTGGCCTCGAACCCCGCCCGAAATCCGCTTTCAGCCAGAAACTCCGCCATCCGCGGCAGCAATCCGCCACACAGGTACACCCCGCCACGACTGCCCAGGGTAAGTGCCGCGTTACCGGCAACCCGTCCGAGCCATTCGCAGAACTGTAAGAGCGTTGCCCGGGCCAGTGTATCGGAGTTCCCGACCGCTGCTTGCACAACCTGTTGCGGTGTCGTGAACGGTCCGGACTGGCCCTGCATCTGAGCATAGGCCTGATAGAGGTTGACCAGGCCCGGTCCCGATAGAACCCGCTCTGCGGATACCCGCCCGAATCGCCTGCGCAGGATACGCAGCAGTTCGATCTCGTCATCGGAGCTGACCGGTAGATCCACATGGCCCCCTTCGGTGGCCAGTGGCACCCAGCCATTTCGGGTGGGCACCAACCCCGATACCCCGAGACCAGTTCCGGGACCGATCACCAGACGTGGGCTTGCATGTTCTGCCGGCCCTCCCCCAAGTGCCACCAGATGTTCATTTGATACATGAGGCACTCCCAGTGCCATGGCGGTGAAGTCATTGATCACCTTGAGTGTCTGCCAGCCAAATCGCCTTTTAAGCTCCGAAATACGGAATTGCCAGGGGTTATTGGTCATGGCAATTGCATCACCCCGAATGGGAGAGGCCAGTGCGATACAGGCCCTGTCGATAGCATCCCCGGAGATGGCTGCCTTTTCCAGGTAGGTTTCAATAGCCTGCTGGAGACTTCGATAATCCGCGCACAGGACTCGCTGTGCATGGTCCGGCTGTGCCGGATCGTCTGCCACAAGGGCGAAGCGTGCGTGGGTACCACCGATATCCGCTACCAGCCCTAGGCTTGTTGTGGCGGTCGTGCTGGTCATGATTCATGATTCCAGAACGAGCAGGCGCCCTCCTCCGGGGTGCTCGCAGAGCGGCGCATCCAGCCGAACAACTCACGACCCAGCCCGGTATGCGAGCCTCGCAGATCGGGTAATGCCGGTGACCGCTCCGCCAACTCATGCTCCGGTACATTCAGGTTGAGCCTGCCTTCGACAGCGTCGACACAGATCATGTCACCGGTTTGGATCTTTGCCAGTACGCCGCCGTCCAGGGCCTCAGGGTATACGTGAATGGCAGCCGGAACCTTCCCGGAAGCGCCGGACATACGCCCATCCGTCACCAGGGCGACATGAAAACCCCGGTCCTGCAGGACCCCCAGATAAGGGGTCAGGTTGTGAAGTTCGGGCATGCCGTTTGCCCTCGGTCCCTGAAACCGGACAACCACCACGCAGTCCCGGTTCAGCTCGCCGGCCTCAAACGCGGCGGCAAGCTCATTCTGGTCATTGAACACCACGGCTGGCGCCTCCACCCGATGGTGCTCGCGGGCGACTGCCGAGACCTTCATGACCCCCCGCCCCAGGTTGCCATCAAGAACCCTCAGGCCCCCCTCCGGTGCAAAGGGCTGGCGGGCGGTGCTGAGCACCGAAGGATCTTGGCTTTCCCTGGCAGCGGGCGTCCAGACCAATTTGCTGTCCTTGCATTCAGGCATGCGGGTATACCGGTCCAGGCCGTGACCGACGATGGTCTGGACGTCGTTGTGCAGATATCCCGCATCAAGCAGCTCGCGGATCAGGAAAGGCGTGCCGCCAGCGTCATGAAATGCGTTAACGTCGGCCTGGCCGTTGGGATAAATTCGGGTCATGGAGGGTACAACTGATGACAGCTCAGCATAGTCGTTCCAGTCGATCAGTATGCCGGCGGCACGGGCGACAGCAATCCAGTGAATGGTATGGTTGGTTGAGCCTCCGGTAACCAGCAAGGCGACCACGGCATTAACGATGCTCTTCTCATCAACCATATCTGCCAGGCCGAGCTCGCCGCCGTTGGGACGTGACAGCCGGATCGCCTGTTCTGCTGCGGCTCGCGTCAGTCCATCACGGACCGGCGTATTGGGATTAGCAAACGCTGCGCCAGGCAAGTGCAACCCCATGACCTCAACCATCATCTGGTTACTGTTGGCAGTGCCATAAAATGTGCAGGTACCCGGGCTGTGGTACGACTGTATCTCTGCTTCCAGAAGCTCGTCCTTACCAATCTTGCCCTCCGCATAGAGCTGGCGAATCCGCTGTTTCTCCTTGTTTGGCAAGCCGGAAGGCATGGGCCCCCCGGGCACCAGCACAGTGGGCAGGTAGCCAAAGCTAAGGGCACCAATTAACAGTCCTGGCACGATCTTGTCGCAGATACCCAGAAGGGCCACCGCATCGAACATGTTGTGACTGAGCGCTATGGCCGTGCTCATGGCAATGACGTCCCGGGAGAACAGGCTCAGTTCCATACCGGGCTGGCCCTGGGTTACCCCGTCACACATGGCCGGCGTGCCGCCCGCAAACTGGGCCACTGACCCCATGCTATGGGCGGCATCACGAATGAGCCCGGGAAAGCGTTCATAGGGCTGATGCGCTGACAACATGTCGTTATAGGCCGATACGATGGCCAGATTGGCCTTGTTCATGAGCTTCAAGGTGTCCTTGTCACCAGGACTACAGGAGGCAAAGCCATGGGCGAGGTTGCCACAGGAGAGCACTTCCCTGTGGGGCGACTGGGAAGCGAGTTCCGCCATATGGGCAAGATAGTCCCCCCGGCTTTTGCGACTCCTGTCAATGATTCGGCGAGTAACCTTGTCGACGGTCGGGTGCATGCGTGTTCTCCTCAGTCAGCTTGGGCGGCCCTTTTGACCGTAATTTTACGTTCTTTTGTTCGTTTATTCACGATTCATTGTTCATTAGCTCATAAAATGTTGTTATATTTACTACATCAACAATAAAATTACCTACGCCAGTGGAGCTAATCATGACTATTCGCATTGCAATCAATGGCTTCGGCCGCATTGGCCGCAACATCGTCCGCGCACTTTACGAAAATAACTACCGCAACCGCATTCAGGTCGTGGCGATCAACGATCTGGGCGATGCGGAAACCAACGCCCATCTGTTGAAATATGACAGCGTACATGGACGCTTCAATGCAACGGTGCAACACGATGCCGAATCACTGTCTGTGGACGGCGACCGCATCGCCATTACCGCCATTAAAAACCCGGAAGAGCTTCCATGGAAAGACTACCATGTGGACGTGGTTATGGAATGTACCGGGCTCTTCACCTCCCGGACCAAAGCCGCTGCCCACCTCACAGCGGGCGCGCGCAAGGTCATTATTTCGGCGCCCTCCCCTGATGCGGACGCCATGATTGTATTCGGCGTCAACGACGACATGCTCAACAGCGGCCATGACGTCATTTCCAATGCCTCCTGCACCACTAACTGTCTGGCGCCCGTGGTCAAGGCCCTGCATGAAGCCATAGGCATCGAAAGCGGGCTCATGACAACCATCCATTCCTACACCAACGACCAGAAACTGAGCGACGTCTACCATACGGACCTTTATCGCGCGCGCTCGGCCACCCAGTCCATGATTCCGACCAAGACCGGAGCAGCCGCTGCCATTGGCAAGGTGCTTCCAGCCCTGGAAGGGAAGCTCGATGGCCTGGCCGTCCGGGTCCCGGCAATAAATGTTTCGCTGGTCGATTTCAGTTTCATTGCCTGCCGCGACACCAGCGTCGATGAAATCAATCAGGTGGTCAAGGCGGCAGCGTCAGGCAGCGCCGTCATGGGCTATAACAGTGACAAGCTGGTGAGTGTGGACTTCAATCATGACTCGCTCTCAAGTATTTTTGACAGCAACCACACCCGGATGATCGGCCGTCAGGCAAAGGTCATGGCCTGGTACGATAATGAGTGGGCATTCTCCAACCGTATGCTGGACAATACCCTGGCGCTTATTAAAGCTGCGGGCTAGACCCCGCGAACAGGCAGCAGGTTTCATTGGGACGACTGGTTTCCATGAGTATGGGCTGGCGTAACGAACGAATGAACGAATGAACGAATGAACGAATGAACAAGGATCCGGATAATGCTCAGGCGCACCAAAATTGTCGCTACCTTAGGCCCGGCAACAGACTCACCCGAATCCCTGGCGGCTATTATCGCCGCCGGCGTGGATGTGACCCGACTCAATTTCTCCCACGGCAGCGCCGAAGATCATATCCAGCGTGCTCGCAATGTGCGGGAGACAGCCAGGGCCCAGGGTCGCTTCGTGGCACTGTTGGCCGACCTGCAGGGACCGAAACTCCGGATTGCCCGGTTCAGTGAAAACAAGGTCACACTCAAGCCGGGACAGACCTTTGTGCTCGATGCCGCCATGGATAAAGAGGCAGGCACCAGTGACCGCGTCGGCATCGACTATGAGCAGCTGATACAGGACGTTAAAACCGGTGACATCCTGGTACTGGATGACGGTCGCATTGAAATGACCGTGGAGTCAGTGGACGAACACAGCATTACCTCCCGCGTCCTCATCGGCGGCCCCCTTTCCAATAATAAAGGGTTGAACAAGCGCGGCGGCGGACTGTCTGCCAGCGCGCTGACTGAAAAAGACAAAGAGGACATAAAAACAGCGGCAGCATTGGGAGCCGACTACGTGGCGGTTTCTTTCGTTCGGACGGCTGAAGACATGCATGTCGCCCGGGCGCTCCTGAAAGAAGCGGGCTCTTCCGCCGGCCTGGTTGCCAAGATTGAACGGGCTGAGCTGGCAGACGATGACGAAGCCCTGGACCGCGTTATCGAGGCCTCGGATGCGGTCATGGTGGCACGGGGCGATCTGGCGGTGGAAATAGGCGATGCCGCTCTTGTGGGCGTGCAGAAGCACATAATCAACCGGGCCCGCACCCTTAACAAAGTAGTGATCACCGCAACGCAGATGATGGAGTCCATGATCGAAAACCCGATGCCGACAAGGGCTGAGGTTTCGGATGTGGCAAACGCGGTTTTCGACTACACCGATGCAGTCATGCTGTCAGCAGAGACGGCCGTAGGCGATTACCCAAAAGAAGCCGTGGAGGCGATGGTACGTATCTGCATCGGCGCCGAAAAGCACCCCTCGACCCATCAATCCAAGCATCGCATTCATGAGTCCATGTCGGAAGTGGATGAAGCCATCGCCCTGTCAGCCATGTACGCCGCCAATCACCTGGAGAACGTGACGGCCATCATCTGCATGAGTGAAACCGGCGCCACGCCGCTGATGATGTCCCGCATAAAGTCCAGCCTGCCCATTTTCTGCTTCTCCCGCCACCATAGCACCCAGCATCGAGTAGCTATGTATCGTGGGGTTCAGACGGTGCCTTTTGATACCGAATCCCTGCCCAACGACCAGATCAATGCCCGGGCTGTGACTCAGTTGATGGACCAGGGTGTGGTAAAAGACGGTGATCTTGTGGTCATGACCAAGGGCGATTATGTGAACGCCCAGGGCGGCACCAATACCATGAAGATCGTTCGAGCCGGTGCTGCCATTCAGTAGGGGCGCTAGCTACAAAAAAGCCCGGGGTGGCCGGGCTTTCCATTACCGTCTCTTTTTCGCAGTCCAGCCGGCCATAAACCAAGCCGGTCTCCGGACTCCAGAATCAGAGATCCGCCAGGCTGGCCCGGGCCAGCTCCGCTATACCCTGCCAGTCCCCTGCATTGACCAGCTCTTGCGGTGTCAACCAGGTTCCACCCACCGCAACCACGTTTGACTGAGCCAAATAGTCTTTCGCGGTATCTCTACGCACACCTCCGGTAGGACAGAACGAAACATCCCCGAAGGGCCCGGCGAACGCCCTCAAGGCCGCAATGCCTCCCGAAACCTCGGCTGGGAAAAACTTGAATTCGCGGTACCCGAGCGCGTAGCCCATCATCATTTCCGATATGGTGGAAACGCCAGGCAGCAGAGGTACGTGGGCCGTCATGCCAAACTCGAGTAGTTCCCGGGTGACACCGGGGGTAATCACGAACTGGGAGCCCACTGCTTCGGCCTCCCGATACTGACTTACGTGGGATACTGTGCCTGCCCCTACCCATACGTCGGGGAAAGCCTTCCGCAGCTGCCGGATGGCACCCAAGCCATGTTCGGTCCGGAGCGTGACCTCGAGTATTTTAATGCCGCCGTCCACGAGTGCCCGGGCAAGGGGTATCGTGTGCTCCGGATTCTGAATGCTAATCACCGGTATCAGGGGACATGCCGCCAATACCGACCGCACCTGGTGACGATGTTCCATGGATAGCTGCGACATAACAGGCTCCTTATAGTCACTCACAACCCTGAGGCCGTGTTCGGCCAGACTCTGGCATGGCACAGAGCGAAGCTCACGGGCTCCAGAAAATCCGGAGACCTGGTTTCAGAAAAGCCCGAATCGGCATGACCTGCTCATCGGACCGGGCAAACGCCTCCTCAAGCGTGGCCAGCTTGTCCGTGCCATGGATAAGCAGCACGGCAGACCTTGCCTGTATCAGAGCCGAGCGGGTAAGGGAGAGGCGCTCGGTCGACTGGGAGGGCGGCGTCATGGCAATGGAACGGGCACTGTTACCGGGGTCCAGGGCACGGCTCAGCTCAGGAGCGTCGGGAAAAAGCGAAGCTGTATGGCCATCGCTACCCATGCCAAGGATTACCACATCCAGCGGCCACTTCAGCTGGTCAAGAGCCCGCTCAGCAGCTGATTGACCTTCAAGTGCCGAAGCACCCTCGAGCTTCAAGGGGTAGAATGTCGCGGCTGCGGCCCGGTCCTGGAGCAGATTGGCGTTCACCAGCCTGGCGTTGCTGTCTTCACTGCTTTGCGGTACCCACCGTTCATCGGTGAGAGTAATCTCCACCCTGGCCCAGTCCAGCGCCTGGGTCCGTAAGGCACGAAAGAACTGAACCGGCGTGCTTCCGCCCGGAACCGCCAGGCTGGCGCGGCCATCCCGGTCAATAGCCCGGCTTAGCTCGCGGGCAACAAACTCCGCTAGGTGGCGCGCGAGGGTCTGCTGATCGGCCGCGATCTCTGGCAGGAGCCCCGCCGGCCAAGACAGATCAGGCATCTTCATACCAGCTTCTCCCGTCTCTGGTGATCATGGCAATAGAGGCAACCGGCCCCCAGGTTCCAGCTGCGTACCTTTTCGGGTGAGCCGCTGGGTCCTGCCAGTGGGACATCACCTGATCTACCCAATGCCAGGCATACTCAACCTCATCGCGACGGACAAACAGGTACTGATTACCTTTCATAGCTTCCCACAGCAGGCGCTCGTAGGCATCAGGAATGCGACTTGTGCTGAACGCTTCGGAAAAGGTCAGCTCCAGCGGACCCTGACGTAACCTCATGCCCTTATCCAGGCCTTGGTCCTTGGTCAGTATCTGAAGCTCCATGCCCTCGTCGGGCTGAAGCCGGATGATGAGCTTGTTGTTGGCCAGATGCTTCTGGTCCGGATCAAAGATGTAGTGGGGAGCCGGCTTGAAATGGATGATGATCTGGGAAAGCTTTTCCGGCAAACGCTTGCCCGTACGTATGTAGAAGGGTACGCCGGCCCAGCGCCAGTTGTGGATCTCAGCCTTCAGCGCCACGAATGTTTCTGTGCTGCTTCCTTTCGCAGCGCCCTCCTCCTGCAGATAACCGGGGACAGGTAAACCGTTACTGGTCCCTGCCGTGTACTGACCGCGCACCAGGTGAGTATCGATCATGTCAGAGGTAATGGGGCGGAGCGCCTTGAGCACTTTTACTTTTTCATCACGGATGCTGTTTGCTGAAAGATCCGCCGGCGGGTCCATGGCAATCAGACATAACAATTGCAGAAGATGATTCTGGATCATATCCCGCATCTGGCCGGCTTTGTCAAAGTACCCCCAGCGGCCTTCAATGCCTACGCTCTCGGCTACGGTAATTTCCACGTGGGAGATATGGTTCTGGTTCCACTGTGTAGCGAACAGATTATTGGCAAAACGTAAGGCGATCAGGTTCTGGACGGTTTCCTTGCCAAGGTAGTGATCAATACGGAACAGCTGGTTCTCGTTGAAAACCTCCGCAAGCTGGTTATTGATAACTTTTGACGAGCTCAGGTCGTGCCCGATGGGTTTTTCTACCACGATACGGGTGTCCGCATTGCAACAGCCCTGGTCACGCAGGTTCCGCGCTATCACGCCATAGAGGGAGGGTGGGGTCGCCATATAGACAATCAGCTCCCCACCGCCCCGGGCACGCCATTCATTCAGAAGGCCGTAGCCCTGTTCACTCTCAAAGTCGAAACAGAGGTAATCGACCCGATCCAGGAACCGGGCCAGCACCCCCTCGTCAATATCCTCAGCTTTGACATAGCTCTGAATGCTCTCTGCCAGCTGAGCCCTGATAGCAGCCGTACTGTCATCACTGCGAGCCAGCGCCAGGACACGACTGTTTGGCTCAAGCAAGCCGGCTCGTTCCAGCTGGTAAAGGGCCGGGAACAATTTGCGCTGAGCCAGATCACCCAGAGCACCGAACATGATCAGGTCACAACGCGTACTGCTTTTGCCGACCATAGGCATTTCTTCCTGTCACAGGTGCCGGTGCCAATCCCGCTTGTCTGGGGACAGGCCCGACATATAATGTAGTAATATTACCTAAGTTATGACACACAGAAGTGTGTATTCCCAGGTGGCGCCCGGATATTTGATACTTATACTACCGCTTTTGCTGGCGAAACAGGGTATAATCCGCCTCCAGAGGGTCCTTAAACGCCAAGCCAGAGAGGAGCTTTTCATGGCAGCCAAGCATGCCTACCAGGATGACAATATTCTTAGCGTTATCCAGGACAGACTCGACACGCTGAACAAGTCCGAACGTAAGGTCGCTGAAGCCATACTGAACGACCCGACGTCAGCCACCCGGTACAGTATCGCATCCCTCGCCCGGGCAGCGGAGGTCAGCGAACCGACCGTAAACAGGTTCTGCCGAAATTTCTCCGCCACCGGCTTCCCCGACTTCAAGATACGCCTGGCTCAAAGCATCGCAACCGGCACCCCTTATGTGGGGCAGAACATCAGCCCTGAAGATTCGGTGGCCGAGTTTGCGGACAAGATCGTTCTCACCACCATAGCCAATCTGGATAAAGCCCGGCAAGCCCTCTCGGCCAAAGCGCTAGCCCTGACTATCGACCATCTTATCCAGGCCAAACAGATCAATTTTTTCGGAATGGGCGGATCCGCCCCGGTTGCCCTGGACGCCCAACACAAGTTTTTTCGTTTTAACATTCCGGTGATGAGTTATGACGATGCGCTTATGCAGCGGATGGTTGCCGCAGGCTCTGCTACAGGGGATGTGATCGTGGTGATCTCCTATACCGGTCGTACTAGGGAGATGATCGAAATTGCGGAAATAGCCCGTGCCAATGGGGCCACGGTGATCGGAATTACTGCGCCAGATTCGCCCCTGTCCAAGGTGTGCACGGTAGCACTCGAGGTTACCGCATCAGAGGACACAGAGGTCTATATGCCGATGACTTCGCGGATCATTCACCTGACAGTGATCGATATCCTGGCTACCGGAGTGACCCTCAAGCGCGGCCCTGATTTCCAGCAACACCTCAAGAAAATCAAGGACAGCCTCAAGCCTACCCGCTTACCTATTCAATAAGGGTCAGCGGTCGGCCCCTGAAGAGCGAAGATACAGGACGATAGAGATAGTACAGCCATAGACTGCCGCAATGGGAAGGGTCCGGCAGCCCTGACGCGCCGTCGCATGCCAGGGCTGCCGGATGATTCAGGGCCTTTCGACGTCCGCGCGGTCACGCAGCAGTTGGCGATAAGCCCGGTATTCGCGCTCGGCCATTTGGGCCGCAACAAACTCCTGCCATTGCTCCAGTTCCTGCTCCTTGTTCTCCGTTGCCACGGCTTCCACATCATCAAGGGCAATGATGGTGAGAGCCTGGCCAGACTCGGTCATACCGTAGGTAGTGGCTTCTCCCTCGGGTTCCGGCAGCTCAAAGGTACGACGCAGAACCTGTTGGTCGACTTCCTGACTGGAGCGCGATACGCCCGTGTATGACTGCCAGCTCTCGACAGGTATCTCAAGATCCTCCAGGGATTCCCCATCCTGAAGCCGGGCGATCAGATCACGCCCGAGGTCCGAAAGAGCTTCCTGGGTACGCTGCTCAACCAGCTGCGTCCGAATCTCTTCACGCACCTCTTCAAATGGCTGCTGGGCACCAGGCTGATACTCACGTACCCGCGCCACAACAGAAGTGCCGGGGCTGACATCAATGACTTCGGTATTGTATTGATCATCGAGCACATCATCAGAGAACAGCTGGCGCACCAGCCCCTGATGACTGAAGACGCCCTCGCCCCCTTCCCGGGTTATGCCATCCTGAGTCTTCAGCTCCAGACCCAGCTCTTCTGCCGGTACCTCCAGGTTATCCTCGGCATACGCAAGGTCAGAAAGGCGCGAGCGCAGCTCGGCATATCGGTCGCCGGCGCGCTCCTCGGCCAGCTGACTACGCAGCTGAGGCTTCATCTCCTCAAAAGACGGCGGCTCCTTGGAGCGAACATCCGTGACCTTGATCAGATGAGTGCCGTACTGGGTTTCAACCGGATCGGATACCTCGCCCTCTTCCAGGGCAAACATCGCATCCTCAAACGCACTGTCGAAGACTCCCCGACCGGCATAACCCAGGTCACCGCCGTCCTGCGCTGATGACAGGTCGTCGGAATAGGTTTTAGCCAGCTCGTCGAAGTCCTCGCCGGCTTCCAGCTTCTGCTGTACCTCAGCCAGCTTCTGCTCTGCCTCATCACCGTCTTCAATGAGAATGTGTGAGGTTTTGCGCTCTTCGGAGGCAAGATCGTCCACCTGGTTCTCGTACTCTTGGCGAAGATCACTTTCACTGACTTCGATCTGTTCAGCCAGGTCGTCAAGAGAAAGCTCGACATAGGCGGCTTCAACCTGCTCCGGCTGCTTGAACTGCCCGGGATTCTGTTCGTAGTATTCCTTTACGTCCTCGTCAGAAACCTCAACCTGCCCTTCAACCATGCTGGGGCTAAGCTCAAAGGTCCGGAAGTCCCGGGCTTGATACTGAATGTCCAGGAGTCTCTGTACGACCTGAGGAGACACAAGCCCGCTTTTGAGAATACCGGCACGGATCTGGTTGACGACAAACTGGCGTCGCATAGCATCCCGGAATTCCATGGGCCCCATACCCATATTTCTGATAACAGCCACGAAGCGGTCGCGGTTAAATTCGCCGTCTACCTGGAACTGGGCCATCTGGGTGATCAGGCGGTCAATGTCCTCGTCGGACAGCTCAAGACCCTGACGGGCCGCATCCTGAGTAAGGACCGTTTCCTGGATCATGGCGTTCAGTACCTCGCGCCGGATCTCGTCGTCGTCCAGCAGCGACGGGTCAGCCGTATCCATCTCAGACAGGGCACGTTGACGCTCCATCTGCACCACGCGCATGAACTCGCGTTCGGTAATGGGCTCACCATCAACAACAGCCACTTCGGGCTCTCCTGAGAAGCCGCCAATAATAGCGTCCACGCCCCACATGGAAAGGGCGACAATCAGAAGTCCCACAATGATTTTGGCAATAGTGCCCTGGGAATTTTCTCGGATATCTTGAAGCATGGTCCTCCCAGATCGCCGGCGGCAGTGCAGCCCTTCGTAAAAGAGCGATCACATTTGCAGGCGTCAGGCCTCTCGCAATTCATTCGGAAAGCCAGCGTTCAGGCCCTGCTTTGCACTGTGCGGCAAGCGGTAGTCCCCGATAAACTGACATGCGCAACGTAAAAAGGCGCACCCTGATGGAATGCGCCCCGACTTCGTTTGAAAGCAACCTCTACCCGGTTTTACCGTCCCGAACTTGGATAAGCCGATGGGTCATACGGGGGTCGCTCCGGCTACACCATAAATGATGGAGCCTAGCGAAAGAGACCGTTACTTAACGGCGTCCTTCAGAGCCTTACCTGCCTTGAACCCAGGCACCTTGGATGCCGGAATCTTGATTTCAGCGCCAGTTTGCGGATTGCGACCAGTACGGGCTGCACGCTCTTTAACGGAGAAAGTACCGAAACCAATCAAAGTCACCTGATCGCCTTCTTTAAGGGCACTAGTAACGGAGTTGATCATGGCATCCAGGGCACGACCGGCACTGGCTTTGGAGATATCAGCTGACTCTGCAATTGAATCAATAAGTTCGGACTTGTTCACACTAAACCCCTTCGATTTCAGGTTGAAGATGTTATAGGTTGGTTTGTTTTTCTTGGACGCTCTCGACTATCGCACAAGCAGTCGGAGAATTCCATTTTTCACTTTTCTTATTCCCTGCGGCTGACTCTAGAAGATCAAAATAGCCGCATACTGCGCGGGAGCCCTTGGTATTGGCTGCTTCACGGCGAAACAGTTATACCAATGGGCTCTCTAGCCTGTCAACAAGACCTGTGCTGTTTAATGTGTATTTATGCGCTCTGCGTTGTCCCCGTCATCGTCACGGGTGCTGCCTGATTTGGACCGTGACTCGGGATCTTCAGCGAGCGGTGCTGGCGGGTAGGCCAGTGCGATATCTAGAACTTCGTCAATCCATTTCGCCGGAAGGATCTCCAGTGACTTCTTGATATTGTCTGGTATCTCCTTGAGATCGCGAACATTCTCATCTGGAATGATGACCGTCTTGATGCCGCCCCGGTGAGCCGCAAGCAGCTTTTCCTTGAGGCCGCCTATGGGCAGCACACGCCCGCGCAGAGTGATTTCGCCGGTCATGGCGACATCCGCACGGACCGGAATATTGGTCAGCGCAGAGACCAGGGCCGTGCACATCCCAATACCGGCGCTAGGGCCGTCTTTCGGCGTTGCCCCCTCCGGCACGTGGACATGCAGGTCATGTTTCTCATGGAAATCCTCGGCGATACCAAGACCGACGGCACGGCTTCTGACCACGGTAAGGGCGGCCTGTATCGACTCCTGCATGACGTCACCGAGAGAGCCCGTCTTGACCACGCGACCCTTGCCCTTGGTCAGGGCACATTCGATGGTGAGCAATTCACCGCCCACCTGGGTCCAGGCCAGACCGGTCACCTGACCAACCTGGTTCTTTTCTTCCGCAAGACCATACTTGTACTTCTGGACGCCGGAGTAATCCTCAAGCACCTCAGGGGTGATCTCTACCGTGGTCTTTTCCCCGCTCTGAACGTGGTCGCGAACCACTTTTCGACAGATCTTGGCAATTTCCCGTTCCAGGCCACGTACACCGGCTTCCCGGGTGTAGTACCTGATGACATCACGCAAGGTCGCCTCAGGCATTTCAAGCTCCCCTTTGCGCAGGCCATTGGCCTTGATCTGCTTGGGCAAAAGGTACTTGAGGGCAATATTGACCTTTTCATCCTCGGTGTACCCCGGGATTCGGATAATTTCCATCCGGTCCAAAAGTGCTGACGGAATGTCCATGGAGTTGGAGGTACAAACAAACATCACATCCGACAGATCATAATCCACTTCCAGGTAATGATCGTTGAAGGTGTGATTTTGCTCTGGATCAAGCACCTCCAGCAAGGCAGAGGCCGGGTCGCCCCTGTGATCCATACCCATCTTGTCTATTTCGTCAAACAGAAACAGCGGGTTCTTGACTTCGACCTTTGCCAGCTTCTGCAACAATTTGCCAGGCAGCGCTCCAATGTAGGTCTTTCGGTGACCGCGGATCTCGGCCTCGTCCCGAACGCCACCCAAAGCCATGCGGGTGTATTTCCGGTTGGTTGCCCGGGCAATGGACTGACCCAGGGAGGTCTTACCGACGCCAGGAGGGCCCACCAGGCACAGCACAGGGCCCTTGATCTTCTTGACCCGGCTCTGGACTGCCAGATACTCAAGAATACGCTTTTTGACCTCATCCAGGCCGTAGTGATCCTCATCCAGAATTTCACGGGCCTTCTCTATATCATGACGAACGCGACTGCGCTTTTTCCAGGGCACAGCCAGCATCCAGTCAATATAGCCCCGCACCACGGTGGCTTCGGCCGACATGGGCGACATCATCTTGAGCTTGTTCAGCTCAATTTCGGTTTTCTTGCGCGCCTCTTCCGGCAGGCCGGCTTCCTCAAGCCTGTTTTCGAGATCTTCGAAGTCGTTGTTACCTTCCCCCATAGAGCCCATCTCTTTCTGGATGGCCTTCATCTGCTCGTTGAGGTAGTACTCACGCTGGCTGCGCTCCATCTGCTTCTTGACGCGGCCGCGGATCCGCTTCTCCACCTCGATCAGGTCGATCTCACCATCCAGCTTACCCAGCAGCAGGTCAACGCGCAGCCGGACATCCAGGGCTTCAAGCAGTTCCTGCTTTTCCGGTATCCGCAACTCAAGATGGGCAGCCATGGTGTCGGCAAGACGCTCAAGCTCATGAATGCCGGTCAGGGCATTGGAGACTTCCGAGGGGACTTTTTTGGAGAGTTTGACGTATTTTTCGAATTCCTCGGTCAGGGTTTTAACCAGAACCTCTTCTTCACGCTCAGGCAGCGATTCCTCTTCCATCAGCACGGCTTGAGCGGTCAGATAGTCGCCGTCCGCAATACTGTCCAGTTTGGCCCGGGCGTTGCCCTCCACCAGCACCTTGACCGTGCCGTCCGGCAATCTCAGCATCTGCAGCACAGTTGCCAGGGTACCCATGTTGAACACATCCTTTGGGCCTGGATCATCGGTTCCGGCATCCCTCTGGGCTACCAGCAGAATCTCCTTGCTACCTTCCATCGCGGCTTCCAATGCCTGTATCGATTTTTCGCGCCCGACAAACAGCGGTACCACCATATGCGGGAAAACCACCACATCACGCAGCGGGAGCATCGGGTACTCGTTTACAGACACTTGGGCTGTCAGGGTCATATGGAATCCTCTGATGACGTTTAATTCAGCATACCATCGTTCATTGGGGCAGCCTGCGTAATTACAATCTCTTTTGGGCCGCCTTGGCTGCCTGGAACCGCGGCGCTGCAGCGATGGAACCAACGCCTAAAAGCTTTCCGGTAGCCCCGCGGCGCAAAAAAGAGAAAAAAAAAGGGCGTCGCCGCCCTTTTTTCATCCGTTATCGGTAACCGGAGCAGAACCTGGGTCAATCCTCCGGCACGGCCTTGGCATGATCGCTGCTGGCGTAAATTTTGAACGGCTCCGAATCGCCCTTGATCACGCTTTCATCGATCACCACCTTGGAAATGCCATGCTCAGACGGTATCTGATACATGGTATCCAGCAAGGTCGCTTCCATTATGGAGCGCAAACCACGGGCCCCGGTCTTACGGCTCATGGCTTTATGGGCCACAGCTCGCAGGGCATCTTCCCGGAAGTCCAGTTCGACACCTTCCATGTCAAAAAGTTTCTGGTACTGCTTGGTCAGCGCATTCTTGGGCTCGGTCAGAATCTGGATCAGCGCCTCTTCATCAAGTTCGGTCAGTGTTGCCACAACCGGAAGCCGGCCGACAAACTCCGGAATCAGGCCGTACTTGACCAGATCCTCGGTTTCAACATCCTTGATGATCTCACCGGTATTCTTGCGATCCTCCTGGCTGACAACAGACGCCGAGAAACCGATGCTGCTGCGCTCTGAACGGGCCTGGATCACTTTGTCCAGGCCAGCGAAGGCACCGCCACAAATAAACAGGATGTTACCAGTATCAACCTGCAGGAATTCCTGTTGTGGATGCTTGCGGCCGCCCTGGGGCGGCACAGAGGCAACAGTACCTTCGATCAGCTTCAGCAACGCCTGCTGTACGCCTTCACCGGAGACATCACGGGTAATAGACGGGTTATCCGACTTACGTGAGATCTTGTCAATCTCATCAATGTAGACGATGCCACGCTGGGCCTTCTCTACATCGTAGTCGCACTTCTGAAGCAGTTTCTGGATAATATTTTCAACGTCTTCACCCACATAGCCCGCTTCGGTCAGGGTCGTCGCATCGGCAATGGTGAAGGGCACGTTCAGTACCCGCGCCAGAGTCTCTGCGAGCAGCGTCTTGCCGCTGCCTGTAGGGCCAATCAGCAGGATATTGCTTTTGCCAAGCTCGACATCGGCCTTGCCTTCACCGTATCGCAAGCGCTTGTAGTGGTTATAAACCGCAACAGCGAGTACCACCTTGGCTCTATCCTGCCCTATGACATACTCGTTGAGGGTGTCCCGGATTTCAGACGGTGTGGGAAGACGATCACGGCTGTCTTCCTGTGCATTCTCCTGGATTTCTTCCCGGATTATGTCGTTGCACAGGTCGACGCACTCGTCACAGATGAACACCGAAGGCCCTGCGATGAGCTTCCGGACTTCATGCTGGCTCTTTCCACAAAACGAGCAGTAGAGCAACTTGCCGTTATCGTCGCTTCTGCCGTTTCTTTCATCTGCCATTGAAATACCTCTGTCTTTGAGTGCCGGCGCACAGTCAATCGTTAACTAAACAATACGCCGCCAAAGGAAGTTGCGACCATTTCAGTATTATTTATCCGATACACGCTTATCAAGTACCGAATCAACCAAACCGTATTCCTTGGCCTGTATCGGGTCCATGAAATAGTCACGGTCAGTGTCTTTCGCGACCGTTTCGAGATCCTGGCCCGTATGATGGGCGAGAATTTCATTCAGGCTGTTCCTGATCTTGAGGATCTCGCGGGTATGTATCTCAATATCCGAAGCCTGGCCCTGGTACCCACCCAACGGCTGGTGGATCATGACACGGGAATTGGGCAGACAGGCCCGCTTGCCTGCAGCACCGCCGGCCAGCAACAATGCACCCATACTGGCAGCCTGGCCGACACACAGAGTCGCAACATCCGGCTTTACGAATTGCATGGTGTCATAGATTGACATGCCAGCAGTAACCGACCCACCGGGACTGTTGATATAGAGATGAATGTCCTTATCGGGATTCTCCGACTCAAGAAACAGAAGCTGAGCCACAATCAGGTTAGCCATGTGGTCTTCGACCTGGCCGACCATGAAAATAACGCGCTCCTTAAGCAGGCGCGAGTAGATATCGAAAGAACGCTCGCCGCGCGCTGTCTGTTCGATAACAATAGGCACCAGGCCGGAATTTGTAACCATCGTCGGACCATCGATCGGTTTCTGCATCATGATGCGCCTGAACTCCTTGTGGACGTTGAACGGCCTGGCAGGCCGTAAATGTATCAGTGCTGTGTCGAGCGCTCTAATCATTGCGCAGTCATTGCTTCCTGATGCCTGATGGGCATCCGATATCGCGTACTTTGCCAGCAATGCAACAAGATGAAAACAGCCGGGCATGCCGGCTGTTCACTCTCTTCAGGCGCGAGACCCGACAAAGCGGGGTACGACAGCCTTGCTCAGCGCTGCGGCTGGGCAGTCTGGATCGCTTCCTCGTACTTCATTTTCTTATCGGTGACCTGGGCCTGCTCCAGGACAAAATCAACAACCTTATCCTCCAGCACTGCTGACTCGATCTGTGCTTTTTGCTCAGGGCTGCTGCTGAAATGGGCAATCACTTCCTCTGGCTGTTCATACGTAGACGCCAGTTCCTGGATCTTTTCGTCGACCTTTTCGGGCTCGGCTTTCAGGTCATTCTTCTTGACCAACTCCTGGAACAAGAGGCCGGTTTTAACCCGACGCTGCGCCTGTTCAGTGAACAGCTCGGCAGGCAACTGTTTGGGATCCATCTGACCCCCAAAGCGCTGCACTGCATCCTGACGCAAACGGTCAATTTCCTGGTCGACCAATGACTGGGGAACTTCCAGCTCGGTGGTCTCCAGAAGCCCTTCAACCACATCATTCTTGAGCTTGTTGGACACAGCCTGCTTGAGCTCCCGAGCCATGTTTTTCTCAACTTCAGCCCGAAACTCAGTTTCGTCTTCGGCTTTGATGCCAAACTTTTCGAAGAATTCCTGGTTGAGCTCAGGAAGCACAGGCTCTTCAACCTCATTAACCTTGATTTCGAATTTGGCGGGTTTACCGGCCAGCTCCTCGTTCTGGTAGTCCTCCGGAAAGGTCACCTCAATTTCGAGTTCTTCGCCTGCTTTGGCGCCGACGATGCCTTCTTCAAAGCCCGGAATCATCTGCCCGGAACCCAGGGTCAGCTTATGCCCTTCAGCAGTTCCACCCTCGAACGCTTCGCCATCCACGTAGCCCTTGAAGTCGATGTTCACGACATCCTTCTTCTTAGACTTGCGCTTGACTGACTTCATGGTTGCCTGCTGGCGACGCAGGTTATCAATCATGGTGTCGATATCTTTGTCCGTGATCTCGGTCTTGGGTCGTTCTACCTTGATCTTGCTGAGATCTCCCAGTTCGATTTCGGGCATCACCTCGAAAATGGCGATAAATTCCAGGTCCTTGCCTGGCTCCATGGCCTTGGGCTCAAATTTGGGCCAGCCCGCAGGCGCGATCTTCTGCTCTTCCAAAGCCTTCACGTAGCTGTCACGCATGACTTCACTGACTACTTCCTGGCGAACACCCTCGCCAAAACGACGCCTTACAACACTCAGGGGCACCTTGCCCGGACGGAAACCGTTCATCTTGACGGTACGGGCGGTGTTCTGCAGGCGCTTTTCAACCGCCTGGTCGATTTCCTGGGCGGGCACACCGATCGTCATCCGACGTTCGATGTTAGACGTCGTTTCAACAGACACTTGCATGGAAGATCCTCAAATTGCCGTTTCAGTAGCTGAGTGAATCACGGGCCAGAAGGCGGGTAAAATTGAGGCCTGACTATGCCACTTTCCCCTAACCTACAGGTACACGCGAAAATTAAAAGCGGTAGTTTACCACGGTTTTACAGCTGGAGAGAATCATCAAAGGGATGTTCGTAAAGAAGACGCAATCAAAGCAGATAATGCCCGGAAAAATCGCTCTGTAACTGAACGCAGGCTTACGGCTGATAACAAATAAAGGATGGTACTCCGGGAGGGACTTGAACCCCCACACCTTGCGGCAACAGGACCTAAACCTGTCGTGTCTACCAATTCCACCACCGGAGCTTAATCAACTTCTAGTCGACTCTGGCCTGCCCTGGGCAGTGACAACAGCCGTATTCATCTTAAAGTTCTTGATCTGCGGAAATCAACTCAAGTCAGAAAATTGGGGTGGACGAAGGGGTTCGAACCCTCGACCGCAGGAGTCACAATCCTGAGCTCTACCAACTGAGCTACGCCCACCACATCAAATAACTGCAGAGCACGCTGGGCGTGTCTTGAGCCTCATTACTACCAGTTAACTTTGCAAAGGGCATGGCATGACGCCTGGACCTGAACAGGAACCTTGCCGACGGCATATGGCGCGCCCGGCAGGACTTGAACCTGCGACCCACGGCTTAGAAGGCCGTTGCTCTATCCAGCTGAGCTACGGGCGCATAACCTTTCGCCCACCTGACCTATCCAGCTTAATAATGGTCGGGGTAGAGAGATTCGAACTCCCGACATCCTGCTCCCAAAGCAGGCGCGCTACCAGACTGCGCTATACCCCGATTAACCTGAACAACAAGTGCCTCAGCAAAGTTGGCGCGAATCATACCGGCGGTTTTAAGGCTCGTCAACAGACAATTTCCATAAACCGACGGGGTCCTCGTCCCCTTCTGCGCCGCAAGAGCATACCACAGGAAACACCACGGGTTGACTAAAAATTCCCATGGATTGGCGAAAACGACGGGGCGTGCGACAATACGGTCCTTTCGAGCAAGGGGCGGTGCCATTCCTTTTGGCCATTCGCTGCTATCAGAGTGCCTGACCTCTTGAATGATGCCTTCACTTCAAAGAATTTGTCATGACCGCCAAACTGATAAATGGAAAAGAAATCGCCGCCGGTGTCTGCCAGCAGGTTGCTGCCGGTGTTGAAGCCCGTCGTCAGCAGGGTCTCAGGGCTCCTGGCCTGGCGGTTGTGCTGGTTGGCCAGGATCCGGCTTCGCACATTTACGTGCGCAACAAGCGCAATGCCTGTGATAAAGCCGGCATCATGTCGTTGTCCTATGATCTGCCTGCTGACACTTCCCAGGAAGCCCTCGAGGGCCTGATTGACGAACTCAACAGCAACCCGGCGGTGGACGGCATTCTCGTGCAACTGCCTTTGCCTGACCACCTTGACCCGGACCCGATCCTGGTCAAGATCCGCTCGGACAAGGACGTCGATGGCTTTCACCCTTACAACATAGGGCGCCTGGTTCAACGTCGCCCCGAGCTGCGCCCCTGCACTCCTGCCGGCATTATCGCTCTGCTTGACAGTATCGATACCCCGTATAAAGGCCAGCATGCGGTTATCGTCGGGGCATCGAACATTGTCGGTCGGCCAATGTCCATGGAACTGTTGTTGCGAGGCGCCACTACAACCGTCACCCACCGGTTCACTCCGGATCTGGCAAGCTTCGTTCGCAGTGCCGATATTGTAATAGCGGCGGCGGGCAAACCGGACCTGGTCAAGGGCGAATGGATCAAACCGGGCGCCACGGTCATTGATGTGGGCATCAACCGCATGTCAGACGGCACGCTAAACGGCGATGTTGAGTTTGAAGCCGCCGCAGAGCGCGCTGGCCACATAACACCGGTCCCTGGCGGGGTTGGCCCCATGACGATCGCCATGCTGCTACAGAACACGCTGTACGCCGCCAACATCCTCCACGGCGACTAGACGCCCAGACAACGACCAGCGCCACCGCAACCTGGTTCTCAGCCACAAAAAAACCCGCCTGAGCGGGTTTTTCTGATTCCGGAGCTTACTTATTGCCCGGCTTTTCTTTTCGCCTTGAGGCGATAGGCATGCAGCAGCGGCTCAGTGTAGCCATTGGGCTGCTCGCGGCCTTTCAGCACCAGGTCCAGGGCAGCCTGATAGGCCACTGAATCATCAAAGTTCGGCGCCATTGGCTGGTACAGAGCATCGCCCGCGTTCTGCCGGTCGACAACTGCGGCCATGCGCTGCATCGCCTCGACCACTTGCGCTTCTGTATAAATGCCGTGATAGAGCCAATTGCATATGTGCTGTGACGAGATACGCAGCGTAGCTCGATCTTCCATCAGACCGACATCGTTGATGTCAGGAACCTTGGAGCAGCCGACACCCTGATCAACCCAGCGCACAACATAGCCCAGAATTCCCTGGGCATTGTTGTCGAGCTCCTTCTTGGCAGCTTCATCCGACAGCGACTTGGGGTCGTCCATCAATGGCACGGTGAGGATATCGTCGAGACTGGCGCGCTCGCGCTTGGCCAGTTCCGCCTGGACCTCCGCCACATCTACCTGATGGTAGTGAATGGCGTGCAGGGTAGCCGCTGTGGGCGACGGAACCCAGGCGGTGTTGGCCCCGGCCTTCGGATGGCCGATCTTGGCCGTCATCATATCCGCCATCAGGTCAGGCATAGCCCACATGCCTTTGCCGATCTGGGCTTTTCCGCTGAGGCCAGCTTCCAGGCCGATGTCCACGTTCCAGTTCTCGTAAGCCTGGATCCAGGCGGCCTTTTTCATATCAGCCTTGGGCAGAACCGGACCGGCTTCCATGGAGGTATGAATCTCATCGCCAGTACGGTCAAGGAAGCCAGTGTTGATAAAGACACAACGCTCTTTTGCCGCTTCAATGCAGGCTTTCAGGTTGACCGTGGTGCGACGCTCTTCATCCATGATTCCTACTTTGAGGGTATAGCGCGGCAGACCAAGCGCATCCTCAACCCGACCGAAGAACTCGTTGGTAAAGGCTACCTCTTCAGGGCCGTGCATCTTGGGCTTGACGATGTAAACGCTGCCAGTCGTACTGTTCTGGAAGTTACCGCTGTTCTTGAGATCATGGATTGCGATCAGGGAGGTGAAGGCACCGTCCATCAGTCCTTCGGGAACTTCGTTTCCATCCTTGTCCAGGATCGCGCCGTTGGTCATCAGGTGACCGACGTTGCGGATGAACATAAGGCTTCGTCCTTTCAGGGTCAGGTCACGGCCATCTGCCCCGGTATAGGTACGGTCCGAATGCATCTTGCGTGTGATTGTCTCGCCACCTTTGTCGAAGCTCTCCTGCAGATCGCCCTTCATCAGACCCAGCCAGTTGCGATACGCCAGGGTCTTGTCACCGGCGTCGACAGCTGCAACGGAATCTTCACAGTCCATGATGGTGGTCAGGGCCGATTCCATGAGGACGTCCTTGACGTGAGCACCGTCACTCTTGCCAATCGGATGGCCGGCGTCGATCTGTATCTCGAAGTGCATGCCGTTCCTGATCAGCAGGATCCCTGTAGGCTCGTTCTTGGAACCGGTATAACCCACGAAAGCAGCCTCATCCTTCAGACCGGTAACGGTGCCGTTCTGGAGCTTGACCGCAAGCTTGCCGTCCTCGACGGAGTACTTGACCGAGTCTTTATGGCTGCCGTTCGCCAGTGGAGCCGAGTCGTCGAGAAGCTCACGGGCATAGGCAATCACCTTGGCGCCACGGACCGGGTTGTAACCACGACCCTTCTCTGCCCCGTCTTCCTCGGAAAGCACGTCAGTGCCGTACAAGGCATCGTACAGACTCCCCCAGCGAGCGTTGACGGCGTTGAGAGCGAAGCGGGCATTCATGATCGGAACCACCAGCTGCGGTCCGGCCATGGTGGCGATTTCCGGATCCACGTTTGAAGTGCTGATCTTGAAGTCAGTCGGCTCTTCGACCAGGTAGCCGATCTCAGCCAGGAAATTCTTATACTCTTCCATGTTCAGCTTCTGGCCTTTGCGGTCGCGGTACCAGGCATCCATCTTGGACTGGATCTCGTCACGCTTGGCAAGCAAATCGCGGTTGCGGGGTGCCAGCTCGTGGATGGTGGCGTCCAGTTCTGACCAGAATTTGTCAGAGTCGACACCCGTTCCAGGAATCGCTTCCTTATTAATGAAGTCGAACAGTGTTTTTGCGACCTGCAGGCCGCCCACTTGCACGCGTTCCGTCATCGTTGTTGCCTCGATAGTTGCTGAGTTATCGGAACCGGTATTTAGCAAGGCCGGCTCCCACCCGCCGTTCCCGCGGGTTTGTCGTTTAATTGGGCCGCTAGTTTACGTCAAAAACCGGAGCAGTTCACACCCGGGCGAATCAGCCCCGTCGCCAGCTCGTACCGTCCCGTGAGTCGTCAAGTACGACGCCGTTGTCGGCCAACTCGTCCCGGATCCGATCTGCTTCTGCGAAGTTGCGTTCTTTCCGGGCCTTATTGCGAGCGGCAATCAGACTTTCTATGGTTTCTGCGGTCAGGTCACCTACATTGCCGGCCTTGAAATACGCCTCGGGATCCTGCTGCAGAATCCCAAGCACCTTGCCCAGGCTTACCATCACGGCAGCCGCCTCTGACGCTTCCCGGTCCCTGCCCTCGCGGCGGAAGACATTGATGTCCGACGCAAGGGCATGAAGCACTGTCAGTGCGCCGGGTGTATTGAAATCGTCGTCCATGGCGGCGTGGAATTGCTGGTCGGCGTCCCCTGCAATTTCAACGGAAGGTTTTTTATCCGGGACAATCCCTCTCAGCGCCGTGTACAGACGTGTAAGCGTCCGGCCTGCCTCTTCCAGGTTCTCTTCCGAGTAGTCCACCTGGCTCCGGTAGTGGCTTGAAACCAGAAAATAGCGCACCACTTCGGCAGGGTACTTTTCCAGGATCTCGCGAATGGTAAAGAAGTTGCCCAGGGACTTGGACATCTTCTCTTTATTGACCCGAACGGCACCAGCGTGCATCCACACATTGACAAAGGGCTTGCCGGTCGCCGCTTCCGATTGCGCAATTTCGTTTTCATGGTGGGGAAACAGCAGGTCCGGGCCGCCGCCGTGTATGTCGAAAGTGTCCCCCAGGCAGCAGGTCGACATGGCAGAGCACTCGATATGCCAGCCCGGGCGCCCGTCACCCCAGGGCGAGGGCCAACTGACCTCGCCGGCTTTGGCTGCTTTCCACAAGGCAAAGTCGGCGGGACTACGCTTGGCCTCTGACACACCTACTCGGGCGCCGGCAATCAGATCTTCCAGCTTTTTCTTGCTTAACTTGCCGTAGCCTTCAAACCCGTCAACCGCAAAATACACATCGCCATTGTCAGCCGGATAGGCAAAACCCTTGCTGATCAGGATGTGAATCATGGCAATGATTTCGTCAATGTAAGCTGTAGCTCTCGGCTCTTTGGTGGGCGGAAGGATACCGAGACGGGCTTCATCCTCGTGCATGGCCTTGATCATGCGGTCGGTCAGGGCCAGGTAGTCCTCGCCATTGGCCTCGGCCCGCTGAAGTATCTTGTCATCTATATCGGTGATGTTTCTAATATAGGTGACGTCGTAATTCCGGTGCCTCAGGTAACGGGTAATCACATCAAAAGCGGTCAGTACACGGGCATGCCCAAGATGGCAGTAGTCATAGACAGTCATGCCGCAGACGTACATCCGTACCTTGCCGGGCTCCAGGGGTCTGAATTCTTCCTTGCGCTGACTCAGGGTGTTATGGATCTGGATCACGTGTTGGTTGCCCGTTGCTCAGGTGTTGGCTTTGGCCCAGGAATCCCTGAGCGTGACGGTCCGGTTGAAGGTCGGTCGGCCCTCTTCAGATACCTCGGGATCGAAGAAGAAGTAGCCTTCCCGTTCAAACTGGTAGGGCAGATCCTGCCGAGGTTTCAGCAGACTCTTTTCCACCCGTGCGGCGCTGATCCGGACAAGAGAGTCAGGATTCAGGTGAGCAACGAAATCGCCTTCCTTATCGCTGTCAGGGGACTCATGGAGGAACAGCCTGTCATATTGATTAACGTCCACCTCGACGCTGTCGGTAGCGGAGACCCAATGAATGACACCGTTGGGTTTGTAACCCTGGGGGTTCACTCCCAGTGTGTCAGGGTCGTAGTCACAACGCAGCTCGGTTATTTCGCCTGCGTTGTTCCGGATCACTTCCCGACAGGTCATCACATAGCCTCCGCGCAGCCGCACGGCCTGATCCGGTGCAAGGCGCTTCCATTTCCGCGGTGGCTCTTCAGAAAAGTCCTCGCGATCGATATACAGGGTCTGTGTCCAGGTCACGTCCCGTGTTCCCATGGCCTCGTTCTGCGGATGCACAGGCAGAGAAAGGGTTTCGCTCTGGTTCTGCGGATAATTGCTCAGAGTCACCTTCAACGGACGCATGACGCACATGGCCCGCGGCGCCCGTATATTCAGGTCTTCCCGGATAGCATGTTCAAGCATGCCCATGTCCACTGTGCCGCCGGCCTTGTTCACCCCGATCATGTCGCAAAAGGTGCGGATGGATTCCGGCGTGTAACCACGACGGCGCATACCGGAAATCGTCGGCATACGGGGGTCGTCCCAGCCCGTGCAATGGCCTTCCTCCACAAGGCGCCTGAGCTTGCGCTTGCTGGTGATGGTGTAGTTCAGGTTCAGCCGCGCAAACTCGATCTGCCGTGGTTGGGCTGGCGCGGAAATATTCTCCAGAACCCAGTCGTAGAGTGGACGATGGTCTTCGAATTCCAGAGTGCACAGGGAATGCGAAACACCCTCAAGAGCGTCTGAGATCGGGTGAGTAAAGTCGTACATCGGGTAGATGCACCACTTGTTGCCGGTCTGGTGATGCTCGGCATAACGTATGCGGTACAGAATGGGGTCACGCAGGTTGATATTGGGCGAGGCCATGTCGATCCTGGCTCTCAGTACCAGTTCACCATTGGCATACTTGCCATCACGCATGTCCCTGAACATCTGCAGATTTTCATCCACCGGCCGGTCGCGATCCGGACTGTTGCGGCCCGGCTCCTTCAGGGTGCCGCGGTACTCGGCCATCTGGTCCGCGCTCAGACCGCAGACGTAGGCCTTGCCTTTTTCAATCAGCTCAACCGCGAAATCGTAGATGGCATCGAAATAGTCAGATGCGTAGCGGACCTCTCCGGCCCACTCGTAACCCAGCCAGCTGACGTCCCGCTTGATGGCATCAATGTATTCCTGCGATTCTTTCTCGGGATTGGTATCGTCAAAGCGCAGGGTGCAAACCCCGTCAAAGGTCTCGGCAATGCCAAAGTTCAGACAGATAGACTTGGCGTGCCCCACGTGCAGGTAACCATTGGGCTCCGGCGGGAACCGGGTAACCACCTGACCTGTGTGTTTGCCCTCACGGATGCTGTCTTCAATAAGGCTGCGTATAAAGTTATGGGCTTTCTTTGACTCGGCGCTCATACGGTCTCGACTAATGGGGTGAATCCAGGGCCGATATTATACGCATAATTGGCGGCCTAACTCATGCACGGGGCCAAACTCTCCCGTACAATGACCGATAATCAGCCAACACCACGCTCTCATATTCAACTGAACAGGAAACTGGAATGATTCTGCTGAAAACCACCCACGGTGATATCAAGATTGAACTGGACTACGAAAAAGCGCCGGTGACCGCCAAAAATTTCGAAAAATACGTCCGTGACGGATTCTACGATGGCCTCATCTTCCACCGTGTAATCAGCAACTTCATGATCCAGGGGGGTGGTTTCGAACCGGGCATGAAGCCCCGGAAATCTGGCGAACCGATCCGGAGTGAAGCGGACAACGGGCTCAGCAATATGGCAGGAACCGTTGCCATGGCCCGCACTATGGACCCCCACTCGGCCACCGCGCAATTTTTCATAAATGTCGAGAACAACGGCTTTCTGGACCACACCGGCAAAAATGCCGAGGGCTGGGGCTACACGGTGTTTGGCAGGGTCGTGGAAGGCATGGACGTTGTGAACGACATCCGGTTCGCCAAGACTACCCTCAAGCACGGCCACCAGGACGTGCCGGTGGAAGATGTTGTGATTGAAAAAGCGGAAGTGGTGGAGGAAGAGGGAAACGGAGGCACCGCTTGACCACGCTTTTCATCTCTGACCTTCATCTTGAGGAAGCCCGCCCGGACATTACCCGGGCCTTCCTGGGCTTTCTGGATAGTCATACAGCCAATGCCCGGGAACTCTATATCCTGGGAGATTTCTTCGAAGCCTGGATTGGCGACGACGAGCACACCCCCTTGCAGGACCAGGTGGCCGAAGCACTGAGCACCGTTAGTGATCGCGGCACCCGGGTCTTCCTGATGCATGGCAACCGCGATTTTCTCATTGGCGATGATTTCTGTGCCCGGGCAGGTGCGGAGCTGCTGGAAGATCCGACCGTAGTAGACCTCTATGGCACACCGACTCTCCTCATGCACGGCGACAGTCTCTGCACGGCGGATGTGGAGTACCAGAAGTTCCGGACCAGTATGAGGAACCGGGAGTGGCAGCAAACGTTTCTGCAGCGCACCCTGGCCGAACGCCAGACCGTTGCCCGCCAGTTACGGGAACTCAGCATGGCCAAGAACAAGGGCAAGCAGGAGTCCATCATGGATGTGACACCGGAAGAAGTTGTCCGAGTGATGGAGACATTCAGGGTGCAGCGCCTCATCCACGGCCATACTCACCGCCCTGCGGTGCATCAGCTAGAGGCGAACGGTAGCCCCGCCGAGCGAATCGTGCTGGGGGACTGGGGCGATCATATCTGGTGGGTTGAAGCTCAGGCCGGCCAGCAGCCGCAGCTGAAAAAAGCCCCTTTGTCCTGAGGAATCGACTCGGGAGCGCTGAGCAACTGAGCCATAAACGCCCCGCCTCTCACCCTGGCTTTGATGCCGCAGGTACCGACTAGTTTTCGCGTTCGCACTCGATTAAAGGTCGGACGCCTTCGAGCTTTTCGGCCAGAAACTCCATCACCAACCTGATACGTGCACCCTGGCGCAGGTTAGGATGTGTCAACAGCCACAGGTCAATACCCTCCCCCTTGATAGGCGGTGACAGTCGCTGGAGCTCCGGGTCGGCGTCGCCAATATAGCAGGGCAGGACCCCCACCCCACTGCCTGCCCGGATCAGGCTGTACATCGAATAAAGGCTGTTACAACGGATTACCGGCTGGGATTCCTTGAGGTTTTTCTGGTACCAGCGCGCGCCCGTGGCCAGGTGACTGAAGCTGTCATCCGGCATCACCCAGGCCTGGGCTTCAGGGTGTTTCGGGTCAAAATCGGGATTGCAGTCCATATACTGGACCGCACTGTAGATAGCGGACCCGATGGTGGCTACTCGCCGGCTTACCATGGCCTCGGGTGGCTGATTACTGGGATGCAGGGCAAGATCGACATCACGCCGACTCAAACTGTTTACCTCATTGCCGGTATTGAGCTCCAGCTGGATACCTGGGTAAACCGCCACCAGATCGCTGAGCACGGGGTTCAGAAGGCAGTTGAGCAACGTATCGGTGGTTGCCAGGCGCACTTTACCCTCTGGTCGCACGCTCTGGCCCGCCAGCTTCTGTTCCAGGTTTTCCATTTCATGGCTAAGCCTGTCGGCTTCCTTGAAAGCGGTCTCACCGGCAACCGTCATCACCAGTCCGTCCCGGTTGCGCTCGAACAATTGCACGCCCAATTGCTCTTCTATCTGGTCCAGTCGGCGCAAAACCGTGGTCTGGTGGACCCCAAGAATTTCACCCGCCCGACTCAGCGTCCCACCGGTCGCAAGGGCGTGAACGTATCGAAGATAATCCCAATCCATTGTCGCTGCACTTTTGCAAAATTATATGAGTTTAAACCTATTCAAACTGCAAAAATAAACGTTTATAGTTCCGCCCACAAGTCACCCACATGGAGGAAGAACCATGGCACAACATCTTTATACCTCAACACCCGTACCCTCCAGCATTCTGCACAACAGCACGAATGTCCGGGCTCACTATACCCGGGTGGCGGCAAAACAGGCGAGTAATGCGATCCGCAAGCAGTTGGAATTACTGTACAAGCAGGTTCGCGCCAAGAAAACATGGCAGAATCCGCCCATGCCAGAAACCTGATTTAGTGTAAGAAACAAAAAAAGGCCTCTCGAGGCCTTTTTTTGTTCCAGGTACACAGCACAGGTCAGATACCGAGCCTGTCACGGAGACCATAATACCAGGCGCCCAGGGCTGTGAAGGGTACCCGCAGGAGCCGACCACCCGGAAAAGGGTAATGAGGCAAACTGGCAAAAGCATCGAACCGCTCGGCCTGACCCTCTATTGCCAGAGCCACCGCCTTGCCAGCCACATGAGTGAATGTGACACCGTGTCCGGAGCAGCCCTGGGAATAGAGTATATTCCGGTCCAGCCTGCCCAACTGTGGCAGCCGGGATAACGTAAGCAGGAAGTTGCCGGTCCAACTGAAATCGATGCCTACGCCGGCGAGCTCCGGAAAGGTCCTGAGCATCTTGGGCCCAATGATCTTCTTGATATTGGCCGGGTCCCGGGCACCGTAGACTACCCCTCCGCCGTAGATCAGGCGTCTGTCGGCCGAAAGTCGGAAGTAGTCCAGCAGGTAGTTGCAGTCCTCTACACAGTTATCATCCGGCAACAGCCGCTGTGCCAATGCTTCGTCCAGAGGTTCTGTGGCAATGATCTGGGACCCGCAGGGCATGGATTTCGCATTCAGTTCCGGCATCAAGCCACCAAGGTAAGCGTTACCTGCTACCACGACGAACTGCGCCGTCACCCGGCCATCGGCCGTACTTACCACGGCAGGCTCACCCCGCTCAACCTCGATTACAGCAGAGTGCTCGCAAATAACGCCGCCCAGGCTCTCTAGCGCGGCCGCTTCTCCAAGAGCAAGATTAAGGGGATGGACATGGCCGCCAGTATGATCAATAGCGCCTCCTACGTAACGCTCGCTGCCCACGCGCTTGCGGATCGCCGGTCGGTCCAGGAGCTCCAGCCCGGTGTAGCCGAACCGCCGCCACAGTCGCTCCTGTCCTTCAAGATGAGTCAGTTGCCCCCGGTTAAGTGCCGCAAACACACCACCGTCCTTCAGGTCGCAGTCGATGCCGTAGTGTCCGACGCGCTGGCGGATGATCTGGCTGCCTTCGAAAGCCATATCGGCCAATAGCTTGAGATTGTCACCACCGGTCTGTTTCTCAATGCTATCCAGATCCCGGCTGTAGCTGTTAACGATCTGCCCGCCATTGCGTCCAGAGGCACCCCAGCCTACGGTCGCGGCCTCCAGAACCACTACCCGAAAGCCGGCTTCAGCCAGAAACAGTGCCGTGGACAACCCCGTGAAGCCGGCACCGATCACGCACACATCGGCTTCCCGCTCACCATCCAAAGGCGGACGGGAAGGTGCTGGTTTGGCAGTAGCCTCGTAGAGTGAAGGAACCGGCTCGAACTGCTTCATGGCAATATCTGGCGTAAGGGAAAGGACCGCTAGTTTATGCCACAGAAAACACCCTGGGAAGCCAGCGCCCATGCGTACAAATTGCTATGATTCTGGCATCGAATCACCCTTTCTGCCATCCGAGGCCGCTATGCCGATACCTGACACCCGCGAACAATGGCAACACCTTGCTGACAGCCTGAAGATCAACGGTCAGGCCTTTATCAACGGCCAGTATCAATCCGCCAGCAGTGGCAAAACCTTTACCTGTATTAGTCCCATTGATGGCCGGACTCTGGCAGAAGTAGCCAGTTGCGACGCAAAGGATGCTGACATCGCTGTGGTGGCTGCGAGGCAGTCCTTCGAAAGGGGTACCTGGCGCCACTTGGCCCCGGCCCGCCGCAAGGCGGTGCTTATGGCGTTCGCCGACCTGATACGCCAGCACCAGGAAGAACTCGCGCTGCTGGAATGCCTCGATATGGGCAAGCCCATTAGCCATGCCCTGACCGGCGACGTTCCCGCCTGCGCCCGGGCGATCAGCTGGACCGCTGAAGCCATTGATAAGGTCTACGGCGAGTTGGCTGCAACCCCTCATGACCAGATCGGCATGGTCTCCCGTGAGCCGGTGGGCGTGGTCGCGGCTATCGTGCCCTGGAACTTTCCTCTTATCATGGCGGCCTGGAAAGTCGCGCCGGCGTTGGCAACCGGCAACTCGGTGATCCTCAAGCCCTCCGAGAAATCACCACTAAGCGCCATCCGCCTGGCCGCCCTGGCGCAGGAGGCGGGCATTCCCGATGGCGTTTTCAACGTACTACCGGGTTACGGTCATACCGTGGGCAGGGCCCTGGCTCTCCATATGGACGTGGATTGCCTGGTGTTTACCGGCTCAACAGCGGTCGCGAAACAGCTCATGATCTACGCCGGCCAGTCCAACATGAAGCGGGTCTGGCTGGAAGCCGGCGGCAAGAGCCCCAATATTGTGTTCGCCGACGCTCCTGACCTGCCCAAAGCCGCTGCCGAGGCAGCCAGCGCCTTCGCTTACAACCAGGGGGAAGTCTGTACTGCAGGCACCCGCCTGCTGGTTGAAGAAAGCATTCGTGCCGAGTTCGTCGGCCTGGTCAGGGAAGCTCTGCAGCAGTGGAAGCCAGGGCATCCCCTTGACCCGTCTACTACCTGCGGCGCCATTGTTGACCAGCAACAACTTGATCGAATAATTGAATACATTGGCGTAGGACGGGATGAAGGTGCCGAACTGGTCGAAGGCGGGCAGCAGGTCATGCAGGACAGCGGAGGCTTTTTTGTCCAGCCCACGGTCTTTGACAAGGTGAACAACGGCATGCGCATCGCCTCGGAGGAGATCTTTGGCCCTGTACTCGCCGTAATCGGCTTTCGAACGCCAGAGGAGGCCATTGCCATAGCCAATGACTCAGTCTACGGCCTGGCCGCAGCGGTATGGACCTCCAACATCAATGTTGCCCACAAAACAGCCAAAGCCCTCCGGGCCGGCAGCGTGTGGATTAACCACTATGGCGGCGGCGACATGACTGCGCCCTTTGGTGGTTTCAAGCAGTCCGGCAACGGCCGCGACAAATCCCTGCATGCCTTTGACAAGTACACCGAGCTGAAGGCGACCTGGCTGATGCTGGAGTAATTGCCAGGTTGGCCTGATGTCCCGGACAGCTTGGCGTGTGCACCGCTTAGCAGATTGCAGTGCAGCTAGACCGTATGCAGGTACCAGAGATACTCCAGGTCTGAAATGGTCATCTCGAACTCTGTCAGTTCGTGTTCCTTGCAGGCCACGAACACATCGAGAAAGCGGCTGCCCAGGTAGTCGTTCATGACTGGTGACTGGGTCAGGCCGCGCAGAGCGTCCCTGAGATTATTGACCAGGCTGGCTTCGTGTTGCTCATGGGCATTGCCAACCGTAATCGGCGGCGGCTCGATTCTGTTGGTAATGCCATGGTGGATGCCTGCGAGCACCGCAGCCATGACCAGGTACGGATTGGCATCGGCCCCGGCGACCCGGTGCTCGATACGTAGCGCCTCTGGATCACCCCCGGGCAACCGGAGCGCAGCGGTGCGGTTATCGACACCCCAGGTCGGCGCGCTGGCAACATAGTATTCCGGGCTGAAGCGACGGTAGGAATTGATATTGGGACAGAACATGCCCATGGCGTCGTTCATGGTTTCGGATAGCCCGCCCAGGGCCCAACGCAGCATCTCGTTGGGGGAATCCGCATTGCCGGCAAAGACGTTGCGGCCATTACTGTCAATCAGGCTGACGTGAAGGTGCATGCCACTGCCAGCCTGGTCGTGATAAGGCTTTGCCATGAACGTGGTATCCATTTCATGGTCGTAGGCCATATTCTTGATCAGGCGCTTGAGCAAAGTGGCGTGGTCGCAGGACCTGACCGCATCGTCCACATAATGGAGATTTACCTCAAACTGGCCCGGTGCTGACTCGGCCACCAGCGCATCGGCAGGAATTTCCTGCTCCCGGGCCGCATCCAGAACGTCTGCCAGGAATTCGGCGTATTCGTCCAGATCGTCTATGGAATAGGCCTGGACACCTGCTGGGCGTTTACCCGACATGGGAGATTTGGGCGGCTGGGGCCGGCCGGCGAGATTCTCCTGGTCAATCAGGTAGAACTCCATTTCAAAAGCAGTTACAGGCGTCAGGCCCAGCTCGGCAAAGCGACTGACGATATTCTCAAGGACCACCCGTGGGTCAGCAAAAAACGGAGTCTTCCGGTCAAGCTCGTACATGGTCAGCAACAGTTGTCCGGTGGGCCGCTTCTGCCAGGGCTCCATGGTGAGGGTGCCCTCTACCGGCAAACAGACGCGATCAGCCTCGCCTATGTCCAGGCCAAGACCGGTTTCCTCGACGGTGGTGCCCTGGATATTCAGGGCGAAAATGGACGCAGGCAGAGCAATGCCCCGCTCGAACACTTTCAGCAGCCCGGACGGATCCATACGCTTGCCGCGCACAATGCCGTTCATGTCAGGGATCAGCAGATCAATAAATTGCAGTTCAGGATGTGCCAGAAGAAACGCTTCGGCAGCTGTGGAGCCAGGACCCATAGGGAAAACCTTCTGTACGAACTTTTAGCGCTGGAAAACACCGCTTGATTCTGTGCCTGCGTAAGGCCGCCAGATAGTGCGGCATTGCAGGTGGCAAGGACATAGGTAATTTAGGATATTAATCAGTTTCGCGCCGTCTTTCTTCTTCTTTACGGATGGCCTTTTTGACTGCCTTGTCGTACAGCGCCCGAAGCGCACGGGCTTCCTTACCCTTCCCTACCCCGTGAGAACCCAGCACACGGCGCCAGACCGCGTCTTTCTCTTCCGCCGACATCTGCTTCCACACTTTCTTCTCTTCCCGAGTCCGGCCGCAAGCTTTGCACTGGTCCTTGCGATCGAATTCGCAGATATCTATACAGGGCTTTTTGGTCACTAAAGGCATAACTCTAATCGTCCTTGGCTTGGTCCTTTTCCTGGCTTTGCCGTACCTTGTCCACAATACTGGCCGGAATCAGTTCCTGCTCTACCGCGTGCTCAGCCATGGTCAGGCTGTCGCCTGCCAGCATGAGGTCACTCCCCGATGCTTTAACTTCCCGGGCCAATTCGGCGATGGCGTCGTCGCGGCGAGGGTCGTCACTAACATTGCGTATGTAAATGCCAAGAATCCTTCCGGGATGCTCATGGAGTATTTCCGCATACACTTCGGGGTCACGCTGGCCACTGTCGCCAATAAGAATAAATGGCAGCTCCTTATACACCGATAACATGTGCCGTATAGCATCCACCTTGTGATCCTTGGCGCGTCGTGGCAGCAGACTTCCCCGCTTCAGCCCCCATTCCCGCAATATCAAAATGGGACCATTAGGTATGCGATGCAGACGGAAAAACTCCACCAACACCTGATAGATACTCCAGGGGGCGCGGGACACGTACAGCAAGGGGTTGCCTTGGGCACCGTCGGGGCCTCCGTGGAATGCTTGGTAAAGCGCCGAAACCCCGGGAAACACCACCCTGCTCTCAGCTCCCTGGGCAAACAGGCGCCACATCATCATGGCGGTATTCGCTACGCCGGTGTAGACCACCGTATCGTCGATGTCGCTGATGACTCCGTAACGGGCGCTGGAGGTAGGGGTATAAAACTCCCCCGTGGTCGCCGCCCGCTCGTCAACCGGGTGCACAAGAGACAGATCAACCGAATGCCAGGTGACATCCGAGGGCATGGTGGTCAGCTCCATATGAACCCGAAAGAACCCATGCCGGTCAGTACGAACGAGGGTTTCGGCATCTTTATAGCGAACCCGGACCTGGGCGTTCACGATGGGTTTGCGCAGAAGGCGACGGAGGAGATCAATCAAATCCTGTTTTAGCGAGTGCTCGCGCCTGTCGGTACCTGAGCCCGGTTGCTTGAATACCCGACCCATGAGAAAGACCTGTTGCCGGGAACCAAAGCCGCGGTAGGCCTGGATAAAAAGCCCGCCGCGACCACTATCCCCTTTCACTGGTGCCGCAAGGATCCGGAGCGCCTTGCGAAGTGATCGCGCGCGCTTGTGGTAGCTTCTCCTGATCACTGGGTTCTCCCTTGGAAAATATCTAGGCCTGCCCGGTGGCCTGCATCTCTGCCCTTGCAGAGGACAACACCCGAATCGCCGAGCGCAGAAAAAGGATAGCCAGACATGATGCGACCACCAGATCCGGCCAACCGGAACCAGTAGCCCAGACCCCTGCCGCAGCCACGAAAACGGACAGATTGGCCGCTATGTCATTGCGTGAACATTCCCACACCGAGCTCATGTTGACGTCTTCGGCTCTATGCCTCCAGAGCAAACCCAGGCACAGGCTGTTGGCCGCAAGTGCCACCAGGCTGAAGATGCCCATCAGCTCGAACACCGGCACTGAGGGATTGAGCAGCTTGTAGACAATCTGCCCAATCACAACCACAGCCGCGAGAAGAATCAGCAGGCCTTTGAAAAAGGCAACCCGGGCCTTGGCCTGGGCACCAAGGTAAACCGCCCATAAGCTCAAGGCGTAGGTGAGCGCATCGCCAAGATTATCAAGACTGTCGGACAGCAGTGCCGCCGAGCTGGCATAAAGCGCAGCCGTGACCACCACCACAAACATGACGGCATTGATGGCGAATACCGCTTTCAAGGTACCGCTCTGCCGGTCCCGGAGGAGCTCCAGATCCGAACTGTTATTGCAGCAGTCTCCCATACACCTCTCCAAAAAGTGCTTCCGTCCAATCGGTAACGGGGCGGAACTATCCATTCGCTCTTAGGGGCTTTAGAATCCCCTTCGCACCATATTCAGGAGTCGATTCCGATCATGCCTTCCGCCTTCAACTCATCCTCGGGTCTCGAACGTCTGCGTCGGATCGAGTCCAGCCGTCTTTTCCAGGGTGCGGTGGTTTCGATCATCATTCTGTCGGCACTTGCGATCGGTGCCAAGACCTACGAACTCTCGCCCCTGGCAGATCGCACCCTAAGCGTGCTGGATTTTGCCATTACTGTCTTCTTTCTGGTGGAAATTCTTTTCAGGTTTGCCGCCTGCCCGAACAAAAAGCGCTTTTTTTTCGATGGCTGGAATCTGTTCGACACCATTGTCGTGGTCGGCAGCCTCATTCCGCTCAACAATTCTGATGCAGTCCTGCTCGGCCGCCTGCTGAGGGTATTCCGGGTTCTTCGCCTGGTCTCGGTGCTCCCCGAATTGCGATTCCTGATCAACTCGCTGCTGAAAGCCATTCCAAGAATGGGCTATATCGCACTGTTAATGTTCATTATTTTCTATATCTACGCTGCCGTCGGCTCGATGTTCTTTGCCAAAGTGGATGAGGTACTCTGGGGAGACGTGGCGATCTCGATGCTGACCCTGTTCCGGGTGGCAACCTTTGAAGACTGGACCGATGTCATGTACGCCACCATGGAGATCTACCCCATGAGCTGGCTGTATTATGTGACCTTTATTTTCCTGACCGCCTTCGTTTTCCTGAACATGATGATCGGCGTCATCCTCGAAGTCATGAGCGAGGAACAGAACGCCAAGCAGGCCCAGGAAGCCCATGACGAACGTGATGATATAAACCGACAGCTGCATAATGTTCAGCGCCAGCTGACCGAGCTCTCGGACCAGATAGCACGTACCGGTCAGCGCTGAGACGGTTGACGCGCTGAAACAAAAAAAACCCCGGAGCTCAGCACTTCGGGGTCAATGACTTCTAACATCTTCAACAACTGCAGTCGTCTGACAACTTTCGGTTTTACCACTTCGTTAACCCGGGCGCTTGTTCGGGGATAATCCGCCGAAGCCCCATAAGGATTACTTCTCCACAAAGGCCCTTTCAATCACATAATGTCCCAGATCCCCATGGCGTGATTCCTTGAAGCCCTGGCGGTCCAGAATGGCACACGTATCCTTCAGCATGCTGGGGCTGCCACAGATCATGAAGCGGTCATCCTCCAGGTTGAACTCGGGGAGCCCCAGGTCTGACATCAGCTTGCCGCTCTCCATGAGGTCGGTCAGGCGGCCCTGATTACGGAAATCCTCCCGGGTCACGGTGGGGTAATACATCAACTTTCCCTGGACCATCTCACCGAAGAATTCGTTATTGGGCAGGTCGTCAATATCCTTCTGGTAAGCCAGTTCGGAGGTATAACGGACGCCATGGGTCAGTATGACCTTGTCAAAATGCTCGTAGATTTCCGGATCCTTGATAATACTCAGGAATGGCGCCAGGCCCGTGCCCGTGCTGATCATATACAGGTTGCGGCCCGGCAGAAGATGATCCACCACCAGCGTCCCCGTTGGCTTTCGGCTGACTAGAATCTCGTCACCTACCTCAATTTTCTGTAGGCGTGATGTCAGGGGCCCGTCCTGAACCTTGATGGAAAAAAACTCAAGCTCTTCCTCATAGTTTGCGCTGGCGATGCTGTAAGCGCGCATCAGGGGCTTTCCGTCGGTCTGCAGGCCGATCATGGTGAAATGACCATTCTTGAAACGAAAGCCGGGGTCCCGAGTCGTGGTGAAACTGAACAAGGTATCGTTCCAGTGACGGACGCTTGTCACTTTTTCACTGTTCAGGTTGCTCATAGTCTCGCCTTACTCCAGAAGAAGTAGTTGGAAAATTCTGTTTCAAAGTTGAGCGAATCATAACCCGGGAGTAACCTATCGATGAAATGGGATATTTTCATAACCTTATTCGGAAAAATCGATTTATGCGTTACTCGTTCCGCCAACTCGAGGTTTTCCTGGCTGCGGCTCATACCCAGAACATCACCAAAGCCGCCAGCGCCCTGGCCATGTCGCAGTCGGCTGCCAGCAGCGCGCTCAAGGAACTGGAAACACAATTCAACATCCAGCTCTTCGATCGGGTGGGCAAACGCCTGCAACTGAACGAGTTAGGCCGGCTGTTCCGCCCCCAAGTGGAGGCTCTTCTGGCCCAGGCTCAGGAACTGGAACAGGGGCTGACCCAACATAACGATGTCGGCGCGCTCAAAGTGGGCGCCACCCTCACCATCGGCAACTACCTTGCTGTAGGTGTTATGGCCGACTACATGAAAATTCAACCCCATGCCCGGGTGTCTCTGGAAGTGGCCAACACCCGGACCATTGCCAGGCGCGTCAGCGACTTTGAACTGGATATCGGCCTTATAGAAGGCGAACTTCAGTCACCCGACCTTGAGGTTATCCCCTGGCGCAACGACGAGCTGGTAGTATTCTGCAGCCCGAGCCACCCGCTCGCCCAACGTGGTGCCCTGTCTGACGATGACCTGCGCCAGGCCACCTGGATCATGCGGGAACAGGGCTCAGGTACCCGCCAGACTTTCGAAAGGGGCATGCATGGCCTGCTCCCGGACCTCGACATTCTTCTGGAACTGGAGCATACCGAGGCAATAAAGCGTGCGGTGGAAACCTGTCTGGGGATCGGTTGCCTCTCCCAGGTATGTCTTGCCGATGCCTTCAAACGCGGCAGTCTGGTTCCTCTGGAGGTTCCGGAACACCGTCAGTTTGACCGCCGGTTCTACTTTATCCTTCACAAGCAGAAGTATCGCAGCGCCGGCATCGCCCGTTGGATGGAACTGTGTCGCGCGTTAGGACACTAGCTCAGCGGGCCGCTGTGAAAGCGGAACTCGGTGTCCGGCTGTGTTATGAGGTTTTCTTCCAGGTCCAGAAAGACACTGATGCGGCCACTGATGGACCCACCTGCTGCCTTCTCTGCCAGGGCGAGGTAGTCGCGGTAATGCCTGGCCTCTGATTTGAGCAGACCGGTGTAGAAGTCCGCCAGCACCGGGTCCAGGTGCTGTGCCAGTATCGCAAAGCGCTCACAGGACCGGGCCTCGATTATGGCACCGACGACCAACACATCCACAAGCCGGTCCGGATCCTGCGGCCTTACCGCCTGGCGCAAGCCGGCGGCGTAGCGGGACGGACTGAGGTGCCCGTAACAGATGCCACGGTCGTTCATAATTGCCAGTACCTGCTCGAAATGACGCAGCTCTTCCCTGACCAGCCGGGACATCTTGTTCAGTAACTCCGGGTTGTCCACATAGCGGTACATCAGGCTCAGGGCTGTAGAGGCGGCTTTCTTCTCGCAATGGGCGTGATCAATGAGCATGATGTCTGGCGAAGCCAGAGCATTCTCGACCCAGGCATCAGGCGTCCGGCATGGCAGAAAGGCGATGACAGCATCTATGTCGGCTTGCATTTGGCGAGGTCCATGGCTGAGCTACAGGGGAACTTCAGTGCATTATACACACGCCCTGGCCCACCTCAGTCTTTTGGCCAACTTAACTTTATGAGTCGGTTCCTATAGAATACAGCGCCAATTCGCGGCCTTTCCGCCTATAAATTCCCGCCAGCCAACGCTGACCGTGCGGGATATCCCAACTGATGAGGGTCCTTATCGTGTTAGAAGCCTATCGTGAACACGTTGCAGAACGCGCAGCTCAGGGCATTCCCCCGCAGCCGTTGAATGCCGAGCAGACAGCTGCCCTGGTGGAGTTACTGAAAAACCCCCCGGCCGGTGAAGAAAACTCGCTGGTCGACCTGCTGGAGAACCGGGTACCGCCGGGTGTGGATGAGGCTGCCTACGTCAAGGCGGGCTTCCTTAGCGCCATCGTCAGGGGCGAAACCTCCTCTCCCCTTCTGGACCGCAGCAAAGCCGTGGATCTGCTGGGTATGATGCAGGGCGGCTATAATATCGTCGCTCTCGTGGACCTGCTGGACGATGCCGAACTGGCAGAACAGGCTGGTGAGAAACTCAAGAAGACCCTGCTGGTTTTCGATGCGTTCAACGATGTCAAAGAGAAGATGGAAAACGGCAACGCCGTTGCTAAAAGCGTGATGGAGTCCTGGGCCAACGCCGAATGGTTCACCAGTCGCAAGAAGGTACCCGAAAGCACCAAGATGATCGTATTCAAGGTCACCGGTGAAACCAATACCGATGATCTGTCTCCGGCACCCGATGCCTGGTCACGCCCCGATATTCCTCTGCACGCACGGGCGGCCTACAAGATGCCCCGTGAGGGCCTGAGCCCGGATGAGCCCGGCTCCATCGGTCCCATGAAGCAGATCGACGAGCTCAAGGCCAAGGGCCTGCCCGTCGCGTTCGTAGGTGATGTTGTCGGTACCGGCTCCTCGCGCAAATCCGCCACCAACTCGGTGCTCTGGTTCTTCGGCGACGACATGCCGGGCGTGCCCAACAAGCGCACGGGCGGCGTCTGTATCGGTAGCAAGGTTGCCCCCATTTTCTTCAACACCATGGAAGACGCCGGCGCTCTGGTATTCGAGGCGCCCGTAGACAACATGAACATGGGCGATGTTATTGAAATCCGTCCCTACGACGGCAAAGTGCTGAACGAAGCCGGCGAGACCATCTCCGAGTTCAAGTTCAAGTCCGACGTTATCCTGGATGAAGTCCAGGCCGGTGGCCGTATTCCTTTGATTATTGGCCGTGGCCTCACCGCCAAGGCCCGAGAGGTGCTGGGCCTGGGGGCAACGGATCTTTTCCGGCTGCCAAAGGATCCCGAAGCGGGCACCAAGGGGTTCACCCTGGGTCAGAAAATGGTCGGCAAGGCCTGTGGTCTGGATGAAGGTCAAGGCGTTCGCCCGAACACCTACTGTGAGCCTCGTATGACCACAGTAGGCTCCCAGGACACCACCGGGCCCATGACCCGGGACGAGCTGAAAGATCTGGCCTGTCTGGGCTTCCAGGCGGACCTCGTCATGCAATCGTTCTGTCACACGGCGGCTTACCCCAAGCCGATCGACGTGGAAATGCAGCACACCATGCCTGACTTCATCCAGACCCGCGGCGGTGTTGCCCTGCGTCCCGGCGATGGCATTATCCACTCGTGGCTGAACCGCATGCTGCTGCCGGACACTGTCGGTACCGGCGGTGACTCCCATACCCGTTTCCCCATGGGCATTTCCTTCCCTGCGGGCTCAGGTCTGGTTGCGTTCGCTGCGGCCACAGGTGTTATGCCGCTGGACATGCCTGAGTCTGTACTGGTCCGCTTCAAGGGCGAGATGCAGCCTGGCATTACCCTGCGCGACTTGGTCCACGCCATACCGCTGTACGGCATCAAGCACGGCCTGCTGACCGTTGAAAAGAAAGGCAAGGTCAACGAATTTTCCGGTCGGATCCTGGAAATCGAAGGTCTGGAACATCTGACAGTCGAGCAGGCATTTGAGCTTTCCGATGCCTCTGCCGAACGCTCTGCAGCCGGCTGCACCATCAATCTGTCGGAAGAGTCTGTCGCCGAATATCTGCGTTCTAACATCACCATGCTGCGCTGGATGATCGCCGAGGGCTATGGCGACCCACGCACCCTTGAGCGCCGCGCCAAGCAGATGGAAGGCTGGCTGGCGGATCCCAAGCTCATGCGCGCTGACAAAGACGCAGAGTACGCCCATGTGGTGGAAATCGACCTGGCAGACATCAAGGAACCCATCGTCTGCTGCCCGAACGATCCGGACGACGCCCGCTTCCTGTCAGAAGTGGCCGGCGACAAGGTTGACGAGGTATTCATCGGCTCCTGCATGACCAACATCGGTCACTTCCGTGCCGCGGGCAAACTGCTGGCCCAGAACAAGGAACCCCTGAAAACCCGGCTGTGGATGTCGCCGCCGACCAAGATGGATGAAGCCCAGTTGATGGAAGAAGGCTACTTCAACATCTACGGCACCGCGGGAGTCCGTACTGAAATGCCTGGCTGCTCCCTGTGCATGGGTAACCAGGCACGGGTGGCCGCCAAAAGCACGGTTCTGTCCACCTCTACCCGTAACTTCCCGAACCGCCTTGGTGACGGCGCTAATGTGTACCTGACCTCGGCGGAACTGGCTGCGGTAGGGGCTGTTCTGGGCAAGCTGCCGACTCCGGCGGAGTACATGGAATACGCCAAGGACCTGAGCAGCATGTCAGATGAGGTCTACAAGTACCTCAATTTTGACAAGATGGAGAACTACACCAAGCGTGCCTCAGAAGCCAACGTTGCCTAAACGGAACAGGTTTCCGGCCAGAGCGGTGTAATGAATGAAACGCCAGCCCCAGGGTTGGCGTTTTTTATGGCCATAAAAAAAGCACCCATCGGGGTGCTTTTCAGGTTGGCAGGGCAGCGGCCTGCCCTGCCTTGCTAACTTACAATCTACTTGGGGTTCATCGCCCGCTCAAACCCTTCCTGAACGTCCGCAGCCGGATCACCCGTCGCCAATGAACCGACGACGATGGCGATAGTGGCCAGAATGACTCCCGGAATGATCTCGTACAGATCGAGGATGCCGCCAGACATATTGCCCCAGATCACCACCGTGGCTCCACCGACAACAATACCCGCTACAGCACCGACTTTGTTCATTTTTTTCCAGTACAGGGACAGCACCAGTGCCGGGCCGAAGGCGGCACCAAAGCCTGCCCAGGCATAGGAAACCAGAGTCAGAACCTGACTGTCTGGATCAAACGCCAGCGCCGTCGCAATAATGGCAATGCCCACCACTGCGAAACGCCCCACCCAGACCAGCTCGGTTTGTGACGCAGCCTTCCGGAAGAGTGCTTTATAGAAATCTTCCGCCAGCGCAGAGGACGACACCAGCAACTGGGAATCTGCTGTACTCATGATGGCTGCAAGAATCGCTGCCAGCAGTATGCCGGAAATGATGGGATGGAAAAGCGCGTCAACCAGCAAGATGAACGCCTTTTCGCCGTCGTCCAGGGCCGTGTCGAAATAACCGATGGCCGCAAAACCCACCAGCAGGGCACCGAAGAGGCCGAAGGCACTCCAGATAACGGCAATACGACGGGCGGTCGGGACATCATCTTCACTGCGAATTGCCTGAAATCGGGCCAGAATATGGGGCTGACCGAAATAACCGAGGCCCCAGCCAAGCAGTGACAGAATGGCGAGAATACCGAGCGCCTCGCCATCTGCGCCGGTGAAGGCATTCAGGAACTCAGGATTCTTTGCTTCCATGGCCGCCTGGGTGGCAGACCAGCCACCATCAGCATTCAGGGCCATGATTGGCACCAGCAGTAGAGCCGCAAACATGAGCAGGCCCTGAATAACGTCCGTCCATGCGACCGCAAGAAAGCCCCCGAAGAAGGTATAGGACACAACCGCAACGGTTCCGACGATCACTGCAATTTCGTAGTCCAGGCCAAATACGGTTTCAAACAGCTTGCCGCCGGCGACAAGACCGGAGCTTGTATAGAAGAGGAAGAACAACAGTATGAAAAAAGCCGAGACGACCCGCAGGATCCGACTGGTATCGTGAAAGCGGTTCTCGAAATAGGACGGCATCGTCAGCGAATCGCCGGCCGCAAAGGAATAGGTGCGCAGACGTCTGGCAACGAACAGCCAGTTCAGCCAGGTCCCTGCAAGCAGACCAACGGCAATCCATATGGCTTCATAACCTGCGGCATAGGCGTAACCGGGCAAGCCAAGAAGCAGCCAGCCACTCATATCCGATGCCCCGGCACTCAGGGCTGAAGGCAACGGGCCCAGGCTCCGGCCACCCAGAATGTAGTCTGAAAGATTCGTTGTGCGCTTATAGGCGATGTAGCCAATAACCAGCATCAACACGAGATAAATGAGGAACGTGATCGTCACCCCAACGTTGTTTCCTATCATGTGGTTGTTTTCTCCGTGCGCTTTTTACAGCTTAGTTATGCGTTATGTAACGGCCGGTCCGTTCGACCGGCTGTCTTTCACGGCCACTGTTGACCCGGCTCCAGATTATTCGGTGCCGGGGTACAGAAACGACGCTTTACCGCCGACGGCTATCGTGCTGCGGGTCCTTATCAGGAACTCACAACGTAAAGAGGGCTCCCGCAGGAGCCCTCTGAATCACTCCGAGTGGTTTTTCCACCCGGACTACCGGTTGATAATCTGATACTCGCCAGCATCGGCTGTGGCACTGCTCACCACCATGATGGCTATCCACGAGGCAATGAAGCCGGGAATGATCTCGTAAACACCAGGGCCGCCCATGAATTCCGCGTTCCAGCCCAGTGATATCCAGATAATAACGGTGGCGGCACCCACGACCATGCCAGCGATGGCGCCAGCGCCATTTGCGCGAGGCCACATCAGCGACAGGATGATCAGCGGGCCGAAGGCGGCACCGAAGCCTGCCCAAGCGTTGCTCACCAGTGCCAGCACCTGGGAGTCCGGATCGGAAGCAATGATGGCGGCAACCGCGCCAACCAGTACGACACAAACCCGGCCGACATTCACGCACTCGCGGTCCGTCGCTTCTTTACGCAGGAAGAGACGGTAAAAGTCTTCCGTCAACGAAGATGATGACACCAGGAGCTGGCTGGAAATGGTGCTCATGACCGCCGCCAGCAGAGCAGCGTAGAGGAAGCCGGTAATCAGCGGATGGAACAGCAGCTCAGACAGAATGATGAAGATGGTTTCCGGATCTTCGACATCCATTCCGTTACGAACAGCATAAGCCCGACCAAAGATACCCAGGGAAATGGCACCTACCAAAGAAATCAGCATCCAGGACATGCCGATGTTACGTGCAATAGGAACGTCTTTCAGGGTTCGGATTGCCATGAAACGCACGATGATGTGGGGCTGGCCAAAGTAACCCAGACCCCAGGTGACCGCTGACAGCCAACCGATCACCGTCAGTCCTTCGGTCCAGGACAGCAGCGTGGGGTCAACTTCGTTCAGCGTTTCGGACGCCTGGGCGTACCCGCCACCGCCCTCACCGAACAGCACCACCAGCGGCATGATAACCAGTGCCACCATCATGATGCAGCCCTGAACGAAGTCGGTCATGCTCACTGCCAGGAAACCGCCGACCACAGTGTAGATAAGCACCACGCCCAGCGTGATACCAATCCCCACGGCGTAGTCACTCATGCCACCGACGTTGATGATTTCCGCGAACGCGCTTTCAAACAGTTTGCCGCCGGCAACCAGGCCAGATGCAGTGTAAACAGCGAAGAAGATAACGATAACAATGGCTGACACCGTGCGCAGCGATAACGCCTGAGTGGGAAAACGATTTGCCAGGAACGACGGGATGGTAATCGCATTGCCATAATGAACGGTTTGTTCACGAAGACGGGGTGCCACCAGAACCCAGTTGAAGAACGCGCCCACAAGCAGACCGATGCCTATCCAGGCTGATGCCAGGCCGGATACAAACAGCGCCCCAGGCAGACCCAGCAGCAACCAGCCACTCATGTCGGAAGCCCCGGCTGAAAGAGCTGCCACTTTTGGACTAAGGGCACGTCCGCCCAGCATATAATCCTCTGATGAGGACGTCGATGTGCGCATCGCGAAAATGCCGATGGCAATCATGACTGCAAAATAAGCAAACAGACTGATCCAAACACCAATAGCCATGAGACCTCTCCAAGTCATAATATCGGGCATAGCCCCGATTGTTTTGTCACGTTTACCGGGTTTAATCGGTAGCGTGCACCTTGTTGTTGTTACTTTTCTCCTGATCACGTGATCGTGTGCGACCGCCTGCCAAGCCAGCGTCTTTATACTGGTACTGGTACTCGCCTCCTTATTGTTAGTTTCTGGTGCGCGCTGCGTTTACCGCTTCGCGATGTCAAACCTTTTCAATCCCCAGCGAAAGTAGCGATGCATTCCCGCCCACCGCTGTGGTATTGATGGTACGTGCTCTCTCGGTAGCGAACCGTAAAAGATAATGCGGCCCACCTGCTTTCGGGCCGGTACCTGACAGGCCACGCCCCCCGAAAGGCTGGACCCCCACCACCGCGCCAATCTGGTTACGATTGATGTAGGTATTGCCCACTTTCACCCGTCTCTCGATATAGGCAGCTGTTCCTTCGCTTCGGCTGTGTATGCCAAGGGTAAGGCCATAGCCGGCCTGGTTGATCTCATCAATCACTTTGTCCAGGTTTTCTGCCGCGTATCGGACCACATGCAGAATCGGGCCGAAATGTTCTTTGTCCAGTTGGCTGATACTGTCGATGCCATAGGCGGAAGGCGGTATAAAGTACCCGCTATGGCACGATGGCGGCAACTTTACCTGGGCTATAAACCGAGCCGACGTTTCCAGATGAGCAAGATGCTGCTGCAACCCGGACTGAGCCTCCTGGTCAATGACTGGCCCCACGTCTGTGCTATGCAATGCAGGGTCGCCTATTGATAATTCGTGCATGGCTCCCGCCAGCAGGGTTTCCATTCTTTCTGCCACGTCTCTCTGAATATAGATCACTCTCAGCGCGGAACAACGTTGCCCTGCACTGGCAAAGGATGAATGCAGAACATCCCGGATAACCTGCTCTGATAGAGCACTGCTGTCCACGATCATGGCATTCTGACCACCAGTTTCTGCGATCAGCGGCACAATAGCGCCAGACCGGTCCGCCAGAGCACGGTTCAGGATGTGCGCCACCTGGGTCGAACCGGTAAAGGCCACCCCGGCAATACGCTGGTCGGGCACCAACAGGGCACCGATCCGTGCCCCGTCTCCTGGCAAAAACTGAATGACGTCTTTCGGAAACCCCGCCTCGAGCATCAGTTGCACAGCCCGATGCGCAACCAGACTAGTCTGTTCCGCCGGCTTGGCAACGACCGTGTTGCCTGAAACCAGAGCTGCCACAACCTGACCTGTGAATATGGCCAGCGGAAAGTTCCAGGGACTGATGCAGAGAAACACGCCCCGACCTTCCAGGTAAAGCTCGTTGCTCTCTCCGGTCGGACCAGGCAGTACCGTCGCAGCCCCAAACCGGGAGCGGCCCTGTATGGCGTAGTATCGACAGAAGTCGACCGCTTCCCTGACCTCATCAATACCGTCCTGGAGTGTTTTGCCCGCCTCCCTACTGCATATGGCCATCAGCTCCTCAAGATGGGACTCCATTAGATCTGCGAACCGTTCCAGGCAGGCCGCACGGTCATCCACCGCAGTTTCGTTCCAGTTCGGGTAAGCCTGGCCAGCCAGTTCAAGGGCTTCTTTAACCTGGGCATCATTAGCGAAATAGACCTGTCCCACAGAACGGGATTGATCGTAAGGCGCATTCACCTGTTGAAGGTCGCCTGCATACCGTGTCTCGCCTCCAATGATGGGGCCTGCTGACCACTGGGTCTTGCGCCAGGGATCCAGCTTCCGCATGAGCGGATCCAAATGAGCCGCAACATGGAGATTAATTCCTTTGGAATTGGGTCTCTCCTTGCCGTATATCTGGCGTGGCAGGAGGATACGCTCGTTAGGTAACTTGTCGTATTTCTGAAGATCCTGAACCGGGTTGGTCACCAGGTCTTCGATTGGTGTGCCGGCGTCCACCAGCCTGTGCACGAAGGAGGAGTTAGCGCCGTTTTCCAGCAGGCGCCGGACCAGATAGGGCAACAGATCCTTGTGGGCCCCGACCGGCGCGTAAATGCGCACCGGAAAGTCATTTTCTTCAAGTACGGTGTGATAGAGCGCATCGCCCATGCCATGAAGCCGCTGGAATTCGATCTTGCGCCCCTTGTTTCGGGCCATGGTAAGGACCGAGGCTACCGTGTGGGCGTTATGACTGGCCAACTGCGGGTAGAGCGCACCTTTGGTGTAGTCGCTCAGCAGGAATCGCAAACAGGCCAGGTAGGAAGTGTCGGTCGCCTCCTTGCGGGTAAAGACCGGGTAACCGTCAAGCCCGAGCTGCTGGCAAAGCTTGATTTCAGTGTCCCAGTAAGCCCCTTTCACAAGCCGAATGGGAATCTCTTCCCCCACTTCCCGAGCGAGCTTAGTGAGCCAGCACAATACCGGCAGCGCCCGCTTGGAATAAGCCTGAACGACCAGGCCGAAACCACCCCATCCCTTGGCGACGGGGGACGAGAACACCTTCTCAAATAGCTTCATGGAAAGCTCGAGGCGATCCATTTCCTCTGCGTCAACGGTAATCGCAACGCCTTTCTCCCGGGCCATTTCCAGCAGGTTCACCAGGGTTTCGTAGAGCTCGCTGAGTACCCGCTCTTCCTGGGCCTCTTCATAGCGTGGGTGCAGGGCGGAAAGTTTTATGGAAATAGACGGGGCCGGGGCCCTGTTCTTCGGATAGGGGTCATTACCGACAGCGTCAATAGCGTCTAGATAGTCCTTCAGATAACGGTCCGCATCATCTCTTGTCATCGCGGCTTCGCCCAGCATATCGAAGGAATAGGTGTAACCCTTATCCCGATAGTCCCTGGCGTTGTTCAGAGCCTCCCGAATATCCCGGCCCAACACGAATTGCTTGCCCATGATACCCATGGCGCGATACATGGCGCTCCGGATAACAGGCTCGCCACTACGTTTGACCAGACGTTTCCAGACATTCGAAGGCGAACCGTCCAGGCGCTTGTCCATCTTGACCACCCGCCCTGTAAGGAGGAGGCCCCAGGTAGAGGCATTCACAAGCGTGGACTCACTGCGGCCAACATGTTTCTGCCAGTCTGCAGTAGACATCTTGTCGTGAATCAGCGCATCGGCGGTATGCTTGTCGGGAATTCTCATCAGGGCTTCGGCCAGGCACATCAGCAGAATGCCCTCTTGGGTGTCCAGACTGTACTCCTGCAGCAGGGCGTCAATCATGTGGATCGAGTCGTCCTGCTCCCGAACCTTTCTGATCAGTCGAGTGGCGGTTTCAGTGACTGCCCTGTACTCCGACGCATCGCTTTGGGCAAGGGGAATAAGCTCTTTGAGACAGGCTGCCTCGTCGACAGCATAATTCTCGATAATGCCCTGCCAGAAAAACGACCTGGGCTGTTCCTGGAAGGCAGGCTCAAGGACCTTACTTGCACTGAACATGAAGCGCCTCTCAACTAAATAATCTGGTTTAAGCCGAAAACTACCTGCGGGGTTTCCGACATGGCTCAACTAACCATTAAATTTAGTTTGGAATTGGCGTTTAAACTTACAAAAACCTACTATTTTTTTGCAAATTTATCCGATTGTTGCGTATCTGATGCAAAATGGCTGGAATCAGTCCGCTGCACGCAGGGCGGAGGGTGTTATGGCACGATGTTTCTGAAGCGCATTGGTCAGGGCTCCCTGGCTTGAGAAACCCGTGCGAAAGCTGATTTCCGATACCGTCAGACTGGTGCCCGTGATCAGTTTCGTTGCCTGTTCGAGGCGAACCTTAAGCAGGTATTGATGCGGGGTAATACCGGTCAGGGACCGGAAGGTCTCATGGAATCGGCTGACACTGAGGCAGGCCACACTGGCAAGATCGGCCACGGTAATCTTCTTGTGCAGGTTCTCCATCACATATCTGCGTATGGTTTCAGGGCTGAAGCAGGCTCTTGCCTGATGGGCCTGCTTGTACCCTAGGCGCTCAGACATGCAGTGCAGAATGCCGGCGGCGAGATGCCGCTGCATGGCGGCGTTATCCGGTGCCCGGGAGAACTCACCGGCACAGAGTTGGACAAGGCCCTGCAACTGGTTATCGAAACTGAGCACCCGCGCCCTGTCAAACAGAGGCGCCATCTTTTCATAATCACTATGGGCCGGGTTATTCAGGGCGGGAAGGTAGGGGTCGAGATCGATGACGAGCACGTGGTTGCGCTCGTTACCGCAATAGTCATGTTCAGCCTCGGTAGGGACAAGGCACGCGTTCCAGGTATCAAGCCGGGAGCCCACCCCCGCCACACTCATCTCTGCCTCACCCCGTACGCCGATCACCAGTTGGTGATGCTCATGGCGATGATGCCGGGCGGACTCTGGCAATTTGATAACGCGTGCATTCAACATAATAAGGGTGTGGGACACTCCGGCCAACTTACTGCTTTCATTAAAGCAGACTAAGTGCACGCTTGCACGGCCGCACTCCGGACCGGTTCGGGCTAGGCGTGTTCCTGTATGAGCCGGCCCATGAGCGCAACCACCGCGCCACTCACCTCTTCCATGGACATTGAGGCGTCCAGCACGTGGTAGCGATCACGGTCAGACTGGGCACGCTCGAGGTAGGTCTGCCTGATACGCTGGAAAAAACCACAGGCTTCTGTTTCGAAGCGGTCCAGTTCACCCCTGTGCCGGGCACGGGCCATGCCGACATCCACCGGAGCATCCAGCAGTACGACGTGATCGGGACGGAAAGAGCCCTGCACCAGAGTCTCCAGTTGGGCGATCCGGTCCATTGAAACCCCCCGGCCACCGCCCTGGTAGGCAAAGGTGGCATCGGTAAAACGATCACACAGAACCCACTTACCAGCGGCAAGGGCAGGCAAAATACGAGCATTCAAGTGTTGGGCCCGGGCTGCGAACATGAGCAAAAGCTCTGTGGTTTCATGGACCGGCTCGTCACGGGGCGCAAGCAGAACCTCACGAATGGTTTCCGCCATAGGCGTGCCCCCGGGTTCACGGGTCAGCACAACCTCTATCCCGGCATTTCTGAGATACTCTGCGGCTACCTGGATCTGGGTAGATTTGCCCACACCTTCGGAACCTTCAAAGGTGATGAACCGACCTCGTCCGGTCATTCGGTCTCCGCCTCTTCAACAGGTACTACCGGTGCCGGGCTGGAGCGGTAATCCGAGCGGCGCTTTAACTGATAGGCCCGAACCGCTTTCTGATGCTCTTGCAGGGTGCGAGAGAACTTATGCGTGCCGTCCCCTTTGGCTACGAAGTAGAGTGAGTCCCCGTCGGCCGGGTTAAGTGCGGCGTGAATGGCCTCTCGCCCTGCCAGGGCAATGGGTGTCGGCGGCAAGCCCGAGATACGGTAGGTGTTGTAAGGCGTCGTGGTGTTCAGGTCGCGCCGGGTGATCCGGCCCTGGTAACTGTCTCCCATGCCATAGATAACCGTAGGGTCGGTTTGCAGCCGCATGCCTTTGTCCAAACGGCGGACAAACACGCCTGCCACCTGCTTTCGTTCAAACGCGGCCCCGGTCTCACGCTCGATTATGGAGGCCATTATCAGGGCATCATAGGGCGTTTCGTAAGGCAGTCCCTCCTGTTTCCTCTCCCACTCTTCAGCCAGCACTGTGTTCAGTCGGTCAAAGGCACGCTGCAATATTTCCAGATCCGTATCGCTGCTCTGGAACAAATAGGTATCGGGGAAGAAACGGCCTTCGGGATGAGCGCCTTCCGCCCCAAGTTCAGCCATGATGCGCTCGTCACGCCAGTCAGTAGTGACTGTTTTCAGCTTAGGGTGAAGCGCCAACGTAGCCCTGACGTCGCTGAATTTCGACCCTTCGATGAACTGAATACTCCAGCTCTTGGTGCGCCCTTCATTCATCTGTGCCAGCATCTCAAGGGGTGACATACCTGGCAGAAATTCGTACTCGCCCGCTTTGATCGCGGTATCCGCAGGATTCAGCCGGCCATGCAGACGCAGCCAGAAACTGTCGGAAAGCAGCTCCCTCGCTTCCATCTCCCGGGTGACACGAGAGAACGGAGTTCCGGCAGGAACTTCGAACAACATCGACTCGCTCAGCGGCCGGGAGGATTCCAGGGACTCCAGACCTTGCCAGGCCCAAAGACCCGTGCCGGCAGCAGCCAGGATGAGAAGACAGATAACAGCGATAAGAAAGGATTTGATCAAACGTACGAGTCCACAAAGAAATTTATAGAGGCGATTGTCGCAAGGCCTGCCGAAACGGGCAACTCAACACAACCAATACTGCGAACCGGCATAACGCCGATAACGCTGTTCATAATAAGCATGCCTTCGCAGCGGGGTGAAACAAGTTTGGCAAATTCGATCGATCGCTCACGCACGGGCTCGCCCCTCGCAAGCAATGCATCCATTACCTGCGCCCTCATGACACCTGCCACCGCAAGATGAGTCGCCGGAGGTGTCAGCCAGCCGTCATCGAAACGCAGCATCAGGTTGGTACGGGTGCCTTCCAGAAGGCGACCTGCGGTGTCGGTCATCAAGGCCTCGAAGCAGTGCCTGGGCAGGCTCCGGCTTGCCAGCACCTGCTCCGAGCGGGCCAGGGACTTGAGCCCGGCCAGGACCGGATTCACTGTCAGATTGAGCCTGGCCAGAGCGACCTTCACCCCGCCCTCGGCAGGCAGTGGTGGCATGGCATGAGCACTGAGGATAAGGCATGGTACCGGCGCATCCGGCGGCCTGTAGCCTCGACCGCCGCTGCCGCGGGTAAGAATTAGCTTCAGGACCCAGTCTTCGGCCCTGGCATAACGGCGACAGGCTTGCACTATTGCGCTTTCGAGCTCCGTTCTGATTAGCGGGATGCCCAGCCGCAATGCGCCGTTCAGTAGTCTCTCGACATGCCGGTCACACAATGTCGGCCGCCCATGCTGAATCCTGAGCGTCTCAAATATGCCATCGCCGTAGGCCAGCCCGCGGTCGCTGGCTGGCACCTGGTCAGTATCGGCCCAAAGGATGCGGATCATGGCCGTGCTCAGTCTTCGAAACGTTTGAAAATCAGCGTTCCATTGGTGCCACCAAATCCGAAGGAGTTAGACAGGGCACAGCGCACATCTGCTTTACGTGCTTCATGGGGTACCAGATCCAGGTCACAGCCATGATCCGGATTATCCAGGTTAATGGTTGGGGGCAGCAGCCCTTCTTTAATGGCCAACACCGAAAAAATGGCTTCTACAGCTCCGGCGGCCCCAAGTAGATGCCCGGTCATCGACTTGGTACTGCTCATGGCCAGAGAGTAGACCGAAGTCCCAAAGACTGCCTTTACGGCCGCCACTTCTGCCAGATCCCCTACCAGGGTGGAGGTACCATGCGCATTGATGTAGCTGACTTCCCCAGGTTCAATCCCGGCATCTCGCAGGGCGTTTTTCATCGACCGTTGCGCGCCTTCCCCTGCTTCCGGGGGAGACGTAATGTGATGGGCATCATCGCTCATGCCAAAACCGGCTACTTCTGCGTAAATAGTTGCGCCCCGGGCCCGTGCATGCTCAAGCTCTTCCAACACCACTACACCGGCGCCATCGCTCAACACGAAACCGTCCCGGTCCCTGTCCCAGGGCCGGCTGGCTTTTTCCGGTTCGTCGTTGCGCGTCGACAAGGCTCGTGCTGCTGCGAACGCTGCAATACCGGTTCGGGTTGTAGCCATTTCAGAACCGCCCGCCAGCATGACATCGGCATCGCCGTACATAATGGTACGGGCCGCATAACCAATGTTATGGGTTCCGGTGGTACAGGCAGTTGTGATGGCAATGTTCGGCCCCTGGTAACCAAACCGGATGGCAACGTTTCCGCTGATCATATTGATGACAGAGGCTGGCACAAAGAACGGCGATACCTTTCTGGGGCCGCTCTCGGCAAGGATGAGTACATTCTTTTCAATGTACTCCAGCCCACCAATACCGGATCCTATGGCGACCCCCACCCGCTCGGGATCAAGGCCGTCGAACTGGTCCAGGTGGCTATGCTCAATTGCCTGGTGGGCTGCTATAAGGCCATAGTGGATAAAGGCATCGAGTTTACGGGCGTCTTTAGCCGACAGATAGGGTTCCATATTCAGGTCGCGGATCGCACCACCAATACGGGTGTTGTACCCGGTGGCGTCAAAACGCTCAATGGGACCAATGCCGCTACGCCCCGCGATTATACCCTGCCAGGAGGAGGTTACGTCGTTGCCCAGTGGAGAAAGCATCCCGAAACCTGTGATGACCACACGTCTTTTAGCCATAGCTGTTCCTTACCTGTCTACTCGGTGCCCGGTGCCCGATGTCCGCAGAAACCAGACACCCTACCAATAAAAAAGCCGTCCTGGTTCTTCATCAGGACGGCTTCTGCTTGGCGAAATACGTCGAACGAAGTATCAGGTATGGGCGACGATGTAGTCGATCGCGTCCTGGACACTGGCAAGCTTCTCAGCTTCCTCGTCCGGAATCTCTGTTTCGAACTCTTCTTCCAGTGCCATGACCAGCTCAACGGTGTCCAGTGAGTCAGCGCCAAGGTCCTCTACAAAAGAAGATGAGTTTTGAACTTCGGACTCTTTAACGCCCAGTTGTTCACAAACGATCTTCTTAACGCGCTCTTCAACTGTACTCATAATTTCCTCACTTTGATGTCAACCAAGCAATAATGGGATTGCCAGTTTAGTTTAAACCCTACCTGCACACAAGCAGGGGTGTGTGTCTAAAGTCTTGAGCTATAAGGGGTTGCCAGACTACTGGCTAGCCCATGTACATGCCGCCGTTTACATGAATGGTGTCGCCAGTCACATACCCGGCCGCATCTGAGGCGAGAAACGCCACGACGGCTGCTACTTCTCCGGGATCGCCGAAACGACCAGCCGGTATGACTTCCATCATAGCGTTACGCTGGGCATCGTCCAGCTTTCGTGTCATATCTGTGTCAATAAATCCTGGTGCAACGCAATTAGCGGTGATGCCGCGATTGCCCATCTCCTTTGCCAGGCTTCGCGTCAGGCCCTCAACACCAGCCTTGGCGGCGCAATAATTCACCTGGCCTGGATTGCCCATTCCCGCGACAACCGAGCTGATGTTAATGATCCGCCCCCAGCGGGCCTTGGCCATTCCGCGCATTACTGCCTTACTGGTACGGAAAACACTGGCCAGATTGGTGTCGACCACAGAAGACCATTCGTCATCCTTCATCCGCATCAGCAGGTTATCACGGGTGATGCCGGCGTTGTTGACCAGAATCAGGGGCGCGCCTAGTTCGGCGATAATTTTTTTCAGGCCCTGGTCAATGCTCTCCGGCTCGGCGACGTTCATGACGATACCCATGCCTTTGAAACCCTCGGCTTCAAAGGCCGCCTGTATGGACTCTGCTCCGCTGGCGCTGGTAGCTGTGCCCACTACCGTGGCGCCCTCCTTTGCCAGTGCCAGGGCGACGGCCTTGCCAATTCCGCGAGTGGCTCCGGTGACCAATGCAATTTTTCCCTCAAGGGACATGTGCCGTTCCTTTTCTAAATCCATTTGTTCAGCTAACGCCTAGACTTTGCCTAATGCAATTACTGCTTCCTGAAGGGCTTCCGGTGTCTCAATGCTATGAACCGGCAGCGACTTATCGATGCGTTTCACCAGGCCTGCCAATACCCGACCAGCCCCGCACTCAACTGCCTGCTCGGTGCCTTCGGCCATCAGCCTGCGAACGGAGTCCGTCCAGAGTACCGGGGAATAGAGCTGCTTTACCAGGTTCGCCTTTAGTATGACGCGGTCCTGCTCGGGCCTGGCAGTCACGTTCTGTACAACCGGTACGACCGCATCATTAAAGGTGGCTTCATCCAGGGCGATCGCCAGCTCCTCTGACGCACCCTTCATCAGGGCGCAATGGGACGGCACACTAACAGGCAGCGGCATGGCCTTGCGAGCCCCGCGGGCCTTGCATGCGACAATGGCGCGCTCTACAGCAGCCGCGTTACCGGCAATCACAACCTGCCCAGGGGCGTTGAAATTAACCGCGGAAACGACCTGGCCCTCTGCCGCTTCTTCACAGGCCGCGGCAACCTGATCATCATCAAGGCCAATGATCGCTGCCATGCGGCCTTCGCCCGCGGGCACGGCCGTTTGCATCAACTCGCCACGCAGCCTCACAAGCTTGACTGCCTCAAGAAAATTCAGGCTCTCGGCAGCCACCAGGGCGCTGTACTCGCCCAGACTGTGGCCTGCCAGCAGATCGGGTTGACGGCCGCCCGCAACGAACCACTGCCGCCATAGCGCTACACTTGCCGTTAATAGAGCCGGCTGGGTTACTGTGGTCTGGTTCAGCTCCTCTTCGGGGCCGTTCTGACACAGGTGCCACAAGTCGTAGCCCAAAACCTGGGAGGCTTCGGAGAATGTGCGCTCAACGATGGGCCAATGTTCAGTCGCAGCACCAAGCATGCCGACCGACTGAGACCCCTGTCCTGGAAAAATAAAGGCTGATTTCATAGGCGCGATCTTACCGTGATTGGGGAAGCCGTGAGATTAGCCAATAGTACAAGGTATGGCCTTCGTGCAGAAGTCGCCTTGGCGATCCGGTGTCAGACCAGCAGGTCGTCAAGACGCTCGTTGATTCTACGCGGGACTTCCAGTTCAACTTCCTGAACGGCCTGGCGTATGGCGGCAAGCATGGCGCGCTCATTGGCGTTGCCATGGCTCTTGATGACCACGCCCTGCAGGCCCAGAAGACTGGCACCATTGTGACGAGACGGGTCCATCAGGCGAAGCAGCCGTCCTATAATGGGTCGGGCCAGCCAACCCACAAAGCGACCGTACAGGCCCCGGGCAAAGGCTTGCTCCAGGAGTTCGATCAAAAGTCCGGCGACACCCTCGCCGGTTTTGAGGGCAATGTTACCAACAAAACCGTCGCAGACGACCACGTCGGCCACATCGCGGAATAGATCGCTTCCCTCGACGTAGCCTATGTAATTGATGGTTTCGGACTGCGCCAGCATATGGGAGGCAAGACGAACCTGTTCATTGCCCTTTATTTCTTCTTCTCCCACATTCAGTAACGCTACCCTGGGCTCCTGAAGGTTGTGTATAGCCGAAGACATCAGGGAACCCATGAGGGCGAACTGGTACAGGTTTTCCGCGCTGGCATCAACGTTGGCGCCCAGATCCAGAACGTGGCAACGACCGCGCAGGGACGGAATCAATTTGGTAATGGCGGGGCGCTCAATGCCAGGGTACATCCGCAAAATGGAGCGGCCGAAAACCATCAGCGCCCCGGTATTGCCGGCACTGACGCAACCTTGCGCGTCACCGTCCCGCACCAGTTTGAGGGCAACTGCCATGGAGGAATTCTGTTTGTGGCGCAGGGCATGGGAAGGGCGTTCGTTCATGCGGACCACATCGGTGGCCTCGACAATGCTGATCCGGCCGTGGTCTGTGCGCAACAAAGCCTCGAGCTCATGCCGGTTACCGACCAGTATGAGACTCAAGGCTTCGTTTTCTTTTACCGCACTCAGTGCTGCCGAGACCACCACGGCAGGACCGAGATCGCCGCTCATGGCATCCAGAGCGAGAGTTACGTGTTTCACCGCCTACTCGCCTGACACCACTGCAACGGGTGCACGATTACTCGTCGCGCGCTTCGATGACCTGCTTGCCACGGTAAAAACCGTCCGGAGACACATGGTGCCGACGGTGGATTTCACCGGTGGTGCTATCGGTGGAGAGCGTTGCCGCGCTCAGGGCATCGTGGGAACGACGCATGCCACGCTTTGAGCGGGTCTTCCGGTTCTTCTGTACAGCCATGCTAGTGCTCCTGACCTGATCAAACTCATCAACTAAAAATTAGAATTCGGCCGCTGTTCATTTAGCAACCGGACTCCCTGAATCAATGTCTGCGCTTCTTCAAATCCGCCAGAACGCTGAATGGATTTTCCCGCTCCTCATCTGCCGCATCCGGCACCGATGGGTCCGCTTCAAATGTTTCCAGCACTTCTGTTGCCTGACAGTCTTTCCGTTCATGCAGAGGGAAAGGCGGCAGTACCAACAGCAGCTCGTCCTCCACCATGGTCCAGAGGTCAGCGGTAAAACCGTCGGTCTGGAAAGGTTCCAGCTCACGGGGCAATTGCTGAGCCTGGGCGTCAGAAGTGACCAGCGCCAGCCTGAAACTCGAAGTCAATGTCACAGGCATGGGTTTCATGCACCGCTGGCACTCCAACATGACCTCAGCGCTTAACTCGCCCGAGACAATTCGACGCCTCTCTTCATCCTTGCTGAAGGCCAATGCCACCTGGCATTGCTCCTGCGGATCAGATGAGGCAGCCGCAACAATACACTCGGCAAACCGGCCAAGCGCAGCCAGGGGCACGAAGCCTTCGAGAGTACTGTTCTGATCCGCGAACTTGTACGGATCAATAGTTTTGGGCAACTCGGTATTTGACATAGGCGCGCAATTTTAGGGGCCTAGCCGACCCCTGTCAAAGATTTCGTTATCATAATGTTGCTAAACATGGTGCGCCGGGGGTTAGTACCTACCTCTATGGCCACTATAATGCCCGGAACGCGCCCTGGTCGTCCCGGGGCATAACAGGCGGAAACCGGAGTTCCCTTAGCCATGGCTATCAAACCACTTGTGCTGGCGTCGTCCTCGCCCTACCGAAAACAGCTCCTGGCTCGCCTTGGCGTGGCTTTCGAGGCCATCAGCCCGGATATAGATGAAACCAGCGGGCCCAGTGAAAGGGCTCCTGAGCTGGCGCTTCGTTTAGCAGAAGCTAAAGCCCGGGCGCTGGTGCGCTCTTGCCCAGACCATTGGATCATCGGCTCAGACCAAGCCGCCGTCCTGCCCGACGGGACGCTCCTCAACAAACCCGGGAATCACGAAAAGGCCCGCCTACAGCTCCAGCAATGCAGCAGTCAGACAGTCACGTTTCACACCGGACTGGTCTTGCTGGATTCAGACAGCAACAGAATACAGCGACTGTGCGAACCCTTTAAAGTACGCTTCCGTGCGCTTACAGCCCGGGAAATCGAGCACTATCTCCAGGTCGAGAAACCCTATGACTGCGCCGGCAGCTTCAAAATGGAAGCGCTCGGCATTACCCTGTTTGAGTCCCTGACGGGCCGCGACCCCAACTGCCTGATCGGCCTGCCGATCATTGGCCTCAACGACATGCTCAGACACTGGAACCTGGACACCCTGGCCCTGGCATACCGGAACTCCAAGCCTTGAACTGTCTTCAGTCCAGGCCTCAACGAAGCTCCAGCCGGGACTGCATCAACTGATCAGCAATGGCTGCTCCGAAAGCCACTCCGAACCTGTCGATGATGTTCTGGAAGGGCGATGCCTGGCGGGTATAATCCACCAACTCTTCATGACCCACAATTTCACGGGCAACAAAACTTGTACTCCCAATACCGTCGATGAGACCCAAGCCAAGCGCCTGCTCGCCGGTCCAGATCAAACCGGTGAAAAGCTTGGGATCGTCCGAAAGCCGCTCACCCCGGCCTGCTTTGACCTGAGAGATGAACTGCTGATGGGTGGTCTCCAGGACTTCCTTCCAGAAGTCCACCTCTTCCTCCTCTTCAGGGGAAAACGGATCCAAAAAGCCCTTGTTCTCGCCGGACGTATATAAGCGGCGTTCAACTCCCAGCTTGTCCATCACGCCAGTAAAACCAAAGCCGCCCGAAACCACGCCGATGGAACCTACCAGACTGGCTTCATTGGCGTAGATCTCGTCTGCCGCAGCCGCGATATAGTAGGCTCCGGAAGCGCCGATATCCGAAATCACGGCGTACAGTTTCTTGTCAGGATGTTTGTCTCGCAGGCGTTTGATTTCGTCATAGACATAGCCCGACTGGACCGGACTGCCCCCGGGGCTGTTGATTCGCAGAATCACCGCTTTTGCAGCGGTACTCTCGAACGCCTCGCGAAGTCCGCCCACGATGTAGTCCGCACTGGCTTCGGTATCATCCGCAATGGGCCCGTCCACTTCTATAACGGCGGTATGTGCCTCGACGGAATCCGTAAGCCCGTCTTCAAACGGGTCTAGAAGCATAAAAAGAATTGCAAACAGGTAGGCGAAAGTTAACAGCTTGAAAAAGATTCCCCAGCGCCGACTCTTGCGCTGTTCCGACTGCAGGGACATAACCAGTTTTTCGATGAGTTTGCGGTCCCTGTTGTCTGACCCTGATGTTTCGCCCCGGTCCGATGCCGTAGGCACCCCCCATCCTGGCTTTTTATCCGATTCCCAATCTGACATGCTATTCACCCGGCAATGGTCGACTCAACGGGAACCCGTCCCGTTATGAAGTTTAAGGTAAGAAATTCAAACCGCAGAACTCAAACAGCACGCGCCCCAATTAAAGCTAAAGCGCCAGAGCTATCCGAAGATCTGCAACAGACCGAGCAATGGCCTGGGGCGCGAACCTGCTGAGGGCGGGCTCCTTGTGAACACCCCACTCTACGCCAATGGCAGGCATGCCGATTCTCTGGGCCATTTCCATATCATAAATCGTGTCGCCGACCATGACCGCCTCGTGAGCCTTGAGCCCATAGAATCGAAGAATCTCGGTCAGCATTGCAGGATCCGGCTTTGAACGGGTCTCATCAGCACAGCAGGTCAGATCAAAATGCGCGCCGAGACCACTGGTTATCAACGCCCGGTCGAGGCCCCTGCGGCTTTTGCCGGTCGCTACTGCGCAGCCCAGTCCACCAGCACGCAGATCTGTTAACACTTCCGTCATGCCTGCAAACACTTCCTGAGGTGTGGTGGCCTTGGCGAAAAAATAGCGTCCGTATCCGTCCCTGATAGCCTTCATTTCGTCAGTGCCAATCCCCGGGTAGAGAGCCTCAAGGGCCTCTACCATGCCGAGACCAATGATATCCCGGTAGGCCTCCCTTTCGAGGGCCGGGAACCCCAGTTCGGTAGCAGCCTGGTGCAGGCTTTCAGCAATATGCTCAACCGAATCCACCAGGGTACCGTCCCAGTCAAAGATGGCTACTTTAATGGCCATAACAGCAAGACCTCAAATGATTAGAGTTTCGGATTATCACCCCGGGAACCCGTCTTACAACGGGCTGCGAGCTTCCCGAGCGTAGCGTCAAAGGCAGGGTCGTATTCTGCCTCCAGAAACACCACCTCTTCACTTCCTGGCAGCGAGAACTGAAGTGCCCGTGCGTGAAGCATCAAGCGCTGCCCGCCCGCGGCCCGAAAAGCTTTCTGGCCGCTATCATCCATATACTTGTCATCGCCGGCAATCGGATGCCCAACATGGGCACAATGCACGCGGATCTGATGGGTACGCCCGGTGACCGGAGACGCCTGAACGAGGGTATAACCGATATAGACCGACAGGACCCGGAACAGAGTACGCGATTCTTTGCCGGCTGCCTCAACCCGGACCCTTCGCTCTCCGTTTTTCAGCTCAAACCGGAGCAGAGGCTCATCGACTAGCGTCACCTCCGCCGGCCATGCTCCCTCAACCAGGGCGTGATAGTGTTTACGCACCCGACGCTGACGCAGCTCTTCCTGAAGATGCCTGAGAGCCGGACGTTTCTTGGCCACCATCACCAGACCCGAAGTGTCCCGATCCAAACGGTGCACCAACTCCAGAAAACGTGCTTCCGGACGGGCTGCCCGGAGCACCTCAATTAGACCGAAATCCAGCCCGCTGCCCCCGTGCACCGCAATTCCGGAAGGCTTGTTAACCACCAGCAAATCGCTGTTTTCAAAAACGATGGCGCCCTCAATCACCCCCTGAACACGGGATCCTGGTGCAGGCTTGTCAACCTTCGCCTTCTGCGTCATTGGAGGTACCCGGATCTCATCGCCCATGCGAACTTTGGTGTCCGGACGCACCCTTCCTTTATTGATGCGAACTTCGCCCTTACGAATGACCCGGTAGATCAGACTGCGCGGCACACCACGCACCAGCGCCATCAGGAAATTATCAAGCCGCTGTCCGTCGTTATCGACATCTACGGTGACCCATTGAACAGCACTCCGGACACCAGCCCCCGCCCGGGAAGCCGTCGAGTCCTCGTTTGATGCTATGGCTGCGACCCTGGTTGCCGGCTGGACGCTGCCATCACCAGGCTGACGTCCTGACTGCCGCTGCTGTCGGCCAACAGGCGCCGGGCGTCTGCCCTGGCTACGCGGCTTGACGTGCTTTTTTGGCGATGGTTTTTTTGGTCTGGGATTGGCCATGGAATCCTGGATATCAGCGGTGTGCAAGCCTGGGCAGCACGGGATTGATGAGCACCTGGAATACTGTTATATTCCGACGTGCTTCTCCACTTGTCTACGGCCAGGCCCAAATGCCCGTGCCGGAGCGGCTGAAGTATACCGACACTACCAGAGAGTTTGAACGTCAACAGCAGAATCAAGTTGCGCTGTGGCGGCAGAAGCGCTTTCGGAACACACCGGCACGAATTTGACAGATCGGGGCACGGGTTCGGAAGCACAGAGTTTAACCGTACGGAAAATCCGACGGGCGACATCGCGAAGATTCATTACTAGCACGCAGGACCGGGCCGTCCAGCTTACGAATACGACGTGAGACCCAGGTACCAGCGTGAATTTGACATCGGAAACCATGCGTCAACAGACATTGACTTCCAATGACCATCCCCTGCCTGCTGGCAGCCGGACAGTTTGCGGTATTTTCGGACGAGCGGGCCGGCTTTTCGCCCCCATCTGAACCGTCTGGCCGCAGGCTTTTTATGGCCAGCGGTAGTACGCACGTTCTGCTTCGCAGATGCCCCACCCGGTTTTTCTGTCTTCATTTAACGACAGGAAACACTTCTTTCCATGAAAAGAATGCTTATCAATGCAACTCACCCAGAAGAGTTGCGCGTCGCACTCGTTGATGGTCAACGTCTGTTTGACCTGGATATCGAATCCAGCTCCCGCGAACAGAAAAAATCCAATATTTACAAAGGCCGCATCACCCGTGTCGAGCCCAGCCTGGAAGCGGCTTTCGTCGATTTTGGAGCTGACCGTCACGGTTTTCTGCCGCTCAAGGAGATTTCCAAGGAATATTTCCGCAAATCGCCGGGTCAGATCGAAGGCAAGGTAAACATCAAGGAAGTGGTTTCTGAAGGTCAGGAAGTCATTATCCAGGTTGACAAGGAAGAGCGCGGCAACAAGGGCGCAGCCCTGACAACGTTTATCTCCCTGGCCGGCCGCTATCTTGTGCTCATGCCCAACAATGCCCGTGCTGGCGGCATTTCACGGCGTATAGAAGGTGAAGAACGCGCCCAACTGAAAGAAGCCATGAATGGTGTTCAGGTGCCCAAGTCCATGGGCATCATCGTGCGCACCGCCGGCATCGGTCGCACCACGGAAGAGCTGCAGTGGGACCTGGATTACCTGGTTCAGTTCTGGGAAGCCATCACTGAGGCCTCCAAGGAGCGCAAGGCGCCCTTCCTGATTCACCAGGAAAGCAACGTCATAATCCGTGCGGTTCGGGATTACCTGCGCCAGGACATCGGCGAGGTTCTGATTGATTCGTCGGTCGTGTATGAGGACGTTCTGAACTTCGTACGGGCGGTCATGCCCACCTTTGAAAACAAGATCAAGCTTTACCAGGACGAGATCCCCCTATTCAGCCGCTATCAGATTGAAGGGCAGATTGAGACTGCGTTCCAGCGGGAAGTGAAACTGCCCTCCGGTGGCTCTATCGTCATAGATCCCACCGAGGCCCTGGTCTCCATCGATATAAACTCCTCCAGAGCCACCAAAGGTCACGACATTGAAGAGACCGCTCTGCAGACCAACCTCGAGGCAGCGGAAGAGATAGCCCGCCAGCTACGCCTGCGCGACATGGGCGGCCTGATCGTCATCGATTTTATCGACATGACTCCGGCCAAACACCAGCGTGAAGTGGAACAGAAAGTCCGGGAAGCCCTGGAGATAGACCGGGCCCGGGTCCAGGTTGGAAAAATTTCCCGCTTTGGCCTGCTGGAAATGTCCCGCCAGCGCCTACGCCCATCCCTGGGCGAAACCCGCAGCGAAGTGTGCCCCCGCTGTAATGGCCAGGGCACCATCCGCGGGATTGAATCGCTGGCTCTGAGCATCATGCGGCTTATTTATGAAGAATCTTCCAAGGACAAGACCGGTGAGGTGAGAGCCATTGTGCCGATCCCGGTGGCCACCTTCCTGTTGAACGAAAAGCGCAAGCAGATCGCCGACATTGAGGCCCGTCAGGAAGTCGACATTCTGGTCGTTCCTGCAGCCCATATGGACACCCCGAATTTTGAAATCCTGCGCATGCGGGATGACGAATCCGGCGCCGAACGAACCTCCAGTTACCAGGTGGTTCAGGAATACGCGGTTCGTGAAGAAGAAGCTGTGGAAGCCCCTCCGGGCCGGGAAGTAATCCGTGAAGAAGCTGCGGTAAAGTCGGTTCGGCCGAGCGCACCAGCACCTTCGCCGGCTGCGGCCACGACAGCGCCACAGGCGCCTGCAGAGCAGACGCAGGAAGAAGGCCTGTTCAAGAAGCTGTCACGAAAAATTTCCAAGTTCTTCAGTGATGAAGAAGAACATGCTGAGCCTGAGGCCAGACCCGCCCGCCCTGCCCGTCCAGCGCAAGGCGCTCCCCGTACCCAGGCACGCCCTGAGCGACGCAAGTCCAGAGTGGCCCGTGACGACGCGCCAGCCGGCAGTCAGGCCAACAAGCGCACCGGCGAACGGAAGCCGGCCTCAAACGGCGGGCCCGCCAAGTCGGACGACACCCGCAGCAAAGGCCGCGGCAGTCGGGACGGAGGCGGTCGCGACAATGGCCGCAGCCGCGGTGGGCGCGGAGATAACCGGAACGCGAACAAACCCGAGAGCGCCAAGGCTGCCACAGAAGCGGCCGGCGATGAGGCGCCCCAGCGTTCAGCTGACAGCCTGCAACCCGGTAACCGTGATCAGGAGCGCAAGCCTCAGACAAACGGTGCCGGCGGCGAGGAGAAACGCCGTCGCCCCAGACGCCAGCGCAATCGCGACGGCTCACCAGTAGAAGCGCCGGTGAGCAAGCCTGCTGATCGAAAGGCAAGCGTTTCGGACAGCAATGCCAGCGTCAAGGCTGCAGCGAGCAGCGCTGAAAGCAAAGGCAGTGACAGAAGCACGGAAGGTGGTTCGACTCGAACTCAGGCCAAGCCTGGCACGCCAGAGTCCGAAACCAGGGAAGCCGCAGCACGCGCGCCCCAGGCCGATCAGCCCGCTGAGCAACAGAAACCTGAAGCGAAGCCTCAAGCAGCTGAAAAACCAGAAGCCGGTGATCAGGCCGCTGTGGCCACCACAACCACTGAAGGCTCGCCGGACCACACGCCCCCTGCCGGGAAGACAACCGCTGAAGAAGCTAGTGCTGAAGCGCCAACGGCCGAAGCCTCTGATACCGGCGGACCGGCTGATGTCGATAGGGCCAAGGTTACCGAAAAGCGTGAAAACCACACGGAAGCCAGGTCATCCGAGAGCCCGGAGTCACCAGCGCCTGATACCGAATCGCCGAAAAAACCGGCGGCACGGAGGCCCCGAGGTCGCAAGCCCGCTGCGGCGAAGGCTGCCGAGGCTGCTGCTGACAAGGCCCCGGCTGAGGATGCGCCCAAGGAGAGCGCTTCCAAGGACAGTGCTGAAAAGGACAGTGCTGAAAAAGACAGTGCTGAAAAAGACAGTGCTCCCAACGATAGCGCACCTGTGGCAGCCGCCCCAACTGCAGGCCAGACCGAAGTAAGCAGCGTCGGTAAAGGCGCCCCGCAGGCTTCCGAGCCAGCGACGGAAAAAGCATCGCCAGCCCAGGAAGAAGCCAAGGCACCTGTGGCCAAGCCAGTGGATGCGCCCAAAGTCCCTGAAACAGCGCAGGATCCGGCAGCGGTTGAGAAGCCCGCACCGGCGGACAAACCGTCTGAGCCAAAAGCGCCCCAGGCGGACGTACCCAACGCTCCTCCGGCTCCGATGGGAACCACGCCTGGTCGCGCCTACAACGACCCCCGTGAAGTACGCAAGCGTCAGCAGGCGGCCAAGAAGCGGGCCGAAGCTGAAGCCAGGGGCAACTCGGGCGAAGACCAAAAGGCTGATGACACAGCCCGTCAGGACACCCAGCGAACTGACGGCTAGTTCTAATCATGCGGGGAGGCCATGCCTCCCCGACCAGTCATCGCCAAGGCGTTAACGCCAGGAGTTTTATGATGCTATCCAACACGGAAATCGAAGCACTAGAAGATATTCTGTTTGCCGAACCCTGGGGTGAGGATGCCCTGGACTTTTTTGGCTTACATGGAGTGGTCTGTGCCAGTGTGGTCGGGCCGGTGCCGGTTTCCGTTGATACTATTTTCAGACTGACCACCGGTCTGGATTCGGTGCCTGAAGAAGGGGTCCCAGACATCTTCCGAACGCTCGTCGAACGGTTGTCAGAAAACCTTGCCCATGCGCTCGATATGGGCCGCGCCCTTGAGCTGCCTGAGCCGGAAGACGGCGACCCGATGAATGCCCTGGAGAACTGGTGTGCGGGCTTCGTCGAGACTTTCATGGAAAACGAAGAAGCCTGGCTTGAATCTGACGAGGCTGAAACCGCCGATCTGGTGGTGCCAATGATGACCCTGTCAGGTTTGTTTGAAGACGAGGACTTCCAGCGGGTTCGAGATAGCGAAGAACTGAGCCGGCAAATGGCTGAGGCTATTCCTGAATCCTTGACCGACCTGTACCTGCTCTTTCACGCGCCTGAATAATGTTGAGTCGCCCACCGTTTCGGTGGGCGACTTGCTTTAGGCTCAAGATTTTTTCCAAACATGAAAAACCTGCTGGTCAGGCCGCCACAGGCTGCCTGAACCGACGCCAGATCGGCTCAAGACCCTCGGGCATGGCGGGAATGGCCCCTAACTCGCACCAGGGCGCTCCCGGGAAATGAAAATCGCTTCCCTGGGAGGCCAATATTCCTTCACGACGGCAGAGCTCGGCCAGAAAACCCAGATCACCGCTGGACTGTCCCGACGTTGTAACCTCAAGCGCCTGGCCTCCGGCCCGCTGAAAGTCGGCCACCAGCGCCCTCAGACGGGTTGCGGTGAGCTTGTACTTGCGAGGGTGAGCCAGCACTGCCTGCCCCCCGGCATCCAGTATCCATCCAATAACCGTTGCCAGCTCGGGCCAGAATGCCCTGACGTCGCCGGGTTTGCCGGCGCCCAGATAACGCTTGAAGGCCTGGTTGAGATCTTTGACCACACCGGCCTCAATAAGCACTCGGGCAAAATGGGGGCGCCCCGGCACATCACCGTCCGCTTGCTGGGTAGCCCGTTCCAACAGATCTTTGACTTTCAAACGGTCCAGACGCTCTGCGATGGTTCTTGCCCGCCGCCAGCGGTTGTCATGCTGCTCTGCTATGGCCGAAACCAGTGCCGGGGCACAGGCATCAAAGTCAAGCCCGACAACGTGAATGGTCTGGCTTCTCCAGACGCAGGACAGCTCTATGCCGGAAACCAGCTCGATGCCAACCTCTGAGGCCGCCTCAAGGGCTTCGGGGAGGCCTGCTATAGTGTCATGGTCAGTGAGCGCCAGGTGAGTTACGCCCCGCTCATGAGCCCTGAATACCAGCTCCCTGGGAGAAAGCGCTCCATCGGAGGCGCGACTGTGGCAGTGAAGGTCAATGCAGGTCGGTCTGGCTTGAGGTATAGTCACGTTTTATCCAATTCGGTCGGGCCGCCTGAAAATCGGCCCGTTAGAAAATTCATGCTCAATCTGGCACACATCGGGGCCAGTTTAACAGCTTGCCCACAACCACCGATACGAAGGAGCGAAGATTGCCCATGTACTACGCCATCCTTAGCGAAGACGTTGTCGATAGCCTGCCACTTCGCCAGTCGGCTCGACCCGCCCATATCCAGCGACTTGAAACCCTTAAAGAAGAAGGCCGTTTACTGGTGGCGGGGCCTCACCCTGCGCTTGATACGGACGAGCCCAATGACGCCGGTTTCACCGGAAGTCTTGTGATTGCGGAATTTGACTCCCTGGAAGCGGCAGAGCTTTGGGCCGACGCCGATCCCTATGTTGCCGCTGGCGTCTATCAGAAGGTGACGGTGAAACCATTCAAGGCCGTGCTACCCTGAACACAGGCAGCATGAGCTTTTTGTAATACGTCCCAACTTGATTGCATTTCGAACTGTGCCAGAATTGCCCAGTTAAATTAGACTCGCAGGAACTGCATTTGTGACCCGACTTAGGCTAATCACCCTTCTACTCTTCGTATCCGTGTGTTTGCCCTTGCAGGCAAGAACCGTTTACATCGATGATAACTTGTTTGCTCCCGTACGCAGCGGCGAAGGCACCCAGTACCGTATTCTCCATAATGGCCTGCGCAGCGGTACAGCTGTGGAACTTCTTGAACGCAGCGAGTCAGGGTACACCCGGATACGGACAAAAGAAGGCATCGAAGGCTGGATTGTCTCCCGCTACCTGACTGAACAGCCCATAGCTCGAGACCGGCTCCAGGCCGCCCAACGAGAGCTGGAAAGGGCCAAGACGCAGGTTTCCGAGCTACAGGCAAGCCTGAAACAGACCCAGGAAGAGAGGGACCAACTAGCAAGATCCGAGCAGAGACTTGAGGACCGCTCCGAGGAACTTGCCGAGGAACTCGAGAACATCAAGGCTATCTCTGCCAATGCCATTAATCTCGAGGCCCGCAGTCAGGAACTCCAGGCAACGAATCAGCGTCTACGTAATGATGTGGAGGTGCTGACGGCGGAAAAGGAACGCTTGGAAGCCAAGAGCGAATCTGATTTTATGTTGTTAGGCGCCGGGCTTGTGGTACTGGGTATTATTCTTGCCCTCCTCGTGCCGGTCCTCAAACCGTCACGCAAACAGGACAATTGGGCCTGAAGCTCAGCACTCTAAGGCTGTGATCCAGCTTACAAGGGGAAACTACTTACGGTTTCCCTTTCTGAGGTCTTTGGCACCTCGGGTCACAGATTTTGTAACTGAGCAATAGACGTACAGGAGCAGTAACGTCCATGAGCATGAGAGATTATTCCGAGAAGCGCGATTTTCATCGCATGCAGGTCAATTCGGAAATAGATGTCACTACCAAGGATGGACGTAGTTTTAAAGGTGTCTGCCGCGACCTGAGCGGGACCGGAATGCAGCTTCACGTGGATCAACCAGTGGCCGTGGGTGAGGAGCTATATACAATTCTGCCCTCAGCCAGCGAGGCTTTCCCGCCGTTTGAGACCAGCCTGAAGGTCCTGAGATCGGCACCTGACGGCAACGGCTTCCTTCTTGGTACGGCTATTCTGGAAGTAAAGCACTGAATCGGATGGCGTTCCTGCAGCCGCTGATGGCAGCCGCAGGAGAAGAGAAGGCACAGGTGATGTCAGGCCGTGACCAGGGCCTTTGCTGAAACAACAATACCGTTGTTATCGGCATACACGTATTGCCCTGGCTCGAAAGTTACCCCGCCAAAGGTGACAGGGATATTAAGGTCCCCTACCCCACGCTTGTCTGTTTTACGGGGGTGTGACCCCAGAGCCTGAACCCCCAGCTTGGTTCGCGCAATAACGTCTACATCCCGGATACACCCGTAGATTATCAGGCCCGCCCAGCCATTGTCCGCGGCTTTCTCAGCAAGCATGTCCCCAAGCAATGCCGCCCGCATTGAGCCACCGCCATCGACGACCATTACCCGGCCATTGCCTGGCAGGCCAACCTGCTCCTTGACGATGGAATTGTCCTCGAAACACTTGACCGTGACTATCTCGCCACCAAAGGCATCGATACCGCCAAAGTTTCGGAAACCTGGTTCAACAACAAGCACTTCGGGGAAATCGTCACATAAATCCGGAGTTACAATTGGCACGCTCTTGCTCCTGCTTGGTTCTGGCCATAACTTTTTTGCCCAGGACTGTGGCGGCTCCACCGCTTTTCCGATTCTGATGACCGGTAACGGAGCCGCCAATCTGTAGGGCTTAGATTTCTACCGGCTCGTCTGCAAGGAAGAACCAGGTGTCGAGAACGGAGTCGGGGTTAAGGGAGACGCTGTCGATTCCCTGATCCATAAGCCACTTGGCGAGATCCGGATGATCCGATGGCCCCTGACCACAGATGCCTATGTATTTATTCGCCTTCTTACAAGCCTGGATGGCATTGGAAAGCAGTGCTTTAACGGCATCGTTACGCTCATCGAACAAGTGAGCAACTATGCCGGAATCCCGGTCCAGCCCCAGGGTCAGCTGGGTCAGGTCGTTAGAGCCGATAGAGAAGCCATCGAAGGATTCCAGGAATTGCTCCGCCAGGATGGCATTGGCCGGTAGTTCGCACATCATGATCAGGCGAAGCCCATTCTCCCCCCTGCGCAGGCCGTTCTCGGCAAGCAGATCAACAACCTGCCTTGCTTCACCAACGGTTCGCACGAATGGCACCATAATTTCGACGTTATCGAGCCCCATCTCGTCGCGGACCTTTTTCAAAGCGCGGCATTCAAGCTCGAAGCAATCCCGGAAGGTTTCGGATATATAGCGGGATGCGCCCCGGAACCCGAGCATGGGATTCTCTTCATCGGGCTCGTACAGGGTGCCACCGATGAGGTTCGCGTATTCATTGGATTTGAAGTCCGAAAGTCGAACGATCACCTTCTTCGGGGAGAACGCGGCGGCCAGGGTGGAAATGCCCTCAACCAATTTGTCCACGTAGAAATCCACCGGCGAAGCATAACCGGAAATGCGTTTTTCAACGGTTTGCTTGATGTCCCGAGGCAAGCCGTCAAAATTCAGAAGCGCCTTTGGGTGCACACCGATCATCCGGTTGATGATGAATTCCAGACGTGCCAGGCCCACGCCTTCGTTGGGCAGAGACTGGAAGTCGAAGGCACGGTCTGGGTTGCCCACGTTCATCATGATCTTGAACGGGATATTGGGCATGGACTCAACGGTATTTTCCCGCAACTCGAAGTCCAGGCGCCCTTCATAGATCAGGCCGGTATCCCCTTCGGCACAGGATACCGTCACAGGCTGGCCGTCCTTGAGCACTTCAGTGGCATCGCCACAGCCCACCACCGCCGGAATACCGAGCTCCCTTGCAATAATGGCAGCGTGACAGGTACGCCCGCCACGGTCAGTGACGATAGCGGATGCCCGCTTCATGACCGGCTCCCAGTCCGGGTCCGTCATATCTGTTACCAGAACATCCCCTGGCTGGACCCGGTCCATTTCGTTGATGCTGGTGACGATCTTGACCGGGCCGCTGCCGATCTTGTGACCAATACTCCGGCCTTCCACAATCACCTTGCCGGTTTCCTTCAGCAGATAGCGCTCCATCACATTAGCAGAAGCGCGACTTTTAACGGTTTCGGGCCGCGCCTGAACGATGTAGATTTTCTGGTCGTCACCGTCTTTGGCCCATTCGATATCCATCGGCCGCTTATAGTGCGCCTCAATGATCATCGCCTGTTTTGCCAGTTCGGAGACCTCGGCATCATTAATACAGAACCTGTTGCGCTCGTCCGGATCCACCTTGACCGTATCCACGGAGGTGCCTGTCTCCTGGTTAGCCCCGTAGACCATCTTTATGGCCTTGCTGCCCAGGTTACGACGCAGTACAGCCGGGCGTTCGGCCTTCAGGGTGGGCTTGTGGACATAGAATTCATCGGGGTTCACAGCCCCCTGCACCACCGTTTCACCAAGCCCGTAGGAACCAGTTATGAAAACCACGTCCTGAAATCCGGACTCGGTGTCGAGGGTGAACATGACCCCACTGGCCGCGGTCTCGCTGCGGACCATCTTCTGTATACCAGCCGAGAGCGCAACCAGCTTGTGGTCGAAACCGTGGTGAACCCGGTAGGAGATGGCCCGATCGTTGAACAGTGAGGCGAAGACTTCCTTGACGGCGATTTTTACATGTTGCAAGCCGACAATATTGAGAAAGGTTTCCTGCTGCCCCGCAAACGAAGCATCCGGGAGGTCCTCTGCCGTGGCGGAAGAACGCACCGCTACCGCCATCTTGCTGTTGTCCCCTTGGAGCTGCCTATAGGCTTTCTCAAGCTCGTCTTCGAGGGGCTGAGGCAGCGGGGTCTCCACAACCCACCGGCGGATCTCCGAGCCTACGCGCGCAAGCTCGTTCACGTCATTAACGTCGAGCGAGTCGAGGGCGTTGTCGATGCGCTCTTTCAGACCATCTTTGGCCAGAAATTCGCGGTACGCGTAGGCTGTGGTTGCAAAACCTCCGGGTACGGTGACCCCTGCATTGGCAAGATTACTGATCATTTCGCCGAGTGAAGCATTTTTGCCTCCAACCCGGTCAACATCAGACATCCCCAGGTCCTCAAACCAGATTATGTAATCTTCCAAAGCGTGTCTCCCATGAGTCTGTGTAGCAAAGAGCAAAAATCGTTCTGCTGTGCTCGAACTTGCCCTGTATCATACTGTAACCTGCAAGGATTACCTAGCCAACCGGGACCCCGGCGCCCTTGTTATACGCCTGTATTTAGTCCATAAACCGCTGAAATGGAGTCTGCCACCGATTATGAAGCGAACCGCATTTTTCATTTCTGATGGCACGGGCTTGACGGCCGAAGCTTTGGGAAACAGCTTGCTTGCGCAATTTGAAAAGATCGAGTTCGAGAGAATCACGGTTCCCTACATTGATAACCTCGACAAGGCAGCGGATGCGGTCAATCGCATAAATGCAGCAGCGGAAACGGATGGCCAGAACCCCTTGGTATTCGACACCATCGTGAACAACGATATCCGTGAAGTGATCGGCCGGGCCAATGGCTTCATGGTAGATATTTTCGGCACCTTTCTACAGCCGCTGGAAGCCGAGCTCAAGTCGTCATCGTCCTATACCGTCGGGCGCTCCCATGCGATCAGCAACGAGAGCAATTACGAACGCCGGATTCACGCGGTCAATTTCGCTCTGGATAATGATGATGGAGCCCGGACCCGGCACTATGACGAGGCTGACCTTATCCTTGTTGGCGCATCCCGCAGCGGCAAGACCCCAACGTGCCTGTACCTGGCCCTGCAATATGGAGTAAAGGCGGCCAACTACCCCATTACCGAAGAGGACCTGGATGACCAGCAGTTGCCGGCTCCCCTGAGACCACACAAAGAAAAGATTTTCGGCCTGACTATCGAGCCTGAGCGCCTGGCCACCATTCGTAATGAACGCCGGCCAAATTCCCGCTACTCGTCGATAAAACAGTGTTTGCATGAAGTTGAAGAGATCGAGCTCATGTATCGTCGGGAGCGTATCGCCTTTATGAACACCACCACCTCCTCCGTGGAAGAGATTTCCACCCGGATCATGGTTAGCACAGGTCTGAAACGCAACCGCTAGGCGGTTGCGTCTCTCCTGCTCACAGCTCTTCGATAGTCAGCCCCAGAGCTTCTGCGCTCTTGCGTTGCTCAGGGCTGGTAATAACCGCTGTACTTGCCTTTTCCGGTACCAGCCAGCTTTTCGCTACCCGCTTCAGGTCCGCAATGGTGACCTCCAGCACCCGCTGCCGAAAGCGCTCCTGCTGCTCAACCGTTCGGCCGAACAACCGGTTCTGGAAGGCATTCCTTGCAGCCCCGGCAGGTGAACGCGGCTTGTCTATCTGGCCAATGACCCCGAGAATGGATTCTTCCAGCTCCTGGGGGTCATGCTCTGTGGTTTGCAGCCACTCCAGGGCCTGATCAAAGTCAGCCAGGGTTTCGGCCATTCGCGGGTCACGGTACGAGAAAAAGCGGAATGTACCGTTGACACTGTCCTGACCGGCACCCCCGCCGTAGGCACCGCCTTTTTCACGGATCGTGCGGTGCAGATATCCATTGCGCAGGAAGCCGCCAAGAACCGTCAATGCGGCAGCGTCCGGATGATCAACCGCTACGGTACTGTAGGCTTTAGCGCAGAAGTTGACCTGAGTCGAGGTCAGCCACGCCTGCTGCGTGCGGTAGTCGACCGGCGCCACATGCCAACGCTCACCTTCGCTGTGTGTATTGTCCGGCCACACCGCCTGCAGGTCCGACACCATAGGCTCGACCTGACCCTCTTCCCCAATGGCCAGAAACTGACGCTGCTGCTGCTGAACCCGGGCATGTAGGGCGGCCAGCCGATCGCAGAGCTTTGCCAGCTCGGCTGGATCATCCAGGGCATCATCCAGGGTCTTGATGCCTCTGATCGCTTCCAGACCCCCGAGCTGAAAGCTCAGCCAGGCACCGGGACTCAGCCCCTGGGAAGCTGCACTCATGGCGAGGCCATGGCCACTGCCAGTGACCGCCTGCTCGCGCCGGGAACGCACCTGGGCTACCAATTCACGAACGCGGTCATGCTCGTCAAACCGGGCACCGGTAAACACATCTTTCAACAGGCGACTCAGGGCTTCCCGGTTACGGGCCAAAGCCTTGCCATTGAAAATCAGGTAGCCGGAGAGGTCCTGAACATCGTCAATACGGCCCCGAGCGGATGTCCCGACACCAATTCCCCCGGACTCTGCAGAGATCCGGTCCTGCATCTGCAGATAGTCCAGCTCGCCACAACCGACTTCCGTCACGCAGGTCGTGTACAAGGGCAAAAGCAGCAGCTCATCACCGCTCAGCGGCGGCATCGGCAACACAATCTGTTCGTACACCAGGCCATTGGTGCCCTGGGCATAGAGCGTGGCAGGAAACTCACCGGTGGTGCGGCCTTCCGGCTCAGGTAGCCGCAGGGGTACGTCGGACAGGTCCACCTTGGGCAGAATACTGTCATCGTCCTTTCGCTGCTGGCGTTCCTCAAGGGCCTTGGCACGATCGACGATCTGCTGGGTCTCCTCACTGGAAAGCTCAGCCTTTCGTTTTGCCAGAGCCTCTTTAATGGCGTGCTGGCGGCGCTGGTCAAGCTTGTCATCCGGGCGCAGGGTCAGGGTTACCCTGTGGGGGTTGGCAATGAGTTTGCTGCGAATGAGCCTGGGGATGTAATCAGGCTCACGGATCTTCTCGCGCATCTGCGCAAGCACCGGCTCGATGTCCAGCAGAGCCACCGGGTCGCCACCGTGGACCATGGGCGGTATTGCCTCCATGATCAACTGCAGCCCGTAGGGCATGTGATCTCCGGAAATTTCCCGTTGGTGCAGCTCCAGCTGATGGAGGATAGCCTCAAGGCGTTCTTCGCTCACGCCTTCCTCAACCACCCGGGCCAACACCTCCTCGATCAACGCTTCCACATCTGCCTGTTTGCCCGGCTCAGTGCCCTCAATCCCACACACAAAGGTCATTTCACGGTTGGAATCCTCCAGCCCGCAAAGAGGCGACGGTGCATGGCCGAGATCGGTTTTTTCCAGCGCCCGCATAAGCGGCGAGGCACTGTTTTCGAGCAAAACACTCGCCAACAGATGGCCTTCGAGGTTTTCCTGAAGATCGAAACTGTGGCCCAGCAGCCAACCCATCACGATATGGGTCTTGCCGTCAGTCGGCTCGCCCTCGCTGACCGCGTAGGCCTGGTCCACCCTTACAGGTGCGAACAGGCGTTTTTCGTCCCGGACCGGAAGGTCTATTGTCTGCCGGTCAAAGCGCGAAAGTGCCAGTTGCTCGAACTTCTCATGGTGCTCATGAGCGGGGATGTCCCCGAATGTCGCAAAGAAAGCGTTGCTGGGGTGATAATGGTGGCGATAGAAATCAACCAGCCCGTCATAGCTCAGGTCCACTATCTCGTCGGGTTCACCACCACTGTTGTAGTGATAGGTCGTAGTGGGAAACAGATGACTCGACAGATTCTGCCAAAGCTGGGAGGTGGCCGAGCTCATGGCTCCCTTCATCTCGTTATAGACGACGCCACGATAGACCAGAGGAGTAGCAGGATCGTCCGGCGTTTCAAACTCCAGACGGTGGCCCTCCTGGGCGAAATCCAGGGGATCAAGCTTGGAGAAGAATACCGAATCCAGATAAACCGAAAGCAAGTTGTCGAAATCCTTGCGGTTCTTGCTGGCGAATGGATAGGCGGTCCAGTCACTGCTGGTAAAGGCATTCATGAACGTATTGAGGGACCGGCGAATCATCATGAAGAACGGATCGCGCACCGGATACTTCTCGCTGCCACACAGAGCGGTATGCTCAAGAATATGGGCCACGCCGGTAGAATCCATGGGGAATGTCCGCAATGCGACAAAAAACACGTTTTCGTCGTTGTCCGCAGCCATGTGAAGATGACTGGCGCCGGTCTTTTTGTGGCGGTATTCCTCAACGGTAAGATTAAGCGTTGCGATACGGTGACTGCGTAACTTCTCAAACGCCGGGTGTACCCCGTTTTCGCTGCCTGCTGTCATTCAGTTATCCTGTCTTTCTCAAGTGAAGGCCTGTAGGTTAACACGCCATTTCGATTATCATGCACATGTGTGGCCCACGCTACTCGAACGCGATGTGGCTGTATAGAAGATACTTCAGGCCGAGGAAACCCGACCACCATGACCACAGACTTTCGCGATGGCGCCGCCGTTTCTGGGGCGGGCTCGAGTGATTCCGGCAGCACGGAGTACCCGAGAGAGGAAAAGAGAGCGCCCGGACCGGCAATTGAGATCGCCGCCTACTGGTCAGCCCGCCGCGACTATCTGGCTGCCATCCGCAAGGTTCCAGAGCTGCGAAGCCGGTTTGTCCGCGCTCTTGCCATCTATGTTTTGCGGCGCCTGCTCTGGTCGTTCGGATTTTTCCCGGTATTTCTCGGCTTCTGGATACCGCTGGTAATGGCCAATTTCAATCCCGTGGTGCTGGTAAGCGAACTTTTGCCGGCGCTACAGGCTTTTGTGAATGCCAACCCAGAGGTTCAGGCAAACACCCTGAGCAGCCTGGCGATCGCCTGGGTCTCCATCGGCTTCTTCTTTCTTGTCTTCGACTTTATCCTGACGCCCTTCAAATCCCCTTACCAGTATGAAGCGGATGTGTATATGCGAGCCTGGGAACGGCGTAAGCATGAACAACTTCCAGCCAAAGTGTGATACGACCGGCAATATCGTTAACTTAGGTCACTTTCTGTTACATAAGGTACCTTCGAACCGCTAATATTGTTTTGCGCGATCAGCGATACCGTTTATGGCGCCCGACATTTGCCATCTCCACTGTCGCACTTTAACGAGGTTTTAATGGTCGACTTCAGACCACTACTGTTTATAAACGCACTGGCTCTCATGCTTCTTGTGACCGCGGGCTATGCGTCAATCCAGCAGCCCGATTATTCTGCCGCTCAGCAACCCACCATTGCACAGCAGGATGATATTGACCCTCTCGATACCAGTACAACCGTTGCGACCGACAAGACCGGCGTGTCAGCCAGCACCGAGCCCGGCAGCAGTCCGGCCAATACAGGGGCCGGCCTTGAGCCTGAGCTGACGGAGCCCGCAACACCCGTCCGACTGGGGCCTGAGCAACGACCTGAACCGGAGCCAGCCGCCGAATCAGGACAACAGGTGGCTACCCTGGACCCGGGCAAGCTCGACCCTTTCGCTATCGAACAGAATGCTTCAGCTATTCCTGTACACGCGCCCGGCCCCCAGGAGGACGCTGACGCTGTGCCTGAGATTCCGGGCAGGATTACACAGCCGGCAGAACCTGTTGCGCCTCCAACCACGGCCATGCTGACTTTGCGCTCGAACGTCCATGGGGATCAGGTCACCATCAACGGGGAACCACAGGGCTCGACGCGACTCAATCTTGAGCTTGAGCCCGGAAAATATGACATTGTAATCAGCAAGAACGGCTTCAAACCCTGGCAAGAGAACGTCCAGGTAAAGGCCGGCGACGACCTGACCCTGCGAGGGCGGCTGGAAGCCTACACCCGGGTTAACCATACGGACGGCACCTGGATCGGGGGCGTCAAAACCGGAGACGGCACCTACTCGGATAACACAGGTCTTCGCTACGAAGGCGCCTTCGTCGACGGCCGGTTCCATGGAACCGGAACCGCCTGGTATGCCGATGGTGGCCGCTATGAAGGAGACTGGCAGGAAGGCAAACGTACCGGCGAGGGAACCTATCGAGGCCCGGATGGCGCTACCTATACAGGTCAGTTCGTGGAAGACCAGTTTCATGGCCAGGGCACGCTGACAAGGGCGAACGGTGATGTACTGACCGGGACCTGGGCGGGAAGTCAGCTCAACGGTCACGGCTCACTGACCACGGCAGATGGACTGCTTTACGTGGGAGGCTTCCGGAATGACCGTTTTCATGGTGAGGGCTCGGTTACCGAACCGGATGGGACGTCCTATGAAGGGGACTTCTCCAACGGCAAGTACCACGGCAGGGGCAGCGAAGTGCTTGCTGATGGCAAAAAGTATCAGGGCGAATATGTGGAAGGCAAATTCCACGGTAAAGGCCTGCTGCTCAATCCGAACGGCAGTTCTATCGAATCCACGTTCAGACACGGCGAACCTTACGGCCAGGTAAAGCTGACTACGCCGGAAGGTGAAGTTTTCCGCGCTCGCACCAGTGAGCCGGGGGTGTGTTATCGCGACAAGAGTTATAGAGCCACCCAGTGCCCACCGCTTGACGGCTGGTAACAGGATTCCCCGGGCAAACACCCTGCGGGGCGCTGAATCTGACAGATGATGGTGTAAAGGTGAGGTTGTATGATGGGTATTAAAAACGCACTTCTGGTAGACGATTCCAAGGTGGCACGTTTCGCACTCAGCAAATTGCTCGAGAACCGCGAAATGGAGGTCAACATGGCCGGCTCTGCCGAAGAGGCCCTGGACTTTCTCACCAGCAATTCACGCCCCGATGTGATTTTCATGGACCACCTGATGCCGGGCATGAACGGTGTTGAGGCCATCAAGATCATCAAGAGTAACCCGGATACGGCGGGCATACCGATTATCATGTGCACTTCCAAAAAATCGGATTCGTTTGTAGAGGAAGCGCGCAATTTCGGAGTCTACAACATCCTGACCAAGCCGCCCCAGACCGATGGCCTTAACCTGGTTCTGGAACAGTTGGCCAACGACGTGGATCAGGGCAAGTTGCCTGACGCTCCTGTACTCGACGGGCTCACCATGAGCTCCTCGGAGGACAACGAGGAAAAAATGGGCCTGCCTTTGAATGCTACCCTTGAAATGTCGCTGAAAAAGGACGATTCGCCGTCTGGACCGCCGTCCCGGGAACGGCCGCAGCCAGTCCCGCTTACCAGCGAACTGATTGAGCAGATTTCCCGTTCAGCGGTGAAAACCCACATCAATAACCGCCTCCATGAGCTTCTGAGCAGCCTTTTTGATGAGCAGTTTGATCATGTGAAGCGGGCTCTCGATGAATCCGAAAAGAAACAGTCGTCAGCGCTCAATGAGCAGCTCAGGGAGATTACTTCAGGGCTCGAGAAACAGACCCAGGCTCTGAGGGATGAAATTGCTGCTGAAGTGAGTTTAAACCTCGCCCGTGAGTTATCTGAACTGCGCAAGGAGCTGGTCAGCAGCGGCGGATTCACAGGTGACCACATGGCCGAACTGAAGGATCACATCACCAGCGTCCAGACCATCGACACCGAATTCTGGCAAACGCTTCAGTCAGAAGCGATCCAGCAGGCCCATGAGATCTCCAGGGAAACAGCTGAAGACATTGCCCAGCGTACCATTGACCTGTACGCCACCCAGCAGAAAGCTTCAACGTCACGGCTGTATACACTTGGGCTATCAGTCAGCCTCGGGGTCTTCGCCGTCGGTATCGCGTGGCTTTCAGGTATTTTTGCCTAGACTGTTGCCAGCCAGGCTTGAGGGTGGCATGGCCAACGAGCCCCTGCCGCCCTTAACCAGGGCGTCCGCCACAATTTCTCCCGCAGTCTGGCGCAAGTTTGTTAGAATCCTGCCCAAACATGTACGCCCCTATCAGCAGACGTCAACCATTTTGGCCCGCAGCCTCTTTCACTGCGAGCCGGGCCGTCTGCTTTGTGGGCTCATCTCTGGCAGGCTTCCTGATGAATCACCTATTTGTCGACAACCTAACGGTAATTGATTTCGCTTACCTGGACCCTGCCCGGGGGCTGGTTGGTGAGAGCTGGATAGTCGACGTGGTACTGGAGGGCGAACTGGACGAGCAGGGTATGGTGTTCGATTTCAGTTCGGTCAAGAAAACCATCAAGCGCGTCATCGACGAGTGTGTGGATCACCGTCTTGTGGTGCCGTCTGACTATGAGGGCCTCCGGGTCTCTACGGAGCACCCTGACACCCTCGTCTGGACCCTGGTGGACGGCAGCCAGATTCGTCACCAGGGGCCCCAGGAGGCATTTGTGGCGGTTCCCGGCGCTACCCTTGCAGCGACCACCGTAGCGGGCCTGCTTGAGTCCGAGCTCAAAGGCGTTCTCCCGGCTAATGTCCAGGGCGTGCGCATAGTGCTGCGGGAGGAAGTGATTGCCGGGCCTTATTACCATTACGTTCATGGCCTCAAAAAACATCTGGGCAACTGTCAGCGTATTGCCCATGGCCACCGTTCGCCCATCCAGATCTACCGGAACGGGCATCGTGATGGTGCCCTGGAGCAGGTCTGGGCGAAACGCTGGGAAGACATATACGTGGGATCGGAAGAGGATGTCAGCAGTCGTTCTGTGGCACCGGAGGGCACTGAATATATTACGTTCGGCTATGAGGCGAACCAGGGCGAATTCAGCCTGACCCTGCCCAGGAGCCATGTATATATGATGGATACCGACACAACGGTGGAGCTGATTGCCTCCCACATCGCCGATCAGTGCAAGGCCGGCTTTCCCGGCGAGACCATTCAAGTCAGGGCTTATGAAGGCGTAGGCAAAGGCGCACTGGCTATACGCTAGGCTGAATTTGAGACATAAAAAAACCGCCACTGAAGGCGGTTTTTTTATGGCAAACGACCGGAGTCGGCAACCTGAATAGTGGCGTCCCCTACCGGGTTCGAACCGGTGTTACCGCCGTGAAAGGGCGGTGTCCTAGGCCA
>NZ_JAAMPF010000015.1 GCF_011074795.1 Marinobacter salicampi
TCTTGATCGCTCAGCAGTGAAACAGTCAAAGGTTAAATTTTGCCTTCTTCAAGAGTGAAAAAACACAACTCAACCGTCGTTGTTTGTTGACCCAATGAAATGCTGATCGTTGAGTCCGAGACAATCATGGAGATTGCAGGACTGCCATCACGAGCCATAACGTCCTCTAGGTAATCGAGCTGTTTTCGATCGTGAGAGCTTGGATCGGATTTGCAGCCCTCGGATGAGAATGCCATTCGCCTAGATACGAAACGATCCCGCCAGTTCTACAACGACACTCATCGATATCTCCTTCTCCACCGGCAGTTCCGCGCAGGAACTCTTGGGGTCTTGCAGTGCTGTCCTCTCACCACTCGGTGTCCAGATTGCGGTTACCCATGGCGCCGCCCATTTACTTTGCGTAATCCCCTCTGTGAAACCTGCGGTTGGCCTTCTTTTGAAACACTGGCACGGTCCCGACTCAAACGTCGCTATTATCAAGACGCCCGATGGCTCAACAACTGGTTGACTCAATGCCAGCGGGACAGAGCCGCTCGCGATTACCCACGCTGATCAATATCCAAAAGCTGACCCACGAAAAGTTCGATGTGGAGCGGCCGAGGTTCTATTATCCAAGCATAGAAAAGGCGTATTACGTTGCGTTCGAATCACAACAAGAGGGTGTATTTCATAACGCCCGTTTGGCGCGCTTAAACGTTCTAACGCATGAGAGGCCTCTGGGTTTGAGGTCGACCAATGTCTCTCAATGGCATCCTGAGATTCATCCGTCCCATTTTGAAGGTGCTGGAAGAGCCAGAGTGCGACCTCCCGGCTCAGGTCTAACCACGCCTAACCCAGAAATGATCACTCGAATCAGTCTCGCCATTCGGCGGATCCTTCGATGGCAACGGGCCGCTTTGGACGTTGCCCACACTCTCAGGTGGGTGGACCTGAGAGAGTTGCGCCCGGAACAGGTTCGGGAAGGCTCACCTCCCCGTGTACTGTGTATGGCGATCAGCTTCTGGTTCCGTGCGATTACTCTTATGCACGCTGGCAGCACCGGTGCCGGCACCCCGGAGGACCACGAGCTGTGTCGGTTGACGTTTTACGAGCATTATCCCAATCTTCCGGAAGGTGTATACCTGAAAGATGAGCAGGGCCGATACCTTAGACCGTCGCCCAATTTCGAGCGCTGGCTTTTTCTGCGTGCCTCAGACTACGCATTTTCCGAATTCGTCCAACTGGCTACGTGGATCCACAAACGGACGGAAGATCCCTCTGTAAAATTTAAACAAACCGTGTATTCGTGCCGCCACGACCGGTTTTCCATCGTACAGTCACCGTCACGCATGTTGGAAGTGCGCCGCCAGGGCAAAAGGCTCACGGCTAGGTACTGGAAAGATAGTCCGCTAGTCGACATTGCCTTAAGCCATAAAGCGCTCAGCGCCATTGAGGCATGCGCGAGACATAGGCCTTGCGATTGCCCGCAGGGCAATCGATTCGGATCCCCATCGCGTTAGCCCAACCGGAGTCCACGCGTTGTTTGAAAATCATCTATCCAGGGCTGAAGGCAGAGAGTACCTTTACTCCAGAGTGCACCCATCATCCATAGTTGGCCCGGTTGGTCCTCACCCTTATGACAAACGCGCAGTGATTGGAAACGCCGGCGTGGGAAATGCCCGCTAGATACGCAAGTTAGAACGCTACCCCCTGCTGCGGAACGCCAGGAACAGTAAAACGACAAACAGTTTTTGGCCTGTGTTCGCTGCTCTGACTCAGGCCTTATCAGGCAAGATGGTAACCGCGCCAGCCAAATCCGAACCATTCATTATTAGCAACGTAAAATCGTCATCGGGATGTATGCCCTGCTCGAAGCATTGGACTCTGCGCAGCCAGCCCTCGCTGCAAAGGCCAGAAAAGTAAGCCGGGAGCTCCTCCGCCCTGAATGGTCCTTCCCGAAGAGGGAGACTTAAGCTGAGAGATGGACCACCCAGCTCAAGGTACTGTTCATCATAGGTAAAAGTTATCCAGCCGTCGGACCCTTTCTCCAAGGTACCAACGACTTTATCGTGCAGGCGCACTACTGCTTTGACTGGGAGCGGCAAAGTATTCTCCGTGAAGTTCCGGTTAAACCAGCATTGAGCTCGTTATTTAAGTGGTGGCCTAATTACGTCTGGAAAAGTTCATTGTTGTATAATTGACCAACTATAACGCTAGAAGGTGGCCGGCATGACTCATTCGCCCGACGGTCTATCCCAGGCTCCCAGCGCCGATGCAATGCGCGGCCATGTGGCGCTTAAAGGTTTCTTCAGTATCTGCGCCGAATGGCAGTGCTCTGCCCATGAAATGACCCAGCTTCTCGGCGGAGTCTCCAGGGCCACGCTCTCCCAATATCAAAATTTGCCCTACGTCAAACTTCCGAATGAGACTCTTGAGCGGATCAGCTATCTGCTGGGAATTTACAAGTCTCTTAGGTCAATGTACCCCACGGCAGAGCGAGCCAGTCGCAGAATGCGTCTTTCGACCGATGATTTCCCGTTCGTTGGAGAGTCTGCTCTGCAATATATGACACGCGGGACCACAGAGACCCTGGCCCTGACAAGACGCTATTTCGAAGCTATGCATGCCTCACAATAATGCGCTCTATTCTAATACAGTCTCAGGATCACGGTGATTTTAGCCCCTAATACATATCATCGTGCCTGCTAGGGGTTCACCTGGTTCAACATCTTCGGCCCGTGATACATGTTCATGACTCCGTAGGTCGGCCGGGACCGGACCATGCTCGGGTTGAACTGGCCCACCATTCCGGAACCACAAACGCTCCTTTGCAATCATCGTTTCCAATAAAGCCCATACTGCCTGCACCCTTTCAAAGAAAAGCTCGTAATTAGGCTCGACTGCATTATTTGGTAGTATTTGCTTATCGTCACGGCGGATGAAGATGGTTGCCTGATGTGACCTTAATAATTGCTAACTAATGCATGCAGTCCAGGCAATTCGGGAAAATAAGGAAACTCATGTTTGACTGGATCAGCCAAAACTCAAGCACGCTTTCCGCACTGGCTAACGTAGGGATGCTTTTGGTTTGGATCTTCTATGCTCAACTCTTATATAACAACTTTCGTCGTCAACGACATCCACGCCTTAGTGATCAATTTGGCAGTTGGCGATGCGAACCTGGACTCGCCCTGTCTGATTTGCAATATGAGCAATGAGCCTGTCTTCGTCGAAAATATTCTTGTGGATTTGGAGACCTCGGCCGGGACCTACTCAGCAAGAGTAACTGATATTGGTGAGGAAGCGGCACCGACTAAGCTAGGCTCAACGACTCGGCAGGGACCACTAGACAGTGGCCAATGCCTTGAGATTCAAAAATTTAGAGAGCTTCTTGAAAGGACAGCAGAAGCAGGGCAACTCAAACTTATCGATGCTAAACCAAACGACCCGGAAGTGACCCTCAAGTCGCTGACAGTTACGATTATCTCAATATATGGGCCGGAGGATAACCCCTTTGGAGCATACCGAGAATTTGAGCTGAGCTATGATAACGCCGGTCCGGTAAGGATCACGCCGACTTCTATTGATACAAGACGCCTTAACTCCCGTCAGGGGAAAAAGCGAGCTAAACAATTAAATATAGAATCCATCTAACCAGACCATAACGGCAGCCAAATGGCCCGGAGGGGTTGCTTCTGGCCGGTCCACAGCTATCAGCGAGCAGAGTTCTGCTAGATCGTGCGGATCACCCGAGTTTTAGCTTGAGGCAGTATTCAAGACGACACGACCACTCACACTAATTCGGAAGCAGTACTAACTATCAGCACGAGCTCGTGGGCGATCTACCGCTCAACTGTGCGGTCGTGCAGAGATTGGTTAAGGCAGAAAAGCATTGTTAGCTGACCAGCACCAGCGCAACACCAAGCCCATACAGCACAATAACCGCGGCGCTTTCCGTGCCGATCCGAGCGACGCCCTGCTCCTGGCGCCGGATCAGTCCCATCATCAGGGTGCTGGTCATTAACAAAGACAGGGTGATCCATATAATGGTGGCGTCGGATACCGCGTGGTAGATAGAGCCCTCGCGATAGGCAACGTCAGACGCGGCCGTAAAGAGCGTATCAAATGCATTACCGCCGATTATGCCGCCAACGGCCAGGGTCAGAGCGCCCCGTCGGACGGCCGCGACCGATGTCACCAGCTCCGGCAGGGAGGTGCTGGTAGCGGTCAGCAATACGCCGACCGCGGTTTGCCGGGCGTTTTATTCGCCAATCGCGCCTCGCTGATCCAGCGCCGGACCATGTTGGCGTTGAGGCCGTTGTCCAGGGAAACCCTGCAAACGGATGCACCAGATTCCTGGCATTGGGCCACAATCTGGGCTTTGAATTCCTGGGAAAACTGGCGACGACGCTGGTAGGGCTTGGTTACGCTTAATTCGCTCATGTTGAGTGTCCACTAGAAAATAAGTGGACACTATCCTGACGGCGGCCGCGCCAAGCTCAAGATGGGATTACCGGACGCTTACTCACATACTGCGATAGCCGTACCGTTCCAACATGACGGATTGAGAAGACCCTCACTCTTCCACGAAATCAAAGTCAGCACTGTCATGACGCCGAGAACGTTGTCCAAGGCCATTGCACCTGACTGCACTATTGAAGAGCTCCGGAACAGAGTAAAAGGCTCGCCATTCTCCCGTTTCCCGGTCATCGATGAGGGTGACCATGTTCATGGATATCTTTACAAAGCCGACCTGATCAATCTGTCCGCGGATAGCGATTTAATGACTCTTGTCCGGCCCGTTAAGCAAGTAAAGGCTGCCAACAACATCGAGCTTGTATTTGCTGAAATGCTGAGAGAACGACAACACCTTGCAGTGGTCTGCGATGAGCTCGAAACTTGGCTGGGACTCGTTACGATGGAGGATATTCTGGAGACCTTACTGGGCACAGAGATTATGGACGAAACCGATAAGGTGTCGAATCTTCGCAGGTATGCCAAGCAACGCTGGACCCGGAAAGCACGTAAGCCCATCACCTAAGTTCGGCCGCGCCGTTAAAGCCCGCGAGCGCTATAGCGAGTCGTAACGCTCGCGTGCTTACACGCGTACTGCCTGAAACAAGACGGGGAAAGGCCCGTTAAATTCCAATCGAACCCTTCCCTACCAGTTACGGTGTCTTATCGGCTTGACCTAGAGTGAGCTGACGAACCCAGCTCTTAATGTGCTCGAGGTGGTTATCTTCCTGAGACAGAGCATGGCGGAATTTGGCAGCCGTTTCGTCCAGTCCCATTTCCTCGCAGAGATCCACCAATAACTCCCAGGCCCCATTATCTGTCATTTCAGTGGTTAGCAAGGCTTGGAGACACTGGCTGAGCGAAGTTCGGGGTTCGGTCATCACCTTCTGGATCCCGAGAGCTGCAAGAGCGGACACATCCGCATCAGGTGTCTGCGCGGTGGGGTCTGCCCCGATCGATTCCATCACCTCCTTGACCATCAGGAAATAAGGCACGCTACCGAACACATGTCACAGTAGTCAGCGCAGGTATTGCACGCTTCCAGGCACGAGGCATAGTCATCTAGGTGCATTTTCATCCTCCATGATTTCAGTTGTTTTCGGTCTTCGACGGAACCCAATTTCACGGTATCACTCTGACCGATACCCTTTCCAAGTTAACATTTTGTAAGGCTGCCAAGTCCCTTCCCCTTTACAGGGTAAGCTCTCTCTCGAGGAAAATCGTCTCAACTGAGCCCGTACTCAAAAACGGCAGCTCGGGATCTGTGCTATTGCAGAGAATGTCCAGTCACGGTGTCGTCCTGTTAGTGATGTCACCTTCTATCTATATCAGCCTCTGGCATCGTAGCTGATGGCGAAACCTTCCCATCTTTAAACTTCGTGACCCTCTCGACTTTAAAGTTCGCATAAAGCCTCGGATGCTCAAGCAGCTCATCAATTCCAGCCGCTTAGGTTGCCGTCTCGTCGAGCCACAGTTCTGTGAATTCCCGGGTGGGGGGCAAAACCAGGGGAAAGGCTTTTTCGTAAGGCTCAAACTTGAGGTGAGCGTTCCAGGTAATAACGACACAGCTATACCGTCCGTTTGATAATGGGCGATACAAGGCTCCCAGCAAGAACGGTCTGGTCCCTTCCATCAAATCTGGTGTTTTCGCCCATCAACCTTCTTAGACTCGCCAATTCCTATCGCCACCACTATGCCCCGATGATGGCGTAGTGATTCTTTCCAGAAGGGGGAGTCGAGTTTTCGAGCATTGAAAGTTGTGCGCTTCCCGACTTCGAGCTGACCGCCTCGGGCGACACAGTCGAACCACCAGGTAGCGTTCTCCAGGCGCGTGCGCCTCATCTTGGATGATTAACCCGCGGATTTGACGACCTAACCCATAAAGTAACTTATCGCTCCGATTCCTCTGGAGCCATCTATTTACTATGGATTAGCAGACTCATCGGTCAGTGTCGGGTATCGCTATCAACTCGATTCGGCCAGTTTCCATAAAAAGGACCTGTTAAGTGGAGCTCGGGCGATGGTGAACTGATCTCATAAAACTAGCCGTCCGCAGATCATAAACTGCAACAGGGCCAAGATTTCAACCTGACCATCTTCACGAGCGAACGGTCTGCGCTAATCGCTTCCCTAAGCCCAGAAACAGCAAGGGTGAGTATTGCTTAGGTCCTGACCCCTTTTGCTACCGGGCTCCTCTTCGACTCTATTAAATCAGAGAGTCAATGAGTCTGTCCGTACTCCTTCATGACGTCCTGAGGGCCGCCATACTCTTTAGACGGCAGGTCCTCAATGGCACCTATAACCTCTGAGGGCGCATCGTTCTGCTTGGCTTTCTGCATCAGGCCCTGCTTATCCGCTGGGTAATCCGCTCCTTCGAGGTATTTCTGAACGTTCGCCGGTGACTCTCCTCCAACTCCACGTGTCATAACGTTATCTCCTCATCTCTTGGCTACAACTCGTTCGGTCGGGCTAAGTGCCGACTCCCACGGATCAATGCATCGAGTATGCCAACTAGCCAACAGCCAAACACTTCAGCGGCAATTAACACCGTATCTTATTGACTTGGCATTGCTTTAATGGGTTAAAGAGATTGCCTTGGGCAGCAAGACCTCTGACTGCACGCCGTCTTTTGCACGTATGGAAGGGCTTAAGTTGGATAAATTTCAATAAGCCTTGAAACAATTGCTGACGCTATAGGCCCTAGGCATCGTCGTAAAAGACCTTGGAGTCAGCCGGCGCTGCTCTTGCCGGGGTCTCGTTGTTGAGTCGCTCCTGGCAAGCTTGGGAGGAATAACAGTTTGCTCAAGGGCGATGACAGCCTTCGTAGTGGTTCAATGATTCCGGTCACCAACGTAGGTGGTAGTGTCACCACAATAAGCGAGGTGTCTGGAGGCAAATTGAGGAGAAACGGGTGGATCGCTAACGTTCGCTTTTGTTTAAAGGGGGGTCATGATTTCACGACCGGAGAGAGACGTTTTGGTGCGCCATATCAACAGCGATTCGAGAAATGACTCATCTGCATTACTCGAAGTGAATGGCAGCATAAACCGTCTGGATCGCATTTTTAAGCACCCACTTTGGCAGCCCGGTTTCTTCCCTCAACACCCGGTAGGCTTCCTTTCTTGACGCCTCACGTCCAGACTCACGGACCACAGTGAAAAAACCCACTGCAGCAGACTGTGCATTCTGCCGATCCTTTAGGCGCCTCCTTTCCTCGTGGTCTCGATGATTCTCGACAATCTTTTTCGCCAGATTATGAAAACGATGGCTCAAATACCCGGTTGAAACATTTGCGTATTCGGCAACTTGCTTCAAAGTCGGAGGATTCTCCTGCTCCTCTAGATATTTCACGATTTTCTGGAAAATCTCTTCATGATGTCGAAACGTCTTTTTCCGCAACTCTAGGTGTTCCGGCAGATGGTTCAAGTTAACTGTGGTCAGAAGCATTGGATTTACATGGTGAGCACAAGCCAAGACTTGGAAAAGAGTAAGATTCATTAGATAGGCGAGTCTACGCAGACTGATCAAGCGGCAGTGCGTCTTCCAGTTTCGGGCATATTTCTCGACGAATTTGTGGACTTCGGGACATACTTGAGGTTTTTTATTTTCCCTTTTTAAAAACTCCTCTACCGCTCTAACGAAGTCACTCAGATTGCACATCCCTTTACCAACCATGCCGGGCCTTGACGCCCTCTCGAATATTTCCAGGATGTCATGAGCAGCGCAGTCCCATGAAGGAGCAATATCCGCCGGCACCAGTTCGTGCTTCCGTTTAGACAAAGGTTGCGAGCAATTCACGCATGAGCCTACCAACAGTCGCGCACTGAGGGATTCTTGAGCACTGCCACATTTATCACAGCGATCAAGCAAGCAGACACGATGAACTGGACAGCGAATCACCGCTCTCATGTGCCAGATTTGCTTGAAATATAAGGGAGCTCCAATTCTTTCCATCTCCGCAAAGCATTCAGGACACCACCGAAAGCCGCCTATTTCGCAGCCAATATCGCGAACATGGCGTTCAAGGAAGTCCAATGGCTCACAACTCATTTCATGCCCTGTTGAGTCGCGCAATGTCTGCCTAGTTACGCGAGATAGCAGATTCACACGTGCCAACGTGATCAGCCCGTCTTTTCCGAGCCGCCACGTGTCGTTACTTTTAAACTTGTGCTCGCTAATGTCTAAAACGTGCCTAATGAACATGCTCCCGGAGACCCCATGCCAATAAGCACTCCTCAACATATACGAGGGCAAAGATTCCACATCGGAAGTACCCCAACCCAGTAATTCCAAGGGCAATAGCTTGTTCATACGCCGCCCCTATGTCCGATTGCCGATTTCATACCGCTTTGGCTTTCGCTGGAACGGCTTTGAGGTCCCAGAGGGCTTCTTTTTGCCTCGTTTTTCGGGTGGCCGAGAAGTTACCGCTGAGGTCAGGACTGAGCAGGGCAGGATTCCCAGAGTCTGCTCACCAATGAGAATTTCGTCCGCAATCGAGAAAAGCTGCTCCGAGGATTTGATGACAGATTGGAGCGTGGTCAAACCAATTTTGCTTCCCGCGGCAACCGCGACTACCGAGGCCTCGTATAGGATTGCTCTCACCAGACCAATACAACCAAAGCTTGCTCGGTAAAGAAGTTCTGTCTGGTCTAGGAGATTGGGAATAGATTTATCCAGATCCAAGAACCTTTCGTAGTGGGCGAGTATCCAACGAAACTCCGCCATATCATCTTCGTTCTGGTGATAACGAGACAGATGAACATCATATTTGCGCGCTTCAAGGTGCGACGAGCGGTTAATAGCCTCGAGAATCGGATAGGTTCCAGCGATGATCAAGACCACTTCGGCTTTTTTGGCCATGACCTTCAACGCATCCATGACGCCAGAAGCCGCCATAGTGTCCCTGCCTGCAAAACGGATGTGCTGCGCCTCATCAATAACTAGATAGCGGGTTTTCCGCTGCTTCAACGCTCTGATAAGGGCCCGATTGAGTGTCTTTTCCCTGGCTCTTTCGAGGCGCGAATCTATGACAGGATCGCCCCAACCATCAGCAGACCACGACGAGTAAAAAGGATGCTTGAGGATTTCCAATGCTTGAAGAATGAAGGATCGAAAGGTGAACCTTGCATCTTTATCATCATTTACCAGTTCAACGAGAACTAATGGCTGCTCTTCGCATTCCGAGGGCAGATCATTTGTGAACAGAACTTTCAGCTGATTCAGGAGCTCCGATTTGCCAGCCCTAGTAGGACCAATCAGGGCAATTACATCGCCGGGTTTCGTCGTCGACATAAGAACAAAAGCTTTAGCAAACGCCTCCTTCCAATTTCGGTGTGAAATTTTAATGTTGAGATTAGCCACCTTTGCGACATCGATATTTTTTAATTCTTCCACGATTAGTTCTCCCAGCTCTGGATACTGATGGGTCTGATTACTGAGCTCTGATTTCCGGAAAAAATGTCGAGATCTTCGCCATCATTTTCCTCATCCCACTCAATCTCCCACACAGGAGTAGACTTCGTTTGTTTCTTGAACTCGTCTAATTCGCGAATTTTTTCAGCCAGCTCGAGATCATGCTGTCGCGAAATTTTTCGTCGCAGCTCAGCGGCCTCATGTTTGATCATCCCCAGGACAAGCTGAGAGAAAACATCTTTTGATGAGTATTCGGTGATTCCACTGCTGTAACACGGCTCCCATTTGTCTCCGACACGGGCGAAAACGAGATTCGGATTCTCAGGGTCCAATCGGACATCGACACGTTTTACACGGCCCTCCAATTTGCGAAGCGGTGGAGAGTAGTACCAGGTGTTTTTGATATTGATACCGCGCTGGGGATCTAAGGCGTATTTCTTGTCTTCCACCGCAGTTACGGCGATGAACTGCGAGTCGTATTCAACGGGTTCGGCATAGAATGGGAATGTCTCGGTTTCAACTTTGAAAGCAGAGTCTATTGGAACCAAATTTCCACCGCGGCACTTGTTTTCACGCCAATCTCTGTAGGCCAGGAGCTCCTTGTAAAAATCGACCGGTTGAAGAATGGCCGCTTTTTTTGGAGCTTTTTTACCATCGACTGAGCGGGCTTCCTGTCGATCGGCAAGGTTGCCAGGACGCTGACAAAGCCACTCCTTTTTGAACTCGCCAAAGAAGCCTTCGACTTCACCACCATATCTTGGTGATGCAGAAGGGCGAAGTGTGAGAGTCAGTCCATAATGAGCCATCAGAGAGGCTAGATAGACCGATTTAAAATCTGGCCCCCGATCAACAACGATTTCACGAGGTAGCCGCCCATGTTGGCGCACACAGTCCCGGAAGACTTTTGCGACAGATCTTCTCGAAGGCGCACAAAAAGAAATCGAAAGACCAAGAATCTTGGATGTGGCCAAATCAATTAGCGCGGTTATCCAGGGCCGTTCAATGTAGACCTCGCCTGTTCGAGAGAATAACACCAGGTAGATATCTGCCAGATAATGGTCCGCTGCAGCCAGCTGCCAGGGAACACTTGCCTTTAGATGACGCTCTTCGGGAGAGGTCGGCGAAGCCATGGCATTAGCTTTACGGTTACCCCCTCTGGCTTGCCCGAAAATTTCTCCAGGAATTCTCTTGAGCTTGATGAGAAATGTCTGAAAAGAAACCGCTCTGAATTGGGGGTGGCTCTCCTGAGCCCGAGCTTCGTACTGTTTGTATCCTCGGTAGCGAGATAAGCCCTGAGCTTTGATGTAGGTCCCCATTAAAAAATCCATCAGGCACTCTTCAACAACAGTCGGAAGCTTTCGGCTCCGGTTTCCACGGAGATGTTGTCTAGGGATCAGTGACTGAAAGTCGCTTAAGTTGCTATGTTGCCCAAGTTCTATCAGTCGTTTCCATCTCCTCACGTTCCTGCTTGATATTCCCGACTGCACTTGCTCAAGCCGATAAAGTGCCCTCTCAGCCGCAGCTAAAGTAGGCACAAGCTCAATGCCTTCACTTTGTACTAGCCCATCTCGATAAATCTGTTGCTCATTGATAAGTTCAATTGCCTGCTCCAGTAGATTCTCGTTCAATGAAACGAGGCAGTTTTCGAGATCCACAATTCGATGGCGCTTGAGGTCTGCCGCCAAAAGACCACGATCAATGGCGTGAACAAGTGGCGTAACTTCTGTCAAATCGAGCTCTTTCATCAATTCATGAAGACTGACTGCAAAAGCGTCCTCCAAAACGCTCCTTACACGGTTCTCATCTAACGAAACGGACGCCGCGTGGTGACGTGCCAGGAGTATCAGATCAAGATTTTCTATCAGGTACCGATCCGCTGAGCTGTAAACATATACAACGTGCTGAATACCTAACTTTGCGAAAGCATTGTAAGCAGGCTTGAAAACGAACTGGTTATCATCAGATCCCTCCCAATCGTCCGGATAACTTTTGAGCAGCTTAGCTACGGTTTCTGCTGCTTTTACTTCGACAACTCGTGGACCACCAGGAGTTAGGATGAGGGCGTCTGGCGTATAGCTCGACCATCGTTTGCTGCCATTTTTAATCGTTTTGTGGATCTGCACTGGGTCTGGCTGATCTAATGCGACCAGCACTTCATCGTTAAATTCACAGAGTGTTAAGAATGCACGTTCAGGTGACCTGCTTTCGGTAGAGTAAGTCCCACCTCTGAGCTTTCTACTGGGCACAAACGAGACAAGGTTGTCTTTTGCATGGGTACCTACCATTCTCGATGGTTTTTCCCAGCTGGCCCTGACATAGCGGTCGGCAGTTTCAGGAAGGTTATCGTATCTCGCCAAATAGCAATCTAGTTGTTCATCATCGAACATATCGCCCCCTCTGACTCGCAGCGGCCGAGCTTTCAAACGGCCAGGTGCCACCCGCGAACCAAATTTTCGAGATCGGAACTTGACGAGGGAATTTGGGAAGGCAATACTTAAGTCGCCAAACGAAGGTAATTACCTTCCCAAAAACCGGAGCCAAGTCATTGGTTTCGGTTTTTCTTTTTCAGCCTTCCATATTTTTCATCTCCCTTAGTTTCCGTTTTTGTTTGAGCGCAGACTCTAGATCTTCATAGCCTTCCTCGCGCCCATCGACTAACCCTAGCTGGACAGCAATTCGATAACTTTCTCCGCGCACCGGCGCGCGCTTTCCGGAAAGCACCTGATAAACCAGTGCCTGAGAGAACCCGTTTCGCTTGGCCCACCCGCTAACGCTTAGACCTCGGTGCCGGAACTCCTCTTTTACAATCTCGGGATCTCTCATCTAAGCCCTACGTTTGAATTGCCTTGAATAATTCAAACGTAGAACTATAGTGAAAGGTATTCAAGTTTTTTAAAAACAATTTGACAGTTGAGGACCATTTTGGAATTTCACCAACGATTGGCGTCGGAAAGAAAGCGGTTGGGTATGACTCAGCGAGAATTCGCTGAGTCCTGCGGAGTCAGGCCTGCAACGCAATTCCTATACGAGAAAGGCGATCGGTCACCCAGCGCGAATTACCTCTCTAGAGCGCTCGAGTGTGGCGCCGACCTTACAGCACTTTTTTTTGGCGACGATCAGATTCAAGCTGGAACCTCACTTCCACTCGAAGAGATCACACGGCTATATGTTCAATGTGATCAGATTTGTCGTGATAAAGACGGGCGACTGCTGGACCTTGAGGAGAGAACAGCGGTGTTCAGAGACCTATATATTAAGAAAGCGATCCAACTTGAAAAGTTGGCCAGCTGACAAAATTGGGCTCATGACAGATATGAAGATGTCCAGAAAATTTAAAATTTCGAAGGAAGAAACACTCGGCCTTTTATTTCATGGGCGTTTAGATCAATTTGCCGTTCGATCTTTTGCTTACAGGAAATTGGATCGAGCAGCGTCGAGTGACCAGATCTTTGAAGCACAAAGAGCACATACTCAATGGAAACGGGCCGAACACAAGATACTTTATGGTCGCCCTTTAAGCTTGGAGCAAAACATAACAATCAAAAATCTGGTCAAAATCTTTCGTACGCCAAAGACTGACCTCGTGAAACTTTTGTATGCGAGAGCCATTACCAAGAGTGGCAGACTACGTTGGCATGAGCCATTACAAACTGGGCTGGCTTTTCTGACGTTATTAAATGCGGGCCTCGCTTTCTTGTGGATTTTCCTGGCTAGCCACGATCTCATCGTGAACAGCGGCGCGAGCCTGCCTGCCATCGCTTTAGCGATGTTCATAATTCTGTGTATTCCAGGGTTACCCGCCGTTTATTTAGCTTACGGCGGCATAGCACCCCTACTCGCCTATAGAAGGCTTTCGAAAGCTGCAAAGAGAATTGGAGTACCGCTTCAATGGCGCAGTTAAACCTGTTTTCTCAGCCGAGCAAAAGACGCCCCTTTTGGTTTTTAGAACAGGCAATGAATCTCCTAGATATAGTTAAGGGCGGCAAACTTGCCAATAAAGATTGAAAAGCTGCCGTACTCGCGGACAATTTATGGTTAAAAAAAGCGGACAATTTATGGTTTAACTACCATTCAGCCCAAGATCCGGCTGCCGGCAGCACTCACTTTGCGGACAACTATTGTTATCCTGCAGCCAGGATTCTAGCATTGCTGCCCTCCCACTCCGGGGTCCGAAGCGAAGGCATTCCTACAACCTCAGTTTTTGCCAAGGGCTGTAGCGGCAGACAAATGCGACCCTGCCTCTGATAGGATAGCGCCGCACGGCCTGCTACAGTTACTGATAGGCAAAACCGGTGCAACCGTATGGTCCGGCCACAGAATGAGGCGTCTCCACGATCCAACGTCTTTAAGCTGGCGCCAGGGCTTGCGGCGACATTCCTGATTTACCTGGCGAGCCGGCTTTTCTTCAAATCCAAAGCTAAGGAGGCAACCTCATGAACGTTCTGTCCTTACGCCTGACTCTCATGCTGCTGTGCCTTGCCCTACCGGCTTGGGTAGCGGCCTTTCCGCCCCAGACCAGCATTGAGTTGAGCCCGGGGCAGAATGGCCCCTTTACGCCACCGTCGGCAGGGCCTGACTGGTACCGGCTCACTCTGGGCTCGTTTTCGTCAGTGACCCTGTACAGTCAGCGCTCAGAAAATGCGCTAGACGGTATAGAGCCTTCGGCCACCCTGCTGAACAGTGATGGGGAAGTCATCGCCACCGCTGAAGATAACGCGCCCAATGAACAGTTCCGCATTGAGGAACGCCTGGCTGCCGGCACCTACTATTTGAAGATCGACGCACCTCTGCTGGTGTCCCGGGACGAGGCGGCCGTCCGGTACGAACTGTTCTGGCGTTAGCGGGCCTGACCGGAGCCACTCAACGGGCAGGAAGGCTAAATGGGCTCGGCATCGGACCCCTTTTGGTCAATTAAGGGGCATACATCAGAGCGCTCGAATATGTCGAAAGCCAGAAGTCCCGTTGTGTCGTGTTGCTTACCCTGAAACACGGTAACAAGTTAAAGTAAGGGCACGGCGACTGGATTCTGGTTTCGCTCAATGCCCAAGAATTTTTTGTCCTAGGGCCTTCCTTCGTATACAACTAATCTGGATACCCTAAAAATAAAGCGAGGAACGGCATGCACTTTACCTCCGACCATCTTGAAGAACTCAATCTGCTCGCCCTGTTCAATCTGTCTTCCGCTCAGGAGGGCATCAAGGTCCACAAACACTCTGCCACACCGGAGGCGGTGGCAGCCGCCGAGAGACTGTTCCGGAAGGGACTGATTACCCAGAACGACGGCGGCTACCTGACCAGCCTGGGCATTGATACCGCGGAGCACACCCACAAGCTGTTAGCCGTACTGACCAGCGGACAGTAACCCGGCATTTCTCTCAACAAATCTATTACAAAACAACACAGGAAATACCATTAACACCACACTGTAGGTCGAACTTGTGGCCTACCATGAATAGTTGTTCATAATCCCCGAGATCGGTTCGGCAAATCTGGCGTCCGATCTCAGGGTTCAGCTTGCTGATTTGTTGTGCTCAGCCTGCTGACAGAACGCTGATATTCATTTTTCTGGTGTGTACAGATGGTCCGACTGGCGGTGTTGGCTGCATTTCTTTTCCTGACTGGCTGCGAGAGCTTGCCGCAGGGAACGCTATTCGAAGAGAGGGGAGGCCTGTGGGGTTCGGGAAACTCGAATTCCGGGACGTCCGCATCAGACAGTGAGCAGTCCCATGCTCCTTCTGAAGTGGAGGCCCTCTTCGCCCAGCCGTACATCGACCCCCTCACGCGCTACCTAAACCGACACGCTGACAAAAGCACTCAGCCGCCCAGGTTGCCTGACGTGCGCCGGGAACGGGACCGACGCTGCGCTATCGTTTCAGAGCGTTTCAACGGCAGAGCGCTGACCTCGGAAACGCTGGCGTCCTATCGGGCCGGCTATGCGTTCTCCTGCCCGAAAGAGGTTGACCGCTTCGGCCAACGCCTGGCAGATCAGCAATCCCCTGCTATGGAAAAAGCTGCTACCGAACCACCGACGGTCGTCTCTTCACGTCTGTCCAAGGCGCTGAACGACTGCTACCTGCTGACAAGGATTCGTAATTTCTCCGACGCATTGCAAGCCTGCAGAGGCCCCGCTGAAGACGGAGACCAACGGGCTCAGGTCAACATGGCGCTAATCTCCCACAGCCTTGAAGACTATTCACAAGCCCAGAAGTGGGCGCGAGAGTCAGCGCCGGATTCTCCCGAGGCCGCTTTTCTTCTTGGGCGTATGTATTTGGGCGGCCAGGGGGTCGAGCGCGACAACGAAAGTGCACAGCGCTGGTTTGCTCAGGCAGCACAGCAAGGGCATCCGGAGGCGAAAGCGATGTTGCAGAGAGCTGAGGGTCGTGACCCAGAGATGAGTATAACGAATCGGTAGGATAGAACCTGATGCAGGCGGATTTTCAGCGGTATTTGCAGTCCTGGAGGAATCCGTCCCTGGTGCAGGCCATCATGTTACTGCTTGGCATGCTGGTGGCTATCTTTTTCGTCGGCATGCTGCTGCTTTCCCACCTCAATCTCAAGTACTCCCAGGAGGGCATGGCAGAACTTCGTCGTGACCAGATCAGCGATGTGGTATTGACCGGTCTTGCCCGCATTGACGCCCGCCAGATTGAGCTTCAGCGTCACACCATGACCCTGGCCCTGTTGGCAGAGACGTTTCACCGTCTGGCAGTGGAAAGCCATGACCGGTCGCTACCGGTCAGCGACCTGAAGAAACAGCTGGAGCGCTCCCTGAGCGACCATATCCGGGATTTCGGAGGGGCGGACGGGGCCGGCATCTGGTTCGAGCCCGGCGTTCTCTCGGCGGCAGGCCAGACCTACGCACCCTATTTTATCAACACCCCAGACGGACCCAGAAAACGAGTCCCGGCAGGCCGGACCGGAGAACACTATCGGGAACAGCCGTGGTTCCAGCATACTCTGGGGCCGGACTGGCGCCCCCAAGACCACTTGGCAGGGAAAACCTACTGGTCCGCGGTTTACTTTGATTTTGAAGCCGACCGGGCGGTTTTGACCCTGGCCCGGCCCATTTTCAGCGGTGCCCGGTTGATCGGTATGGTGACCACTGACTGGGACTCCGCCCAGATCATCGATCTCGTCAGCCGGGTGGAGATCACCGACAGCAGCTTTTCCTTCCTGACTGACAGGAACAACCGCAATCTGTCGAGCCTCAGCCGAAGCGACGATGTCCTGCACACCCAGCGCATTATTGATGCCGTGCTTGCCGAGCGGTTACCCGCCGAACTCAATGACAGTCCGGAGACGTCGGAAACGGCAGAGGCTGGGGCACTGGTACCCGAGCGACTTCATGTGAAGGAACTGGCAGTGGCAGACGATGCTTACGAACTGCACTATGCCTCCACCCCTGCAGGCATGGTCTACGGTGCCGGGGTGCCCCGTAATGAAATCGATCAGGTATTGCTACCGATGCGGGACACCAACTACCAGATCCTGACCATCACGGGTTCGGTACTGTTAATACTGAGTCTCTGCCTGCTTTATCTCATTCTACAGCTGATGCAGGAGCTGCAGGCTTCCTATACTGATTCGCTGACCCGGCTACCCAACCGATCGCGATTACTGAAAGATCTTCAGCGTCGGCAGGGCGCCTGCCTCTTCATCGTCAACCTGGACCGGTTCAAAGAGATCAATAGCCTGTTCGGGACAGCTTGTGGAGACCGGGTACTGGTGTCACTGGCCGACCTGCTGAACGGCTTCACCCATCGGCATTCTCGTACCCTGAACGCTGCCGTATACCGATTGTCCGGGGATGAATTTGCCCTGTTGGGGCCAGCCTTACCCGAGTCTTCCATGAAGGAATTCGCTACCGACCTCACGGAACTCCTGCGCAACCACCGGGTGCACTGGGAGCGGCAAGCCCTCAGCATGGATGCCAGTGCCGGCATTGCCTGCCGCCAGGCCGAAGATGGCAGGGGGAGTGCTGATCAACTGCTGAGCCAGGCGACCATCGCCCTTCTGCTAGCCCGAGCACAGATGCGCAATTACCTGATCTACGATGCCAACCAGGAAGTGGAAAAGGACTACGAGCGTAACCTCTACTGGGCCCAACGCCTCAAGGACGCCCTGGAGCAGAACCGGATCGTGCCCCATTTCCAGCCCATCTTCGACAATCGCAAGGGGCGGGTCTGCAAGTTCGAGTGCCTGGCCCGAATGATTGAGGGGGAGCACCGGGTTATTTCAGCAGGCCAGTTTCTCGGCATAGCCAACAAGCTCAGGCTGAATCGGCAGATCACCCGGATCATGATCGAGAAATCCTTTGCCCGCTTTCTGCACGAGGACTATGAGTTTTCCATCAATCTGTCCTATTCCGATCTTGTGGAACCCGAGATTCTGCAGTTGCTGCTGGGTCATCTAAGGGCCAGCAACATCGGCCACAGGGTGATTTTCGAGATCCTGGAATCCGATGGCATTGAGAACTACGAGGATGTGCTCTACTTCGTGGAACAGGTGAAGCCCTTTGGCTGCCAGATCGCCATCGATGACTTCGGAACCGGCTATTCAAACTTTGCCCACCTGCTGCAGCTGAACGTAGACATCATCAAGATCGATGGCAGTCTGATCCAGCACCTTGATGAGGACCCGACGGCGGCCCTGGTTACCAAGGGCATTGTCCAGTTTGCCCGCAGCCTTGGCATCAAGACCGTGGCTGAGTTTGTTCATAACGGCGCCGTTCAGGACCGGGTTGTGGACCTGGGTATCGATTTCTCCCAAGGCGCTTATTTCAGTATGCCGGTCGCCCACCTGATAACCGAGTTCCATCCCGGCACAATTCCGTTGACATCTTCCTGAGCGCGGCCCTCAATAGAGCGGCATCGTGGAGCTGAACAGGGGGATGGGTATGAGTCTGGTAGACGAATTCAAGGCATTTGCACTGCGCGGCAACGTAATTGACATGGCCGTGGGCATCATTATCGGGGCGGCCTTCGGCAAGGTGGTCTCCTCGTTCGTGGCCAATATCGTCATGCCGCCGCTGGGGCTGCTGATTGGCGGGGTCGACTTTGCCGACCTTGCGGTAGTGCTCAAGCCAGCACAGGCAGGCCTACCGGCCGTAACCCTGGGCTACGGCATTTTTCTACAAAGTGTCGTGGACTTCCTGATTATTGCGTCTGCTATCTTTGTTGCTATCAAGGTGATGAACAATCTCAAACGCACGGAAGAAGCAGCACCGGCTTCCCCACCCAACCTGAGCAAGCAGGAAGCCCTGCTGACGGAAATCCGCAACCTGCTCGCTGATCGATCCCGGTCCTCTACCGTAGACAAACCCTGACTCGGCGCGCGTGCCCTGGGCGCTGTCAGGCTTTTTTACAACTTCTCGGTTTAACTCAACCCTAATAGTTTTCAACCTCATGTTTTGTTTATGACTTTCATTATTGGCCTGGAAACTGCTTTCCAGGCCAGACCGAAAGTCAGGCAGGCACCGGCCCCCACCTGAGCTACCACCAACCCAGGGTTCGGAACCAGCAGTAAAAAGGAATGAACATGAAGACCTCCCTATGGATTCCCAAGTTCCTGGCCAGTGCCGTGATTCTGCTCTGGTCACTTGGCGCCCAGGCTATTCTCTTAGAGCTAGAGCCGAGTAACGCGGATACCACCGTCAATTCTCAAAAGGCACTTAAAGCTGACGACGTAGCTTCCTTTTTCGAAACCTCCTCCATTCTTACGCTGCTTTATAAAAGCAACTTTGGCGGCAGCGACGAAGGCAGCCATGCTGGTTCGTACACCACTATATTCAGTGGTAGTGACATGAATGATCCGAACAATGCCCGGATCAGCAGGGTGGATGGTGGTAGTATCATCCAGTGCCCCGAGTGCTATCTGGTGGTCAAGGATGGCAACCAGCCCCAGTACCTTTTCAACCTCGGCAGCTGGGATGGCCAGTCAATTGATCTGACTGGGTTTTACCCGGAGAAAGGTGCCATTTCCCATGTTGCGATCTTTGGCAAGACAGTCCAGGTTCCCGAGCCTGCCACACTGGGCTTGCTGGGTCTGGGCCTGCTGGGCCTGGCGGCCCGACGTAAAGCCAAGGTCAGCTAAAACGCTGTTCCTGCGTCAAGGAGGCCCCGACATCGGGGCCTTTTTTGTGTTTGCTCCCTTCCCCAATTCTGCAATTTACTCTTCAGTGATACTCGCCAGGCCAAATTGATCGGATTTAACAAATGAGCCGATGACGCTTAAAAGAAGTAATTCTTATAATACAAAGCGTTAAACAATTATGGTTTTTTAGACGTCTAACCGTGTCAATGTGGCCAAATCATTTCTGTAACGATTAAGTACACTTTTTCACAGTACATCTGTACCAGACTAGTAATACGACGCGACTCACCCTTTGGATGCGTTGAGGTCGGTAGCAAAAACAACAATCGGAGTCATCAAATGATCGGTCATTCACGCTTTGCCAAGCGCGCGATCAGCTCATGTATCGCTATTTCCGCAGCCACCCTGAGCCTACAGACCAGTGCCAGTATGGGTAATCTCGGTACCACTTACGGAGTCTTCCCTACCGACGTCGCCACCGCGCAGTCACTTTCCATGTTTAACAGCCAGGTGTCCGCCACTTATTACAATCCCTCTTACCTGACGAAAGACGAACGCGGCGAACTCACCTCGGGCATTGTGCATTCGGAGCAGGAACTTCGCGCCGATCGCCCGGATGCCGACGGCGATATTCTTTCTGATTCCCCGAGCCAGCATGTGCTCATCGGCATGAAAACTAACCTGGGGTCATTGACCCGGTTCAAGCACCCCATTTACCTGGGCTTTATTGCCGGTGTGGAAAAATACGGCAAGGAGATGCTCGCGTTCAGTTCCGAAACCAGCGAAACCGGCCAGTACCTGCAATACGGTAAAGAGCCCCTGTTCCTCAGCGTTGGCGGTGCCACGCCCCTGTGGCGCGGCATTTCGGCAGGCTTTGCGGTCAGGGTAACCCTGGAAGCCGCAGCCCAGCTTGATGCGGTATCAACCCTGGGCGGGGAAACCAGCCGGGAGCGCCTGGCCGTTAACGCCGAACCGTCCCTGAAATCCATCCTGAGCACCACCATAGACTATGGGGCCACCTTCTGCCCCGACAGTAGCTGCTTGCTGACCGGTTGGGAGACCGCCCTTGCCTACCGGGCCAAGTCCTCTGCCTCTACTTCGGTGGACTCCAATATCATCGTGACCCAGACCATTGCAGACCCGGGCCTGAGCCTTGCGGTGGCCACTATCGACTCGTTCCAACCCGAAACACTGGTCCTCGGGACACAGTATCAGGGTGAGGGATGGCGAATAGGGGGCAGCGTCGAGCAGCAGAACTGGTCAGAACTGGAAGAGGAGTTTGCTGGCGATACCATCAAGGACCAACAGAACGTTGCCGCCGCTGACCGCATCCGTTTTGACGATATCCTGATTCCCCGCCTCGGCGGTGAATACGAGCTCAGCAGGAACTTCGCGGTTCGTGCCGGGGTTTCCTATGAAGAATCCCCCCTCAAGACGACCCGCAACCCCCAGCTCAACTACTTTGACACCGACAAGATTGTCGCGGGCATCGGCATCAGCGCCACCTACGACCGCACCCGTCTGTTCGCATACCCAGTCCGCCTCGACTTGGGTTACCAGTACCAGCAGCTCCAGGAGCGGGACTTTACCGTTGTGGATAACTCCGGCAATGAGCAGAACGTCACCGCCGACGGCGACATCCATGTCGTCAGTGGCTCTATTACCCTGAAGTTCTGAGGAGAGGTTCTGCCATGAATTACAAAAACATACTGGCGCTCGCGCCTGCCCTGGCCCTGGCTGCCTGTGGCGGCGGTGATGAACAGAACATTACTGCACCCCAGACCCCTGGCTCGGTGATCTACTCTTACCCGGCCGACGGCCAGTCGGAAGTCAGCCCCAAAGCGGACCTGGTGCTGCGGTTTTCCCATGCCCTGACTGATGAAGCGATTGCAGAGAAAATCCGGGTTACCGACGGCACGGACGATATCGCCTTTACCGCTGAGCCCGTGGACGATGGCCGCAGCCTCAAGCTGACCCCCAACGGACAGCTACGAGCAGGGGCCAGCTATTCGGTGGAGTTTACTGAAGCCCTGCAGGCCGAGGATGGCCGCCTTATCCCCAACCCCAACGCTGATGGCCCCGAAGGTATCCAGTTTTCCACCCGAGGCGCTTTCTCCGGAATTGCGGCATTGGACAATCTCAGCGGCGAGTTTAGCGTGACTGAGATGATCCCCTCGGAGGGCGGTACATTCCGGCCCATGGACTTCTCCACATTCCGCTTGCGCCTGAGCCAGCCAGTTCATCCGGAATGGCAGGAAAAAGGCGGTGTAATCAAACTGGAGGACAGTGCAGGGAAAGAGGTTCCGGCGGTTGTCCTGGTCAAGGGCCGCTATGTCACCATTGACCCCTGCACCGCCGAGGACATGGCTGAGTGCGGCAGCAAAGTGGATACCCTTACTCCGGGGGAGACCTACACCGTCAGCCTGAGCAAACTGCCCAGTCTCACAAAAGAGTCAGCAGTACTGGATTACACCGCCAAAGTGACTCCCGGGGACACCAGCCCCACCGTGGTACTCTTCCAGGAGGTCATCGATTCGGGTCTCAATGCCGGCACTGAACCCCGGCGCTCGGTGCTGAACGGCCAGATCATCAATGGCGTTACCCTTAATTCGGTGCTGCAGGGCATCGCGGGCCCGTCCCAGCAGACTGGAGGCCTCTTTGCGGAGCTGGCGTATGCCCCTGCTTTCCGGGCTGACGAGCCGCTGCCGTTACGGGTACCCAGGGGCAGCGTGCTGCGCAGCAGCAGCCTGGACGTGAAGGTCAACGGGACCGTACCGGTCATTGATCCCGTCACCAACGCCATGCAACAGACCGGCGAGATCAAGGTCACCATGTTGTCGGACGCCACCGGCTATATGATGCCCAACCCCTACACCAACGACGACAGCGCCCCGCGTCACATCAAGCTGTTCATGGATGTCGCCATGAACACCGAAGAGGCCCAGCCTAACGCCTCTTTGTCCCAGGACCTGCTCGGGGTGGAGCTTACCGGTATCGCCATGGTTGAACAGGGCACGCTGACCATCGACGCCATCGGCATGGTGGAACCCAAGCTGCTGGGACAGGAGTACACCGACTCGACCATCGCGTTTCGCATTGAAGCCGCCACCGATGTGGACTCGCAGCTCGACGCCTCAAGCCTTCGTGAGCGGGACACTACGCCACCCAGCTTGGTGAGCTGGATGCCGGGCCCAGACAATGCTCTGCCACCGACGCGTCAGGCCATGCAGCGTCCTGGCGATCCGGTCATCCTGAACTTTGATGAGCCACTGGACCAGGATGCCGTTAAAGGCAATGTCATGCTTTCGACGAGCTCAGGCGATATCGGCAACCTGAAGACCAGGGTTGACGGTACCGTGCTTGTGATAAATCCGAGCGGCGGCCTTCAGCACGGCATGGAGTACACAGTAAGCGTCAATGGAGTGACAGACCTTGCAGGCAATCCTGCAACGGTTCCAGCCCTGACCTTTCGATTACCGGATACGACAGCCGACAACGGGCTATCGGCTTCACCCATCGCAGTGACTACCTATCCCGGGTATCCCTGTGTCACACGCGACCTTGATACTGGCAATGACTCCCACGGATTCTGTGCTGACAAGCCCTCAGAGGAGGGTGTCACTCGGCCAGATAGCCAGCCGCCTGAGTATCTGCCTGTCACCACACTACCGGAGGACAGGCCCATCGTTGTGGTCTTCTCTCAGTCCATGAATCTCGACTCGATCAACGGCGATACCTTCATCGTCGAGCGGGTGACCAGCGAAACAGATGCGCTTGGCAGTGGCGGTCCGGTCCCCGGGCGAATCGAAAAAAACAGGCAGCGCATCCGCTTTTACCCCGAAGAGCCTTGGGTAAAGGGCCAGCTCTATCGTTACACCATGGTGTCCACCCAGGATGGCGTATGCTCCGAAAGCGATCCCTCCTTCATCTGTGGCGACAACAACCTTGCGCTTCAGACAGATGCTCTGGTTGATCCAACCGACATTGGCGGCAGTAACCTCAGCATCTATTTCCGTGGGGAAGAAAAACTCGACTCTGTCTTTACACCTCTACGGAATCTCCCAGTCCGGGATGTGAATGCCAACTTCATGATCGAACCCGAGGAACCGGCTGTGTTTCCGTCCGACGACGAAATCGGAGCTCCTGCAGTGGTAATGGACGATGGCCTGAACCCGTCTTCCAACGCGGCCAGACTCCGACCCGCGGCGGCGCCCTTCATCATTACCAATGAGGGGGAAAGCCGCGTTGGCTGTGAGGTCTCGGGGCCAGACTGTCCGGAGGACAAGTTTATTTACCAGACCGGTGGTCTGAACACCGAAGTGATCGGTCCCGTGGACCCCGAAGATCTGTCGCAAGGGGTTCGTGTTTTGCTCTACCCGACAATGCTCGTGGCGACGTCCATAGATATATACCTCGACGGTGATGCATTCGCAGACCTCGTTCTCGACCCTGCTGAGCCTCAGGTTACCGGGCCTCAACTTCTTCGCATGCGCTACGCAGACCTCGACGGCGACGGCGTACGTGGTGATCCGATCCCCGGGGTAATTTCCAGTAACGGCGAGGGCAAGCCGATATTTACGACCTCGGCTGACTTGTTGCTTGATGCACCGGCTCTCACCCTGCCGTTGGGTAATGTACTTGCCCATAACCTGTTCGGGTACCAGCTGACTCTGGAGCTGGGCGGAGACATCACGTTCTTCGATGATGGGCGCATGCAGATAGAGCAGCGCAACAGCAATACACCACCGATTACCGTGGCCGTTGAGATAGAGGACACGGCGCTGGAAGGGGCCGTCGACTTCATCAACTGTCTCGGCGGATTGCTAACGTTCAATTTCGAGAAATGTGAATCACTGGCCGGAGGCTCCAGCGAAGGAGCTGTTGTGATACCCCTTGAGATTCCCCAAAACGGCGTCTACCTGAACTTCCTCTCCAATCCGGTCAAGGAGATCCCGGAAGCCCATTAAACTTGCCTCTTCTTCTGCTCTCCACTCTCGGCCAGCCTTCGGGCTGGTCTTTTTTGTGCCGCGAAACGGCTTTGCCCTCTTTTCCCCCCGGTGCCTTTTCCTGCTAATCTGGTTGCCTGTTGAAACCATTCCCGAACCCGGGGGAGCCTGCAGAACAATCTGAAGGCCGCTGATGCGAAACGCTAACAATAAGACCACTTCTGGAGAGAGCACCCATGGAAAACGGCACCCACTTGCGCACCTGTCATCTGTGCGAGGCCATGTGCGGCGTGGCCATTGAGGTCAAAGGCGGCCGTATCGCCTCCATTAAAGGCGATGAAAACGACCCCCTGAGCCATGGCCACATCTGCCCCAAGGCCGTGGCACTGCAGGATCTCCATGAAGACCCTGAGCGGCTCAAACGCCCCATGCGGCGAACCGAAGAGGGCTGGCAGGAAGTCAGCTGGGATGAAGCGCTTGACTACGTGGCGACGAATCTTCACCGGGTGCGCAAGGAGCATGGCAACAACGCGGTTGGCGCTTATATGGGCAACCCGAATGTGCACAACCACGGCGCCATGATTGCAACCCTGCCTTTCCTGCGGGCCCTGGGCACCCAGAACCGGTTCTCTGCCACCTCCAACGACCAGTTGCCCCATATGCTGGCGGCGCTGGAGATGTTTGGCCACCAGGTGCTGTTTCCCATTGCCGACATCGACCGTACTGACCTATTCATGTGCATCGGCGCCAACCCCATGGCCTCCAACGGCAGTCTAATGACAGTGCCGGATTTCCGGGGCCGCATCAAAGCGCTCAAGGCCCGCGGCGGCAAGCTCGTGGTCATCGACCCGCGCCGTACGGAGACTGCCAGACTGGCGGATGATTTTCACTTTATACGCCCTGGCAGCGACGCCCTGCTGCTGATGGCCATGGTCAACTGTCTGTTTGAAGAAAACAGGGTCAACCTGGCTCATGCGGAGCATTGGACCAAGGACGTGGATCTGGTCAGACTGGCGGCCCTGCCCTTTACCCCTGAGGCGGTCAGCCCCCATACCGGTATTTCTGCTGAAACGACCCGCAACCTCGCCCGGCAACTGGCCAACACACCCAAGACTGCGCTCTACGGCCGTATGGGCACCAGCACCCAGGCCCACGGTGGTGTCGCCACCTGGCTTATTTACGTGCTGAACATTCTGACCGGCAAGCTCGACATCCCGGGGGGCATGATGTTTACCCAGCCGGCAATAGACATGGTGGCCCTCGGGGCCATGTCTGGCCAGAAAGGCCATTTCGGCCGTCGCACCAGCCGGGTCAAAGGTCTGCCGGAATTTGGTGGCGAGTTCCCCTCCAGTACCATCGCCGATGAAATTCTGACTCCGGGAGAGGGACAGATCCGTGCCTTTGTCACCGTGGCCGGCAATCCCCTGCTTTCCAGCCCAAATGGCGGCCGTCTTGAGGAGGCGTTCAGTCAGCTCGATTTCATGGTATCGGTTGATTACTACCTCAATGAAACCACCCGTCACGCAAACATTATCCTGCCGCCCACGGCGGCGCTGGAACGCAGCCACTATGATCTGATTTTCAGTATGTTTGGGGTCCACAACACGGCCAAGTACAGCGAGGCCCTGTTCAACCCGGGGCCCGATGCCCGCCATGACTGGCAGATACTGCTTGAACTGGCCCACCGGCTGGAGAAAAAGCGTAGCGGTGGTCGCCTGCCGTTACGCTCAGAACTTGGCTGGCGTGCGTTCAAGCAGGTCGGGCCTGATCCGCTGCTGGACCTGATGCTGCGCAGCGGCCCCTACGGCACGAACGTGGGAGCTGTCAGGCCTCTGGTTCAGCCGGTGGTGGACCTGTTGATGGACGTATTACCCAAGACCCACCCCTTGCGCAGCCTGGCGCGCCTGAGCCCACTCGACCGCCGCTGGCGGGATCTGCCAAAAGGGCTTTCCCTGGCCACACTGAAGGACAACCCGAGCGGTATTGACCTGGGGCCTCTTCGCCCCTGCATGCCAGACCGGCTGTTCACCCGGGATGGCAAGGTCAACCTGGCCCCGAGGCGTTACCTTCGTGACCTCGACCGCCTGCACGTCCGCATGACGCAACCGGTGAATGAGGATCTGCTGCTGATCGGCCGCCGCCACGTTCGCAGCAATAATTCGTGGATGCACAACAGCCAGCGTCTGGTAAAAGGTAAAGACCGGTGCACCCTGATGATCAACCCGGAAGACGCCGCCCGCTATGGTCTGGCTGCCGGTGACAGCGCCGAGGTCACGACGGAAGCCGGCGCCATCGTGCTGCCGGTGGAGATTACCGAGGACCTGATGGCCGGAGTGGTGTCCATCCCCCATGGCTGGGGCCATACCCGCCAGGGCACGCAACAGACAGTTGCCGAGGCTCATGCCGGCGCCAGCATCAATGATGTGATCCGCGATGACCAGGTCGATCCTCTGTGCGGCACCTCGGTACTGAACGGGCAGGCGGTTACCGTCAGGGCCTGGAAAGCCGAACCGGCGTGCAAGCTGGCCTGAACACCGGCCGTTGATCCAGACCCTGACAAGGCCAACGTCTGCGGGTGTCCGTATGAGTGGATAAGAGGGTATGATTACCCTCTTATCCATCCCAACCGAAGTAAGGAATGCCCATGCCCGTTTGGCTCCAATGGACGCTCGTCCTGACAGGACTTGCCGTGGCTTTGCTGCTGGTCGCCTTTATAACCAGGCAAATGCGGATCCTGCGGCAGGACAAGGTCAGAGCGTCACGCAACAAAGCCTTCCAGGATGAGCGACGGAGCTCGATGATCGAAAGTATACAGGTGCTGGCCATGGCCATTGAGCAGGATCAGGTGGAATATTCCGAAGCCTGTCTTCGCATCAAGGGCCTATTGGACCACCTGGCGCCGGAGTTACTGAGCCAGACGCCCTACCGTGTTTTTCAGGAGATGCATGAGCAGCTTGAGCACATGCCAACCCACAAGGCCCGCCAGGACACGGACGTGAAATTCGTGGAGAAGATGGACCGTGAGCGCCACGCCCTGGAAGCACAGCATTCAGATGCTATCCGAAGAGCAGCTACCGCCATACGCCATCACCGTTTCTGACAGGAGGGCTGATCAGCCCTTCGGGCCAACAGGAAAGGCAAGACTGTCAGCTGTTCATCATGCCGGCCATTGCCATGATCGCGGCGCGATTATCCACCAGGTCGTCGAACTGTTCCGCGACTTTTTGACGGTCCAGCCCCAGACGGTCGTAGAATTCATCCGAGACTTCCTCCGCCGCGCCCAAAGGAATACCCCGGGCAATCAGGAGCTGTCTGCCAAGCCAGAGCAGGTGCGCGTAAACCGCATGGTCGCCTTCATACCCGGGATTCTTCTGGTGCCGGATAGCGACGTTGATCTCCTCCGGCATACCCCAATTACTCATCAACTGGGCACCGATCTGTTCCCGCGTAATTCCCAGCAGGTATTGCTCGACAACGGACGTGTCCAGATGGGCATTGACCTCCCAGCAGCGGCAGGCAAGTTTGAAGTGAGGCGGAAAAACCTGGGCCAGTACGAGGTAGCCAAAGTTGTGCAGCAAGCCGGCAAGATAGGCGAGCCCAAACGCGGGGCGCTCCGTGCGACGCATCATGCTGGCCAGTATGCCGGCGGACTGGGCCTGCCAGATGGCCTGCTGCCAGTAGCCCAGGTAACCTTCCGGCTGATCTGAAGGCTGTTTAAGGGCGCGCCCGAGGGCAAGCCCCATGGCAAGGTTCATGACCAGGTCAAATCCCAGCACCCTGGATACGGCGTCGTGTACCGACCGCAACTGGCCGGCAGCAGCATAGAACGAAGAAGACGCCCAACTGACCACCTGGGCGGCCAGGCTCGGGTCGCTTTCGACCACATCCACCAGGTCACCCATAACCGCGTTGGGATTGACTCGCAGATGAATTATTCGCTGGGCGGTTTCAGGCAGGGGTGGTAATTCCAGAGTGTCGTCAAGACGTTGCTGGATACGAAGGCCTGTAAAACGCTTGAGTGCCGAGTGCAGCTGCTCCCGATCGTTTTCCGGATGCGCCAGATTGACGTTGATCGCCGCCAGCGAAACCGCAAAATTGCACCGGCGGGCATCTGCCAGGAGCGCATCAATCGCCGGTTTGTCCAGTCTTACGCAAGCTCCCTGATCGGTAAGCTCAAGGATCACCTCGGGCATGTCGTCGACCCGGGTGTCCACCACGGTGGCCAGCCCTGTCAGCGTGGGTAATGCCGGCAGATCCGCCGCCAGCTCAAGACCTGCTAGGATACGGGCGTACTTCTTGCGGGAAATCAGCCGGAGATCCCGGGACAGCGACTTGTTAAGAGCCGCGAGGTCCACCAGATCCTGACGCCGGGAGATTACCTGTAGCTGGCCCTGGTCATCTTCCAGCAGAACCATGCGTAACACAGCTGCTCCGGGCAACCCGTTGGCTTCGGTCAACGTCAGTTCCGGCGCCAGCCTGTCGAGGGCTGTCTGGAGCGCGACGGGTAATTCCATGGTCTTCCCCTGTATCTTTAAAGGCAGCGGTCTGTAAGTCTGACCTTTACACGTCGCCATAGCGAATTCGTTCCCCCAGCCAGCGCCTTACAAGACCGTCGACACAGCGGGCGTCATGCATCAGGCCGGGGGCGAGATGGCGGACGGTTTCGATCCAGCCCTTGTCGCGTTCAAAATCTGCCAGCCGGAATTGCATAATGCCGGTCTGCCGGGTTCCCAGCACTTCGCCCGGGCCCCGTATTTCAAGGTCTTTTTCTGCAATGACAAAACCATCCTGGCTCTCCCGAAGCGCCTGCAGCCGGGCACGGCCGTTCTGGGACAGGGGCGGGTGGTACATAAGAACACAGAAACTCGCCTCCTCCCCTCGCCCCACCCGGCCCCGAAGCTGATGCAGCTGGGCCAGGCCGAGACGCTCTGGGTTTTCGATAATAATGAGCGAGGCATTGGGCACATCGACCCCCACCTCAATTACCGTGGTGGCCACCAGCAGGTCGAGCTGGCCTTCCTTGAACCGATGCATGATGTCCGCTTTGTCGCCGGCTTTCAGGCGGCCATGGACGAGCCCCACGCTCAGTTCCGGCAGGCGTTCAGCCAGAGCCTCGGCGGTTACTTCCGCGGCCTGGCACTGCAAGGCTTCGGACTCCTCAATCAGGGTGCAGACCCAGTAGGCCTGGCGGCCCCGGCCACAGGCCTCCCGCACCCTTTCGATAATGTCGTCCCGGCGCCCATCCGGCAGCACCACCGTTTCTATGGGTTTACGGCCGGGGGGGAGCTCATCGATCACCGACGTATCCAGGTCTGCGTAGGCGCTCATGGCCAGAGTTCGCGGGATAGGTGTCGCCGTCATGATGAGCTGGTGAGGAGCCAGTTCGTTGCCCACTCCTTTTTCTTTCAGGGCCAGCCTCTGGTGAACCCCGAACCGGTGCTGCTCGTCAACAATGACCAGCCCCAGCCGGTCAAAGTTCACATCATTCTGGAACAGGGCATGGGTGCCGATCACCATGGCCGCTTCACCGCTGGCAATCTGTTCAAGCGCAGCCAGACGGGCCTTGCCTTTGATCTTGCCGGACAGCCAGGCCAGCTTGATCCCCAGTGGCTCAAGCCAGTCCCGAAAGTTGGCAAAATGCTGTTCAGCCAGAATTTCCGTCGGCGCCATCAGCGCCACCTGAACACCGGAGCCAATGGCCTGAAGCGCAGCCAGGGCAGCTACTACGGTCTTGCCGGAGCCGACATCACCCTGCACCAGACGAAGCATGGGCAGGGGCTGGCTCAGGTCCTGCCGGATTTCCGTGAGCACCCGCTGCTGGGCCCCGGTAAGCTGAAAATGCAGGGCCTCAAGGAATTGCTCGGTCAGGTTACCCCGGGGCAGCAGTGGCAATGCTCGACGCGCCTGTATCTGCTCCCGCACCCGTAAAAGGCTCAACTGATGCGCAAGCAGTTCCTCCATCACCAGCCTTTGCTGAGCCGGATGCCGGCCTTCCATAAGCAGGTGCACGGGCGCGTCTGCCGGAGGTGCATGCACCAGCGCCACGGCGGCGGAGATGTCGGGCAGCTGGTAGTCGGCAAGCAGGGCCGGCGGCAACCAGTCCCTGATCGGATAACGGTGAAGATAGTCCAGCGCCTGCTGGCATAAAGCTCGTACCCGCGGCTGCTGGATGCCCTCCGTCAGCGGGTAGATCGGCGTCAGGGTCGCCTTGTCCTGCTCGGGCATGGCTCCGGGATTGACCTGGTACTCCGGATGGTAGAACTCATAGCCGGCCCGGCCCGGACGCACCTCACCATAGCAGCGGACGACCTGGCCCTCGGCCAGCATAGTCTTTTGGGCGGCATTGAAGTGAAAGAACCTCATAACCAGGAAACCGGAGCTGTCCTTCAGGGTTACCTGCAGACTCCGGCGGCGACCCATGACCAGGTCAGACTTGACCACCTCACCCTCAACCACGGCAACGTCGCCAACCCGAAGGCTACCCATGGAGATAACCCGGGTCCGGTCCTCATAGCGGTGGGGAAGATGGAACAGGAGGTCCTGCAGGGAGAGGATTCCCAGCTTTGACAATGTACCTGCCAGAGCCGAACCCACACCTTTCAGAGCCGTAACCTGGATATCATCCAGAGACGTCATCAGGGCCTCATGCGCTGGCAGCGGCCGTGGCAGGTGTGGTCTTTGCAGCTTTTTCAATAACCCGACACTGGCTTGCGGCCAGCGACAGTATGTCAATCGCCTTTGGCCTGGGGAAGGTCACCCGCCAGGCCAGTGCCACGGTACGATAGGGCACGGGCGCCACGAATGGCCGCACTGCGAGTATGTTCTCCTGATACTTAACCGCTGTTGCGGCAGACAGGGGCAGCACCGTGACCCCCAGGCCGGACGCCACCATGTGCCTGATGGTTTCCAGTGAGCTGCCCTCGGTGACCAGAGCCGGGCCAGACGCGGCTCTGTCGGTTACCGCTTTCACCAGAGGCGGACAGGACTCCAGCACCTGGTCCCGGAAACAGTGGCCCGGGCCCAGAAGCAGAAGCTGCTCCTTTGACAGCTCTTCGGCGGTCAGGGCTTTTTTCTTTGTCAGCGGGTGGTCACCGGGTAACAGTACGACGAAAGGTTCGTCGTACAGGGGCAGAGTGACGATCTCGGGTTCTTCGAACGGCAATGCGATGATGATGGCGTCCAGTTCCGACTGGCGTAGCTTGACCCGCAGGTTGGCCGTGTAGTTTTCCTCGATAAACAGGGACATTTCCGGTGCCGCGCGCCGGAGTTCTGGCAACAGGTGAGGAAATAGATACGGGCCAATGGTATAGATGGCGCCGACTTTCAGGGGCGAGCTGAGCTGGTTCTTGCCATCCTGGGCCATGTCCCGGATCAGGCCCACCTGGTCCAGCACACGCTGGGCCTGCTCAATGATTCTCTGACCGGTATCGGTGATACGGATATTGCTCTTGCTACGTTCGAACAAGGGAATGCCGAGCTCGTCTTCCAGTTTTTTGACCGCCACACTCAGGGTGGGCTGACTGACATGACATCGTTCAGCAGCCCGGCCAAAATGCTTCTCACGGGCAAGGGTGACAATATAGCGTAACTCGGTCAGTGTCATGACAGCTCCGATGCGGGAAATACACTCGTTTATCGCATACAGAATAAGGATTGAAGCAGACTATGGCAATCACTGAAAACACAAAGGGAGCCCGGATTCTTGTGGCCGGATGCGGCAACCTGGGCGGTATGATCGCCAGGCGTCTGAGTCAGAGCCACACTGTTTTCGGCTTGAGAAGAAATGCGGCCGCCGTACCGGATACCGTGATACCGGTTGCCGCGGACCTCCTTGATGCCGAGGCTCTGACAAAGGCCGTGCCTCGGGCCCTGGACGTCATCATCTACTGCTTGGCCCCCTCAAGCTACGATGAGACGGGCTATGAAAACGCTTACGTCAATGGTCTGATCAACCTGCTGGCAGCCAGCGACGGTTCCACCCTCAGGCAGCTGGTCTATATCAGCAGCACCAGCGTCTACCACCAGAACGACGATAGCTGGGTAGACGAGACCAGCGCTACCGAGCCACGGCGCTTCAGCGGTCAGTGTGTACTTGCGGGCGAACAATTGGCATTGGCCAGCGGATTCCAATCAACGGTGGTGCGCTTCAGCGGTATCTATGGCCCCAGCCGTCGACGCTTTCTTGAGGCGGTAACCAAAGGTGAGATGGCACCCAGCAAGCCGGCACCTTACAGCAACCGAATACACGAGCATGATGCCGCGCGGGCGGTCACCCATCTGGTCCAACTGGCCCTGGGCGGAGAGAGGATCGAGCCCTGCTACCTGGCCAGTGACAACGAGCCTGCACGTCTTGACGAGGTGGTGGCATGGGTCCGTTCGCAGATCCCGAGCGAAGCTCCCAAGCCCGATGCCCGAACTGGTGGCCGGGCAGGCAGCAAGCGGTGCAGCAATCAGCGCCTGCGTGACTCCGGGTTTGTGTTCGACTACCCGGACTACCGGGCCGGTTATGGCGAAATGATCAGTCAGGGAATGGCCGGGGGTAACTAGCCGCCCGACCTGGTCCGGGTGCCTTAGCTCAGCACCATTATGCCATCCATTTCTACCGGAACGCCCTTGGGCAGGCCGGAGACCTCAATGGCTGCGCGGGCCGGGTATGGCTCCTGGAAGTAGGTCGCCATGACTTCGTTGACGGTTGCGAAATTGCTCAGGTCGGTCATGTAGATATTGAGCTTGACGATATCCTGCAGCCGCCCGCCCGACGCTTCGCAGACCGCCTTGAGATTCTCGAAAACCTGACGGGTCTTGGCGGCGAAGTCACCTGCCACCACTTCCATGGTTTCCGGCACCAGCGGTATCTGGCCAGACAGGTACACGGTATCACCGGCCTTTACCGCCTGAGAGTATGTGCCGATAGCCTCGGGCGCATTGTCTGTCTGAATCACCGATTTATTGGTCATGTCCTTGGATCCTATCTGGAAAATGAGCCACTTTGGCTGAAACGGAAAAGGCAAACGAAAAACAGTTATCCTCTCCCCTCGTCCCATAGCTGTCAACTGACGGGTAAGTCAGGGCCTAGTATCGCACCCGGCTGATGTGGGTCACGGCACGAATGTTCCTCACCCGACGCATAACTCGGGCCAGATGACGGCGCCCGTTTACATGCACCACCAGGCTGACAATGCTCAGATGGGCATTCTGCTCTTCCACGTTGATGCGCTCGATGTTGCCATCCGCAACCGCGACCGCATTGGCCACCTCGGCAATAACCCCACGCTGGCGCTCCAGTTCAACCCGAAGCTCCACCGAGAACTCGTCCGAGATATCCTTGGCCCATTTAAGGTGGGTCAGGCGATGCTGCGGGTCGCCTCCGTCCGGAATACGTGAGCAGGTGTCGCTGTGAATCACCATGCCGTGTCCCGTGTCCATGACGCCCACCACCGGGTCGCCGGGAATTGGCTTGCAGCAATTGGCGAACCGCACCAGCAGACCTTCAGTGCCACGAATGGTGACCGGGCTGCGGCCCGAGGGAACCACGGTCTGGGAGATATTCTCCTGCCGGGCCTTGTCTTCCTCGCTCTCTTCACCGCTGACAAGCTGGCGTGCCACCAGGTAGGCCATGCGATTGCCCAAGCCGATCTCACTCAGCAGGTCATCAAAACTGGCGACCTGATTGTGATTCACCACGGCCTCTGTCTGGCTCTTGCTGACATCGGACAGGTTACGACCGAAGCCGCTGAGCGAACGCTTGAGCAGAGTCTTGCCCAGCTCCACCGATTCTGTCTTGCGCTGATTTTTCAACACATGACGAATACTGCTTCTCGCCTTGCCGGTGACCACGAAGCTCAGCCAGGCCGGGTTAGGACGTGCACCCGGGGCCGTTATGATCTCCACGGTCTGGCCACTTTGCAGGGTCTGACTCAGGGAGGCAAGGTTTCGGTTGATGCGACAGGCAACGCAGGCATTACCGATGTCGGTGTGTATGGCGTAGGCGAAATCCACGGCGGTGGCACCCCCTGGCAACTCCAGGATCTTGCCCTTGGGGGTGAACACGTAGATCTCGTCCGGGAAAAGGTCGACCTTGACGTGTTCGATAAACTCCAGGGAGTCGTCCGCTCGCTCGCGCATCTCCATCAGACCCTTGACCCAGCGGTCAACCCGGTTCTGGTTAACCAGCGAGACCGCTGACTGGTCATTTTTGTACATCCAGTGGGCTGCAATACCGTTGTTGGCAATCTGCTCCATTTCCTCGGTACGGATCTGTATCTCGATGTTCACGTGCATGCCGAACAGCGTGGTATGCAGAGACTGGTACCCGTTGGCCTTGGGCATCGCTATGTAGTCCTTGAAGCGCCCAGGCAGCGGCTTATAGAGACTGTGGACAGCGCCAAGTATGCGGTAGCAGTCGTCTTCGCTCTCGGTAATGATCCGGAATGCGTAGACATCCATGATTTCATGGAAGGATTTCTGTTTGAACTTCATCTTGTTATAGATGCTGTTCAGATGCTTTTCGCGGCCCAGGATGCGGCCCGGTAGCTCTTTATCCGTTAGCTTCTCTTCAAGCCGGCCACGGATCTCTTCAATGATCTCCTGGTGGCTACCCCGAAGTTTGTTGACCGCTTGGGAAATGTATTTCGATCGCATGGGGTAGAGCGACGCGAACCCCAGGTCTTCCAGCTCGGTACATACGCTGTGCATACCCAGGCGATTGGCTATGGGCGCGTATATATCCAGGGTTTCAGTGGCTATGCGCTGGCGTTTTTCATAGGGCAGTGGCCCGAGGGTGCGCATGTTGTGCAGCCGGTCAGCCAGCTTGACCAGGATAACCCGGATATCCCGGGCCATGGCGAGGGTCATCTTCTGGAAATTTTCCGCCTGGGCCTCTGCCCGGGTACGGAATTCAATCTGGGTCAGCTTACTGACGCCGTCCACCAGGTCAGCCACCGGATCACCAAACTGTTCCGATAGAGCGTCCTTGGGGATGCCGGTATCTTCTATGACATCGTGGAGCATGGCCGCCATCAGGCTCTGATGGTCGAGCCGGAGATCTGCCAGAATATGGGCGACCGCCAGCGGGTGAGTAATGTAGGGCTCACCACTGCGGCGTTTCTGACCTTCGTGGGCCTGCTCAGCATAATAGTAGGCACGCCGCACCTGGTTGATGCGTGACGTGTCCAGGTATTTGCTGAGCTGATCCGTCAGCCTGTCGACTGTCGCCTCTTCTGACATCGCGCCCCCATAGCACCAGATTACAAAGACAAAAAAACCCGAATGGTAGCATTCGGGTCCTTCCGATATCCTGATCAACGAGCGGTATCCACCACTCTCCTTTATAACACTATAAAAGCGTCAGGACAGAATTCAATACCTGATGGGAACGGTAATTAAAGCGTTACTCGTCATCATCAATTTTGAGCAGATCGCGGCTCACCAGGCCGGCAGCAATTTCCCGCAAGGCGATTACAGTTGGCTTGTCGTTTTCTTCCGGAACCATCGGCTCATAGCCCTTGGTGGCAATCTGGCGGGCACGCTTTGTGGCCAGCATGACCAGCTGAAAACGGTTATCAACGTGATCAAGACAATCTTCAACGGTTACTCGTGCCATAACTTCCCCGACTGTGTTGGTGGCTCATTTCGAAACTGGTGTCTGGCGCGTGCCCGGCGGCAAAACTGCGCACGCGCTGAATAAGCAGACCGAACAGTTTAATCCTCTGCGCAATGTTTGTACACAAGGCTTACCGATTTCTTGACCTGAGAGACTGCATCACTTTCACCTGGGCGGCACTCCGTGGAAGCCCGGCCTTCAAACTCCGGAGGTCAGCCGTCTCAGCAACTCAGAATGTCTAACCTGCTGAGATGCAATCCGCAGACGCTGGGATTCAACAATGGCCTTGAGCTGGCCAAGGGCCGTGTCGAAAACGTCGTTAACGACGAGGTAGTCGAATTCCAGGGCATGACTGCATTCTTCGCCCGCTTCCTTCAGACGGCGAGCCACCACCTCCGGCGCGTCTGTGCCACGGCCCACAAGACGGGCCTTCAGGACCTCCGGCGAAGGCGGCACGATAAATATACCCACGCAGTCGGGCATAAGCCTGCGGACCTGGGCCGCACCCTGCCAGTCGATTTCCAGAATCACGTCCCGTCCGGCGCTCAAGGTCTGCTCGACCCAAACCTGGGAGGTGCCGTAGTAATTTCCGAAAACGTCGGCGTATTCCAGAAATTCGTTGTCGCGGATCATCGCTTCGAAGGTCTCATGGCTCACGAAGTGGTAGTTCACTCCGTCCTGCTCCCCCGTTCGCTTACCGCGGGTCGTGTGAGACACGGAAACGCCGATCTGCCTGTCGTCTTCCAACAGGGCGGTTACCAGGCTGGTTTTACCGGCGCCGGAGGGCGCTGACACCACGAACAGGGTACCTTTTTCTACCGCTTGGGCCATTACTGCTTTCTCCAAGACGTACTGTGAAATGGGCTAAAATGCACTGGACCGAACCTCAGGCGGGGCTATTCGACATTCTGTACCTGCTCGCGCATCTGCTCTATCAGAACTTTCTGGTCAACGGCAATGCGGGTAACGCCGGCATCAATGGACTTGCTGCTCAGGGTGTTGGCCTCACGGTTCAGTTCCTGCATAAGGAAGTCCAGCCGGCGACCGATGGCGTCATCAACTGCAAGAGTGTGGCGCACCTCGGCCAGGTGGGAATCAAGACGGTCAAGCTCTTCGGCCACGTCAGACTTTTGCGCCAGCATGACCATCTCCTGGGCCAGGCGATCAGGATCCAGTTCAACCCCGGCGGCCCGACAACGGTCCCTAAGGCCTTTTTCCTGCTGGGCGAGAAGCTCGGGCATACGCTGGCGAACTTCTGCGACCCCCTGCTCCATCTGTGCCAGCCGATCCTCAAACAGCGGCCGCAGGCGCTCGCCTTCGCGCTCCCGGGCTGACGTTAACGTAGCAATTGTACGGGAAAAGAGCTCACCCGCTGCCGCTTTCGCCGGTCCCAGGTCCTGTTCAGCGCTAACGAGCACCCCGGGCCAGCGCAAAATATCCAGGGCGTTGATGTGAGCCGGATTATCCAGCATTCGGTTGATCTGGTTCGCGGCTTCATTGAGGGCAGCGGCCAGGTCCTGGTTCACCTGCAGTCTCTGGCCCGAGGATTCTGCCAACTGAAGACGCATGCCAACTTCGACTTTACCCCGGCGCAGCCGGTTGCGCAGTTGCTCACGGAAATCATTCTCAAGCTCACGCAAGGCCTCGGGCAATCTAAATGAAGGCTCCAGGTAGCGGTGATTGACGGTCCGGATTTCGCAGGTCAGGGCGCCCCACTCAGCCTGGGTATCTTCCCGGGCGAAGGCAGTCATGCTTCTGATCATGGCGACTCCGATGATGTCAGGTGTGAACCCCGAGTTTAGCAGGCCTGCAACGGCAGAGGCGACCTTCCCGGCAGTCCTAAACCGAAGATGTTATACTGTCCGGTCTTTAGCGGGGCGCGGACACCCCCAGGGGGATGGCTCAGGCACGTCAAGCCGGTCATTATTCCCGCACCCGCCCATCCATAACCTTCAGGACTAACTATGCGACCCAGTGGAAGAGCCCCGGAACAGCCCAGAGACATCCGAATCACCCGTCACTACACCCGCCATGCCGAAGGCTCGGTGCTGGTAGAGTTCGGGGATACCAAAGTTATCTGTACGGCCTCGGTGGAGAACAAGGTTCCTCCGTTTCTGCGTGGCGAGGGCAAGGGTTGGATCACCGCTGAGTATGGCATGCTGCCCCGCTCAACCGGCAGCCGCATGGGACGGGAAGCGGCCAGGGGCAAGCAGGGCGGCCGTACCGTCGAGATTCAGCGTCTAATCGGCCGCTCTCTGCGGGCCGCCGTTGACCTCAGCAAGCTGGGAGAGCACTCCATCACGATCGATTGTGATGTAATTCAGGCAGATGGCGGAACCCGAACCGCGGCGATCACAGGCGGATGCGTGGCGCTGGTGGATGCCCTCAACGGCCTCGTGAAGGCCGGGCGAATCAAGAAGTCACCTCTGATCCAGATGGTTGCAGCGGTTTCTGTGGGTATCTACAAGGGCACGCCGGTGGTGGACCTGGACTATCCTGAAGATTCCGAGGCCGAAACCGACATGAATGTCATCATGACGGACCAGGGCGGCTTCATCGAGATTCAGGGCACAGCTGAAGGCGCTCCCTTTGTTCAGGACGAACTGGACAGCATGCTGGCACTGGCCAAAAAAGGCATCAATCAGTTATTCGAAATTCAGAAAACAGCCCTGAGCCTTACCTAGGCTAGGGCCTGGCGCCTGACCGCTGATCCGATCCCGCCAGCGGTCAGGCTAGTGTCCCGTCTGATTAATTCGTTGACCTACTGCGAGCCGCTGGGGTCTCGGGCCAAGGCGCCAGTCCGCAGGTGTGGTGGTTCCACATCAAGGGCTGGCAACACCGGCCAGAGACCCCAGCGGCTCGCCCTTCGGGAGCCCCAGAGGGCCTTGAGAGCCGCGTTGCGCTGTCTTGATTTGGAGCCACCAAACCTTCGCCATCGCGCCTAGCTATCAAGGCCCTCTGGGGCTCAGTAGATCAGCGAA
>NZ_JAAMPF010000016.1 GCF_011074795.1 Marinobacter salicampi
TGCGACTCTCCGGGGATAGTTTTTGCATAACCTCTACCCGCCTGAGGGTAGTTTTGTGGAACCCTTTACCTGGTTGAGCACATCGAATAGAGGGTAGTTCCATGGAACCGTTCCTCTACAGGGTGGTTCTATGGAACCGATCAGCGCTTTATTCAGAGCCAGAGGGTGGGTAGTTCCATGGAACCTTATAGCGGGCACTGTGCGATCGGTAGGTAGTTCTATGGAACCCTTGGGGCGTGAGAGTAGTTCCATGGAACCCTTTGCCGTGAGGGCGGTTCCTGCAACCTTTCAGCTGGCACTGTGCGATCGGTAGGTAGTTCTATGGAACCCTTAGGGCATGAGGATAGTTCCGTGGAACTCTTTGCCTTGAGGGTAGTTCCATGGAACCTTTTAGCCAGCACCGGACGATCGGTAGGTAGTTCTATGGAACCCTTGGGGGCGGCAGGGTAGTTTTATGGAACCTTTAACGCTCCAGTGCACCGCTTCTGGGCCGAAGTAGGTAGTTTCTTGGAACCTTTCGGCAGTGGTACCGGCCTTCAGCGCTTGGAAAGCCTCAGCGGATAGCTGGATAGTTCTATGGAACTTTAGCTCATCAGATCCCCTGTTTGCCCGCCTGGACGGCGTCACCGTAGATAGTTCTATGGAACCTTTAGCCGGCCCGGCCGGAAAACAGGGGCTTCAGGAGGTATTCATGCAGGACCGAGAGAATGACCAGGTAGTTCTGTGGAACCGCACGGACTGGCAGGTAGTTTCATGGAACCTTTCATAGGTAGTCTGGTGGAACCGTTACGCTGCAGCTAGGTAGTTCTGTGGAACCGAAGTGGGTAGTCTGATGGAACCGTTCGTAATTCGCCTCCAGATTACCACTCTAGCTCATGAATACAGGCGTTTCGGTGTCTGGTTTACCACCACATAGCCCGGATCATAGGTAGTTTTGTGGAACCTGAGAGTTTCTACCTGTGGATAACTAGTTGTTTAGGCAGGGATTGAGCAAAATACTGGGTAGTTTCGTGGAACCGAACTAGGTAGTTGTGTGGAACCTTTGGCAAGGATTATTGATAGGTAAGGGTTTGATTATCGGGAATAAAGGAGCAATAGAACAGGCTACTAACCCTTCTCTTAGCCTTTAACCCTTTATATAACCTTTGTCGCCTGGAACAACGACCGTTGCAAATTAAAATACCATGGCAATATCAGTCATGCCTGCGCAAAGCCCTGATAAAGCCTAAAATATCGCCAAAGGTTCCATCACTTTCAGAGATCCGTTGATGCAGTACGAAACCGGACTTCCAATTAGAGGCCTCCTCCCAGTCCTCATTGAAAAACTGAAAGACTTCCGCGACGGCTGGTGGCTCAAAATCATCCTGGTCGCTGCCGTTCTGGGTGTCGCTCCAGTTCTGAAGTCCAATGCGATACTGGCACTAAGCATTATCGGTATTAGCATTGCTGCCTACACTTTCGTTCTCTGGCGTACCTATCGCTACTCTCGAAACGAAGATGACATCCATATCCAATCCGGCCTAGCGGAAAAACTGAGGGTCCACTATCACACCTCACAGATCAGCCGGCTGGAACTGGAACGAGACTACTGGTGCCTAATGTTGGGCCTGGTAACAATATCGATCTATACGGAAGGCAGTGATACACCGTCTGCGAAGGCCCAATATATTACTCGTGAGATCGCCCTAAAACTTGCTGGAGACCTTCTGCCAGAGGAAGAAACTAAGGACGACCAGGACCTGTTCTATCGGATGACGTTTCTGGACGCCATTAAGGGAGCTATTCTCGTCCCCATCAAACAGCTACTGCTGCCCGCGCTGGTGATATTCGCCTTGGCCATGCCCTTACTGGACTCTTCAACCGAAAGGCCCGACGAGAAGCTGCTCAAAGAAGGCGCTATGGAGAACGCCTCCAGCTTACTGACCACCAAAATTCATCCTGGGGTCATCAGCACAATCACATTTATGTCTATTTCACTGGTTGTCATGCTTTCTACAGCTTCCCGCGTCTTGTATGCCCTACCCTACTTTCTACGGACAGAAGTCCGTATCACAGACGGCGTAGTGTTCGTGAGATCCGGTATATTCAATCTCCGGCAATGGCGGCTTCGGATCAGTGATATAGCGTCCATCGAAACCCGACATGGGATTTTTACACGTCTGCTTGGCGGCTCTGCTGCGCTACTGCAAACCCGAAGCGCTGATCTTACGCCGGGCATGCACGGGAATTACCTCGCATTTCTGCCTGAGGCAAAGATACAAGAGCTTTACCGCGCCATTGGCATTCAGCCCGTCACCATGGCTGACAGGAGGCTGAATATGCGCAACTTCATCATGGATAGCCTCCGGGTGGTCATCGAGGCGAGCCCTATAGTGCTGGCGGTCGTGTTATTCCTTCCAGCCTCGTTTTGGAATGGCCACGACCTGGTGTATTACTCTGCTGAAGCGGTTGTGCTTTTCCTCGTTTATACGCTCTGGCGCTGGCGGAAGCACTGGAACTCTGGGTTTGCAATGACTGCAGGAAACGTGGAAGTGGCTCAGCGCCGCTGGACAAACAACCATTCCTCCGCACGAGCTGCAGATCTTCACGGTATGACCACTTACTCACTACCCTGGTGTGGAAATTCGTTGATCGCCTTGAAACCGGGACTGCCAGGACTCGATCAACGGGTTACCGCGACCTCCCCTTGGGACGCTGAGAGTTGTTTCGGGATAACAAAGCAAGCGGCTTTGAAAACCAGCTGACCAGCCCGGCCTGTACTATCCGTTCCCTCTTCCGACCTCCCCTTGCATTTCTAACTCCCGTGAGACGCTTTCAGTAATCAACCACGGGAGATTTCTCATGCAAGCAATGATCACTATCAGTCGTGACAGCAATGACCGGATGAAAATCAGACTGGTGGACAGCACATCCCTTGCTCCGATTTATGAGGGCAGCATGACCCTTTCCGGGTTTACCAGGGCACTGACCGGCGAGGCCCGCATACTTACTGAGACAGACCGCATCTGCACGCCAGAAGAAGCCGCAAAATTCGGACTTAACCGGATTGTTAAGCATAAGCATTGCCGCAAAGTCTCCCTTTCCGACATGCAAAGCCAAAGAGAAGCTGTCCTTGAAGACTTCGAGAGGTATTGGAAGCCAAACCACTTTCAACTTCTCGACGACGGCACTGGCACCCAACAGCCCACCCAACACCATGCCTACCTTATTTGCCGCTGGCTTACAGACGAAGAAATTGAGCTCGAAAAGCTGCATGGCGAGGTGTCGTTTTAACCCGATACCGCTTTGTGCAACAAAAAAGCATCTACTCAGGAATCAGTTCCCGGAATAGATGGGATGCTTTCGACATCACCGAAAAGCAATTCGAGGGCGCATCAATGACATCTTTTGATCGGGATCTCACCAGAGCTCTGTATGAAGTTGCCTTTGCAGCACTGGACCTCCCGCAACCTGAAGCAATGAGCGAGCTTTCAAATGAAGAAATCGAGACACACATCGATCGGGAACTGCAGTTCGACAGCGACCTGGTTGCCTGAGAATCATGACGGACTGCTAATCGCCGTCGAAATCGAGCTGGACGATGATGTTCATGTAAAACCTTGCCCGCTTATGAAGCTGCCTTGCGGGTCAACCGATTATTCGGCCATCCGCGATTACTTCGAGCGCCAGAATTTTGCAGTCGGCCAGATTCTGGCTATTCGGCACGGAATGCAGACGTTTTTATAAGCCCTTCTGGACAACAGCAACAGCCAGTATTGAGTGAGCCAATATGACAGCCAATGAGTTCCTATCAGCCAGAACCGTCCTTGAAGCCATCAAGCCTCAGGATCTGGCTAAGCATCGCAAGGACTTCCTTTACATAAACAAACTCCACATGGGCTCGGACATCATCTGCTATTTGATTGGATCTGCATGTCTCGCCGCCTTAGGTGCCTTTTCAGAAAACTGGGCTATGGTTATTGTCGCCAGCATTGTCGCGTTAGCACTCGTCGCAATGTATCTTCTTGCTGGCTTAAACGATCAGAGAGACTTTGCTAAAGCGACAGCGGCAGTAAATGTTCAAAAACTTCCGAACAAACTAACGTTGACCAGCGAGGCCGATCCTGTTGTCCGTACTCAGCTTTTCTATTTGCTGAATTGCCAGGGCAATATCGTATACCGGTATCAGATTAGTGGCCTGTACGACGTAGGCCGTAAACAGCGCATTAGCGCACTTCAAACAGCACAGTAGTAAGGAGTCGTGCATGGAAAACTTTACCGCTGCATTTCGCAATTACGCCAACTTCTCGGGTCGGGCCACCCGAACTCAATTCTGGATGTTTTTTCTCATCTACTTGGGGATCATGATAGCTCTGTATTTTCTTGAGGGTCTTATCAGATTATATTTTTTAATTGATATCTTCAGTTTGGCTCTCCTTATCCCCACTTTTTCTTACGGGGCCCGACGTCTCCATGACACCGGCCGAAGTGGCTGGTGGCAATTACTGTTAATCATTCCAATCTTGGGGCCTATCATCCTGTTGGTAATGCTAGCTCTGCCCTCCAAAGAAACCGCTGCTGCCAAGTTTTCCCCTCAAACTCCCTGATGCTGGAGTTTGGGCATCCGATTTAACTTGGTACTAGCAGAAATATTCAGTTTGCCAGTCCTGGAACAACGGGCTCACTTTGCCTCCGCGTGCAGAGCCCCACCTTCGCTATCGAGCTGGTAGAAATTCACGAACCATCCCCTTACTGCACGGTAGTAACACTTCATGTCTGGGCTTCGAATAAAAACAGTTCATGATCTTAACCAGATGCGCGAAAACAAAATGCTGGGTGATCGTGCCGCTTCGCGCATCTAGCGGGAACTGGAGGCTGCGAAGCAGCACGCAAAGAGGAGAGGGTTAGAACGACGACCCGCACAGGCGAAGACACAAGCCCTTCAAGACCAGTCATTCTGTCCTCTTCCACCACTCCAGCCAGCTGACCGGCTCTACCAGGCTCTGGTGAGCCGCTGGGGGCGCTTTTACTCCGGGGGTGAGGTCGTGTGGGAATTGCAGCCGTTTAGCGATTCTGGGTACCGTCTGGACGCAGCAGTGGTCAATTACAGAGTAGGCCTGGAGTTGGATGGCTGGCAATTCCACGGCAAGACACTTTCTGGCTTCAAAGAAGACCGCAAAAAGCAGCTGCTTTTTTGCAGACGCGGCTGGCTACTCTTCCGGATATCCAATGATCAGGTCCGCAATAGTCTGGATGATGTTATCGAGGCTGTAGAGGAAGCGATGTCGTTTCAGGTTCGCCGAGAAGTACAGCTTTACCAGCTGCCTAAAGGCTGGTCACGTATCGTTGAGAACAAGGAGCCTACGCCAGGACAGTAACCGGCCCGGCTCTTTTAAATCTACTCTCTTCCCGACAGCCAGCAAGACGGTCTCCCGATGCTGTTCTATCGTTGAGACATCATCAATGTCTACACCCACCTGCCTGAATATTTCTGCATACGTTGTTCGGCCAATGTCTGTGTAACTGATAGTCCCGTCGGAATCGTGCTGGTACCAGATGGAACTCAGATCCTGCCCGGATAGATTCATTGTGAAAGTCCCCCCTATTGAGCGGAGAGTTGCATTTTCGGGGCTCGCGATACGATCACTTAAAGATACAGCCAAAGAGCGACACTTTTATGAATCGTATAGGGCACCATGCAACCGGGGCGATATCAGGGGTGGGCGCAGCGACTTACTTGGGCCTGCTGCAGCCAGAAAGCGTTTTGGCTGGCGTGATCTGCATTCTGGCGGGCTGGCATGGGGGCGTCTTCCCAGATGCTGTAGAGCACATCAAGGGACGCTACTGGATAACCCATCGAACGGTAACCCATTGGGTACCGTTATGGTTGGCGTTGGCGGTCTGGCTCTTAATTGACCCGTACAGCGGCTCGCTCCCATACGCGGCGCTTACCTACCCTGCCCTTCTGGGGTTTGCGATTGGCGGATTAACCCACTTGGTGTTCGACTGGCCCAATCCTACCGGGATACCGTGGCTACACCCCTGGAAGCGCCATTCGTTGAGACTTTGGAAGTCCGGTCGAGCCGACCTTATCCTGGTCGTGCTCTGGGGAGCCGCGATCAGCTCCGTAACCATCACTCAAACCTGAAAGCTGCCAAAACACGCCGAATTTGCAGAAAAAAAACATCATCTCTGACCAACTAAGTTTCGCCGGGCAATAAGCTAACCAGGTACCGGGCTCCAACGTCAGAGGTAATGGATGAAAGAATACTGGTCGATCTATCCAAAGTACGGCAACTTCGGTGTTGAGCTGTACCTGCGCATGACCCGCGAGAGAAAAGTCGATTACAGCGTCCTGGTTGCTAAGACCGAAATAGACCAGGCCTCCGCCATTGCCCTTGAAAACCTGCGAGGTCGATCGGAATCGGATGCGGCAACACCCGAACGAGAAAGGAAGATTTGGCAGTCCTGCTACCAAAACTGGGATCTCGCCCGTGCCATGCTGCTGGAACAAATGACCCCTTGTGAAAAGCACCTGGTGGCGCTGATGAACAACAACGCTACTTGGAAATCACCTGCGAGCTCTGTTCCTGTATTCAGTGTCGTAGCCGACATCGTGCCGAAGCCTTCAGTTCATCTTTTGTGGCTAAAAAATGACCGTTGCAAGCTTGGCCAAGAAAATCAGCCACTAAACGAGGAAATTCCTGAAGTTATCAACGAAAACTGTGGATAAGTCCGTGCGGCTACCGAATCTGTGGATAATTTCATTCTTGAATTGAAACCATAAATTGTCCGTCTTGGACAACTTATGCTTTCAATACCAATTCGCTCCAGAAACCCCTTGTATAGCGACCCTATGAGCAAGCGTTTAGCCAGTCTCCCACCGAATATTGCAGAGCTCGATTATCAGTCTCAGCTTGGCTACGTAGCTTTGCGAGCATTCTTCCAGATCTGCGAAGACTGGAACACCACTGTCGCTGAGCAATGCAAACTCATGCGAGTCGGCCTGCTTGAGCTGGAACAGCTCCGGAAGTTGCCTGCAAGGCCACTGGAACGCGAGACGTTGATTCGAATTCGCTGTTACGTGCTGATCTATAAGAAAACGGCTAGACGTGCTGGCACTGTCGACAAAGCACAGCGTGAACTCCGGCTGGCACGTACTGGCCACCCCTTCTTCGGCAAGTCACCAATTCATCTCATGATGCATGGCGGAAAGGATGGCGTAGCTGATGCGTGTATGGCACTAACTGGCCGAGTCCCGGAAATGCGGGAATATGCCCGGAAGGCCTCGTAACCCAAAGCCTGCCGCCCGGTACTACTGAAATAAATCCCGCTTCTATTTTCGTCAGCCGTGGGCCGAAGGCCTCTCTGAGTGCTTCGCTCCCGAAGGCAAAACTGAGCTGGCGGAAAAAAATGAGCTCAGGACACTTCAGTACGTTCAGCGAATTGCGATGAAGGTCGCACAGATGGTTTAGGTTCTGCTACCCCCTTGAAGCTTCTGGTTAGCAAGTTCATAAGATCAGTTTTAGACATGGTCTGGACGTTTTGATGTAGCTGGTCTATTGCCATGTCCGCTACCCAGAAAACCTCGTCTCCAGTTAAGGCGATGAAATGCTTTTTACCAGGTTTCGAGAGATCCAGGCGCAACCCTCCCCCACTCTGCCACTGCAGCTGGTAGCTCTTGTTCTTGTGTTCACCGTGATACTTGAACTCAACTTGGGTCAAAATCCTCAGCAGGCATGCGCAAAAGCGTGGTAACTCAACAGAGCTGACCTGCACCGTGGTTTTTTCGTCCCAATTAGCCTCCCGGTTAGATACAGGAGCCAGCTCCAGGTTTAGCGTTCGATTGCCCCCACGCGTCGATACTTTCTGGACAGAACAGGCTACCTGGGGCCGGAAAAACTTTAGGGCCTCTCCAAACTGGCCATCGGAGCTTGCTGGTTGTCTTTGCATAAAATGACGCCATACGGAGTTGTAATAAAATTGGTACCTGGTAAGCAACGCCAAAAAGCGTCACCGCCGGGAAAATGTGCTGGGACGAAAACAGCGTCCTCTTACCAACAGACCTGCTCCCACTTAGTCACAATGACATGAAATCACAAAACGCAATGAGATCCAGATGGTTGAATTATCGATCCAGCTCATTTTGGAGTTTCTCTGGCTTGGCATGTATATCGTCGCCCCAGGAATTTTCCTATACGTAGCGAACGAAGCTTGGTACCGGGGGTTTCGCCGGCACACCCGCCGCATTGAACTGTCTACTGGTCTTGTCGGTGTACCTATTCACGAACTGTCGCATGCTATTGTCGCGAGACTGTTTGGCATGAAGGTCATTGAGCTAGCTCTTTACCGGCCAGACCCGCAATCCAGAACGCTCGGGTATGTTAACTACAGCTACCAGCAAGGACACGCCTGGCATTCGATCGGTCGTTTTTTTGTGGGTATCGCGCCACTCATCGGAGGAAGCCTGGCTGTGTTGACCCTGTTTCATCTGACCGGCCTACCGAAACTAACCCAGTACGTCTCTCGTCCGGATTTTGGGGTTTTTGTCGGATTCGCTGGATGGCTAAGAGATCTTGCGACCGCCATAGACTCCCCGGAACAAATCGGAGCGATTGTGTTGAGCATCATGATCGGAACGCACGCCAGTCCCAGCCGATCAGACATGAAAGGCGCGGCAGCTGGCCTGGTAAGCGTTTTGGTTCTGTATGTGGTCTATCGGCTGGCAACGCTGGCGTTGCCAGTAGTCTTTGATCGGTATATCGACCCTTATTTCGATCTACACGCAAGCGCTATGGATCTAGCCGCCTTGATTGCTCAGATGGCTGCTGTAGGGGCCATCGCATCACTAGTATTAGCTACGCTGTCATTTGCAATTGGCCTCAAACGAAAACCCTTCGTCAGCGAGGAAGCGCCGTCTGGTTAATTAAACCGCACCCTCTCGACCGCAACACTCAAATGAAACTGACATACTCCTGGCAATTAGCGCCCTGCGAATTATTCCGAGATAGGAGAGCCAGAAAATGATGAACCCAAAAATATACGTTGAGGCGCTTGCGGTCCCCATGCTTCCACGGGTGCATAATCCCTGGTCGCAAACGTGCCCGATGGAGGTTAGCTATACAGGTGCTGAGGACCGCCAGAAAAGACTTGAGGCGCATCTTGATTGTCCAGCACCGGTGCTGATTCTTGTCGGTAATGCCGCAGGCTATGAGGAAACACGATTCACTGGCATTCCATTCACAAGCGAGAAAGTGATCCTCGACGGTCTTGTGCCCCGCGTATCGCTTCCGATCGGCACTACCCGCCTGTCGAAGCTCCATGAGCCCTTGCACGAGCGAATGGCGGACATTGTGTGGAAGGCGCTTCATGAGCATGGAATCGCTCATAAAACCGTCCTATGTAACGCAGTACCCTGGCACCCTGAGGGAGAGAGAGGTAGTAAGTCGAACCGAAACCCCTCTGCCAGAGAGATCCAGCTGGGCCGAATTTACCTTCAATCTCTGCTCGATATGTACCCCAACGTCCCCATAGCAGCGGTTGGAGCTGTAGCCCAAGCATCTCTTGCCGATCTCGGTGCCCATTTCAACTCCCTGGATGATCCGAGTGTATTCGGATACCAGGCTTTCATCGAATCGATCGAAAAGCTGTTTCTGTAGCATTGCATTCCCAGTATACGTGGCATGATCACCGTGCTTTAAGAGGATGGCCACTTCGAGAAAGCTTCTTTGAGGCGAATGACCGGCACATGAAGTCGGCAACTCCAAGTTTGATAGAGGTACCCATGAAAAAGAACACCACTGTTTCACGTCTTTTGAGCCAGTATGTTGGAAATTCGCAGCAGAAAGTTGTGGCTCTGATGCTCGGGGACGGCATAAACGCTATTCCAGATGATGTCGCGTCCTCAAAGCTGAGATACGCAAGAGTCGGTACAGGGAAAGATCACGATCTCACTGACCTGGTAGACGCAGACTGCGTGATCATCGACTTTTTCACCACGGATAGCCGTGCTATTGCAGCTCTTAAAGCATTCCTTTACTCCATTCAGGACAACAAGGACTACTTGATCATAACCGAGGCTTCAGACATTTTTGGCTCCGAAATAGTTGAGCTGCTGGAGTCCTTTCGTCCCAGATTAATCGTCACATCTGACCGCATGGGCAAGTGCGCTTAAAAACGAGGATTTCATGCAAGGAATCAGGTTCAGGAAATACATCCGGAAAGGTTACTTCGATCTCAACTTATTCGCCTCAGACCTTGTCATTTCACTTCAGCAGGATGGCTGCCCAAGCGCAACGCCTTGGCTTATCCATGAGTGCTTTGAGTCGGCCCAGTTACTAGGATGGGCGGAAGAGGGCCAGAATTACGCACTTGAGACCGCAGAAGGCTGCTTCGGCCTGTACTCCCACGCTATGGGGTTGGTTGGCTCGCGCATTGAACCTAGATCGACACAAGAAGCAGGTTCGTTTTACCGTGACGATTCTTGGGTTGATGAATCATGGCCCACGGTTGAGGCAGTCGTGGATCATTTGAATGCTCAGATGGCACAGGCCCTCTCTGTCGATGACGACCAACTGAATCACTATGAAGCTCCTGGTGACCCCGGCTGGGGGAAAGTTCAAACATTCATCCAGTCTGCCCTTGGGACAGCGACGAACCAGGCTCAACATTCCGCTGTTATTTATAAAATATCCTGACCACCGTGCATAGCCCCGTGCAGGCACGGGGCCCTTGCATTTTCTGAACTCATGAGACACTGAAATTAGATACAACGCCAAGAAGGAAGCATTCATGAAAAACATTATTTTCACATCACGCCGCTTAACTCAGGCGTTGTTAATGATTGCGGTAGCTGCCCTGTTCACAGGGTGCGCCGGTCAACCCAAATCCCAGGCGTACATGCTCAATGAGACGCTGGGCGGGCATCGCGTCAACGATGAAGCAAGCAACGAAGAGCACCAGAAAGGGTCACCCGTTGTTAAACACGGAATTCTGATTGCGGGCAGCACAGCTGGCGGATCTGGTGGTCTTGCCCTGACTGGTCTCAGCTATGAAGCACTGACTGCTTCGCTGATTACTGCAGCTTTGGACATTGTGACCCCGAAAACCTACGAGAAAACGTGGATCGTTGGTCGAATTCCTAAGAGCGAAGCTGAAGACCCCTATAAATTGCATTCTGAGATATTTGATTCCTATAACCAAGCTACACAAGAGACGCTGGACCAGTGGGGGTTAGAGTATGAAACCTTCACGCTGAAGGAGCCGATTAAACGGAATCCAGATCTCGATCTTGATGAAATCTTTGAGGCCAAGCTCTACCTGATCAATGCCCCGGAAGCCAACTGCACATTCCGCACCGATGATACTGGTAGACAAAACAGTAACTGTGCCGTCCTTGTCCGTGCCGGGGGCTTAGAAAGGGGCATTGCTCCAATGGGACATCCTCATGCAGGTAAGGAGGTATGGGTGGTCGATTCAGGTGAATACCACAACGTGCGGTTCATCATGGATCAAGCCCAGCTGCCGACGATGGAACTCCACCAGGCGATCTCTGAAAAACTCCCGGAATGGGCCTATATGTTCATGCCCGATTCACCGAATTATCTGGTCGTGAACACCGAGGGGAAGGCCAAGGGTTACCCATACTTCCTGAGATCTGGTGAAGAGATTCACTTTGTGACACCCGAAGAAGCTCAACAGTAACCCCCTCCCCTACTCCCCGAGAGGCTTTCAATCTCTCGGGCCAGTTGGCGCTCCAGGATAAAACAGTTCATGAACAAAGCATTCGTAAATATATTATTCGCCATCCTCGCCAGCGCTTTTTTGGCGACTAATACAGCCTGGGGCTGGGAAAAGAACGTTACCGTCGACTACGCCCTTGGGGATGCTGACAGCCGTATTACGGCACGAGAGGCTGCCTATGAAGCTTTGAAAGTAGAAGCCGCCAGATCAGCCAAAACTTATGTGCAGACAACCCAGACCCTCAAGAACGATGAGCTTTCAGAATCTATAGAAGTGCTTGGGGCGTCAATGATCAAGCTTCAAGGGGTCCAGGAAGCGTTTGATGGGGCAAAATCCCGGAACGGCATACTAACGGTTGCCGGAACAGCTGTGATCGATGAGGGCGAGCTCAAGGCCCGTGTGGCGCAGTTGCAAGGGAGCAGCGAGAAAGCCGGGTCTATGAAGGCACTCACAGCTGAGAACAAGCGGTTGCGCCAGCGGCTAGAAGATCTGCGCCTGGATCTGCAAAGCAAGCGGATCTCAGCCCAACAGATCCCAAGTGTTCTGGAGCAACAAAACAAAGCTCGCGAAGAGTTGGAGGTAGTCACCCGGAAGATAAACAGCGTATTTGAAAAAGGGACTCTTCTGGAGATGGCGTCCAGTAGTGAAAGTGAACTGCAATCTATAAAAGATGAATTGACCGACAGCGTGCTAAGTGTAATCCAGAACGCGGATTATCAGGTGTCCATTGAAGATGTGAGACAGACTGGGGACGCTTATACCGTGCTCGTCGACCTTCGATGGAATCTTCCGGAGACGGCGCTTTCCACAGCTCTAGGTAAATATTTAAAAACGACGAAAAGCTACAACTATCTCGAAATTGGAAGCAACGAAAATACTGATAATCGAGGCCCAGGCAAGCACTCGGAAGCCCTTATAGGTTGGCTCAGAAACCATGAAATTGTCGCGCAAGTAAGTGTCGCAGGAGTAACCGTCGCAATACCGATTCTATATGTTCAGCGCTCTTTTTTTAACAGATGCACAGACTCCGCCAGTCAAGCAGGATCGAATGTGAATACTCCACACTTCGAGATTTGTATTCCCCTTAAGCCTGGCTCGATGGTGTATGGCAATGGTAGAGACCCAATGCCCTTGCGGCTTCCCATGACCCAACAACAGGCAGCCTCAGCCACTGGGGTTGATCTGGACATCATCATGCGGGAACCGACTCCCAGAGCTTTAGGGGTCGGTCAGTGAGGACAGGAAGATGAATCATAGGCACGCATTGCCCCTCATTGTCATTACAGCAGTAACCGCAGCCATGATCGGTCTGTCCAGTGCAAAACCGGATTGCACGGTACTGCCGGCAAACGCTTCAGCCCAAAGGATCAAGATCGAAAAGATCAAGTTGCTGGCGGAGCACACTCAAGACAGGGTTGAGATCGATGGTCGCTCCAAGCTGAAGGACTCACAGCTCGATGAGGAAATTCGACGCAGAGCATACGGGTACACCAGCGCCAACGAGATTGAAATTCATCGATCAGATACCTCTGTGCGGGTCTGCTTGTCTTCCGCACAGGACTTTTCTCAACCTGAAATAGGAGAAAACCAATGAGGGCTCTGACTACACTTGTTATTGGTGCAGTTCTAGGGGTCGCTGTTCTACGCCAGAACCCTGAAATGACGCCGTTAGTGCTCGATATCTTCGTCATGCTTCGAGGCCTGGTGTAAGCCATGCTAAAGCCCAACCTGACATCCGTTGGATTCGTTGTCCCAGCCACACTGGGGATGGCGCTTCTAGGGATGTGTCTGAATTTTTTGGTTATCCAGTACGGCCCCGAAACAATGGCTCTGTCCGCGTTGATCTACGGCCCATTTTCCAAAGGGGCTGGAGCAAATGGGTTTATGCTTATGGGCATAGCTGTGTTGTTTGCCCTATCGCACCGTTGGATAAAAGGAGTGGTCTTCTTAATTCTCGGAGCCGCCCTGCTCTACTTCAGTTACGGGATTTCGCTTGAGATGGCTCTTGTGTCCCGCCCGACCCTGATACCTAACATGATCGCTACCGATATGGGGTGCTACCCGAATCACTTGATAGGCGTCCTTCAGGAACTTGAGATCCCACTCGCCGACTCGACCAAGCTGTGTGAGGAAGGTTAACCGTGGCCAAAAGTGCTGAACATATCCCTGCTGAAGTTAGAGACCTGTTAGCTGAATCGCGGTTTGGCATCACTTTCCCCTGCCCGACCGGGTGCCAGATGCGTTTCATACAGGAAGGAAAAGATCTGGGACAGTTTTATGCCTATAGCCACTGGGGAGGAATGCGGGGGGCTGTCGAAGCAGCCATTTCCAGAAACCAACAGTTGCGGGCGCTGTATAAGCGCAACAAATCCGGGCGGCCACGGTCTCGTGAACGTTCGCCAAGCCGAAGCAATACCGGTGTGCTTGGCGTGTCGAAAAACACCTATTTTGATAAGCGTCGAAATCGCTATTACGCCCGCTACATGGCGTCCTGGCGCAAGAATAGCGAGAACCGCTCCAAGGGCTTTCACTTAGCGGCTGAAGCCACTCCAGGCCAACATCTTCACGCATTCCGCTCGGCGATGGCCTTCCGGCATGACTGGGAGGAACACGGGGACACGTTTGATCCGGCCCGGTTCAAGCCCTGGAAGCAAAAACGACTGTACGAGCCAGGAAGCCCAGATCTTCCTTCCGGTTTCTGGGAATGACTATGGGCAATACGGGACTGACACTTAGTGAAGACGCTCTTGATGACATCGATCTGTTCCTGGATCGCGTCGACGAGCTCTCTGCTTTGGAATGCAACGCCATCACAGATCTAATCTCCCATGAACTTGAGCGCGAGTGTATTCCACACCAACGAATGTGTGGGTCTGCCAGGCAGATTTACTCGGGCGATACCGTGTTTCCACATTGTTGGATTCAGCTTGCAGATGGGCAGATCCTGGATGTCCGGCTGAGGATGTACTTCCCCTACTGTGAAGATGTACCGCACGGGCGCTTCAAGCCAACCGTCACCCACTATATTTATACAGGCCATGCCAACCCTGAAGAACGCCTCGATGAATCGCTTTTAATATCAATGATTGGCTGATCCAGACTAAAAGTTGCGCATGCGCAACTTAGCAGGACAATTCCGCCCCCCTCACCTCCTTGAAAAAGTTGCGCATGCGCAACTTTCGACGTCCCGACATTGCTTTCGACCGCCCTATCCCTTTAATCATAGTGATTGCTCAGATGCGTCCCGACATTGCTTTGCGCCAGGGCCTGTATAACCAACGCAATGAAAAGCGTCCCGACATTGCTTACTCATAGCGAAACACGTCCCGACATTGCTCTGGCACAAGATTGATCCGGCCTTCAGCAGAGCTCCCTACCACAAGCCCAGTATGATCAAAGCCTGTCTCCTAATGAAATTAATGCGTGATAAACCATGAGCTTAGGGGTGGCCCACCTGGAGTAGAAAAGCGTCCCGACATTGCTTTTGTATGAATCCAAGCCTTGGCCCCTATAACCGGGCTTAAATGGCATCAAAAATTAGCTAAATAAACAGCTGGCAAACCAGCCTTAAGCACAATAAATATAAGCATTCCAACCAGTTAGGGGCGGTGCAGGTGTAGGGTTCTAGTTTTTATTATCAGCCAAGCCCCTACCTACCGAACCAAAGCGTCCCGACATTGCCCGAATACGTCCCGACATTGGAACGTCATAACTACAGGTATAAAAGTTCAAGGAAAACAGAGACATGAGCGGGGATAGATTGCATAACAAAAAAACGTCCCGACATTGCTCGTCCTGTGGATAACCAAGTTATGCACACGTCCCGACATTGGTAATTCGCGTCCCGACATCGAACAAAGTCGTCCCGACACTGCAAAAAGCCGTCCCGACATTGAAAAAACATCAAAAAACACCTTAGATATTAATAAGCTACGACGCTGTAATAGTAATAGTAAAGTTAAGAGATAAAAGAATGGCTGGTTGAGCAATCTCTTAATATCAGGCCCATACACCAGATTCTGTAATCCGTTTTGTCGAATACGCACAAAGCAATGAAGGAAAAACTCCCGGTACAACCGACGTAAAAAAACACGAACCTTGAACACAATGACAAAAAAATGTGATAGGAGCTGATTTTCAACAGAAAACGCACATTCACTGCAGAGCCGGGCTTGTACTTATGTAGCCAATTCACACGCAATGAAGGTAGAGAGCCTAAACAGCAAACGAATGACGGCCTAAACGCCTTATAACAGACGAATGAAGGGAAAATTCCTACTTGACGGACGATCAATCTGTGTCCAAAATCGCCGTGCTCAATAACAGGTGTACGGAAATGACAGCAAAATCCCAGCAAAGCAAAACAACAAAAAAAATAAGCAGCTTTGTAGTCCCCAAGCAGCTCCGAGATAACGTTGAGCTGGTACTTGAATACCTTGAGCGGGACACTCACCTGTCTTCCGCTGATAGAAATTTCATTCGGTGTTTGATCGAGACCTCCTACAAGCACAAGGCGGACGACCTAACCAGTGATGTGACTTTCACCTACGTTGACCTCCAGTCCAAGCTCAAAGACTCGAAGCTGGGTTCTACTCGTCCGACCATAATGGAACGCGCAAAAACCCTGGTTGATTATGGGATTTTGAAGTCACGTTCGATCTACAACGAAGGGGGCGGTCGGCCCGTTCAGTTCTTCTACCTGAGCGACATACATCGCGCCGACTTTAGAAGCACCCTCCAAGAAGCTGCGGATCAGACAATGGGCGGTCGGGTACCCAACGGAACAACATTCCGAGCAGCCCTCAAGCGCCTGGCAAACAACAATAGCGCTCCCCTATTCCTTAAAGGTGATAATCCGGTCACAGCTCGAACAGACACGTTGTTTTGTGGCTTGCTGGATAAGAGCATGCGTATCTCTCAAGGCGAGCATATCAATGGCAATCGCATTACTTCGTCGACAACGATTAAGAAGTGCAAAGTGGTTGTGCAATCAACGACGCTCACCAAAGAAGGTTCTGAGCTGGTGTGTCTTGCTGATCAACGCGTAATGCGTGCTTTGACCTCTGAGTGTATTGCGTTGATAGAACGTCAGATCCAGAAATTGATTGAGGACCAGGCTGGTAGCCAGCTGGCTCTTACCTATGAAACCCAAGATTTACTAATTGACGTAGATGCGGCAGGCAATCATTCGGTCACAGAGCAAGTGAAAGATAAGAAGATCGATATCGACCGCGTCTACTCGATGATCCCAAACGAATTTTTCATCGACGTCACTGCCCTGGCGAAGCTCATGGGATATAAAACCCCCTCTGCCGGTTCCGTCCGTGAGCCAATCAATAAGGCGCTCAGGCGGCTCAGTGATACCAACTTCACGATCCATATCACGCACCCAGAGTCTGAAGAGGCAGAGCAACTTAGGAATCTGTTTGGCCTCGATGACACAACATCAGAGTTCAGGTTCATTACATCGCTGAAGTCGCAATACGAGTCAGGATTTTATAGAGATGCTACCGGTGAACAGTATGACTTTGACAAAGAGCTGACACTCACAGGAGACGTGGCGAGCGAACAAGACGCAGAACGCTTGGTCAGCCATTACCAGGACCAGGATATGAAACGCGTTCGGTTCTGGAAGATCTCACTTGACCCCCATCTCTTCAAGATCCTTCTCGATGAGGATGCCCGACGCTATTACACGTTTACGGCTCATGAAGAAATCATGCGTGAGTCATCAGGTCTTGCCCAGATGTTGTACAACTACATAACGGGAATACTTGGGCGTAAAATGGGCCCTAATGGCAAGCCTCGCGTGTTCAAACAGCCCGTCTCATATCTTCATCAGCAGTTGGCTGGCTACCGACCTGACTGGCAGTTTCGCGAAGATCTTGTTCGGCTTTTGAAGCGGCACACAAAGCCTGGCAAATGGGATGAATCGTTGAAGCTCAACGTTGTCAGGATGTTTGGCTACGTCTTCACGCTGACTCGCGAAGTCAGGTCGATCAAAGATAAGCCCACTGACGTCTATTATCTCAGTGTTCAACTCGATGCCAATGACCCGATCAATCGCCGAGTCCTGGAAATGACCGACGCTGCGTGACCCTGCCAAAAGTTGCGCATGCGCAACTTTCTGTCGCCTTCGCTCAGATACCAGACTTTCAGACTGACTTCGTAAAAAAAACCGCACTAACCCTTTCCGCGCATCTCGCGCAAACCAGTAACCTCCTGTTATTGACTACCAGGAGGTTACGATGTCCGTCTCACAATTGCCCTATAGATATTCTGATTCGGCGCAATCAAACGCGCTGTACGAAGATGTAAGCAGGGAATTGGTGCAAGCTACCAGACAGCTTTACGGTGGCGATCGCCGCTTTCATAAGCGCCGAGTCCTACAGGGCTGCGAAGTTAAAATTCGCCACTACGATGGTGCCGAAGCGTTCTGGAACCTTGTAACCGTTGAGGACTTTTCTCGGGGCGGCACTCTTATCTCATCAAGACATCGGTTCCAGAAAGGGAAGCTTGTTTGGCTCAAGATCGCTCCTGACCGGAGTTCTACGAACCTGGACGCTTTCCTGATAGGTGGTGAGGTTCGTCACTCGACTCAGGTCGGCGAAGAGCATCGTGTAGGCATCGAATTTCGCGTCGATTTGATTCAGGACATGCGCCGGGTTCATGCAGAGCATGCGCTGATTCGTCTTGAAGATTTTCAGCATGCCTTGGAGATCAACCAAGATTCGGATAGTGGCCTGTAGGGGGCGTCATCGATGAAACTTTACTTGTGTGAAAAACCCAGTCAGGCGAAAGATCTTGCCGCAGTGCTCGGGGCTCAGAAAAGAGGTGATGGTTTTATCCAATGCCAGGGCGATCAGATCGTCACCTGGGCATTTGGGCATCTTGCTGAACAGTTCATGCCTGATGATTACGACGACGCCTGGAAGCGCTGGGAAATAGAGCCACTACCGATTGTGCCTAAACCATGGAAAATGAAGGTTAAGAAATCGGGTGCAAAACAGTTCAAAGTGATCAAGGGCCTGCTGAGCAAAGCAGACACCGTATGTATCTCCACCGACTATGATCGTGAAGGGGAATCAATAGCTCGTGAGCTGATGGCGTTGTGTCGATATACCGGACCCGTGACCAGGTTAAAGCTGCAAGCACTGGACGACACGTCCATTCGAAAAGCTTTGGCGAACCCCATGAGGGGCGACCAGACAGAGTCACTGTATTATGCTGGTTTGTCTCGGGCACGGGCCGACTGGTTGGTGGGAATGAACCTGTCCCGGCTTTACACTCTACTGGGGAGGTCAGCTGGCGGAGAGTTGACACTTCATGTGGGACGCGTAGTAACTCCAACCGTGGCTCTCGTGTACGAACGAGACAAAGCTATCGATAATTTTGTTCCATCGCCGTTTTACGAAGTAACAGCAAACATCCTGGTCCAGCGTGGCCACTTTCAGGCCAAGTGGATCTGCCCCGAAGACATGGCTGATAGTGAAGGGCGCTGTATTAATAAAGGCTATGCTCAACAAGTCGCTCAAGCATCTGGGAATGCTCGGGGTCGTATCGCAAAAGTGACTCAGAAGAAGTGCAAAGAAAGTGCGCCCCTACCATTTGATCTGACCAGTCTGCAGCAGTATGCGGCCAAGCGATGGGGCATGACCGCTCAACATGTTCTGGATACCACCCAGTCACTGTACGAAACATACAAAATCGTCTCATACCCTCGAACTGAATCCAGATACTTGCCCGATTCTCAGCATCCTGATGTACCTGGCATTCTGCAGAGCCTAAGCAGAACAGATCCGGAGTTTGCCGGAGTTTGTGCTGGCGCTGATGTTTCCCGTAAAGGCAGAGCGTTTGATGATGCGAAAGTGACAGCTCACCATGCCATTGTTCCTACTAATGCGGTAGTAAACCTGGGCGATTTGTCGGAGCGGGAGAAGCAAATTTATGATGCGATTCGGCGCTTCTATGTCGCACAGTTCTACGAGCCGTATCAGTTTGAATCAACAGACGTCATTGCTGAGATCGGTGGAGGTAATCAGCAGCAGCCACTCCAGTTTGTGGCCAAGGGAAAGGTGCCACAAGCTATGGGATGGCGGGTGCTGTTTCAGCAACAAGATGAGCACGATCCTCAGGATGAGGGTGACGAAAAAGAAGAGAACGCCACTCTCCCAGCAATGTCCGAAGGGGAGGGCGCTCAAGCAAGTTCAGCGCAGTTCATGGAGAAAATGACTCGCCCAGCGCCACACTTCACAGAAGCCACCCTTTTGGCCGCGATGAAAAACATCGCCCGGTTCGTAACGGAGCCACAGTTCAAAAAGATTCTGAAAGAGACATCGGGTATCGGCACGTCGGCAACCCGAGCTGGCATTATTGAGGGTGCTATCCAGAGAGGATATCTAATCCGCCAGAAACGCACCCTTAGATCTACTACGAAGGCGGCAGCATTGATGATGTTCGTACCAAAGGTCGTGGCTAGTCCTGGGATGACAGCTGCCTGGGAACAGGAGCTGGAGCGCATAGAACTCGGTGAACAAACCATGTCAGCGTTTCTTGCAGAGCTGGAGCGGTGGCTGACGAAGATGATAGTGAAGGTTAAAGCGAGCGGTATTGCTGATTCAGCGGCAATAAAGTCAGCACTTGCCGCAGATAAAGGTCCAACCCATGATTGTCCCACCTGCGGATCTGAAATGCGTCAGCGAAAAGGACAGTACGGGAAGTTTTGGGGCTGCGTGTCCCGCAGCTGCAATAAAACGTTCGACGACTACCGTGGGAAACCGGATTTTGATGGAAAGAAGAAGCGAGCCAAGGTGAAACCAAAGGGAAGCCGGGCAAAAACCACTGCAGCTTAAAGTTGCGCATGCGCAATTACTGCCGTTTTATATCCCGGCTTGTGGGCCGGGAGCTTTCCTATTTATGTTGATGATCAGCAGCCCGTGCTGTTGAGTCCAATCGACTTCCCAGACACACATCCTCCGCTTTGAACACTGTTCACCTTAGGCCCGTCTGTAAACTCGTAGTCAGTGAACCAGTCATTCGCAGGGTAATAGTCCTGGGATGGTTGTTGCGGATTCGCCTCTTGCTTTGTCCAAGTTTCTGAAAAGCCGTCTTGTGTTTGCGTTGCGGCCTGGCCGAGGAGACTCTCACTAGCCTTTCTTGCTGAGTTTGCTAATTGATCCCAGTTTTCCGAATAGTCGAGACCAGTGAAAGCATCGATGGCATCACCAGGAGATTCTGCAGTCGGAACCTCTTTTTCGCCCAGTAAGACGCCGGCAATAAAGGCCATATCATTCGCCATCAGCCAATGCTTCAAAGCAAGCTTCTGGGAGTCCGGCAATATTGTATTGAGAGCAATAGGGGTAAAGATTGAGATCGCAACAAAAACGATGAGCAGGCGAATCATGGAAACCTCATTTCCTGGGATGAAACAAAAGTATCCAGCAAAAATGAGAGCAGGGCAGGGCAGGTGAGTGCTTTTTAAGTGTTTCCGAGTTTGGTTTTAAGGCGAACGAGGGACAATGGGAAACGAAAAACAGCGACCATCACAGCCGCTGAGAGGCTTTAATGAAGAGCACTTCGTAAATAAACCACATCGGCTGATTTAGTCTGGGGAGGGCGAGAATTAAAGGCTTCGCCCATGGGACGGTCACCAGAGCTGGTAGATGCTCCAATAGACTGACGCATGATGTTCCAAGTCTTTAGAAGCTTATCCCGCTCTGCTTTGGTAAGACGATTACGGTTATCACTTGATAGCTCTAATGCCATCTGGTCGGTTAGAGCTACCAGGTCAGAAAGAAGTTTGTCTCTCATAACAATGCCTTGTTCAAGTCTCGCATGGTCGTTGTTATCTAATTGGTCGCGCCGAGAATTAAGTAAACTCAGCCAGAAAGATTCCTGAACATACGTTCACTTTTTAAAGATGCTAGCCCAAATACTACGCGAGGAAAAGACTAAGTTAGCCTATCACCCAACTAGAAACAGTTAATCAGGCCACAGTTTGCAATATTTTACGAGCCAATAGAGGCTACACACCGTTAATCAGGGCCGAAAAGTTGCGCATGCGCAACTTTTTCAGGTTATTCAACCGCCGTGACTGGACAGACAAGCTCCTTCCTGTAAACTGCCATCAAAGGATGCCGTGAGTGGTGTCTGTGAACAGACGCGAACAATTAACGATCTGGAGATTGGATACATGACGACAAGCCCCAAGGTTCCGACCATCGCCTTTGCAAATCTGAAAGGCGGGGTGGGGAAGAGCACTATCACACTCCAGACCGCCTACTACCTCTCTCAGAAAATCGGGTTTGCAGACGATAAGAAGTTGCTTGTTGTCGACTTTGATCCGCAGGGCAATACAAGCACCCGCATGCTCCAAAGAACTGACATAGAGGATGCTGGAGGTACGCGCTCGTATCAGCTATTCAATGAGACGCTGGATACGATCAAGCCGGTTCTTACCCCTTGTGGGGCCGATCTGATCTACGCGACCCAGAACGATACAGTCCTTGATGACATCGAGCTCCTGAGCATGGATGTGTTCGTAAATCCAATGGAGCACCTAACCAGGCTGGCAGAGTCAGGTAAATACGCAGCGATTTTGATTGATTGTCCTCCGTCACGGTCACGCAAGCTCATTGCTGCCCTCGCGTGTGCTACCGATATCATCGTTCCGGTGGAAGTGTCAGGTTTCGCCAAAGATGCGCTCACGGGCATTATGAAATCGATTGAAACTGCTGAGCAGGTCAATCCGGATGTGAGACTCACGGGTGTCATCATCAATAAGTTCGCGAGCCGGAGCCATCGCCATGTCCATGAGAAAAACCTCCTCAAGGAAGCGCTGGGAGACCTGCTCTTCGAGCAAACGCTCAGCTTCAGGACACCGCTGGATGAGGCAAACAGCCTCGCAATCCCTATTTGGTCCATGGGGAAGGGGTCAGCCCGAGCAGCAGCGGCGGAGATTAAAGCAGTTTGTGAGGAAATTATCAGGCGTACCGGCCTTAAGATGAACAAGCCAGTGCCCCCAAAGAAAAAATCAGTTAGGAAGGCAAAATCATGATGGATGATGCACAAAGCTTATCCAAGCTCAGTGGTTACAAAAACAAGCTCGGTAAACCCCGAGTAGATCCGACTAAGCAGATCCTGTCCGTCCATTGGAGCGAGGTTTATTCCGACACTCAGGTGCGGAAACGGTTTCGGGACATCGAGAGCCTGGCAGACAGTATTAAACAACATGGTCAGGACCACCCTATCCGCGTGCTTCCGAAAGACGACAACGGCTATAAAATACGGAAAGGGGAACGACGTTGGCGGGCCTGCAAGCTCAATGACTCGACCGTAGACATCGTTATCGACGATCGTAACGCGGATGGAGATTTAAACGAGCTGATTGGCCAGATTGTTGAAAACTTCCAGCGCGATGATCTTTCACCACTGGAGCTGGCGCACGGGTTTGGCGCTCTCAGCGACAAAGGAATGACGCAGAAAGATATTGCCAAGCAGGTTGGTATCGACGCACCAAGGCTTTCTAAGTATCTCTCATTACTGAATGCCCCTGAATGTATAACGGATTTGTACGAGCAGGATGTTACGAGCGATCTGGAATTATCGACAGTTTTGAGGAAGATTTACGAGCTCGACCCGAAGCGTTGTGAACAGATGTGTGCAGCCGCCCTTGAGGATGGGATTACCCGCAGTCACGCCAAAGCGATACTGCGCGGCCTGCAACAAGAAAAGAGCGACATAGATCGCCAGGACGCAAATCCAAAGTCCAGTTCGCCGAAACTTGATGATCCTGGGGCGCTCGCGGACCAGGATCATGAGCAAGAGCTGAATGAAGCTGGACTGAACGAAAACGGGTTAGAGTTGCCGCCCGAACCTGATCCAGAGCCCACGAAAACCTCAGCAAAGGCACCTGCACCACAAGATCCACACAAGAAGCATGAAGCTGCGTTGCTGAATGCTGATGGCTTCTACGAGCGTAAGCCGGAAGATGCTCTGATCCTGTGCGAGGTAAAGCATGACGGGCTGAAGCGTACCGGTGTGATTCAGCTTCACTTGGTGGCTACTGAAGAAAACAGCTTTGTGGTTCGCGTCTCCAATGACGCGGGAGAAGACGACATGATCGTGGTAAGCGCGGATGCTATTAAGTTGATTGGCTATAAGCAGTAGCAATCAGTTTTCCGCTGATCTACGGGGGGCAGGGTGCCACTGGCATCCTGCTTCTTAACTAACCCTATTTTCTAACCTTCAAATCATCGATTTAATCTTGTTGGATGCGAAAAAACACACGCACTCTGACATGCTGCATTGCATAGAACGCGTACAGTTTCCTCAAAACGAATCATACAGAGGTTATACGCGTGACTGATCACACCAGCCAAACAACAGCGAACGAACACCTTGAGCCACTGCTCAAAGAGTTTATGCGCGAAATCCGTTCAGATAAGCGAAAAACATTCATTCTCAGACTTTTAATGTGGACCTATCTGATCGGTTCTTCTGTGGCGTTTGGCCTGTTTCTAACCTCGAACCGCGAGGAGGCAGCAACCACTGAGGTACCCCACGTCGCTCAGATCGATATCATCGGTCAAATTAAGCGCAAAGGTGGTGTCGCGGCATATCCGACAATCGACGCTCTGAAAAAAGCATTCGAGTCTGAGCAAGCAGTCGCCATTATCCTAGATATGGATAGCCCAGGAGGCTCTGCAGCACAGTCTGACCTGGTTTATCGAGAACTGCTGCGGTTGCGCAGTGAGTATCCTGAAAAGCCCGTATACGCGGTTGTAGGGGACGTGTGCGCTAGCGGGTGTTACTACATCGCCAGCGCTGCAGACCAAATTGTTGTGAACCGGACATCGATGATCGGATCTATTGGCGTTCGTATGGACGGATTCGATTTTACGGGCCTGATGGATAAAGTCGGCGTTCAGCGCAGAATATTGTCAGCTGGCAAAAACAAGATACTGGCGGACCCGTTCCTTGATATGGACCCAGTAGTTAAAGCTCACCTGGAGCAGAACATTCTTGCCGAAACTCACCAAGTGTTCATTGATGCAGTCAAGGAGGGCAGGGGAGAGCGGCTTAAAGTGGAAGAGGAACTATTCACCGGGCTGATCTGGATGGGTAACCAAGCCATTGAAAAAGGCCTGGCTGACAGCTTCGGAAGTATTAACACGATTATGCGAGACCAGGGGGCCGACCTAGAAGCAATTAACTACACTCAGCGGCAGGTACGCCTAATTGACTGGGTGACTGGTAAGGCTGTTCATCTGGCTACCTCAATCGTTTCTGACGCGCAAACTCCTCACCTGGAATTCTAACGTACCAGCGATCTGAAGCCGGCCATCCCTGGTCGGCTATATCTCTTTCCTTCACGTTATGATTGCAACCGCCCATTCTTTGATTTCACGCGGGCACCGGTCACAATTTGCTGAGTTTTCGCCACTACGGGATCGGTCATTTCCGTCCACTTTGCATTCACCGGGTCAGCGTTTGGCGTATCAACACAAAATGTTCTCTGTAACTTGCCTTTCGAGAAAGAGAATCCCTCAGAGGCAGGCTCTAAATTGAGGGCAATGGTCCATTCAATCCCTGCGAAATCCTTTCGGCTCAATGTTAAGTCTAACTGATTGGGGGCTTTACCTCCGTCAGCCAATACAGGCATCGTGAAGGTCCTAAAGTGTTGATCCTGCTTGGCTGGGTCACACTCCCAGTCTTGTGCCTGCGACTCCAAGAATATTTTTTCTGCCAGTTCAGCTTGATCATCAAAGGTTGAGAACTCGGCCATCTTCATTTCTTCCTTATTGCCAAATTGAATACGTTAAGTCATACGGCATAAAAAAGACTCGCTTGAAGCGAGCCTTGTGTTCAGCCGGGCTTATCTCTTAGCCATTATCAGAACATTTGATCTCTTCTTCATGCTCCTGGATGACAAACTTAGCACGATTTGAAAGTGTCTCTCCGGAGCAGTGCGCGGCACGGATATCATCTGTCGGCGAAAGGTCCGGAACCTTACAATCTGTTCTTACGGCCTCAGGGATCTGGTCGACAGAAGAAGATAACATCTGGCCCCAGTCGTTCTCGGACATTTCCTTCCCCTCGGAACAGAACTTGTCCCAGAGGCTCAGATCATAATGGCTCAAGTGCGCCTTTTTATCGGTCGCCTGAATACTGGAAAGTGTTTCCATAGCCTTGCTGAGCTTCTTTGCTACCTGTTCATCATCAGACCCTTCAAGGCTGTTTAGCTGGTCCATGACGGTATTCAGCTTCGCCTGCTTGGCCTTCCGTGCGCGAGAGCCTTTCGAGGATTCCGCTGTGTTTTCCAGACTCTCAAACTGGGTGGCTGTCCGACGCTCGTCGGCCATGACATGAATGGTGGCTGGTTTCAAAACAGCGGCTCCGCCTAGCCCTTGGTTCCCGTATTCCGTGGTTGCGATGCTGTGGATATAGCGCCGGTTATCCTCTTCGAAGATAAGGGTGCGTTCGACAATAACGGTGGGAGGTTCTTTACTGGCACAGCCCGTCAGTACGAGCGCTCCGACGACGATACTTAATGATGTTCTCAACATGGTTTCCTCGCTGCTTGGACAATAACACCAGTGTAAAAACGTCGAACTCTTAAAAGTTACGAATAGAGGTGAAAAAACAGCGCCTACTTTCAACGAATGCTGGATAAGCTCTGGAAAAATGGAGTCAACTCAATCAACAGTGACTCTATCGCCAATGCTTTCGAAAATTCTTAGCAAAATTAAAGGCGGCTCACACGCGACCAGAGCGGACGGTACGCTTGACCTACCCCCTGTTGAGTCATGCTCTCTAGAAATGCTGAAGCGATCTGATGAGCAGATCCCGCAAAAGTGGAAAGACATCGAGATCTACCCGCCGATAGCGAGGGCAATCCCCGCTGAGCCGCTGGATGGAATTCTTTATAGAAACCGCGAGCGCATTCTTAATATCAGTGAAGCCCTGGGTCTGCGAGACGCGGATTTCGATAGTTTGATGATGCCTGTTATTCGGAACTTCGCCAGTTTCGTTCATCTGCTTCCCAGCTCTGAGAACCATCATCACCGGGGGGCGGGCGGTGCGCTGAAGCACTCTCTTGAAGTGGCCTTTTGGTCAGCCCGCGCCGCTGAAGACATCATTTTCTGTCGCAATGCGGACCCCAGAGAACGTCGGAAGATTGAGCCGCTTTGGCGTGTTGCGACCTGCGTTGCTGGCCTTCTTCACGATGCCGGGAAGCCGATTGCTGATGTGACCGTTACTGATGAAAAAGGAGAGTTGTGGCATCCACTTGAACAGTCGCTTTACGAGTATCTGCGCCAGAAGAAACGCAATGGCTATTATATTTCGTGGCGCGGAGGTCGGTATAAGCGGCATGAGGCCTTCACCCAGCGAGCGTTCGACAAGATTGTTCCGGCCTCGTTCGTAACCCACATGATGGCCCACGATCCAAACATCATGTTTGCGATCAACGATGCCTTCTATTCACTCGACGATTCCAACCACATCGCAAAGATAATTAACTGGGCCGATCATGAGTCTGTTCGCAGAGACGCCATGGAAGATGTGGAGAGAAAGGTCGGTGCTGACTTTGACTACGGTCTGCCGGTACACCGCCATATTTTTAATTCCATTCGCCGTCTGGTCCAGTCCGGGAAGTGGACCGTCAATCAGCCAGGCGCAAAGATCTGGCACGGTGATGACGGAACATTTCTTGTGTTCAAGCATGGTCTCACCGAAATCATCAGCGATATCAAAAAAGAAGTTGGTGTCACGATTCGAAATGATGCGGATGGTCTGGTTGACGAACTAATACAGCGGGGACTTGTAAGGCCCCGGTATGTTCCTGGAGGGGAACCCCAGAGCGATGAAGAGCTGGGAGAGTATTACCTGTACTGGGTTATTACACCGAAAGCGCTTGAACAAGCGGGTGGCGGCCAACCAATCAAGCTAACCACAATCAAGATCGACAGTGCCGAACGAATTTTCAGAAATGAAGTGCCGGCGACTGCAGATCTCAAAATATGGTCTACCGAAGATCTTGGTGGTGGCTTCCAGCCCGAGTTTGGCTCAGGGCGAGGGGTTTCTAATGTCGGTGGAGATGCCATTAATACTGAGACTGGGGAGGTTGTTGCTCGCGGCACTTTGGACCAGCCCACGGAACATTCAGCTCCGGTAAGTTCTCCAGTAGAAGATCCGGGCGGGGCCGGAGGTGATGTTCAAGGCCAGGAGTCATCTGAAGAATCCGAAGTGCTCTCCGTGCAGCAGGCTTCTAGTAATACCGGGACGGTGCAACCTCATTTAGCAGATCCAGGAATGTCTCCAGAGGACGATCCCAAACAGTCGCTTATCTATCGAGCGAGACAGGGTAAGCCTACTCCAAAGCCGAAAAAACCTGACTTTAAGGAAGTTCAGAAGGAGCCTGTTTTTAGAGATACGACTGATGCTGGGCGCCCCGAGCCAAGTGTAGAGCAACAGGCCAGTCAGCCCAAAGGGCCTGAGAACGATCTACAGTCCGTTCTGGCTGCAATTGATGATGACATGGAGCTGCCATTTGGCGGTGGTTCTGTAGAACCAGAGCTGCCAAATTCAATCGCCACTCAGGGCAGTCCAGCCGTTGATGACCAGGCTAGCTCAGTTGGAACGCAACCCCCCGAGATTGAGGCTGAGAAGGCGTCTCCTTCACCAACTCTAGGCAGCGCTCAGCACGACGCCTCCGATACTGCTGGCGAAAAGGAACTATCACAGGTCCAGGAACAGCCGGCCAAGCCCAAGGGGACAGCCAAGGCTCGCAATACAAAATCAGCGGCTCCGAATCCCTTGCTGAAAAAGTCTGCCGAAGCTGCGAAAACGGCTGGCGGGCGCACCGTTACTGTCAAACGGATGGGAAAGTATAAGGACATCGCCAAAAAGCCCTCTGACTCCTCTGTACTTTACCAGCCGGTAGATCGCGACCCCGTCGCCGGGTTCAAACAGTTTATTACTGACAACACGGCGAGTGGAGCCGGACAAATTATCGAAACGCTTGTAGACAGCGTTATTCACAAAGGTGAGTTGTTGGGGAAACGCTGGTTCATCGAGGACGGTAGCGTGGCCATAGCATATCCGTCGGCTTTCGAAGGAATCACCAGCAGCTCTGCTGACGCTCTCAACCGCCTGGACACTGCAAAACTCCTTAAAAAGAACCCAAAGCAGCCCATGTCCAAGGTCATGGAAGTGCATGAGGTCATGGCGATTGTCCTCGATGACCGGACCTCCGAGATCATCATCGCTTATCTCAAGGTTCAGGAGCACGCGATTGACCCGCTGTATGTGCCTCCTCACCCCGACCTTAAAGTTGTGAAGCGTGCTGTTAAAGCAGTTCCGGATCGGAATAACACCGCCCTGCACCGCGAGAAAAGCAAAGACGCGACAAACCGGGAGAGGCAGCCTAAAAAGCGCACCAACTCTGGCAAAAAGTCGCCCGTTAAAAGTGAAACTAAGCCCGCGAAGCAAGTGGCAGGTGAACCTGAGAAGAGTGAAACCGGAAACGATGGCTCTCAGAACCTCACCAGGCACGGCATTGCTGCTGAGGCAATGATCGAGCTGGTTGATCAGATGATTGCCGGGACTGGGGAACTTACGGACGACATGACCACGGATGGCGAGGACAAGAGTGTTCCCCATAGCGTCGTCGACATTCTCAAGATTCGATATCCGACTCTCACGCAGTCCAGTGCCCGAAAGCAGTTTTGGGTTGCAGCTAAGAAGCGAGGTTTTGGCTGGTCTGTAAATAAGGGCTTTTTCACGTTGAGGAAAACTGAATCATGAGCATGGAATATGACGCACATGGTTATGAAATGGCATGGCGTCCGAACTATGAGTTTCGGGCAGTCGTAGGGTGGGGTGTAGCAATCCTTGCTGCCGTGGCCGTGAAATTCGCTGCTGGGATGCCGTCCGAACCGCTGTACATCATGATTGGGATCTGCACTTTGATGGCGCTGGCGCGTGCGCGTGATGCCTACCACTTGCATCAGACGCATAAGAGTTTGCGCGGAAAAAACCTAAAAATTGTAGAACTAAGTGAAGTGGTGAAACAGATCGAAGGAAAATCCGACCAACTATGGCTCGGCTACGGGTTTGACTGGGGGCCAAAGCACGCACAACGGGCGTTTGAGTTGAGCAAGCGCGACTGGTCAGAACTCAGAGGCAAAGACAAAGACCCTGACATGGGCGTTAAGTGGCTTCATGGAATTGAGCTGCACGAGGAGCCAATTTTCCAGCCGATGAAGCACGTTGAAGGTCATACCTTGATTACCGGAACTACGGGGTCCGGGAAAACTCGCCTATTTGATTTGTTGATTACACAAAGAATTCTGGCCGGAGAGTCGGTCATTGTACTGGACCCGAAAGGGGATGCTGAGACCCGCGAAAATATGCGCAGAGCATGTAAGTTTATGGGCGATCCGGGCAAGTTCATCTCGTTTCACCCCGGCTTTCCTCAGGAATCCGTCCGCCTCGACCCTTTGGCAAACTTCTCCCGGCCAACTGAGCTGGCTTCACGTATTGCCGCACTGATCGCCACATCTTCAGGCGGGGAGGTCTTTAAAGACTTTGGCCAAATGGCAATGAACAACATTATTCAGGGTTTGCTATTGGTCGATGCGAGGCCGTCTCTGACCCGTCTGAGAAGGTATCTTGAAGGGGGCACGGAGTATCTGGTGCTGGCGGCTGTAAGCAACTACATCGAGAGGCAGGCGCCCGATTTCCAACGAGACTTCCAGGAAGTGCAGACGCGCAATGAAAAAGCCTCTGCTTTAAAGCGTGCAGCCGCTGCCGTCCGGTTTTACAGGGAGTTCGTTCAGCCAGAAAAGCCCAACAGCGACCTTGAAGGCTTGCTCACAATGTTCGAGCACGACAAAGCCCACTTTTCAAAGATGGTCGCGTCTTTGCTCCCAATAATGAACATGCTCACAAGTGGTGACCTGGGCCCCATGCTGTCGCCTGACCGCACTGACCAGAACGATGAACGGCCCATCTACGACACCCGGAAGATTACTGAGCTTCACAAGGTAGCTTATATCGGCCTGGACAGTCTCACCGATGGGATGGTGGGTTCAGCAATCGGCTCGATGGTATTGAGTGACCTGGCCGCTGTTGCCGGCGACCGATACAACTATGGTAAGGATCTGCAGCCGATCAATATTTTCGTGGACGAGTGCGCAGAGGTCATCAACGACCCGCTCATCCAGCTGCTCAACAAGGGACGAGGCGCAAAGCTGAGGCTTTTTGTAGCAACGCAGACTATTGCTGATTTCGAAGCAAGGCTGGGCAATGCGGCTAAAGCAATACAGGTTCTTGGCAATATAAACAACAATATTTCGCTGCGTGTAATAGATCCCGATACTCAGAAATACTTCACCGACAACCTCCCGCTAACGCGGGTCAAGTACGTGATGAGAACGCAGGGTATGAGTTCAGACTCCAGCGACCCGGCTATGTATGGAGGCAACCACGGCGAACGACTCATGGAAGAAGAATCGCCATTGCTCCAGCCTCAGCTGCTCGGATATCTGCCTAATCTTGAATATATCGCGAAAATATCGGGGGGCCGAGTTGTGAAAGGCCGCTTGCCGATCCTTGTTGAAAGTAAAGAGAGCGAAGCCGCATGACAAATGAACACGCACTGGCAGAGCATCTGGCTCAGCAGGTTGCCAGGGATACGAAAAAGCTTAACCGTCGGTCGAGCTGGATTATCAAAATCATGGAGTCCCAGTGGCCTACCTATTTGCTGCCAATCACCCGGATTATTGAAGCAATCGGAATACAAGGTGACGAACAGCTGGCGGACCACAAAAACAACCTGGTCCAGTTGCTCGCCAAGGCTCTCAATGAGTACCGGTCAGGTGCGGAAAAGATCTGCGAGAAAAGCGGTCTGATGCCTTATGAAATACCGGATGCGACCCGGTATGCCATGTACTTGTCTGGTCTGGTGGATGAAGTGATTAAGCGCTTCGAATGTGTGGAGGCCAACGACTGCGTAACGTTGAAAGCAAGGCCGAAACCCTTGGCAAAGACATCCAAGAAAATTGAAGTGCGTGGGCAAGTGTACTTTCTGCTTTGCTCTGACACCCTGCAAGAATATATGAGAGAGACTGGCAATGAACAAGCCATTGTTGCTGACGCTGCTTCTGATTGCGCTTGAGGTTCTTTTCATCGCGGCATTGCTGCCCGGCAAGTGGTCGGAGACGGCTATGCAGAAAGAGGTGCAGATGATCGAAATGATCTCCGGGCGCGAGCATCGCGACCAGGTGCTGGGCAATGCGACCAGTTGGTACACGTCCTCTCTGGTTGATACTGGCGTCTGGCATGCTATGTATCAAATGCTCATTCCTGAGGATCACCTACGGGAAAAAAGCGTCATCAAGGCCGACGGGTGGTTCGAAATTGTCGAGTCGCGGCTTATAGCTATTCAGCAGTCCGTTTACTTGGTTTTCGTTCGTGTCTCGCTGCTGTTTACCTGGCTACCGTATGTTCCTCTGCTACTTCTCCCGGCGCTCTGGGATGGGTTGATGACCTGGAAGATCAAAAAAACCAATTTTGATTATGCCTCGCCAATTCTTCATCGCTACGCGATCCGAGGCTCTGCATTGGTCGCGGTTCTCACCCTGATCTCATTCATGATGCCACTACCAATTGCACCAATTTACATCCCGATCGCGCTGATGTTTTCTGTCATTGCCGTGGGCATAGCTGCAGGGAACCTGCAGAAGAGAATTTAATAAGAGCGAAAGACCTTTGGTGAACACCAGCGCCTCCCCAGCAGCATTTCATAAGCGAGGTAGTCTGGTGCTCTCCGACTGGTCTTATTTAGGCGCGACCGGCCTGGGCTGGTGGCGCTGAGTCTACTCAAAAGCTCTGCAACAACTTCCCGTTCATGTTTTTAATCGGTTTTTCGACAAACACCTAAGTAGTGGTCGAAAAACCGCATCAACCTCCAACTTCACCTGCTCATAAAAATCCGACAATGCTCCCATCAACATTTGGGAGTACGTGAATGCGCAAACCTACCAAGATACCCCAGCGGGTAGACGAGTTTCCCCACTTTCTACTTTGGTCACTCGACGAGATGGCACCCCTGATGTTCCTGGTGATCATCGGAATGTTGTTTGACGCGCTCGGTATTTGCCTGGTCATCGGACTGGTGGCAACCAATGCCTACCGCCGTATCCGCGAGAATTCTCCTGACGGCATCCTTCTTCACACTCTCTACAAGATGGGTATCCCCCTTACCAAGAGCAAAACCATGATTAATGTGTTTATCCGGAGGCTGTTTCCGTGAATCTTCAGAATTTTAAAAAGAGCTATGCGCAGCTGGTCGTGAGCCAGCAGTGGACCCGCGGCATGCTGGCGATGACTATTTTGGCCTTGCTCATCGCAGTGTTTTCTCTGGTGAACAAAACGGAGCGAGTTGTGCTTCAGCCAGTAACACTTACCGATGAAGCATGGATCGAAGAGGGAAGGGCGTCGGAAAGCTACAAAACAGGCTGGGGCGCTTACCTTGGCATGCTGATGGGTAACATCACTCCCAATAAGCTGAGTTTTATCAAAGAGCGGTTGGAACCTCTGCTGGCCCCAGCGATTTATGGAGAGACGATGCAGGCATTCGAGGCTCAAGCACAGGATCTTCGAGACAACCGCATCTCATTACGGTTCGAGTTGAGAAGTGCTGATTACGAGCCATCGACCGATAAGATTTTTGCCTACGGCTACCGCTATGCGACGGGCTCTGGCTCTAAGGAAGAACAGCGCACAGAGCGTACCTACGAGTTCAAGATCAACGTCCGCAAATACACCCCTGAAATTACGCACATTGATACCTATCCGGGGAAACCCCGCACCGAGAAGATGCTGCGCATGTTGGATCGTTCGGAGGACAGTAAGTGATGAAATTCCAGTTAACCATGATCGCAGTGGGTCTTGCCGTCGCCGGGCCAACTGCTTTTGCTCAACAGTACCCCGATATGCCTGTCTCGCCGATCGTTTCGACTGCTGACATGATGGGCGCTCCTGGCACGGGATCGGCCACCGATGAGCAGCAGCTCGATGAGTATGGTCTACCTGTGAGCCATGAAGACCATGCGGCGAATGACAATGGCCAGCCAAATGGCTCCGAGATGCCGATCGCTCCCGTCGGTGTGCTGAGTAAGAACGTGCCCAGCGCAAAACCGCTGGCGACTGGACAGAAAGTCCATGACGTTAAAAAGATCTCTGAGCAGGGCGACGAGGCGAAATACAACACGAAACCGATTGAGGTAACCACGCAGTTTGGTCAGACAGAGCTTGTAAACGTAGCCATGGGCCATCCCACCCGCATTGTCACACCTTTCATGAAGCCCAGCGTTCTTAAGATTGATGAGGATGCCATTGTCTCGGTAAAGCAAAACGTCATCTATTTTGCCAGCGACAAGCGCACGCCAGTCACCCTGCATGTGCGTGAGGAAGGGTACGAAGCCCAATCTATTACTTTGACTCTATTGCCACAGAAGATTCCGCCACGCGAAGTCCTCGTGAAAATACCAGGCCGAGAGATGGCCGACGCCAATATGTTCGCTGGCCGGAACGAAACCGCCGAGAAGTGGGAACAAAGTAATCCCTACGAGCAAACTCTTGTGCAGATGTTGACCACGATTGCGAAAGGAGAACTCCCGACTGGATATCGCATGCGGGACTTCCTCCCTAGTGATGAGGCTCCTTTATGTCAGCAACGGGGACTGCGATTCGTGTTTGAAGAAGGGCAGGTGCTCACAGGCAACGATTTCACTGTGTATATCGGGGTTGTGAGAAATATGGCCGATCAAGCAATCGAATTTGTCGAAACGAACTGCGCTTCGCGTGAAGTCGCCTCGGTTTCAGCTTGGCCTGATGTCTACCTGGCACCGGGTCAGGAAACAGAAGTTTTCGTGGTCGACAAGGACCAGCCTCGCGAATCGAACACCCGTCGTCGTCGCTCGCTGATTGGTGGAGGCCAATAATGAAGCAATATTGGGAAAACCTAGATCCGAAGCACAAGCAGTGGGCCGTCATGGGGCTCTCTATTATTGGTCTGGTGTTTGTTGTCAGTCTCTTTGTCGGTGAGGCAGAGCAAAAGTACGGCGGTAGAGGTAACCAAGAGGTTGTCCGAAACGTTCTTAATGAACGGACCTCTCGGGACATAGGCATCGATGCTATGGCCTCCCGGCTTCGAGCACTCGAAGAAAATCTTCGCAACCGTAGTGATGAGCTTACTGAAACCAGAAGCAAGCTGGAGGAGACCCGAAATTCCGTTGGGGTTGGCAAGGATGTGGCGAGACAGCTTGCGTCTTTAAAAGAGGAAGTTTCACGTATCCGAGAAGAAAAGCAGCAAACCTCGAAGGAGCTGGAAACGCTGCAGCGTGACATTAAAGAGGGCAACCTTGATATGCCGCGCCTCCAGGGCGACGGCCAGCCTAAGGATACTGTTAATCCGATCGGTACCGATGACCTGGTTACGAACTATGCAGACAGCACCGAACCAGCAGACCGCGACACGAATAGCTCGTTCAGGTCCGCACCGGTTCCTCAATTTGGTGACAGTCGCCGCAACGGGGGCGGGGGGCAGGGGAGCAGTCAGGGCGACCAGGTATCTGACGCAGCTCCAAGCCGAAACCTGAAAATGACAACTGTCTCTGAGGCAAAGACTCCTGAGCCCTCAGAGTCAAGCGATGATGCCGAAGGCAAAGGTACAGGAATATACATTCCATCTGCCTCCCTTCTATCTGGAACCTTGATGACAGGTCTTGACGCACCGACTGGGCAGGGCGCTCGCCGCGATCCTTTCCCGGTCGTCGTTCGCCTTCAGAAAGACGCAATTCTCCCCAACGACTACTCAGCTGATGTTAAGGGCTGCATGGCCATTCTGTCAGGCTTCGGTGACCTCTCCAGCGAAAGGGTCTACCTGAGAACTGAGGGGATCTCATGCATTCGTAACGATGGCAAAAGTATTGAAGCGAGACTCAGCGGTTACGCCGTTGGTGAGGATGGGAAAGCAGGGGTTCGATCCCGCCTGGTGACGAAACAGGGTGCTCTTGTAGGGCGCAGCATGGTGGCAGGGTTCTTCGGTGGTGTCAGCCAGGCATTCAACGTGAGCCCGGTACCGACGATCAATACAACGGGCAACCAGCAAAACGTTCAGTACCTTGACGCGTTTTCAGATCAAGCCGTACAGGGCGGGCTCGTAGGCGGTGCCAGCAATGCGCTCGAAAAGGTCGCAGATTTCTGGTTGAAGATGGCTGATTCGATGTTCCCGGTCCTGGAAATGGATGCCGGGCGTCAGATGGATATTGTCTTGGTTAAAGGCGCTGAGCTGAAGCTGCAATAAACGTGGAGATTCGCAAAATGAAGAAGTTAAGAAATATTGCATTGGTTGTCGGACTTTCAGCGCTTACTGGCTGCTCAGCTATAGGCATGGGGGAGTCAGAATTTTCCTGTTCCGGAATTCCGGAAAAAAGAGGGTGCATGAGCGCTCGTGACGTCTACGAGGCCACTGCCAATGGCGGGAGCATTTACGACAGAAACTATTCGTCGAATGTTGAACAAACTGAGGCTGTTTCTGATGCTGGCTCCGTCTCTCAATTCAGGAGCAAAGAGGAGCGGCTGTCTGGGAAGAAAGCCGACCGAAACAGCGACAGTTCAACTCGTGTAGAGAGAATTGTTCGCAAAGTTGAAGATCGCTATGTGGCTCCCAGTACGCCGAACAAACCCGTGCCTGTGCGGACGCCGGCTCAAGTAATGCGCGTGTGGATCGCTCCGTGGGAAGACAAGAACGCAAATCTTAAGGTGTCCTCTTACGTGTTCACTGAGATCGAAAAGCGCAGGTGGATGTATGACATGCGCGGTGTTGCGCGGGGGGAAAGTATTCAGCCTCTTCAAATGATGCAGCCAGATCCACAGGGTCAGCCAGACGCCCGGCCAGGCCAGAACAGAAACGCACCCTCCTACGAGAACGCTCTCCCTGGTGGATTTAGCGGCAATCACTAAAAACTCAGTTTTGTAAGAAAAAAAGCAGTTACTCGGAAAAGTTTTGACTGTGACATACCTAACATAGTCAGTACGAACTAAGTGGCAACCAAATTACCCATTCAAGTAAAGGTCAGGAGTAGCACGATGACACACAATCACGAAACCAACTTCAACAAGACAGCAGTGTTCGCGTTCGCGCTGGTGGCTGCGGTCGCATTTGCCATTGTTCCGGATAGCGCATTGGCGGGAACGGGTGGTGCATCGTTCGATCCGGTCTGGACTGACCTGAAAGAATGGATGCAGGGCACTCTCGGTCGAATAATCGCTGCAGCTATCGTCATCGTTGGCATCATTGCTGGTGTTGCCCGCCAGAGCCTCATGGCATTTGCCATCGGTCTATTTGGTGGCTTCGGACTGTACTACACCCCAGACGTTCTGGAGAACATTGTTACCGCCACTATTGCCCACGCCGATAAGGCAAACACTGCGGTAATGATGATCAGCAACGGTCTGTAAACATTTTTGTTGTCTAGCTTTGAGCCGTAGCTTTGCCCCGCCGAGCGGGGCCTTTTTTTGATTGGTCAAAAATTTAGCATCTATTCGCAGTTGCATTTTTGAAACCTCATATAGATTTGTTTTCGACAGCCACAAACGATGGCTTCAAACCCCACCGCAACCGGAGTTTTACATTGAAAAAAGTATCAGCTTTAGCCGCAGTCGTTTTGGTATCAGGTTTTGGTGCGTGCGCAGCTAGCGCTCAGGAAAAGTCCTTTACAGAAGGACTCACTGACAATTGGCAGGAACGCTCCTATGCCCAGATCAAACTGGGTTTTGCAGACCTCGGCCTGTCAGACGATGCCATGACCCTTACCGGTACCTACGGTATTGAACTGGCCCATATTCACCCTCAGCTTTCTGCAGAAGCAGACCTGCTTCTGACTGTTGCTGATGCCGAAAGCAAGATCTCCCATTACTGGGGTAGCACTACGGTAGAAGCCAGCGTCTTCGGCATGGGTGGCTACCTGGTTGGTAGCTATGACCAGTTGCCTATCGAAAACCTCGTTCCTTATGTGCGTATTGGTATCGCTTATACCAGTGCGGAAATTAAAGCCTCGAACGGCGGGGCAAGCGCTGGCGGCGACGATAGTACCTTCGGCCTGGGCTATGGTATCGGTGCGAGATATAACTTGAACAGCCAGTTTGGCGTGGTCGCAGAATTCAGCTCGACCGAGTACGACGTATTGAACGTTGGTGCTCACTACAAGTTCTAAATTTCAAGCGATGACAAAAACCCTGCCATAGTGCGGGGTTTTTTGTGGCCGGCACAAAAGTGTCGTTTTGTTCAAAAAAGAGCATCCACTTCAGACAATCAACTGCCCCTAACAACGAGAATCAGCCACATCTAAAGAATTAACTTACTCAGGTGTGCGTGATGGATCGACGTTTCTTAACGATGATTTTGGGTCTTTTGCTGGCGATTTTTTCTTTCGCTGCCATTGCCGACACTGAAGCTCCAGAATTAACCCCCGAGCCTGAGATTCCAGATGTCATAAGGGATCTTTCTCCACTGATTTTCCGGGCTGTAGATAACGTAGATCCGGAGCCCGAGCTAGAGGGCGTCACGCTTCGCAACGATAAGGGAGAGACCGTTTCGGGTATAAAAACCGAATGGGGCGTTCGGTGTCCTGCTGGGTTTAGCCCTGTAGACGCTGAGACTTGCCAAAAAATAACTCTCAAGCCGAAACAAAGCGTTTGCCAGGATGGGTTTAGCCTTACCCAGTCAAGCGAATACCTCGATGTGTGCCATCAAGTCACTACTCTTGAAGCAGAGGCTGCGTGTTCAGCTGGGTACGTACTGAAACCTGATGGCGCTACCTGTACCAAAACAGAAACAAAGGAACCTTCCCCGGTATGTGATCCTGGTTGGACAGTCATTGGAGATAGCTGTCAGCAAACGATAACGCAAGCCGCGAGTATTAAGTGCCCAACAGGATATACGGATGTTGGGGCTGGCCAATGTGAAAAGTCGAGCTTCGTTGAGCCGTCACAAGAGTGTCCGGCAGGCTCAGACGAGATTGATGGAATGTGTAGTAGCCTCGAAGTTGCGCCTGCCGAATTGGGCTGTAAGCCCGGCTCAACGCATACCACTGATGGTCTATACAACGGCACATGCAGGTACCCCGCTGGCCTGTATGAATCGTGGTATCCGCCTACCTATAACCTGGATTGCAAATCTGGTTATGACGAGCTCAATAAGGGGTGTTACAGGGAAGTAAAACCTAACAGCTGTAAGTGGGGGTCTTTTATTTCCGCTCGTTATTTTAGCGGAGATGGATACGAGTGTGTTTACGCTCCCAGGGAAAGGCAAAGCACTGGCTACATGAGTGGGACACAATACCAGTGCCGGGACGGGAGCGGAGTGTGGAAAAACACATTCGGCGGCAATCCCGGAACCTCCCTGCATTTTGCTCAGATTACCGGTTCTTACGGTACGCGAACTTGTGTTAACACAAGCCATCATTTCAACTGTCCGGCAGGCTACTCAGGCTCACAGGGGTGGTGTAGGGCAAATACTCCAGCCCGAGCAGGTATCTCAAGAGAATGGTACACCTGCCAAGGTTATAACACTGAGTACAAAAACGGGGTTTGCTGGACCACTAGTGAGTCAGTTCCTTACGAATGTCTCGATGGCGAAAAAAACCCTGAAGCTACAAAAGAAAACTGTTCTTATAACTGGATGACCGGGGGTCAGACTTGCAGGGATGTCTGGGACAATAAACACCCTGAGGCCTGCATGAGTGGGACGATGGTTGCAAAAGGGACGCAGTGTCCCTCAGGGTATGAGTTTGATGGTACAGACGCGGTCTGCGGCTCCGAAACAAAGACTGCGGCAGCGGAAAGTTGCCCAAGCGGCTACACAAATGCGGGAGGTATCTGTGCTAGGTCTGAGGTCTTTGACGCTCAGGTAAGTTGCCCTTCGGATTTTGAGCGAGTCGGAAACTCTTGTGTTGCAACTACCACAATGCCCTTAGAGCAGTGTGCTAACGGGTTTAGCCTGGTTGGTGACAGCTGTGTTAGGTCAACGCAGATTTCCGCAGAGAAGGTATACGTCTGTCCTTTAGACATGCTTCCGCAATATTGTCAGAAGCCCAACTCTCTGTTCCCTCTATACGGAGCAAACCCAGACGACGTGAATCTCTCCGTTGCGGAGCAAGAACAGGCGTGTAGTAGGTACATCGAGTATTCTGCCAGCCCAGCATCATTCACACCTATAAATTCCGACACGACGTGTACAATTCCATACTCCCAGACAAGCCAGGCTGGGGTTGAGCCTCACTGGAATATCGTAGGTCATGATGAATCAGCACCGATCGAGACATACTCTTCGTGCCCCACAGGTTATTCGCGTGAAAATAACGGCGGGGAAGTGTTTTGCGATAAAACTGACGTAATACCAGCTTGCCCTGATGGGTATTCCGCCGATGGAAACCAGTGTGTTGCTTCAGAATCACTGCCTTTGGACATTCAGTGCCCAGACGGCTACCGCGTCAGTGGCGAGAGTTGCGTTTATTCCGACACTCAACCTGTCGAATACAGCTGCCCTGAAGGGCAAACTCTTAGGGGGTCCAGTTGCGTTGAAATCACCTTCAGTGATACCTGGGTAGAGGGCCAAGGATGTGCCGATGGTTCCATTGTCGTGGGAGGTGAGTGTGTATCGAAAGACTTCGCTACCTCCGCGATGTCCTGCCCTGATGGCTTCGATATGCAAAGTGGTGGGTGCAAACGTACTGACCAAACGCACGTTGATCTTTCCTGCGGAGATTCATCATGGAATCTTCAGTCAACGACGTGTTGGAGAACGATCAGTGAGCCGTCGTTTGAGCAATGTCCAGGTGGCGATTGGATAATCGAAGGCGACGGGTGCGTACAAACGATCGTAGACGAGGCGCGACGAGTTTGCCCAGAGGGCTTTACTCAATCTTCTGCCTACTACGATGAGTGCGTGAAGGAAGAAATGGTAGATGGAATTCAGGGCGACCTTCTGACCGTCACCCTTCCAAAGGTCTGGCCTGGGAGCTACACGCTCGATCTAACTGTGCGGGACCGATCTGGCAACAGCAATTCTGAGTTGTTCGATATCAACTATCAGCCTCAATCTCTTGCGCTCCGTGACGGTGCCGCAAAGCTGAACGTTCCAGCAGTCATGCACGCCTTTACGTGGAAAGACGGCGCAGCAACTCTCGTAACAGAGCCTGTAAAGATCGACGGTATCCTTTTAGAAGAAGTTCGCCCTGTTTATGCAGGTGTAGCGGCAGACGCGGAGTCCGGATACAGCATTGCTGGAATCGATATAGCTCCGGGGGAGTACAAACAGGTAATCAGTGCTTATGACTTCGGGCTCTTTAAAGGATCTCTTGAGCTTCCGATGTACCCCCTCTCTGGAGAGCCTTCTACTTCAGATATTGTGGTGTCTATTGGAGGCACAGGTGAGGCCGCATCCGTCATTAAGGTTGAGGCGTGGACATTCTCCGGTGAAGTAAATCCTGAGAAAGATACTGTCATGCAGATTTTTGAAGAACTGAAAATCTCAGCAGTAACAAACGGGGAAACACCTTGTTCTCTTACAGGTCGCGAATACGTGGCCCAGACCGCGAGTGAGCTTGAAGATCCTTACTGTTTAATTGAGTGGTCGTCTGTCCCCGGCCCGATGAACGTGAGTGGGGAACCTCCCAGGATGGAAGGCCGATTTGATTATGACGGAGAAAAAGAAGCGGGTTTCATCGCGTATCTTGTTGACCGCAACGGTGCTCGTTTTGAGGTAGGCCGGGCATCAGCACCAGTCGAGGTGCAAAAGGCTATGGGCTCGTTCTCTTTTGAGTTTGCTAGAGATATCTCGACTGTTCTTCATACAGTTGAAGAGTTCAACGCAGAACTGAAGCAGGTCGAGGGCCCTGGCTGTACTCTTACCACAGATGAAGACAGAGCCATCAAATACGCGCAAAACGGTTACATGGGCCGACTCTGCCATCTTGAGTGGTTTAACTTGCCCGGCACGCTGGCACAGGCTCCTGAGAGTTCCAGCCCACGGCTGAACGGAAGAGTTTACAGCGCCGGACCCTACGATCTCGGATTCAGAGTATTCGCTTACACTTCTGTCGGGGTTCCGGTCCTTATTGCAGAGCAATCAGTGAGTTTTGAAGCCGTTGACCCCCCAAAACCTACTGTTGAGTTTCGTGATGGCAAAGAAATTGTCGATGGTTTGTATGAGGCCTATCTCGACGGAGGGCGCGTTGCGAGTGCTCTCATAAAAAGCAAGAACGCTGACCTTGCTGTAGTCCACGAAGCAAATAACGACGTGGTTGAAGAACGGCTGTTCGGGGCTTCACCTTGGAGCAGGGAGTTTTCTACCTACCAGCGTATTAAAAGTATCTCGACACAGCTTTGGCAGCGGGATACGCACTCAGTAACAGCTCGATATGTGGATCTGCCGGCTGTCATGGCCGGTGCGACAATAGAGACATTGTCAGTTCCGGATGAAACTATCGGGCCGGTTATGTATTCCGACGCAGACTATGTCTTAAACGATGATGTGATTCCGGTCAGCGTCCGAATTGGCCATATCTACCAGGATCAGATGCCTTATGATGCATCCATTATGGGCGAATGGCAGGTACGAATCGTTCGGCAAAAGACCTACGACACCTATGAGCCGGTCACCGACTGGAAAGACCACGACGGGGAAGGCAAGTCTAACCACACGATTGCACTGACTGACATGGGCATTAAGGAGGGGTATGTCCGCCTTTATGCGCAGGCACGAGTTAAGAGCCCTGTACCTGAATACTCCCGAGTAGAGGTTTCCTCCCGTCCAGTGTTCTTGACAATTCTCTATGGTGGCGAGATTGACGCTGATATCGACGGGCGTCGGATTTCAGGCCCCGTACCTTTCAGAGGGGTGTTCAATCTTGACCTAAGCGATCGTGGACTTTTCCGTGCAATCGGTGACGTGACATGGGAAATGTCGACGGACGGAGGCGAAACTTGGGTAGAGCGAGAGAACAATGCCCGGAATATGCAATATTTCGACATCACGCTCCAAGAGCCTGGCAAGTACATGCTCAAAGCAAAACTGAAGAACCGCAATTCTGGCGTAGCCAAAGAGACGACACCAATAGAGATAATTGCCTACCACAAGCCAGAAGTTCAGGTTGATTGGCGCAGCGATGTGTTCGTGGGAGACGAGGTCACACTGACAGCGAATGTAACTATAAATGGTGAGGAAGTAGACGCGAGCGAAGTTGATATTGAGTGGTCGAACGATGCCGGTCAGACGTTCGAGGCTGGCGGATTTCAGCATGTATTCGAGCGGACCACTGACCCAACTGAGCCCCGGCGTGAGCGCTGGGAAGTTCGGGTTAAGACGCCGATCGCCCCAGAGGATGATCCACTGGCATGGACCATAGAAGACGGTTCCATTAGTTTCCGGGGAATCCGCGGCCCTAGGCTGTACATTCAAGGGCCTCGCGTCACTGAAGTTGGCAAGTCCTACGAGTTCAATATTTACAAAGGACTGCCGTACTCGCGCATGGAGTACGACATTAAAGGTTACTTCACTCTTCCTGATGGCACAGAGGTACATGGTGACAGCGTAATTTATACGCCTACGGAAGAAGACCTCGAAGAGCGTTACGTGAACCTGACCTACCATGGCTGGGTAGATGGTTGGAAAGAAATGGGGGCGGTGAACACCGACGATCACGCGTTGCGGGTCTGGGAGTATCGTTTCCCTGAGTTCATCATCTATGGAAGGTACAGCGCGGATGTGGCTCCTGTAGAAGCGACCTTATACGCTCGTCCCGATAACATGAGCGGGCGTTTAGACGGCCCTGTTTACGAGTGGAGCATACCTGATGGGATCGAGATCATTGAAGACGGGAACCCGGTCGCAAGAAGGTTAGTTATACCGGAAGCAGGAACCTACGAGATCGGGGTTACTGTGACTGACAGCAGAGGTAACCAGGGCGGAGTCACTGAAGTGATACAAGTGGGCGAGCCGGAGCCGTATAAGCTAAGCATGCGCCTGGTAGGCTCCAACGAATATAACCGCGCTCCATTCGAGATACTTGCCAGGCCTGACATGAGGGGCGGTCATCCGAGAGACAAGGTTGTGGAATACAACTACACCGTAAATGGCGAGCCAATGAAGCTTGTGGGCCGATATGGTCAGACAGTTCTGGATGCAGGTGATCACACCGTCAGACTGGAGATTGTCAGTGAGTTCGGTTTGACCGGAACGGTAGAGCAAACCGTATCGGTCTATGAAAACGAGCCGCCAGTGTGCGAACTGGAGATCTACGAGGGTACGTTCAACTATACGGTACGCAATGCTTGCAATGATCCAGATGGTTACGTGAAGAACTATAGGTGGTGGATTAACGATGAGCCCCTGGTACTGACCGGGTATCGAATCTCAATTCCGAAGAAGATCAACGGGGAGCAGATTACGATTAAGTCTATTGGTACCGATGACTCGGGATTGGACTCTGCATTACAGGAGACCCAGATCACAATGCCTGAACCGGAACCACCGGAACCAAAAGATCCACAAGAAGGCGACCAACAACCCGCCGAATAGAGCACCTGAATCTGTACATCAAACTAGTGTCGCGGTAGGCGCAGGGGAGGACTCCTGCGCCGCTGGGCCTTAACTTGAAGTAGAGGGTTGTTTTCGACATCAACCCTGTCCTTTCTTTTCCGCCGACCTCTTAAAGTTGATCCATTGGATTTTCGTTTCAAGAGGTAGTCATGGTCTCCTTCAAATCTCTCCGATTTTTAGCGCTCGTCGCCGCTTTAGCTGTGTTAAGTAGCCTGGCGTCTGCCAATTCGTTTGAAAAACTCAAGGAAATGGGGCTCAACCCCAAGTCTGTCACCGAGATGCCCATCGACGGCATGATTGCTTATGAGGCTCAGAACGGCCAAGTCATGTTCATGACTAAAGATGGCCGGTACGTGTTTAGCGGAACCGCTTCAGACGTGTGGAACAAAAAGGTTCTGGAAACTGGGGCCGACGTAATGAACTCTGCCCGCACTATTCCGCTGGCTCAAATGGAGATCGATTTCGATCAGCTGGGCGCTTTGACGATAGGGGCAGGGTCGAAAATCGTGCATGTCGTAACCGACCCCAAATGCTCCGCCTGCAAGAAGCTGAATGATCAGATGCAGGATTTGTCTAGCGAATACACGTTTAAGGTTCTTGTACTGCCCGCCCTGGGAGAGATGAGCAGAGAAGCATCTAAAAAAATCGCCTGTACACAGGACCGTGAAGCCGCTGCGAAAGCATTCCTCGCCAACCAGGTAGATGATCTGGACCTGCCTCAAAACTGCAACATGGATGCCTACAAGCAGGCTCTGCTGGTCGCTGACTACATTCGGGTTCGGGAAGTGCCCTTTCTGATAGGCCCTAACGATTTTGTGAATCGGGGGCTCCCTCAAGATCTGGAGACCTGGCTTGCGTCATCCAGCTCATTTATCACTAGTCCAGACCCAGCAAATGCAACGGAACCATCTGAAACGCCTGATGCTGAATCCATAAAGGAACCATCCTCCGGGCAGACTCTGAACAGCATCAATAGCCTCAACAACCGTCTTCGCGAATCGCTGAAATAAGGCCTCTCCCATGGAAATGATCTCGTTCAAGAAAGAGAGTAATAAGCGCTATGTCCATGAGGACATGAGAGCTGCCAAAGTTTTTCCCATCGCCGCGTACGACGATGACACCAAAATTTTTGTGAATGATGACAACACTGCGGGCTTTGCTTATGCCTGCGAGCCCATGAAGGGTGCGGACGAGCAATACGAGGAGCGGCTGAAAAGTTTCATCAACACAGACTTCCCCGATGAGACTATCTTGCAGATCTTCTGGTTCCGCTCCCCTGACATCATGAAAACGATTGCTGATATGCAGCTGATGCGGATCGAGAAGCAGATCAAGAACCCGCTGCTGACGAATTTCACTCAACAACGTGCTGATTTCTTCAGGCACAGCACTCTGCACCCTATAGACCGGCAAACAAACCAGCGGGTTCACGATCTCAAGGTGATCATTAGCGCTAAGATTCCGATTAAGGGCAAGTGGCCTACCAAGGAAGAGCAGTACACCATTGAGTCGTACCAGAAAAAAACCAGCGCCTCTCTGAATACACTGGGAATGCGCCCTGAAGCCATGGGGGCCAAGCACCTTCTGCGTGTACTTTCTTCCACACTGAATTGGTCGCCGGATTCTAGTTGGCGTCAAAATGCGGTCGAACACGACGAACATCGGCCGCTTAGTGAGCAGATCCTCGACTACGAGAATGACATCACTTATACCCATGGCCATGTGAAAGTTGGGAACACTTACATCAAGTGTTTGTCGGCGAAGCGCCTCCCAGACTCAATGTTCTTTGGTGATGCAATCAAGTATGTGGGTGACCTGCGAGGCGGCAACGTCGCGATAAAACAGAACTACGCCATTGTCTGCAACATCTATTACCCCCCATCAGATAAGTCCAAGCACTCCATGGAGCGTTCACGAGCGATCGCCCTTAACCAGGCTAAGGGCCCTTTGGTTTCGTTGGTACCGATTCTTGCGGAAAAAAAGAGGGGTTTTGACACTCTGTACGACTCCGTCAATGACGGAAACCGCATCATCAAAATGACTTACACCATGATGATTTTCGGTAGTTCGGAGGATGAAATCACCGAAGCGGCTGTACATGCTCGTTCCTACTGGCGAGAACAGCGGTTCACTATGCTTGAGGATCGCTTTGTCCAGCTGCCGCTGCTAATCAACAGCCTCCCGATGATGGCCGATCGTGACGCCGTCAGCGACCTCTGGCGCTATAAAACGCTTACTGCAGAGCATGCAGCTGTCATTCTTCCACTGTTCGGTGAGTGGAAGGGCACCGGGACTCCCCACCTGAACCTGGTGTCCCGAAATGGACAGCTGATGAACTTTAGCCTTCATGACACCAGCTCGAACAAGAACATGCTGATCTGCGCGACCTCCGGGGGTGGCAAGTCATTTTTCACCAACGAGATCATCCTCTCCTACATGAGTGAGGGTGCTCAGGTTTGGGTCATTGACGTAGGCCGCTCGTATTTGAAGCTGGCGGAAGTGATGGGTGGTGATTTCGTTCACTTCGGGCCGGATTCTGATATCTCCATCAATCCGTTCCCTTTGATTGCCTCCATGGATGGTCAGAGAGACACCCGCTCCAAGAAGCTGACTGATGACGAACTCCACGCCATTGAGAGTGGCGATGAGCGTGATGACGGTGAGGAAGATGCGATTGTTGGCCTGATCGCTGCAATGGCGACCATTAACTCCCCGCTGGACGACGTGCAGCTCACGGCGCTCAGGACCATTGTCAGTGAAACCTGGCTCGAAAAAGACAGGGACATGCTAGTAGACGACGTAGCCATGCGCTGTAAAGAGCATGAGGATCGCCGGGTCCGAGACCTCGCAACTCGTCTGCACTCGTTCACCAGCAAAGGCAGCTATGGCCGCTATTTTTCACGTCCGAACAACGTCAGTTTCAATAAGCAGCTCACCGTGTTGGAACTTGAGGAACTGAAGTCGCGAGTCCAGCTGCAGAAGGTTGTTCTGTTCCAGCTCATATACCAGATCCAGCAGGCCGTTTACCTGGGGGATCGTTCCAAGCGCAAACTAATCGTAATCGACGAGGCTTGGGATCTCCTGGCAAACGGTGGAACCGAGGTTCAACGATTCATCGAACATGCGTATCGCCGGTTCCGTAAGTACGGTGCGAGTGTTCTTCTGGTTACCCAGTCAATTCAGGATATGTATAAGTCACCTGTAGGCGAGGCCATCGTTGAGAACTCCGCCACCAAGGGTCTCTTCTCACACAAGGATGAGGCCGTCGACAAGCTCAAGCGTGAAGCCAAACTGACGCTCCCAGAAGGAGGCTATGCACTCCTCAAGACCGTCCATACAAATGCACCGTGGTACTCAGAAATATTCCTGGAAACTGAGCGTGGTGCTGGCGTGGGTCGGCTATTCGTTAATGACTTCCAGAAGCTCTTATATAGCACCGATCCGGACGAGGTCTCGCAGATCGAAAAGTTCAAGAAGCAGGGCTTATCAACGTCTGAGGCCATAAATGCCGTTCTGCAGAATCGTCGCAACCGGGGGAGGGCATAATGAAGATCTTTGAAATCGCACTATCTGCCGTCTTGGGGGCCACGCTTGGTGTGGCGCTTACTTACTTTGTGCTGGACTCGAGGATGTCCAGGATGGAGGAGAGGCTGGCGGTTGTGTCGCCGGTCGCCTCGATTGATTTCCTCTCCATTGCCAATAATGCCCCGCCTGAGGGGTTGAGCGATCGGGTTATGAAACAGAAGCTCGACTCGCTCCGCGAAAAGGCGGAAAGCCTTTCGCAGCAAGGTTTCATCGTACTTCGACACGAACAACTCTATTCCGTGCCAGAAGGCCTGGTGATCAGAGACACGAGCGGTGAATAGGGTTGTGGCGACGTTTATAGGCTCCCGCAAAAGAATTCTGATCCAGATGGTTCTGCTTGCTGCAATCGGAATCAGTGCCATGGAATGGTTCAAAGCCAATTATGTACTTGGAATAGATGAGCAGATCGTGAAGTGCATCCCTGGGGTGGATTACGTCATTGGTGATCTCAATGATCGGGAGCTCGTCCGGGGCGGCGTATTCATCGTTGAGAGCAAAGGTATTGAGCCATTATTCGATGATGGAACCTTGCTGGTGAAATTTCTGATGGGGTTTCCGGGAGACACCGTCAAGGTTTCGGATGACGGGGTATTTGTTAACGGGAACAAAGTGGCTGTGGCTGGGCTTCCGAATGCCGAAAAGTTGGGCCGAGAACCCAAAGATTTTCATGGAGAAAAGGTACTGGGTGATGACGAGTTCTGGATACTTGGCACAACGCCAGAAAGCTTTGACAGTCGCTATTGGGGATCGGTGGGTTATGAACAAATCAAGGCGCGGGCTTATCCATTCCTTTAAGGTAATTGCTGGCGGACTGGTGTTCTTATTAAGCCCGCTGTTGCTCGCTGAACTTCCTCCAGAACAGCAGGGCATCTTCGAAGCCGCTAAGAAGCGGTCACAGACTGTAGATTTAGGTGACCTGATCAATAACATCGACCGGCAGCAATCAAGAGGCCAGGCGTTGATTGATAGCACGGTCAATAAATCCGCTGAAATCGCGATGAGCCAAGGCAAGGGAAAAGAGGAAGCAGAGCAACGCGCCAAAGCTCTTTGTAAGGCCCGGACCAGGTACATTTTTGCCTCTCGTTCCCTTGGCAAGCAGGCACTGAGCGAAATATTCGCTGAGGCATCCGCTAACCCTGAACTGACGGTGGTTTTCCAAGGCATACCCAAAGGTACGAAAATGCCAAAGGGCTTCCTGGATCTGCAGCAGCTGGCCAGCCAGTATGATCCAACGCCCTCTATTGCTCTCAATCCTCTTATGTTCCAACGGCACGATGTCACTGCAGTCCCAGAAATGATGGCTTTAACGGAAGGAGAATGGGTCAATCGTGAGTGTCGTCAGGATATTCGCACTCGTGTGGCCGGTATAACGTCGATGAGATATCTGGAGAGTCACCTCGACGAAGGGGATCTGGGTCAGCGAGGCCCGGTTCAGGATGTTTCAGAACCGAACCTCATGGATACGATTGCTCAAAGAATTTCTGAAGTCGATTGGGACGAGAAAAAGAAGAAAGCCATAGAAAATGTCTGGAACAATGTCCCGATGTATCCATTGCCCCCGGCCACTGAGAATAGAATTATACGAATAGACCCCACAGTGCAGGCACAAAGAGATATTCTGGATGCTCAGGGAAAGGTTCTCGTCACCGCAGGTACTCGCATAAACCCGCTGGATATACACTCATTTAATTCAATTGTGATTGTTTTTAATCCGTTGAGAGAAAGCGAGCTAGAAGTAGCCAAGAAAATGGTCAAAAATTACGTTGCGCAGGGGCAGAAAGTCATTCCCGTTCTGTCAGAAATTGACAAAACGGAAGGGTGGGCCATGTATAATAGTGTAGCCAGGTCGTTAGATCATAGGGTTTACATGCTTAGCCCAGATCTTAAACAGCGCTTTCACATAATGCGGACTCTTTCGGTTGTTCGTGCCTCAGACGGCTTCTTCGAAGTACGGGAGATAAAGACCGATATGTAGCCAGACGGATTCAGGTATGAATGCACATATATGGCTGTTCTCGATAGTTGAAGTAAAGGCACACAAAACGGGGATGATTTTTGTAGGGGCCACTGTCGGAGATGAAGAACCGAAACATATACATGAGATCGAAGTCCAAAATACAGCTACCGACTTCGCTGCACTAAGATTTATAGAGCAAGCTAATCACGATTGGAACAATGAACTTCCCGTTTGTGTCCGGCTAACGCCGGACACTTTCAATTCAGATGACAGATTTGAAAAATGGTGTGTAGAGGTTAAAAAAACACATCAACTTCTCAATGGCCGGCTCCTGGTTCTGGTTCAATCTACGGTTGATAGAGAGTGGTTCCGGACCAAAGCTACCGAGCTGAACGACCTGCGTGGAAATGGGTTGGAAATCGGCCTCGAAGTCGTTGGGGGGATGGACGATGCAAACAGTTGGCAAGATGAGTTTGACTGGAATGCTACCCAGCTGAATTTGGGTAAGTGTCGCAGTGAGTTCAGTGCGTTCGTCGTCTACACCTCACAGATGTACGGGAAAGACATCCGGAATATGGTGATTGATGTTCACGATCGATCAGAGCTGATCACCATTGAACAAGTCTACGCTGATTTTGCCAGCGGCCCCGTATTTGGCAACGCCTGTATTTGGAACGGACCCCTCTCTCAGCTTAACTGAGGAGGTGGAGTGTGTTGTCACGGCAGATCCTTTTGGGTGGTGCAGCGTTAGTTCTGGTTTGTGTGTCTTTCCTGTTTTATACGGAGAATGCCGAAGCAGCCCTGTGTGAAGATGCGGAGATTCTAGGGGCCTCTTTGATGACTGACATCTGCTGGGACTGCATGTTCCCGCTTAAAATAGCAGGTGTCACACTGTCTCCCGGCGACAGAGAAAACCCACCAGGTGGGGCTGCTGCACCACTCTGCGCCTGCGACATGAACGGTATTCCCGAGCCTGGCGTCGTCATGTCAATGTGGGAGCCGGCACGTCTTGTTGAGTTTCCTAGACAAGCAGGATGTTCCCCAACCCTCGGTGGGGCCCAGATTGGTGCTGACCCCACCTACATTGGAGGTAAAGATCAGGGGGATATTGAGTCGTCCTTTTATCACTACCATTACTTCAGCTTCCCGCTGTTTGTCATGATGGAGCTTTTCTCCCCCAGCTCATGCCACGATGGGTACCTGGATCTGGACATGATGTACCTGAGCGAGATCGACCCCACCTGGAATAATTCAGAGCTCGCGTACTTTCTGACGCCCGAATCGTCCATGGTAGCGAATCCGATTGCCGGCGCGGCCTGCCCGGCGGATGCGGTTGCCGCAACGGCGGGCTGGCCACTGGATAACTTGTTCTGGTGTGCCGGGTCCTGGGGGAGCATCTACCCGTTATCTGGCAATAACTATGGCTCTCATGGCGTGATTCGAAGCACAAGCCTCCTTAAAAGTCGTTTGCTTGCTTCACTGCACCGAAAAGGCTTTGCCAGAAAAACCATGGGAGACGACGCCCTTTGTGAGCCTAAGATTTACCCCATGCTCCCGAAGAGCCAGTACAAATTTTCGCTAATGCATCCACGCGCTGAGACCGATCGGGCTCACGTCATGGGCGAGTCCGTGGCGCGATGGGGGCTAGGACGAACCATTCCCGGTGTGGCGTCGACGCCTGTGTACCTTACATGGCGTCTGAACGACTGTTGCAACACGCTTTAAAATCTCGGGCCCAGCCATGATGGTTGGGTCCATTTTTTGACATCCTCTTAAAACTCGAACTTCAGACAGCGTCATATACTCACGGTTATTAAAAATCAGGTTGAGAGTGACGATGACTGAACCGCAATCCCGATTTTCAAAAAGTCAGCGTATCCTTGCAGGTTTTCTCGTGTGGTTGATGACATTTTCGCCGGTCATAGTGATGGCAGAAAATGCTCCTCGGTTGCCTCCTGCACAGGTAGGCAACGCTCAATCTGATTACTGGGGTAGTAAGTCGAACCCAAATTCAACGCAACGGGACCAGGGCGTAGCGGCAGGGAAGTTTGGCTCGCAAGTTGGAAAGTCCATTGGTGAAATGGCGGTACAACCTTCTTCCGGTAGCAATGGTTCTCTCAAGCTCGGTACAACAACTGACGAAGATGGCTTTACGTTCGAACGAGAGGCGGACGCTTCAAGTTTCTTTCCTGGCACAGCTGGCGGAGCAGAGCAGTCTGCGTCAGCAGCATTCCCTGGCGGGGACCAGCCAGATATCAATTCGTTGAAAAATGCAGGTGATGAAAGCCTCCGCCAAGATTCTCCAGGGTTCAAGTCGGCGCTCTATCAGGACGCACAGAAAAGCCAACCTGACACAGTCATGGGAGGGGCATATAAAGTTCTTTTGAACGACGCAAACCGAACCGAGCCGGATCTGCGTAACGACGCAAATTTCTCTCGTACCCGCGACACCTACGCACAAGCTCAAAGCGTTACAGAAGAGTTCTCAGACTGCTCTATCAGTAATCAGGTTCGACAAACCTCGAATCAAGTACGAGTTCCCGACTATAAATCATGTCAGAGAATTCAAGATAAATCAGAAGAATGCACGATTAAGCACGTCTACGGAACGGATGTGCTGGAGATTGCTAGTGGTGAAAATTTTAACCTAACCAAGTGCGACACCGGCAACTGTGTCCTTGGGTGGATAGGCAAAGTTGGCCACAACTATTGGGAGGGCAACTGCGCCGAATTCAATCAGCGTACTGCATTTAGAGTTCTGAATCCTGAGGCTATAGTTAAAGCGACCATAGATTACATTATTTTCGATGATGTTATGCAGCTCTATTTGGGGCCAGAGGGGGAGGAAGAAAAGATTTGGCAGGGGCCTGTAGACTACTGGCCACCGGATCATGGGTTGTCCTGTGAGCTGCGCACAAACGGGACAGCTTGGCCAAATATTGATGTTACTGAAAACTTCAAGAGCCTTGATCCGGGTGATGTGGTCAATTTCCGTATAAGGGTTGTCGTGGGGGGAAGAGGGGACGGTTATGCTCGTCTCAACATCCAGTACGATCCCGCCAAGCTCGTAGCGAAAGACCAGTGGGTTCCATCATCTCCTTCATGTATGGAGTCCGCTCTGGCCACTCACGATGATTATGTGGGCGGTGGCTACGAATGCACTGACCAGCCGCCCCTGGACTCCAACGGGTGTGCGACAAGCGCCACGGGCATTAAGATTTGCCCGAGCTACTTCGACGCCCCCCCGCTTAATGTTAATCCAACCTGCAAAGAAGTCACGGTCGATGCAAATTACTCATTTTACTCAGGGGATGCCTGCTATTTTGACCGTGATGGAAACGAAATATGCACGGAGATTCCAACTAAAGTCGGCGGCGGGGAGGTCACCAGCTGCAAGAAGTATGAAGATGACCAGCAATGCTCATTCGTTCAAAGCAATTGTGTTGAGGGGACCAAAGGTGAGGATTCCGGGAGTTGTTATATTCAAGATGAAACATGGGACTGTGGCGAATGGGTAGATGTCACTGATTATGAATCGGAAGAAAATATTCAGTGTGACGGCGAATTTCTTTGCCAGGGCGATAGCTGTGGTGACGTAGAGGACACGCAAAGCAACTCGTTTAATCGGGCTGCTGCGATGCTTCAGGCAGCCAATTTCATGGCTATGGACGGGGTGTGTGACGAGGTTGATGTAAACCAAAACCGAAATTGCACCGTGTTCCCTGGCAAGAGCATGGAGTGCAAAATTGTCGGCCTTCCTGAACTTGGCGTTGATGCTGTGGATTGCTGCGATCAACCAGTGGAGATAGGACCTGGTCAATACATAGGAACTATGGCCAGAATCGGCGTAATGGATGCCGCCTTTATGAATATCGACCCTAATATGACCATGGGGAGCGTGAAAGGGGCTTACACGACGCTCAGAGACCCTGTGACATCAGCATTCAGTGAAGTGACACAACCCTTTACTAACGCTGCGGAGACCGTGACAGGCCCGGTAAAGGATGCTATCGCTGAAAACATAACGCAGCCGATCGGTAATTTCCTTACGGAACTCAAAGCGAAGCTTTCAAAAGAGTTGGGGCAATTCTTCGGTGAGCAAGCAGTGCAAGGTGGTGCACAAACGGGCGCTGGTGCTGGTGCTAATGTAGGTACAGATGCCGTGGCTGGTGAGGCGGCAGGAGCGTTGGGCGCTGCCGGCAACATTATGTCCGCCGTAATGGGTGCCTATACAGCGGTCATGGTTGCTTATATGGCGCTGCAGATCATTTACGAATGCACTGAGGATGAGATCAACCTGGCAGTAAAGCGCGAACTAAAAGCGTGCTCCAAGGTTGGAAGTTACTGCAAGCAAGAAGTCTGTGTCGTGCCAACTACCTTTGGTTGTGCTGCAAAGGCCTGTGTAGAAGTAAGGGATGCGTACTGCTGCTACAACTCTCCACTGTCCCGTATCGTTATGGAGCAGGCAGGGCCTCAGTTGGGGCGAACTGGTAACAAAGGAATGGGAGGGGCTAAACATCCTCAATGCGGAGGCCTTCCGTTAGCGCAAATGGAAACGCTCGACTGGGACCAGATTGATTTGGGTGAGTGGACTGGCATTCTTCAAATGGAAGGAGCCCTGAAGACGAATCCAGCTGATCTGGATATTGAAAGCTTAACCGGGTCTGGGAATGCGTTTGCGATGCCGGACAAATATGGTGAACGAGATAACACGGAGGTAAGAACCAAGGACCGCCTTTCCGAGGGCTCGGTCGACGACATGAGAGTAGAGCAAGGACAGAGCTTCAGTTTCGATCCAGACTGATAGCGCTGGGGCACGCTTACAAGGCTGCCCGAAAGAGGCTTATTACCGCTCCAGCCAAAGAGAGATCACTTTGGAGACATCGAAGATAAGGCCAGTAACCATCGGGATAAACGTCGCAGTTTAACTGTCGTCTGTGGACAGATGTGCCCGGCAGACCTATAGTTCCAAAAAATTTAACAAAGGCTGTAGTTATGATTGGGTACTTGATGGCGCGAGCTGGATTTCCACATGTCGCGGGTGCTATCGCTATGATGCCAATAGGGCTTCTGCTTGGGATCTGGCTGGGTCCATACTTGCAATCATTCTTAGCAGCCTGGGGGCAGTTTTACGGCGACATACAATACGTATGGTGGCTCCCCGACAGTTGGTTTATAGCGTCCATAGTGGAGCTGTCTGAAAACACCGCGCGTGTTAGCTACACCTGGTTGCACGAAGTTCTGCAAGTAGCTCAGGATTGGCTGACGGTGAGGGACAATACGGCCGTAGTCCTTGTCTTGGCTGCGTATGTTATTGCTGAGTGCGGGATCTTTATGTACCTGTTAGTGAACCCGTATCGAAAAGGTCGCCAGCCATTTGATCCAAGGTAATTAGCCCCACCCTCGCATAAAAAAGATGAAGCTAAAAAAAGCGCCTTAGTGAAAACCGGGGCGCTTTTTTTGCGATAGAGCTGGAATTCAGGCGGCCTTAGCGTTCGCCTTCTTTTCAACCTTCGTATCAGCCTCGACTTTGGGTTTCGCTTTCGCCTTCTTTTCCTTCTGGTCGGCTTTAACGGCTTCCATCAACTCTGGGTCCATTCCTTCATCGGTCGGCTCCTCGCCTGCCACTGATTCGACCAACTCCTTCTTGCCAGAGTTGTAGGCTTCCTTACGGACCTTCCTCGACAGGCCGATGATGCGGCCGGCAACGTTGATCATGCGGCGGCTCCATTCAAAACGGGCGTTAGAGGCCTGCCGGTTGTCCAGAATCGAGTGCAGCCAAAGTGAGTCGATTATGCTGACCAGGTCATCCATGCGGCCTACTAGCCCGGTGAACTGGGCAAGATGCGGCGTGTTGATCTCCAGCTCATAGGTGACCTGGTTCGTATAGTCCGGGCTGATGCTGACCCCGTGTTGTTCTGCCAGCTGCTTCATCTGTTCAATTTTTGCTTCGATATCGGTGCTGGCGGCCTCGAAGTGCTTGTTCATAATTTCTTCAGCTTCGTCGACATGCTCGCGTTCGCCGATAGCGCGAAGAATGACTGAGATCTGGAAAAGGGATTCGGCCAGCTTCTCAAAACTGCGGGTCATTACTTTCTGTGCCGCCAATGTCGAGAGGCTGAGGTTTTGTTTGATGACGGGGGCACTTTTCGCCTTCCGATCGCCATCGATCTGTTTCATGAGAGCCATAACTTCCTCCGGTTTGTGTGAATATCACACAGAAATCGTACCCCTCGGGGCAGTCAATGATGGGCAAGAGGGTGCTAAAAAATGCACCACACTTAGCTCATGCGCTCTCATCTCATGATCGGTCAATTCGCATAGTGAATCCGCATGGTGGAACTACCTGGTACAGCAGGACAAAGCTAAAAATGTCTCGGGCGATCAAAAAAAACGCATCCACCTCCGGAAAAGATTCACCAAAGGCCTGTAATTTAGAGCCTGATCGAAGCGGGCCATGTCGGCTTCGAAACCGATTTCCTTTCCAGTGACGCTCACCGGGTTCAGTAATGTGAGCGCCACCCCTCCGATTTCTGTGCCGTTGGCACGAAACGGGTAGCTGACCCGACCAGTCCGGTAAGACCAGCAAATCAAAGAACCCTAAACGGGCTTTCACGATATGTTCCCGTTTAGGGAGCGTGTCTGAGGCCCTTCTGTGAAAAGAAAGGAGCAAAGACATGAAAAATTTTACCGACCAAACTATTTCCTTGGACGTTATCCGGGAAAAGTACGCCAAAGGTGCTGAGAAAAACCTGGATTCTGTTGCTGAGACCAAAGAGATGATCTTCGGTCGCGTTGCAGATGCCCTCGCTAAACCGGAGGCATCCGACAAGCAGGCAGAGATTCGTGAAGCATTCTTCCAGGCGTATTCAAGCGGACTGATCCCGGCTGGCCGTGTTGCTTCTGCAGCAGGCACGGACATCAAGGCGACTCTAATCAACTGTTTCGTACAGCCTGTTGGCGATGCGATACAGGGAATCGTTAACGGAAAGCCGGGCATCTACGATGCTCTGCGCCAGGCCGCTGAAACTATGCGTCGTGGTGGTGGTGTTGGTTACGCCTTTGGCGATATCCGTCCTCGTGGCGCATACGTCAAAGGGACTGCCAGCAACGCTTCCGGCCCAGTGAGCTACATGCACGTATTCGACAAGTCTTGCCAGACCGTTGAATCTGCCGGTGCTCGCCGTGGGGCGCAAATGGGTGTGCTTCGTATTGATCACCCTGACATCGAAGAGTTTGTGAATGCAAAGCAGACTCAAGGCGCTCTGACCAACTTCAACATCTCTGTCGGTGTTACCGAAGAGTTCATGCAGGCGTTGGTTGAGCAAAAGCCCTTCGAGCTATATCACGAGGCGGAACCTTCCGAGGAATTCAAGGAAGCGAACCCAGGTGTGTACCAGCGCGAAGATGGAATGTGGATCTACCGCACGATTGGTTCTCAGACTCTCTGGGACAGGGTCATGCAGAACACTTATGACGCGGCTGAGCCGGGGATTGTGTTTCTGACCAACATGAATCGGGACAATAATCTGTGGTACTGCGAAGTCATCGAGGCGACCAATCCCTGTGGCGAACAGCCTCTGCCGTCCTACGGTTGTTGCTGTTTGTCTTCAGTGAACCTGGCTGCTTTCGTAAGAGCCCCATTCCAGAAAAACGCGGAATTCGACTTTGAGGAGTTTTCAAAAGTAGTCCGTATCGGTGTCCGTACTCTGGATAACGTCCTGGAACTGACCTACTGGCCGTTGGAAGAGCAGCGTCAGGAGGCGATGAACAAGCGCAGAGTCGGTTTGGGCTATACGGGCCTCGGCGACGCGCTGATCATGCTCGGTCTGCGGTATGACCGCAAAGCCGGTCGCGACATGGCAGAGAAAATCTCTCGAGTTATGCGTGATGAGGCGTACCGGGCAAGTGTAGATCTGGCCAAGGAGAAGGGGGCGTTCCCGCTGTTCGATGCTGAGAAATACCTGGCATCGGGATTTGCGAAACGTCTGCCAAAAGATCTCCGGGCAGCTATCAAGAAACATGGAATTCGAAATTCTCACCTGATGTCTATTGCGCCCACTGGCACGATCAGTCTGGCCTTTGCAGATAACTCTTCAAACGGTCTGGAGCCCGCATTCAGCTGGTTTTATGATCGCAAGAAGCGTCTGGCGGATGGGGGTCACGCAATGTATCGCGTAGAAGATCACGCGTTCAGGGTGTATCGCGAAACCATGGGTATTGCACAAGAAGACGAGGAAGGCGTGAAACGTCTGGTGGGAGATCTTCCTGAGTCCTTTGTATCAGCGCTGCAAATCGAAGCGATTGATCACATGAGGATGATGGCGGTAATCCAGCCCTACGTAGATTCAGCCCTGAGCAAGACCGTAAATGTGCCTGAAGACTACCCGTTTGAGGCATTCAAGGATCTCTATCTTGAGGCCTGGAAAAGCGGATTGAAGGGTCTGGCCACGTTCCGTCCTAACTTCGTCACCGGGTCCGTGCTGAGCACGTCAGAAGAAACGCAGGATCTGGATCAGGATGATCCTGATCGTCGAATTCATCTGGATAAGACACCGGAGCCTGTACTGGCAAGCTTGCGCTGGCCGAGCCGCCCTGAAACGCCTGCGGGCAATCCATCCATGACATACACAGTCAATGCGCCGAATAGCCCGTTCGCGGTGTTTATCGGTCATCTCGAAAATGGCGAGAAGAAGCCATTTGAGGTCTGGGTAAATGGAGCGGAGCAGCCGCGTGGGATTGGGGCACTGGCGAAAACCTTGTCTACAGACATGCGGAGTTTTGACCGCAAATGGTTGCAGATGAAGCTGGATGCTTTGTCTCGCACTTCCGGGGAAGCCTTTGACATGGCGTTCCCACCGAAGGGTGAGGCGACCCTGGTGCCCTCAGCAACCGCAGCATTAGCTCGCCTGATCGAATACCGATGCAATGAACTTGGTGCGTTCGATGATCTGGAAGGTGCCGCGTCACCCATGGTGGATGCGCTTTTCAGTAAGAAGGAGCCCAAATCGGGTACTGACGGCACACTGTCTTGGACAGTGGACGTGAAAAATCCGGCAACTGGCGATGACTTCGTGTTGTTCATGAAAGAGCTGGTTATGCCTGACGGATCACACCGTCCTTACTCAGTCTGGATGGCTGGTAAGTATCCTGAGTCGTTTGATGGGCTTTGTAAGTCCCTCTCGATCGACATGAGGATAATTGACCCTGCATGGATTGCGAAAAAGCTCCGTTCACTGACCAAGTTCAAGGGTGCGCAGGAAGATTTCCTTGCCCGAGAGCCCGGCAGTGAAAAGCAGCAGAATCAGCCGTCCACGGTTGCATACGTGGCGAAGCTGGTCCTTCATCGATACAAGCAGCTCGGTATCCTCAACAAAGAGGGCTATCCGAACGAGGATATGGGTGTCATGGACACCGCGAACCCCGAAAGTTCGTTGAAGGCCAGGAAGTCTATGGTCGCGACAACGCCCGGAAAGCTGTGCCCAGAATGCGGTAACCACGCCATGATCAAGAAAGATGGCTGTGATTTCTGCACCTCTTGTGGCCACATCGGTTCATGCGGTTAAATTCACCTATGAGGGACGCGAAAGCGTCTCACCTCAACTTGCCTCAGCCCGGTCGACTTCGGTCGTCGGGGCTAGGCTTTTTTAGTCATCATCCGAATGGACTGCTATTCCCATGATGATTCTTGTGCCCCTGGCACAGAACGGGCAGCTGACCCGACCATACCGGTAAGTCCAGCACTTCAAATGTCCTAGATTAGGACACCCAACCCTGGCGGGGTTTTCTCCGTTAGGGGATGACTCCGCCTCCACTGAGTAGGAGTCATACCATGTCAAAAACCCTCGTTGTTGAAACCAATGCGGGATCACTGTTTGTCGAAGCGCCGAGCTTTGTAGCGGTGAAACTTACCTCACAGTTCATTGCCCGCCTTAAAGAGCTGCAGGACGTGTCAAACAGCCACGACCTGACTGAAGTGAGGTGTGACGTTGGCCTGGACTGGGAAGCGGTAGAGAGTGAAATGCTCTGCATGCCTGAGATGGTAGTCACCTCAGCGTCGTTCTGGTTCACCGCAGAGTTGAAATATGCGGAGGAAACCACTGTTCGTTCGCATAGCATCTCCTCGCTGTCCTGGAACCACCTGAAATCGCGATTCGAGGCACCGGACAAAGATAACCTTATGGTTGTTGCTCAGTCCGAAGACGAGCTTCGTGATCTCTATCTTGAAAAACTGGCAGCTGACGAAATCGTCTGATTTGCCGGCATCACACAAACCCCAACGGGGAGATCTTTCTCCCTGAGGGGAAGGTCTCTCCTCAAAAACTGAAAGGAGAGTCACATGGGCTTTTATAGCTACAAAACTGCAGACACCAAAGAATCCATCGCCAACCAGCACTCGGTGCGCGAATTACGCCCGGTGTACTTGCTCCAACCTGGTGGGAAACCTCCCATTGAAGAGCAGGTGTATGACGGTTATGGCGTGTTTGGTGGTGTGAATGCTATGAACTGGCTGGCGGAGGCTAATGCTGAAGCGCTGGGTTATGACACATCGAAACTTTCCGAGCAGGAAACCTTTCTGCTTGGGGTTTCGCTGGATTGCGGCCATGTCTGCGAAGACACGCAAACTGGCGAGTTCTGGCATATCTTCTCAGATGCTCGATCGCTTGTACCAGGTCATTTCGTTGCGAAGCGATTTGATGAGGTCATTCCCGAGCTTGGCGATTCAGCTAACAACCTGATGGAGTCCGGGAGGCTGGTGCATCGAGACATCGCTGATGTTGTCGGTGTGCCATACCCGTTGAAGTTCAGCTTCGACAAGAATGCGGTCTACGAAGACCTGCCCGCATCTGAGAGGTGTCCCGACCAGGGCTTCTTCTACGAAGACTGAACTTCACTCAACCCCGAGGGCGAATCCTACCCTCCGGGGTAGGGGGCCTTCCTTACACGCAAGAGGAGGTGACTCTAAATGCTTGAAAAGGGTGTGCTACGATTGCCTGAGATACGAAATCTCAAGGCGGTTTGTATGCCAACCATCAAACTCCGCTTTCACGAGCGGGACACGCTGCCAGACGCACTGGAGCGCAGAGCCAACGAACTCGACATCACTGTGGAGCAGCTGGTGAAGCGCTTTATCTGCACCGGCATGGAAGACTACGAAACTGAAGATGGCCCAGCCGAGCCGGGAGAGTCGTTAGACGACTTTCTGGTGAAGAACGGAGCATTGAAGGAAAAGTAGTCCTCACACTTCAATAATCGCCCATCGGGGCTGGAGGTAGCTATGTCTAACCTTTCGGCCCTTACGGGCTGCATTCTGTTTGCCTGGCTGCCAGAGGATGAAAATCCCCATCAGCCGGGCCCGAAGTTTCGACCAGTTCTTGTGGTTGATGCTGATCCTGAAGGGAAGCGACTGTGTCTCGCCTATGGGACGAGCCAGCGCGTAGACCAGAACGGGAAAGGCGAAATCACGTTCCGTCGAAATGAGATCGACGGTCTTGCGAAAGATACAAAGTTCTGCCTGGGGAAAACCAAATGGGTTCCCATGACAGCTGAGTATTTCTCAAAGACCACATCATCCGTTGGCCTGGCCGTTATAGGCTTTGTTCCGAAAAAGCGTACCAGGGAAATTCTGATGCGCCTTGAGGAAGTCATCGCGATTTGATCTTGATTACTTTCATTACGGGAGAGCTTAGCGCTACCCGACTATACCAACCCCCACGGGGCGAACCTTCGCCCTTACGGGGGAGGTTCGCTCCTGATCTCACAGGAGACGATCCATGAATAACATCACTCAAGTTGAACGCGCCAAGGCGGCAATGGCGAACATATCGCAGTCTCTGCAACTGCCAGCGCATTACCCTGAGGATTTCGATAAGGATCTTGAAACCTTGTCCAATTCGCTGGGTGGGAAGTGGCTGTGGTTATTGAGAACTTGTGGAACCGTGCTAGTGCCGTTGAATGTTGGTGTACACCCTGTCTACATCAACTACTGGCTTCAGGGCAGTCATGGCCAAAAAGTCGTTTGCTTTGTTGTCGATACCCATAGGGGACTCGTGACACAGGCGACGTTTGAAGAAGCGGAAAAGCTGATTGAACAGCCCCCGAAGAACCTCCATTCGAGCATGTCTCAGGAGCAGTTAGTGCATGCAGTGCATGCCGTCCTGGAGCATGGGTGTGAGCGGAGACTGTGGGGAATGTTTGAGTCACCAACCTCTATGGAGACGTTCAGTAGCTGGCAAGAATGGCAGTCTTACTTTCGCTCGATAGATAACAGTGTGATGGTCGATTTTATGGCCAAAGCCGTCCGATTTGCTCGGGCCAAACAAAACCTGCACGGGTACGCTTTGTAAGCTGACCTTAGAAGGAAAGTCCACGCGAACGCTGGACTCCATTGCAATAACCCCAACGGGGGATCGAGCTATCCCCGTGTTGGGGGTGGTTCGTTCCTCCTTCACGAAAAGAGGAATGACCAATGAACACTCAAACCGTACAAGAGCAAAGCAGCGAACTGGCGGACATGATGGAAGAGCGCGTTGATATAGAACGCTCTCCGATGATGGATTACCACGACGCGATCATTAAGAAGGTTTCGGACACTAAGTATCTGTTCGGTTACCTGGCGGACGATCAAGACGCGGAAAACCCGCTCACTGAGTGGGATGGAGTTGGAAGGATCTACTCCGCTCATCGTGATAGCAATACTCACAGTGAACTGCAGGAAGCGCTTGGCCTGGATAGTGATTGGGAGCCAGACTTAGGTCTGACCCATGACTTCCCGGCAGTGCTTCGCAAACACTGGATCGCGGCAGCTGCCGATGATTCGGACTTTCAGCAATGGTGCCGTGATGAGGGCCGGCCTCCACAGGACGAGTCTAAACTGGCTGCGTACTACCTCGACAAAGCCAAGCGTTTTTGGCGTGAGACAGGAGGCTGCGACCAGGTCTACTACAACGTGGACATGGAAATCTCGGACTTTGGCACTGCGACAGATCTTGCTGAAGTTGCAGCTCACGAGGAGCTTCTGGAAGCCGGCAAGATTGGCGATGTAGATCGGGTTGTCCTCGACTGCTACCAGCATTCAGGTGTTGCCTGGTCAGTCAGCGGTGAAGGAATGCAGTGTCGATTCGATACCGCGTCTGGAGCTGGGGTCTGGGTACCGGATGACTGCACTCGGGAAGAGATTCAACGGCGAGGAGAGAAGGTATATGCCTTCGGTAGCGTCGTTGAACTTCGCGGTTTGATGGGCGGTAAGCGCCTGCCATTTCTGTATAAACTGGACGATCAGTTTGGCGGAGTGGAATCCATGCGCTTTGAGACCTGGAGTGAAGCCTTTGAGGCCTTCCAGGGTTATATCAAGCACCACAAGCTGCGTCTGCCCAAGAAGAAATCCGAAAGGGAAGCGTGTATTGAGCGAGGCCGGACTCGGGCGAGAATTGAAATAGCCCGTGGCAGTGTTGAGTTATACAACGACTACCTTAACGGGAACGTGTTCGGGATCGTCATTGCGACCTTCGAGGTCGGGGAAGATGGCGAGCCGGTGCATATAGAAGATGATTCCGTGTGGGGCTTTTATGGAAATGATGATGCCTATCAAAGCTTGAAGGAAGAAATCGCCGCCCGGGACAACTGAGCCAGCTAAACCGCCACGCAGGGAAACCTGCTGGCGGTTTTTTTATGCTCCAATTCACCCCGTCGCGGTCAAAGAAATCGCTAGCTCTCGACCCAACTATGCCGGTTTATCGGTCATTGTTACGGTATCTTTCAATCACCGAGGAGCGAGCATTGAGTGAGATCGAACCGTTGTACAGCGAGGGAGGTCGGATGCACCAGGAGGGCTACGAGTGCGGCTTTCGCGGTATGGACCAAGATAACAATCCTTACCCCGAGGGGATCTGGACGTCAGAAGTATGGAGTGAAGGCTGGCGGCGGGGCGATCTTGAACGCCGGGCGCTGAGTGAGCCAATTTTGGTCTTCCCAGGGTAATTTAGCCAAAAGCAGTCAAAAAAAACGCATCCACTACTGGAAAAGTGCGTCAGGAATTCGATACATTTAACTCAACGACAGACATTGCTCCCTGCGCAAACGGCTATTCAGTTTTCGAACTGAAGATGCTTTGCAGGAGCATAGAAGAGCTAGCCTTGCTCTATAAATAGATGGCAATCCAGCAGCATTCGCTGAACTGGATCTATCACTCAACCCCAGGGGTTCTCTAACCCTAGGGTTATTGAACCTCTTCTGATATCGAGGTTCATATGTCTGATTTCATTACTGTTCTGTTTTTCGTAAGCCTTCCGATTCTGCTTATAGCAAGTTGTGTATTCGCCTTGGTGGGAATGTATAAAACTGCTAAAAGTGTTCGGATGAAGTGCTTCACTGCTAAGCCAGCGAATCACACTGCGAAATCGCAAGCTACTGCTAAGCCAGCTTCTTGTGCCACAGAATTGCCTACTCGCACTATTGCGGGTGAATGGTTTTCAGCTCCGGATGTATCGCATCTTGAGGCTCCTGCCTTCTTTCGGAAGCAGGCTGCGTAAAACCAAACTCTTTTAAACCCTGCCGGGGGTATTTACCCCCGCTGGGGGTAAGTGCCTCCTCTTTTCTAATGAGGAACTTGCCATGAAAAAGATCATCATCATTGCTGTTATTGCCGTTACCGTTCAGATGTCTTTCGCATTCAATGACTCTGCAGATAATGCAGCTGAGATTGCGGCGAACTCTGCTTGCGAGCTGCGCTACGAAAACAATGTTGATCTGATGTGCCCTTAATGGGCCATCAATGATCTAACCAGACACAGCCTTCCCGGTGTGTCTCCCACAGCCTCCTGGGCATGCCAAAAGTTGCGCATGCGCAAGTCAGGGGTCTCTGGGAGGCACACCGGGAGAGGCGCAAAATTGGCTTATGCCTATTTTGTGTATGCGTGCAATCGGGGAATAACCGTTTGCGTCTCTCTCTGGGGTGCCCTCTTTCAAATGGGGAGCCACCGGAGAAATGACTATGAACACCATGCACATCTACGATCACGAAAAAGCCTGCCTGTTTCTTGATAACGGCAAAGTTGTCCGGGTCCGGGACAAAGTCAAGCGCGAAGCTGACGAACTGCTGGAGCCGCTGACTGAAAAAGCTCGTAAAAAGGGCCTGATTGGTGAGAAGGACGTGGTGGTAACTTTTTCTGCGTGATCATCGAAGGGGCTCCATTCGTGGGGCCCCTTTTTTATTACCCGAGTGCTTTTCGGTTTGAGACAAACTCAAAAGCATTCACTCCCTCGCGGAGCGATCAGGCAGCTGGCCTGGATCTTACGATCAAGCACAGCACAACAAAAACCCAGACGGGGTATTCCCCGCTGGGGAAGCTCCGTCTTTAACCAACGGAGCGCCTATGAGAATTCCGACCACTTTTTTGAAATGGGTGGCAAACCTGTTTCAAAATTTCGGCATCGGCTTTTTTATGCTAGGGCTGGGTACCTTGCTCTTCGAGGACACCGTTAACAACAGCATTCCGGAGCAAACTGGAGCGTTGTTTATGGTTCTGAGTTGGGCACTGATCATCTTCAGTGGCCTAGTTGAAGCCTGGCTGGTCATTCGCGATAAGGGGAAGTAGATCTTGCTTTCTCTCGTGATAAACTGGCTAGGAATTTTAACGAGGTCGCTATGATGAGCGTTTACACAGCCTTGATAGGAACAGCGATCGCAGTGGCAATTTCGATAGCGTTGCCACTCGCTGCCGCCTACTTTATACAGCATAAACAGCCGAAATAAATTCTCGGGCTTTGGCCTGAATTTAAAAACCCCAATCGGGACACTACCTCCCGATGGGGGGTGGTGTCTCTCGCAATCAAAGGAGACATCTCATGTCCAACGAAACCGTCACCCGTCAAACCGTAGCCACTCCTGTAGCTGACCTGTTTGGCATCGACGCCCCCAAAAAGGTCACTGCAGATAAATTCGCAGATGACCAGAATCACCAGATCCCCAGGCAAGACGAGCACTATGTTTTCCGGAAGGAATTCGTGCGCGAAGTCCTTGCTTACATTCAAAAACCGCATAACGACGCCATGTTGGCCTTTGGTCATACGGGAACTGGTAAGAGCTCCGGCTTCAACCAGCTTCTTGCACGGCTGAACTATCCCACTGAGGAGGTCACCTGCTTTGAAGACATGCGGTATACCGACCTGGTAGGTCAGTTCGTTATGCGAGCTGAGCGTCCAGGTGAGCAGCCTCAGATGACGTGGGTCGATGGCCCTCTGACTCGTGCTGCTCGGTATGGTCATGCTTTGATCTTGAATGAGTGGGATCTCATGGAGCCAGGCGAACTCGCCGGGCTTAACGATCTGCTTGATGGTCGTCCGCTGATGATTTCCCAGAATGGTGGAGAGATCATCCACCCGCACCCAGACTTCCGCTTGTTTGCTACTGGCAACAGCGCCGGCTCCGGGGATGAAATGGGCCTTTACCAAGCGGTGAAGACTCAGAATCTTGCGGCAATGGACCGCTACCGGATAATTGAAGTGGATTATCCGGCTCCTGAAGTAGAAGAGGGCATTCTTGCGCGTGTTGCGCCCAAGCTGCATGAGGATCTTCGCAAGGGGATGGTCAAAGTAGCCAATGAGATCCGCGCTGTGTTCAAGGGTGAAAACCCCGAAGCACAGATTGGTATCACTATGTCCACACGGGTTCTCCGGCGCTGGGCCATGTTGACCCTGGATTTCAAAGGCGCAAAAAACTCCAGTGCTTACGCACTCGATATCGCTCTGCTGCGCAGAGCCGATAAAGAGGAAAGGGAAGCGGTCACTCGCATCTGCAAAGATGTGTTTGGTGAGCTCTGGGGCTGATTTGTGCGGTTAGCACTAAGCAGGTAACTGCCAGCCTGGGCATTTAGCCAAATTGGCAAACCACTACCCGTCAGGGGGATAACGCTCCCTGACGGGAGCGTTGTGCCTCTACGGGAATCGACATTCCTTCGGAGGAACAATGAATCAAGTAGCACAACAAACTGCAAACACAGCACCTCGCGGTGACCAGGCCAGATCGCTGGTCGCAAAGATGGCTGAGAAGTTCGGCGTTGATGGCGATAAGTTCATGGCCACCTTAAAGAGCACTGCCTTTAAGCAACGCGACGGCTCTGCACCAACCAATGAGCAAATGATGGCGCTGATGGTCGTTTCTGACCAGTACGGCCTGAATCCCTTCACTAAGGAAATCTACGCGTTTCCGGACAGGAACAACGGCATTGTGCCCGTTGTAGGGGTGGATGGCTGGAGCCGTATCATCAATCAGCACAAGCAGTTTGATGGTGTTGAGTTCCGGTACAGCGAAACCATGGTTCAAATGCCAGGTGCCCTTAGCAAAGCGCCAGAGTGGATCGAAGCGGTCTTGTACCGTAAAGATCGCTCACGACCCACGGTGGTTCGGGAGTATCTGGACGAATGCTATAAGCCACCTGGTACCTATGCAGGTCCGTGGCAGACTCACCCAAAGCGGTTCCTGCGTCACAAAGCCCTGATTCAGGGTGGGCGGATCGGTTTTGGCTTTGTCGGGATCTACGATCAAGACGAAGCGGAAAATATTATCGGTCAAACCATCGATAATGCTTCCGGACAGGTAATCCCAATGGCACCGAAGCGGGCTGCCGTCGAAATGAGTGACGATAAGTATGAGCAGTTCATCGAAACACTTATTCAACGCGGTAAAGCCGAAGGTTGCTGGCCTAGCATCATTCAGCTTCTGGATGAGCGATTCCAAAATAATCCGGCGCTTTTGCAGAACGCGAAGCAACGGGTGAATGCCGCTGAGCTGGAGACTCTGAACGCTGCTGAAGAGCAGACCGAGGAGAACCCGGAAGCGAAGCCGGCGAAAGCCACGAGAAAAGCCAAACCGGGGAAGTCGGCCAAGTCGACCAATTCGGAAGAGCAGCCGCCCGTTGGCGAGTATCCAGGAGCCGAAACTGAAGCAGAGCAATCTGCAGATAACGGTCCTCAGGGTTCACTCGATATGGGCTAATCAAACCAGTGTGCCAGCCCTCGGGCTGGCCTCTGTAATCACCAGATCTGCGGAAGCGAATACCCTAGCGGCATTGCTTGCGTACCTCGTCCTTTTGGACAGCTCCACCACAACCAGGTCCAGTCGATCCTTCGGGTTTGGCCGGATCTCCTTTTAAGGAGGTTTTATGAAAATAGTCACGTTCGGCCAACGAACGCATGAATGGTTGCAGTGGCGAAAGGAGGGTGTAACAGCCTCTGAAGCTGCAATCATCATGGATGACTCACCCTACATGACGCCCTGGCGTCTCTGGGCTGAAAAAGTCGGCCTGGCAGAGCCAGATGACCTGTCGAAAAACCCCTTTGTCCAATATGGCATTGAGCATGAGGACGTGGCAAGACAGGCCTTCGAAGAGCTGCACCCCGGCGAAGTGGCATTGCCTTTATGCGCAGAATCCAGCGAAGAGTCGGTGCTGCGAGCGTCTTTTGACGGTGTAATCAGCCGAAAGAGGCCGGTAGAACTGAAGTGTCCGGCTTCAAAGACGTTTGGCGATGTAATTCAGTACGGAACTGAGTCAGCGCCTTACAAGCTGTACTGGCACCAGGTTCAGCACCAGATGTACGTGTCTGGGGCTGACGAAGGGTTCTTGGTGTTCTACCACGAGAGCCGCGATCTCAAAGTCTTCCGGATTGTTCGTGACGATCTTTATCTCGCTCGACTGGTCAAGAAGGCAAAGGAGTTCCGTGATCGCGTCTTAAAGGGCAATCCGCCTGAGAAAATTCCAGAGCGGGATATCCTTATCCCAACCGGCAATTGTGCCGAAAAGTGGGTTGAGGCGTCTGAAACCGTGAAGGTGTACGACGCAGAAATAAAATCGTTGCAGAAGAAGATCGATGAGCACAAAGCCGCTCGTAAAGACGCGGAAGACACGCTCAAAGGGCTTCTAGGCGAATACCACACTGGGGAATACAACGGCGTTCGCGTTAACCGTTATTTCCGTGAAGGTAAGGTCAACTACAACGAGTTTTTGCGTGACAAGCATCCGGATGCGGATCTCTCTTCACTCTCGCAGTACAAAGAGCAGGCGAAAGAGGTTTACCGGATAACGGTGACAGATAACGCTCTGCCAAAATGGAGTCGCGACGAATCAGCCATTGATGAGGTTGAGGAAATCAAAGACACCTACGAGCAGAGTCTGTTCTGGTGATACGAAGCGGGGGTTTTCCCCCGCTGAGTATTTCCCCGCTAAATGGGCAAAAAAAACACGCCTTCTTTAGCCAACCTTTACAGAATTTGCAGCAAGATAGCACTGAGTCTATTTCGGTTTGAGGTATCAAACTCAAATGGATTCACTCCCTCGCGGAGCGATCAGGCAGCTGACCTGACCTTTTGGTAAAGCAGCACTTCAAAAATAACCCATTTGGGGGCACTGACCCCCGATGGGGGTTTTTGTGCCTCCTCTATCCGAGGAGTTTACAATGACTACTGAGATCAAAGATCTTGAAAAGCTGGTACTGGTTAATCTGGACATCGATATCTGGAGCGGCCAGGCCAAGCTACAAGCCTCCGATCTGAAACGGATTTCCGTTGAAGATCTCCCCCCCGAAAGTCTTGCTTCACTCGGCTCAAAGCGTCTCTGCAGTAAAGAACACCTCCGTGTGTTCTCAACACTCAAGACGCGAGCTGTTCGAGCGGTGTTGGACTTTGGCGAACCCTTCCTGGGCGGCTATGCCTATCCTGCAAGCCGGATCAGGGATTTGGAATCACAGCTGGCGGGTATTGAACTTGAGTACCAGGCTGAGAAAACTAAGTTCCTGAACATCTATGACCGTGCGGTAGGTGATTGGATCAGTGAAAACCCGGATTACGCCGATGCGATCCGAGCTGGGGCTCTGTCCCGAGAAGAAGTCAGTGAACGGCTGAACTTCGGTTTTCAGATCATTAATGTGTCACCGACCCAATCGACAGATGCCCAAGACCGGCTGAAAAAGTCAGTTCGCGGTGTTGGCGATGCGCTTGTTGATGAGATTGTGAAGAAAGCCAACGAGTTCTTTGAAAAGAGACTGGTGGGTAATGAGCAAGTCTCAACGCAGACGCAAACCACGCTGAGAAACATGCGGGACAAAGTGTCCGGCATGGCATTTCTGAACGGCAACCTCGTCATCATGGAGCAGCTGCTCAACGAAATGTTGAAGGGGTACGAATCGCATCGCGGGAGCAAGCATGTGACTGGTGAGGATTACAATCGAATCCTGGCCGCCACGCTGATTCTGAGCGATCGCAACAAACTTGAACGCTGTGCGAGTGGTGATTTGAGCCTCGAAGGGCTTCTCGAATCCATGTCGCAACGCAATGAGGAAGAAAAAGAACCTGAAGCCGAGGAGTCGGGTGATGACGCTCAAGCGGATAACGAACCGCCAGAGCAAGGCACTCAAGCAGCACCTGCTGCAGATTCCGAGGAAGAAGACGATTACTTCTTCTAAACAACCCTGAGGGGACGCGTTCTCCTCAGGGGGAGCGTGTCTCCGTTTCCTGGAGATGTGCCATGCGTAACCACGGACAAGATCCGATCAGTCGCTCCATTCCTATTGTCGCCACAGCTTATGCCCGGAAATTCGGGATCAAGATTGGTATCGGTGGGGGAGAGGCGTTTACAGACGGCGATCACATTCAGTTGCCGTCTATCCCAGAAGACTATCCCTACAAGGATGCCTTGTGGGGCTTTCTCGCACACGAAGCCTCTCATGTTCGTTATACGGACTTCGGCGTTGAAGCGCCGAATGACTACCATCACTCGCTGATGAATAGTCTGGAGGACGGACGCATAGAGCTAAAGTTCATCCGGGAGTATCCGGGTGCAAAAGAAACTCTCGATGAAGCGCTCCGGTTATTCGTGTTCCAAGGCAAGATGGAAAAGCCAGATGGCTCAGAACATCCTGCCCAGATCTTGTCAGCATACGTGCTGTACTGGGTCCGAAATCAGTGGCGCGGTCAGACCATACTGAATGACCAATATGCTGCTGCAGCTCAAGCCATGGACACCGTGTTCCCTGCGGATGTCTTGGCCAAACTCAACGTAATACTTGCTGGAGCTCCGAATCTTCAGAGCACGTCCGACGTGAAAGCGATGGTCGATACCATTCTTGAACTGTTCAAGGATGAAGCCCCTGAAGAACAGCCGGATGAAAAGCCGGATGAGAACGCGGAGAAACAACCTGAGAAAGGGGATTCAGATTCCAATGATCAGGATGGTGACAGCAAGGATTCCGGTAACGGTGATTCTGGAGATGACCAGGACGACTCGAAATCTGGTTCCTCTGGTTCGAATTCGGATCAGAAGGGTGATGGTGAGAGTGGTCAAGATGGCCAAGGCGGTTCTTCAGGGGATAAATCTGAGTCAAACGATGGGCAGTCCGGCTCCTCCGGCGGGTCTGGCCAGAACGACAAAGACCAATCCTCACGAGACCAAAAGCCCGCTGATGGCTCAGGCGATCAGAATGGCCAGCAAAGTGCTGGCTCAGGGCAACCATCTGGTTCCGGCCAGGCCGGCCAACAGGGCGGTCCTGGATCAGGAGGTCAGAAGGGGCAGAATCTAAGGCTGGTTCAAGAGGGAACAGCTAAGCACGCAGCTCCGGATGTCTTTGGTGAAATCAAAGAAGATCTCCAAACCGTTGCTAAAGGAAACCCGAAGAAAAACGTGCTGCTACCTCCGGATGCTGTGCCTGTGGGTTCCCTCTCGGAAGCTCAGGCAAACGAGCTCGAAACTCGGGCCCGCAGCACCACGGTCGCTCTTCGAAAGCAGCTGATGGCCCTTGTCCAATCCAAGGATAAGGTTCAGAAGCGCTACGACAAGCAGGGGCTGAAGGTAGCATCGAATCGCTTATCTGGCGTTACAGGCGGTGATTTCCGGATCTTCCGTCGGGAAAAGCGTACGAAAAAGGTGAATACCGCCGTTCATGTTCTGCTTGATGCCTCAGGCAGTATGAGAGGAGAGGAAATCATCGTCGCCAACGAAGCTGCGTTGGCGATTGCGCAAGCGCTAGAAGCGATACCACGCGTTTCAGTGGCAGTAACAGCGTTTCAAGGTGGGGTGGCAAGCCCGGTCTTCGAAATGCTGAAACACAACCAGACCGCCCGCGCTAATGCAGGTCGGTTTGCGGTTGGAGCAAGTGGAGGCACGCCGTTAGCTCCCGCGCTCTGGCACGCAGCCCGCGATCTTTGCAGTCGCAGAGAAGAGCGGAAAATTGTGATGGTGATAACTGATGGGATGCCGGCCATGCCGGATGAAACCAAACACGTTATTTCTCTCATGCAGCGTAGTGGGTATGAAGTGGTTGGCGTCGGCATTGGAACCAATATTGTCGGCAGCTTCATTTCAGATCATTGCGTTATCCAAAATGCTAGCGATCTCAAGCACAGTCTATTCGATATCTTTCGGAAAAAACTGGCCGCTTGAACCTGGCTTTTCCCTGTGGGGGTGCATTCCCCCGCAGGGGAAGTGCGCCTCCTCTGCCTATGAGGAGTTATGTAATGGGCGCACAAAGCCGGATTGAGAGCAGCGATGCTCAACTATCCTTCGAAATGACGCACCTGATGGAGCTTCAAAAGCCCGCCAGGTGGACGGAAGCCAATGTAGAGATGCTTCGTTCCAAATTGCTCGTGACGACCGTTCGAGAAATCGCCGATCGGCGAACCTCGAAAAGGGTTGTTACGGAAGTTTGGGACTGGATTCTCTCGGATGATGTTCATCCGTTCTCTTTCCGAGTCTGCTGTGAGTCCTCTGATCTGGACCCACTGAAGATGAGGGAGGCACTTACTTCGCTGTACCGGACGCTCTCGCGTCGGGATCTGGCGGTTAAAGTGGACCTTGAAGCAATGCTAAAGGTCGCGAGCGCATAAACTAAAACCCAACGGGGGTCACGATCCCCGCTGGGGGATCGGCCTCTTCAATTTTTTAACGGCTACTTTCCATTTTTCCTGGGAAGCCGTCACTAAACTAACCCAAAGCTAAGGGCTATGCTGAACTCAGGTTCAGGAGGCCTCATTGATTTCAAAGGAGAAAATTATGTCTCGTGGTACCGTTAATCAAGTAACTCTCATCGGTAATGTTGGCCAAGATCCGGAACCGCGTTCAACGCCAAACGGAACCCAGATCGTGAATCTGAACCTGGCCACCGACGACAGTTATAAAGATCGGCAGACCGGGCAAATGGTCCCTCAAACTGACTGGCACCGTGTGGTGCTGATCGGAAAAGTTGCGGAAGTTGCAGGCCAGTATGTGCGCAAAGGGCAGAAGCTCTACGTGCAGGGCAAGCTAAAGACTCGCAAATACCAAAAGGACGGCATTGAACGTTTTACCACTGAGATCGTCGTTGATATGCAAGGCACGATGGAAATGCTCGGTGACAGTTCTGGCCAGGCGCGTCAATCGCAGGCGGAGCCAAAACAACAGGCACGTCAGCCCCAGCAACAGTCGCAGCCAACAAGCGCTGATAATGGGGCACCACCGGATGATGATTTCCCCTTCTGAAAAATGAAAGGCATCGTCTCGGACTGATTTGCCGAAGCTGTAAGGCATGGGGTAGCCCATGCCGCATCCTTATAACCCAACGGGGTATCTTGCCCCGTTGGGGCATAGGTACCTCGTCAACGTGTAGAGGTACTTATGAAAACAGTCAGTGCAATCTGTATTGCCATCGGTCTTTTGGTGATGTTCATGGCTCTTGGAGTCGATGTTGAGCAGCCGAATGCCGTTATGACAATCGCAGGACTTCTTGCCGGAGGGTACGCGCTCTCGGCGGTTGGTAAGGCCCTTTCAGGCCCCATCCGTCCGCCCCTTGATGAATTTCATCGGGAGGCTGAGCCGTGGACCCTGTGACCCAATCAATAAGCTTTCACTGCCATGCGGCGATACTCAAGGTCGAAAAAGATCTGGATAGACGCTGCTTCAAAGGCAAGCGGCTGACTGAAGAAGATAAGCGCGACGTCCTTCTGGTCCGAGCGTACCGACTTGGTCAGCAGTTTAAGCACTACGGAGACAATCCATTTGCTGAATGGCATCACCCGCTTTCTCAGAAGCTCAGTGAGAGCTTTTTGCTGGGAGCCGGGGAAATGTCTAAAGCAGTCGCATAGGAGTGATGAGATGTTCAGATACAGTGAAGTCGTCATCACCTGCGAAGGGCTTGGCGAGTTGATTCTCTTCCGGACGGTGTACGCCTATAAGGCTCAAACTTTCAAGCGTGAAACGCGTGGGAAGATGATCTTTGGGGCGAAACCGAGTCTGAGAGAAGTGATCTCCAGTCGTCCTAAGAGGACTGGGGTATTGCAAGAAGCACTATGAGAGTCGGCCTTCGGGCCGCTCTCTTTCTCAAAGTCATTCCTTGAGTGATTTTCAGAAAGAGAGATTTTGTGCCACTGGCACGAATCGGGCAGCTGACCCGACCATCCTGGTAAGTGCAGCACTTCAAAAACCCATCAGGGGTGACCTATCCCTGGTGGGGAGGTTGCCTCTCTAATCCTTAGGGAGAACACCATGAGCACAACTCAACTTGAGACCAACGTCAGCATTCGATGGTGGCCTGCCGCTGGGCAGACTGAAATCAATGCGTCGGACAAAGATTCCCTGCACGAATACGCTATGGATCATGTTAATAGCTCGCTCTCTTGCGGCTTTCGTGAGGGGCATCTGTCATTAGGCCTGCTAGTGGGCCCGGATTTGGACCAACGTTCTTATCGCGGCTACTGGCAATACTCCGAAGACCAGCCTTCAGCGAAGGTTTACGATTTGCCTTTCGGCATTCGCATACAAACCACTACCGATGGTGCAAGCCAGATTTCATCAACCCTTTCCGAGCAATTTACGCTTGATGGGAACCTGGATGAGAAGGGCAAGGCTTATGCCGATGCTCTGGAGGCTCTGCTTGTGTCATTAGCTTGTGCCGGCGTTGATCTTGATAACCCCAAGGTCAATTCCGCCCTGAAAACAGCTGTAGAGCAGATCGCCCAGCACGCCTGAGGAGTCGATTGAGATGGAAATTGAAACTCAAGTCAGCCCTCAGCGCCTCAAGATTGAGGATGCTGGCGGAGTCTGGGGATATGTGTATTGCATGTTTCGGGCCTGGCGCGGAGAGCATTACATGGATATTGAGCGCCGTGTAATTGTTCGCAAAGACTTTGAAGACTGGCGCGACTGTTTCGATGCAGAGTGCCGTGACCTGAAGAGTGAACCTTACGGATACGACAACGCTGAATTCGTGTCTATCTGTCAGGCCTAAAACCTAAACCCATGCGGGTGCTATGCACCCGCTGGGGCGTAGCACCTGCCTATCTGGAGGTGTATATGCAAACCAATCAAATCGCTCTTTTCGATGTCACTGACTTCGAGGATGAGATCGTAGAGAAGCCGGATCTGGATTCCTACGATTACGTGCTGGTGATGATGTCAGGCGGCAAGGATGGCCTGGCGTGTCTGCTCAACCTGATTGAAGAGGGGGTTCCGCTCTCTAAAATCGAAATGTGGCATCACTCGGTCGACGGTAAGGGTAATACCAACCCGTTATTCGATTGGCCAATCACCGAAAGCTACTGCGAAAAACTCGCAGAGGCGATCGGAATTCCCATTTATTTTAGCTGGAAATCTGGCGGTATAGAGTTGGAGATGCTTCGTGAGAATGCTCTGACACAGCCCACTTACTTTGAGACTCCCGATGGGACTTTCAAAGCGGGAGGGCTAACCGGGAAGAAAGCTACACGGCGCAAATTCCCACAGCTGTCCGCCAATCTCAGCACTCGTTGGTGCAGTTCGTACCTTAAAATCGATCCTGCTAGCAAGTCGCTGACGGGACAAACCCGCTTCGCTCACAAGCGCACTTTGTTTGTAACTGGCGAAAGGGCTGAAGAAAGCCCGGCTCGGGCGCGTTATAAAACGTTCGAGCCGCACCGCACAGACCGCCGTCATGGCCGGTCCAAGCGCCACGTTGATCACTACCGCCCCGTTCACGCGTGGAAGGAGTTTGAGATCTGGGAAATCATCCAGCGACATCGGATTAACGTCCATCCAGCTTACAAGCTGGGCTGGGGCCGGTTGAGCTGTATGACCTGTATCTTCGGATCAGCGGCGCAATGGGCAAGTGTGAAGGCCATCGATCCCGATCGGTTTGAGCGCATTGCCAACTATGAGGATGAGTTCGGAGTCACCATTCATCGGACTGAGACTGTCAGAGATCGAGCGGCTAAGGCACTGCCTTATGAGTCGTTAGATCAAAGCCAGATCGAGGCCGCGTTAAGCCTGGAGTACAAGGAGCCCATTTTTGTGGACGACTGGACCCTCCCGGCCGGCGCATTCGGTGAAAGTAACGGCCCGACATAAACCCCCACCAGGTGCCACCCGGCACCTGAGACACCCACCTAGCACCATTACTGGAGGAATTCGGTATGTGCGATGAAGACGAAGCGGATCTGTTCGAGAGCCCCGAGCTGTTGCCTGATGACATGCAAGCACTCATTGAGCATTACAGCCGGGAGATAGAAAACAGAGACCCTTACGAGGTTTGCCGGGAATTCCTGGCAGATGCTCAACAACGTGGTTACACGTTCGAATATGGGCTGGATGGGCAACCATACGGTCTTTGTCGAATGGTAGACACAAAACCCACCAGATCTTGAGTGCTCCGGCGCTTGAATCTGTCAACTACAGGTGAATGTATGGGAATTTCCGCTGAGGCGATTAACGCCTTTGTTCAGTTTGCCCCTTTGGCGATCGGACTGGTTCTGATGTGGCCAAAGCGCCATTCATAACACGAAAACCAACACTCAAGAGCGTCCGGAAGGGCGCTCAATAACTCAAGGAGTTCAGCATGATCGAGAAAGTTTTGAATCGCGGCCTGGAGAAACACTACGGGCTGCACGTTCAACTTAACGCGCCAGAGTTTTTCCAGAGGAAAGACTTCTTGCATTACATCGAGAACCAGGTGGTTTTCTCTTGGCATCAGCCTGGTGAAAACCCCAACGAATGGTCCGATGTCGCGGTCCTGGTTGAGCCCAATCTCGCGGGAGAGGGTAGTAGCTCGGACATGCCGGAAGATATCTGGGAGACGATTCTGGCCACGCTCAGATCGAGGTTTGGCCCGGAAGGTGATGGCATTCCACCCCGTGCGAGGAATCGGCATATCGTGGTGCGCCTTACTAACCTGGAAACACAGGAATAGTGATCGCCCTGGTACCGAAACATCAATAACCGATCCAGTCATTAAGCTGGCGGAATTTTTTAATGCCCCGCGTTCAATTTGGTCTCCGGACTGGGTGGTTCGCTCAACAACAGAAGGGGAATAATCATGGCTTTGCTTACTTTCAAAATGAGTGATGTGGCGCGTCTGGCTGAAGAGCTAAACGAGGCTCCTGGGTTCTCCGCGACAATGGATCAACTCTTTGACCCTGAGAAACATGAGGGCGGAGTAGTTCTCGACGCCGAGGGGCGCACAGCGGCTCAGGTTGAAGAAGCTGGCGGACTCTTTTGGCCATCGGCGAAGAACATTCGCGTAGATGCGCTTGAGCGCTGCTTTCAACTCGTCGGTGATCGTGGGGTTTACCTGATCACCAATGCCAAATTCGAAGGTGATTCGACACCTGCTTCACGCGGTACCGTGGCTTATGCCAACGGCTGCAATCCCGAAGTGGATGAGGATTACTACGAAAATAAGGTAGCTCTGTTCGGCGGTGATGATGGGACGGTAACCATCCCGTACCAGTGGTATGTCTTAGCCAAAGAGAAGGGCAAAAGGGTGTTCAAGATCAAGCTCTCTTCCAGCAGTGTAAGTTTGGTGATGTGACCACAAACCCCAGACGACTTCGGTCGTCTGGGGCACTTTAGGCAAATAAAACGCATCCACTCTGTGCGTGATTCTGTTCTGGATAGGCAGAATAGGATACATCGCGAGTCTATTTCGGTTTGAGATATCAAACTCAAATGGATTCACTCCCTCGCGGAGCGATCAGGCAGCTGGCCTGGATCTTCTGATCAAGCACAGCATCACAGCAATGCCCCGAGGGCTTCTAGTCCTCACCGGGGCAGAAGGTCTCTCGGTATTGTTTTTACCAACAAACCAAAGAGGCCTTTATGAAAAACACTATAAGTAAGGCCGCTGAAGCATTAGGAATACCATGCCTTTTCGCAGGAATTTCGCTCACGGCCCAACCGCTCATCCTAGTTGGAATCGCTCTTTGCATACTATCTGCAAGTCTGATTCCTCGATCTGATAAACCCTTTGCCACTTATACCTTGGTCGCAGCTACTTTTGTGTCCATTGGCTTCCTGGGTGTCCTGAACCTTAATCCTTTGCCAACGCAAGCCGCAGACGTCGTACTGTCTGTGCTCTTCGTGGTTACTGGCTTTTTGGGGTTCTTCGCAGCGACTGCCGTCAAACTTGTGTTACAACTCGTTTGTCAGCAGAATGATCAATAAGTAAACAGAATAGGTGAGATTAAATGAACACTGAGTTCATGATCACTACGGGCATACTTCTCGGCTGCTCCATCCTCGTGATGGTCGGCATTGATTGGTACCGTAGCCGCCAATCGTAATTACTTGATGTGAGGTGCCGGGACTTCCCGCGCCTCATCCGCTTACCCACCCAGCAGGGGGTTTCTACCCCCTCCTGGGGGATAGTTTCCCCTGTTATTCCTCTGGTCGGGGTATCCCAAAGCCTCCTTCCAGGGGCGGTTTTGGGATACCTCGACTGGAACCCAAAGCTGACAGGAGAAACACTATGTCTGGATTTTATCCCACTCAAGAAGTCCGCGATGCGGCCACTGGAAACTGGGTTGCCATTCTGGCGACCATGATCCCTGAAATTGAACCAGCGCTGAAGAAGCAAGGCCGTGGCCATGTGCCATGCCCGATGCCTGGCCACGGTTCGAAGGGGAAAAAGTTCCGGGTCTTCAAGGACGTCAACGAAACGGGCGGCGCAATCTGCTCATGCAATAGCTGGAAAGAGGGCTTTAACGTCCTCATGGATTATCACGGCTGGGACTTCGAAGTAACGAAGGAACAGATCGGAAGATTCCTCCAGCTACAGAAGGTAGTCCCGCGTCGAGACCGCGAGCAACAGCCCGAAAATAAAGCCGCTGCAAAGCCTGCCCCTGAAAAGGCAGCTTCTAAGCCAACTCTAAGCCCCATTGAACACGGTATTGCCATCGAGCAAGACGCCATGAAGGCCTACGAGGACGCTTACCTGAACACCGCTGCAAACGAAGCTCAGCCTGAAACGGTTGAGGAGCCTTATGTGGATGCGTGTTCAGAGCCCGAAGTGTCGCAAGATAGCAAAGTAGAGCTCCCAGAGCAGCATTCTCAGCCTAAGGCGGAAGAGCAGCAAACGTCACAGCCTGTGACGATCGCTGACATCTACCAGTCCAAGCCATGGCTCGCAGCTACGGCTGACGAGCTGGCGGAGCAGAGGAAGCGAGATGAGCTTTATCAGGCCAACCTGGTAGGGCGCATCGAAAAGCTATGGAACGAGGCTTTGCCCTTGGATTCACCAGCTGCAGAGCCTGCCAGAGCGTACATCAGGAATCGTCAGGTCTCGATCCGAGGCATGAACCTGGTCAACGATGTTCGGTTTATCCCGAAGCTCGTGTACCGCGACGAAGATGGCAGCAATCTCGGAGAATTCCCGGCGATTGTCGCAGCGATCAGAGATAAGAACGGTGACCTGGTAACCCTGCACCGGACCTATCTCACCAAAAACGGCAAAAAAGCCCGTGTACCGTCTCCCAAGAAGATGATGCCGGTGCCAATCACGAAAGCTGTGGTTGGCGGAGCTGTTCGCTTCGGCGAGCCTCAAAACGGTGTTGTGGGGGTTGCAGAAGGTATGGAAACCGCTTGGTCGGTTTACCGCGCCACTGGCCAAACAGTTTGGTCATGTGTGTCGTGCTCGATCCTTCAGGGGTTTGAGCCGCCTGCAGGTACAAAGGTAGTGGTTCACTGGGCAGATAAGGATCGCAGTGCAGCTGGCGAACTCGCTGATGCTGTATTGCGTGAACGGCTGGAGCCGCGTGGTATCAAAGTTGTGACCATGCTTCCCTCTGTTCCCATTCCTAGAAATGCCAAGGGGATCGATTGGAATGACGTGCTGATAGGCCAGGGTCTGTTCGGGTTCCCCCGGAAAGATTACCTGCGCAGCCTCTGCGAGAATCCTCATGGAGGTGTTCAGAATGTCGTCTGATCAAACCGCAGTGCAGCCGATGCAGAACATCATCGACTTCAATGCGCTTGTCACGGAGCCGGGTGGACCCGGCCCTTTCTCACCTCCTCCGGGGTGGGAGGGGCCGGATGACACTTACCGTCGACGCATTCGGGAAGCGCTTCTTCAGAAGCGAGATCGACACCAACAATTGCTGACGTTGTTCATTTGGAGCGAGAAAGGCTATTCAGTAGGCTTTACCGGTCCATACGCGGACTCTGCACGAGAGGTCTACAACGATCTCAAGGCGGAGCTCGGCAAAGCTGCAGCATGAGGAGGTGGGATGTCGAATTCTGCAAACAAAGCCGCCAAGACCGGGTCTGTGAGTTTTATTCGCTGGCCCGATCTAACACTACGGTCGATCAATCTGCACAGCGCCTACATATTGGATGTTTACCAGAGGGGTCGGCAATCCAAGCCCAAGCGTCATTCGTGACCTTGGGTTTTTTTTTGTCGGTCACGTAAAACACATCCACTTTCTACTATGTTTCCGGCCAGTCCATAAGATAGCCCTCAGGTAAAAATGAAACTGAGGACGCAAACATGGGTGTCAGCCTGTTTAACTATGCTGCTATAAACGACATCATTGAAAGGCTGCAAGAGGTGACAGTTGCCTCGCCTAGGTATGAGGCAAAAGCCTTGCAGGGCTTTATCACCCCCCGGTGGAACCTTCGAAAGCGAATGGAAGTTCGCTTGATTGACTTTAACCGTGATGGCGCAGGATTGACCATTCCTGTGCCTGCCTGGGAGCAGGGCGACGATGTCTGTCTCCATGTCCGCGCTACCAACAAACCCGAATTGAAATTAACGGCCATGCCGGCGAATGTGAGATACCGGATAACCTGGAACGGCGAGTATCGGATAGGGCTTCAATTTAAACCCCAGAGCAGTCTTTTGCGTGAAGATCACTTTCGCTTACAGGCCAGCGCCCTGGAAAGTTATCTGGCAGAAATTAACGAGTGCCCCACCATCGCCGTGTACGACAATTTGGCCCAGGACCAGGCTATTGCTGCAAGTGAGCCGTCCTACTGAATTCATTTTTGTGCCGTAGGCACGAAACGGGTAGCTGCCCCGACCATCTGGTAAGCACAGCATTCCAAAACACCCATATCGGGGCCCTTATGCCCCGGTGGGGTAAAAGGCTCCACTCAACGTAGGAGCGCCATCATGGCTTTAATGTTCTTCGTCGAACTCAAAGCAGATCCAACACTGAACGGTAATGTCAGGCAGAAGCTCGCTGATGCTTTTGATTGTGTCGTCAGGATGCGAGATTTCCGTGTCCCAGTGCTGGATTTCAGAGTCGACGAACTCACCAACGAAGATCAACAGAGCGAATACTGTCTGCAGATCTATTACGACTCGAAAGAACCTCGCGTCGAAGTGGATGACTATCTGGAGGTATCAGTTCTTTTCGATCTGATGCTCAAAGGCCCAGCTAACCCCCACGGCGTAATCTTAGATTTCAACGTGGTGGCCAGTGCTGACGCGCCCGCGCCGAAACCTGGTTTCAAACGCGGCGATGCGGCCTTTGACACACATGAACAACTCATAACTCTGAAACGTGATCTGCGATCAGAGCTGACCATCTGAAGAGATCGAATCTCTTACCAAGCCCGAGGGTACGCTGAACCCCTCGGGGTGGCGTGCTCACTTATCAGGAGAACGCTATGAATAATCCGGACGATGTTCGATTCAACAACCCGTACACACTGCCTGAGACGCTTACAAAGCTTCGTGGCTATTTGAAGGCCACGCAGCAGTTGGATGGTTTGGCTTTGCTCCAAAAGGCAGAGGCCAAAGCGGGCGAGGATGTACATTACGCTCGTGAGTTCGAGAAGACGTTTCTGTTTGGCAGCACTGTGCAGTACCGGGTACTGTTCAGCCACTTTGGTGATTACATGGAGAAGTCTCGTAAGACCTTTCCTTTTTATCCCCACGTTGACGCGGTGAATGCCGTTGATAGCGCCATGCACAAGCTCAAGTTGGGCTTGGACCTGGACGAAATAGCGGCTGAATACAACTGGCTTCATAACCACAACAGCGCTCGGGCAGAAATCGCCTGATCTGTTAACCAACCGAAGAGACCTGGTCTCTTCCAACCCTGAGGGTATGCCAATCCCTCGGGGTTGGTGTGCTCTCCTGTTCAGGAGAACGCAAATGACCGTTCAAATTCACAACTCAAGATTCGAACGTATCCAGCAAAAAGCCGAACCTGTGATTCTTCACATAATCGACCTGCTGCAGAAAGGGTATGCCCTATCGGTGGCAGTTTCGTTCGGTAAAGATTCATCAGCCGTACTTGTTTTGTTCTTCGAAGCATTGAAACGAGCCAAGGATCAAGGCATTGAACTGCCTCGGTGCTACATTTCCCACTCAAACACCGGGATCGAAAATCCGGCCATTGACAGCTACACAGGGGAAATGATCGGGTATGTTGACCGGTTCATAGAACAGCAAGATCTCCCTGTGGAGGTCGTGCTGGCGGAGCCTTCACTCTCTGCGTCGTTCATGTATGCGACGGTAGGGCGGGGGAAGCTGCCACGCTTCGTTGACTCTAAGCACCGCGAGTGCAGTATCGATTGGAAAGTTCGACCGCAGCAGAAGGCGCTCAAGCGCATTCGTAAGCAAGCCGGTGAAGGCCGAGATCTTGTTGTCCTGGTGGGAACCCGGACGTCGGAATCAGCTGGACGCGGTGATCGAATGACAAAAGCCGGTCATACCGCAACTGCCCTGATCCCAGCTGAGGGTCAGAACGCATTGTTCTCATGCTCTGTTATTGCCGATTGGGAAATGACGGATGTGTGGGAGCTGCTGATGGCTGTGGACTCAAAGCGAAACGGCATCTATTCCACCTATGTACCATCGTTCGAGCATACGCTTGAGCTTTACCGGGCATCCAATGAGGGCGCATGCGCCATCATCGTTGGAGACGGTGGTAACAAATCGGCCTGCGGCTCAAGACATGGCTGTGGGATATGTACGATCGCTGGGAAAAAAGACAAGTCAATGTCGGCCATGATTGAGTCCGAACCCGATACATTCGGGTACCTGGACGGGATCAACCGGCTTCGGAATTTCATCGTCAGAACCCAGCACGACTTCGGTCGTCGCGAGTGGTTCCAACGGGGCATTTCTGACATTGGCTACGTGGCTCTGTCTCCGGACAACTACTCATCCCGGATGCGGCGCGAACTGCTTCGCTACATGCTTACTCTCGATATTCGGGAGGAAGAGCGTGCAGAGGAGCATGCAGCAGCTTTATCTCGCGGTGACATCGCCGATACCCCGGCGAATCGTCGCCTGGCACATCCCCAATTCAATTGGATCACACCGAAGATGTTGCTTGCGATCGACTTCGCATGGGGCATTTACGGAGCATTCGATCACGCCTTCCCAGCTTTGAGAGAGTGGTACGAGGTGGTACACCTGGGCCGTCGCTATGACGTCCCGGAGGTCGCTGAGGATGTCTACCCCCGCATACCTGTGCCAGAGAAGCGGTATTTCTACATCGGTGCTTACGAACACCCGTGGAAAATCGACGGACTTCGAAATGCATACGCTGAGGCGATAAACCCGTCTCGACGCCCGGATCGGCCTCCTTTTGGAGCCTACCGGGATGCAGAAACCGGAGAGACCCGTCGGGTCGCCTACTTCGAGGAAGAGGATGAGCTGAACATCGATGGGATGGAGGCAAATCTCTTCTTAATGGAGTACGAGGAGATCTACTTCTCAACTCTGTCACTGGAGAACGCCGATGGCGTGCGCTATCTGCTTGATCGCGGTCTGGTCAAGGTAGGACGTGGACAAATCGCGACCTACGACAAGATCGCCCGCCGTGCCCAACACTGGATGCGACTGGAAGAAGATCTGAATGTTTACGACATTCAGCAGTACGCAATCGAAAACTCCATTTCCAAGGCCGAGCACTTCCGGCTTCTGGAAGAGCACCAACGACGAATCGCATCCCAAGTAAGCGACCAGGGCAACCTGGACCTGTTTACCGAGGAAGCGGCTTAACGGCGAATACGACTTCGCCATTCAACCGTCTTGGTGGGCCTATGGCTCACCAGGACATTTCTGACAGCTATCGCGTGAACCTCCGGGTTTGCCTGGTGGCACTACCAATGGAGAAATGTCATGGGCTATTCCCATTATTTCAAGAAAAGACGAAAGCCAACCGCTGATGAATGGGAGGCCATCGAACGGGCCGCCAAGTTTCTGATTGCGAATGCGCCAGTTCGAACAGCAACAGCCGGGGGTTATTGTCAGGATGATCCGCTTTCCGGGTACCTCATCACGTATGTCGAGAGGAAAGATCCGGAGACAGGTGAATATGTCGATGAGGCAATCGCCATCGATCATGCCGCTCCCAATGTTGTGCAAGCGATGGAGGGTAATCCGTGCATCTGTTTCGACGGTGTTGAGGATCTGGGCCACGAAACCTTCCTGATGACTAATCTGGGGCCAGAAGAGGATAGGGCGCTTTCGCCCTGTATGTGGTTCTGCAAAACAGGGCGAAAGCCCTACGATCTACTGGTTTGCGGATTGCTGATATTGGTCAACGATATCGCACCGGATCTGCTGGCGATTAGAAGTGATGGCAAGGTCGATGATTGGGAGCCTGCTTTGCAGTTTGCTCGAACTTATAACGACCATGTCAGCCTTCCAAAAGGCATTGATCCAGAAGCGCAGCAGCAAACAGGTGCTCCGCTAAGTCAGTTCTTGGAGTCCGCACCGGAACCCGGCCTGTACTTTTAACCAACCATCCCTTTGAGGCCTCCGGGCCTCTTTGGGATCTAAAAAATGAGGAAATGATGATGAAGAAACTCTCAATTGCGGTTGCCTTAAGCGCTGGGCTGATCCATGGCTGCGTTGATTCCACAGTAGCCTTTGAACAATCGAAGCTCATGCCTGACAACGGTCAGGAAGTGACTTTGACCGGGACTGACGATGAGGCAGTGATGACTCTCAGCACACGTAGTAAAAAATACGTGTTCGAGGGAAAACTTACCGAGCGCTCAGTGTTGCGGGTGCGGTTTGAAGGCTTGCTTCAAAGTGGAGGTGAGCCCGTAACTGAGACTTTCATCCTGAACCAATACCATTCCGGTGGCATTTGGCTCTGTGATGGCTGCGTACCCTGGGTTGAAGTCCATCCCGTCCTGATGGTGGAAGCATCCTCAAAATAAACCTCAACGATCGTCTATGGGCCTCCAGGCCCATAGGTGACCTATATCGCATGCGATAACTGGTGCAGGAGCGCAGGGGAGGGAGCTGAAAACGTCACGCTTCTGCCGTCCGTTTGACCGCTTTGGGGGTAAGTTAGTAATTAGGGCATGGCCCTTCTCTCCCCAAAGAAATACGCTGTCACAATCAGTGAAAGGGTTTTTATGTGATCCCAGATTTGTTCGGCTGCCAGCGCCTTATCGTCGCTGTATTCCACGTAAACGGTTGCAGCCGCAACTAGCGCGAAGAAGATCAAGACTGACAAAAACGGAATAATTGGGGCAATGACTTTAGGTTGATCAGACATACACACCTCAACCGTTGCTAAAGCAACTTGAGATGCGATGTCAGGGTCTGGCCGCACTCACAGAATGGGGCATCGCGAAACAAGATATTTGCGGAGGCTTTCGCCACCGAGCTCAAAGGCCCGCACCCCCATTATACCCCATTTAAACGGTCCTAAGGGGCCTCAGGCGTACTACGCTAGACACTTTTTCCGCATCTTCTTGCCACTAGACAGGGCCTATCAGGGGTAACCTGGTCCCTATTCTGGAGAATTCTTTTTGGCTGCCGCGTTCTTGGAGCGTTTCGGCTAAAACGAATTTTGTGCCCCTGGCGCAAATCAGGCAGCTGACCTGGCTTTTATGCAAGCACAGCACTCCTACCTAAACCCATGCGGGGTCCGTCCCTGTATGGGGCGACTCCGTTTCTCAAGCGGAGAATTTCAATGAGCAAAGAAATCGTTGCTTACCACCTCAGCTCTGAACAGAAACTGAGTTTTGTTGGCTCTGAGCCGTTTATTTGTCCGGAGTGGGCCGTCGTGTACGGCTACGCAATGGAGAACAATCGGACGGGCGAAGCGCTAAACATTCTTCATGATCACCGTGAAGACCTGGTGCCGGCGCTTAAAGAGCGGTTCCCCATTCGTTATGGCCAACGCAGTGTTGGTTGCGGCGACTGGGCCACTCTTCTCGCCTCGTCTGAAGCGGCTTCCCTCAACCCACTGCCACACTAATCTCCGGATTGGTGCAGCGGAACAAACCAAGGAGAAAATGTATGGTTCATGCCCATTATTTCCTTAAACAAAGAGCACCTACCGCCGTCGAATGGCGTCGGATAACCCGTGCTGTTAAGAGGCTTTTTGCAATAACTCCCATGCGGAGCTTGTCTGCTGGCGGCTTCTATCAAAATAAGCCGTTACATGGAGCGATGATCACCTACGTCGAAGAGATCAATCTTAAGGGCGAGCTGATCCAAAAACCCGAAATCGTCAGGCACTCCAGGATGAACGTCGTTCAGGAAATGCACGGCTTCTTTGCCATCATGTTTGACGGTAAGGATGATCTCGGGGAAGAAACATTCTTTCTTACGAATGCCGGACCTGAGAAAGATCAGGAGATCTCACCAGGTATCGGGGCCTGCAACACTGCGGGCAAGCCTTACGACCTGATGGTGTGTGCAGCCTTGATAGTGGCAAATCACATTGCTCCGGATCTGTTAGAAATTATCAGCGATGGCGGAGTTGATGACTGGGAGCCGGCGTTAAGTCTCGTCCGAATCTGGGACAAAAGCGCTTTCTTGCCACTTACCATCGATCCCAATGCGAGGTGCGATCCAGCGCCAATGAGTGTTGAGGAGCGCATGCAGCAATTCACGCCAGTCAGTCAGTTCGTGGACACCTGCTCGGAACCCGGACTGTACTTCTAATCAATAACCAACCCAGCTGGGGCTCTTACATTCCCCAGCGGGGAGTGTGTGAGCTCCTTTAAATCAGAAGGAGCAATACCATGACCGCAATTATCGTGACCAAAGTCGGTACCAACCGGAATACACCCAGAATTTGGCTTGAGGGCCGGAAACTGGAGCGTGAAGGGTTTCGCGTTGGCGAAACTTACAACGTTGACCATTCCAACAGTGATCGACTCATCCTGGTGAGGATAGCCGGTGGCAGGCGGAACGTATCCTCGAAAAAGAGGAACGGCACCGAAATGCCGGTTATCGACCTGAACGCGCAGAAGCTGGCGGAATGGTTCGACCAGGAGGAAAAACTTCGGGTGACAATTCGCAAAGGGCGGATCGTCATTCGCAAGCACTACCTCAAGGAAGCGGCTCAGGAACGCCTGGAGCGTATCCGCAAGAAGATCGCGGATAACCATAAGCTGGCGGTCCATAGTCTTTTCCATGGGGCGGGTGTCCTTGATACGGCCATTCATGCAGGACTAGCCAAAGCAGGCGTGGGTACGTTCGTTCAAGTCGCTGTCGAAATAGAGCGCAAGTACCTGGATATGTCTCTTGAAAGCAATCCGCATCTTTTTACAGATGAATCGGTGCTGATCGAGGCTCCCGTTCAGGATATTTGTATCGACCGTGCCATTCAGGCCGATCTATGCGTCATGGGAATCCCCTGTACTGGGGCCTCAACCGCAGGACGGGCGAAAATGCGCGACACGAAAGGGGAGAAGAGAACATACCTTCCAGAGGAGCACGATTCCGCTGGGGCCCTGTTCTTTAATGCCCTTCGTTGGATTGAGCAAACCAACCCAGCACTGGTGGTCATTGAGAACGTCAAGCCGTACCAGAGCACTGCCAGCATGGCGGTGATCCGGTCGGTATTGGCATCTCTCGGCTATGTGGTGCAGGAACGAATCCTGAATGGATGTGAGTTCGGAGCATTGGAAAAGCGCGATCGCCTTTGCGTGGTTGCGTTCACTGAAGGCATGGAAGATTTCATCGATATAGATGACATCGTGCCCCTGCGGACCAAGCCAGAAAAACTGAGTGATGTGCTGGAAGATGTTCCGCTCGATGACGAGCGCTGGAAGTCCTACGACTACCTGCGTTTGAAAGAGCAGCGGGATATCAAAGCCGGGAAAGGTTTCAGAAGGCAGTTGTTCACTGGCGAAGAAGGTCACATTTCGACCGTAACCCGCGAGTACAACAAAGCCAGGAGCACAGACCCGTTTATCCAGCATCCAACCGATCCGCTGCTCTCGCGTCTCCTGACGCCCCTTGAGCACGCTCGGGTCAAAGGTATCCCAGAGGCATTCATCGATGTGTCCTGGGTTGCTACGACTACTCGACATGAGGTGTTAGGCCAGAGCGTTATATGGCCGATGTTCGAAGCTGTTGGCTATGGCATCGGCAAAGGGCTTGCCTCCCTTCGGGAAAACATTCAACAACCGGTACCAGCTTTGGCTGCTGCCTGAACCGCTTGGGAGCTTCGGCTCCCGGCTTTCCAAAACAAAACGGGAGTTTCGCTAGGCCGCTGGCCTGGCGGCTTCCCCAAGCAGGAGAATTTTCATGGACTTTGAAACCTTTCGCGGCAGTGTTCAGCATCTGACTCGCGAGGAATCCCTAATATTCGTTCGATCCAACGGATTGCAAACTGTCTTCCCTGAGATCAACGAAACGTCACCTACGGAACTGCTGATCTATCCGGGGGCGTTGGTCATTACCAATACCCACGAAAGGTTCAGCGTCACTCTGGGGCTTAGAACGCTGAGCTCCACGTCGCTTCGCAAGCTGGAGAAGATGATTTTCTTCTATGGCGTTGAGCAAAAGAGGCTGGCGGCATGAGGGAGGTTGTTCCGGCATGTGGCGGTACCGAACCGATCAGTGTGATCAACGGTCGGCGTTGGCAATACGTGTTCGAGCCCTCAACGGGCAGGCATGGGTATCTCGACGTCGATAACGATCTGATCACCTGGCACCGATTGTTTCATCCTGCGCATTGTCCTGAACTGGAAATGTGTTCAGAACCGCCTCTTCCTGAGAGGTGGGAGGCGATCAAACAGCCAGAAGAGCAGAGCCTCTACTGGTAAAACCCACGGTCAGCGGCACTTCTAGGAGTGCTGCCGATCGATCATCAAAAGGAGAATGACCATGGCCAAAGTAATCTTTGTGGCCGGTACCGTGCTGCGGTTGCCTGCCAAAGATGCCGGTTTGGTGAATTCCATAGTGCGAGTGCATTCGTCTCGGATTGGCACGACCAGGTCTGGCAAAGGTCAGCAGGTAGAGCGCAGGGAGCCAGTTCGTCTAGTGAATGAGACAACTGGGGCTCACACGCTTAGGTTTGCGATTGGAAGTGGAAGCATGGACATTCGCTCACCGACAGCGATTGCTGCCGACTACGACACCTGTGATGCGTTGGGCATTAAGCCTGGCGAAAAGGTGGAAGTCGGTGTGTATCGAGCAGGGTACTTCGCGGTTTTCAAACACTATCTGAACCATCCGGATTGGGGCTACAGGCTCGCAACCCACATGGGCGCTGGCGGATTAGTGTTTGGCGTCATTGGGGCCGCTTTGGGATCAGCATCCTTGCTGTGAGCAAGCGACTCTCAACTCAGTAATTAAACCCGGCCCCGGATTTCCGTGGCTGGGTTTTTTATTGCGCACTTACAAAATGAGCACTATATGGAAATCTGAAGGCCAGACCTCAGGAGCGTTCTTGACAGACATTGAGAGCCGACCAATACTATTATTCAGGTCGCCCGATACCTGCTGTGTGCGCTCCATGCGAACAGGGCCTCATTCCTTACTACTTCTTTCCTGACACCGGCTTGGGCCTGGTTAATGCACACGACCGCCCCTGCAGAGCCGACAAGGGGAAGATGTCATGACTCATCCTTTATTTAAAATCGAAGATTCATTGGAAAAGGCCACCTCGCGTTTAGTTAAAGAGCTTGCCTACAAAGGTTATGAAATCCTGCCGGAGTTCCTTGAAACTCCATACGAAATGACCGGCTCTCAAGAGCACCAGATGCATGACTCTCGTCTGTTTAGGAGCTTGCTGAGCATTGTCGATTCACGAGCTCATCGATGGCTATACGCATTAGATTCAAAAGACTTAAGCCCGGACTGGCATGCGATACTGCTTCCTGATGAGACGCCAATTGAATTTGAGAATTACATCCTTGCCTCACACAGTCTTTCAGAAGCATTGGGCTATATTCTATGGCTCATGAATCACGCCCGGACGAAACCGAATCGCGTTTATTGGAACCCGGCTGGTGAGCTGGTCCTTCAGGGCGATCATTGTGAGATAGCTCGGATTTGCCACATACCGTTTACAGCGGTAAAAGATGATGAACTGTGCAGGGTCCGTACAGCCCTTCGTGGCCTTGAGTCGGGTGCTTCCGGTGAGGTGTTCACCAAGCACCTTCGGAAGATTCGTGGATTCCCTAAAGTCGATGCCATCCGATGTGATCAAGATGATAACGTTGCGTCGAACTTGGACGATTTTGAATTCTGGAACTTGGGCCGCAGCATGTTTGAGCCTAGTTGCTCCAACCTGTCCACCGCTTTTATGCGTACCCTGTCCCAGATGGTCGCCAAACCTTTACCCCGTCACCTGGTTCAGGAAGTGACTGCACACTACTTTGGCTTTGAAAGCTGGAACCATTTCACGGGGGCAGGCAAGCATCGAGGCGAGGATCTACTGACCCCATTTTGCCTGTATTGTGTTGAAGACGATAACCCAATGATAGAGGCCCCACTAAGCTTTCATCGGGGGCTAGCAGCTGGTCTCCACGCTTACGGTGCTGAACTGCATTCACAACACCGCAAAACCTCTCATCTCGCGTCGACGTCATTCGTTAGGATCACCAACAGGACTCGTAGTAGTCGCAAAGAGATCATTGCTGGCGGCTCGCGCTACAAAGAAAGCTCAGGTATAGAGTTGGCCGAACTCCGCCATGTCAGCGGAGATGAGGGGTATCAGGATCTGGCAGCCATGATGTTGAGCTCCGGGGACATCGATAAATTCACACAAGAGTATTTCTATACGGAAATTTCCGTTCGGCAGCGGGTTGTCGAGTTTAACAAGCGCTGCGGCTCCACAGAGCAGGATCATCTATTCATAGGCGGTTGGGTTTACTGGATTAGCCGGGAGAGCAGCCGACCTACTTTCGTTGCCGAAAACCTCGAAAACGTGGGTTGTTCCCAGTTATCCAATGTTTCAGCCTCGCTTCACAAGGCAGCGCTAGTTGAGCAGCCTGACGGTTTCTACCTGGCGAACGATTGGGATCGGGAACCTAAGTTCAAACTACCAAATTTGGATAGCATTGGCGCTGACCGGATCGAGCAAAAATTTTTCCATAAAACTAATTGGCGAAGATCCCAATAAGGTACATTTCCGGCACGGCTATCTGCATTGCATTTCCCAGCCCTGTGAGAATATCAGTAGCAATGCCATTTTAATTTCCGGTTTAGAATGGGGGAGGGAAACTCATGCATAGAGGAATGACATTCAAGCAGGTTCTGGACAATCCGGAAGGCCGGGCGCTGGTCGATGCAATAGAAGATACCATTGTCAGTCTCCGGGGCCAGGAGAGCGAACCTGTACTACAGGATGTTCTTCGTTCACAGATTGATGACCTTGAGGCTAAAACCGGCTACCGGTATGAGGCTTGCTGACTAATGCGCCACCCCAATGACTGTTGGAATTGGACATGAATGAAAAGACGATGAAAGAGTTTCGGGACTATTACGCAGGCCCATGGCCACAGGCAATCCTCCACCTTCTACTGGTGGCCATAGGCGGGCCATTTCTTGCGGTGCTCCTTACTGACGAACCTTTCTCAGTCAGACTCTTTGTAGGGAGTTCATTGGTAGCACTTCTGGCTTTCGCAGTTGGAGTATGGGCCAAACGACGGTATCCGCGCCCGACAAGTCGCAGTTAAATGGGAATTCGTCATGACAAGTAGATCGGAAGCAAAAGCACCGCCACCCCATCCGCTGTTTATTGTGGGAATGCTGGCGGTCCCGTTGAGCATTGTGTGGAGCCCCCTACTAATACTGGCTCCCTGCTGTCTCGGCTGGTGGGTGCTCAAAATTGAGAAGCCAAGACTGCTTTTACGGCATGAGGATGGGGTTGAGGGTGAGGAAATTGACCTGGGGAAGCACAGATATCCGCTGACTGATTGCTCAATGACAAAGCCAAGGTTCTTCCCCTTCCAGTACGGACTGCCGCAAGTGAGGCAACTGGTAACCCTGCAACACATGAACAGTGGGACGACCCAGCAATTCTGGATCATCACCAGACCTGTAGGCCGAACCACGGTCCATCCAATCACTGATAACTGACATTGGAATCCGCCAGAACTGCCTTGGGAATTTAAACATGCGCAATATTTATAATTTAGCAGGCCCATTCGGATGCCGCTTCGAGACGGCCGTATTCTTCAGCGACATGGAAAAAACCCTGCCTGGCCTTCAGCATATTGAGATAGAAATGGCTAAACCGTGCGCAGGCGACGTTATCGACGTAGCGCATCAAAGAGCCGAGACGGCAGCGGTCTTCTTTGAGAATGGAGACTCTTTAGAATTAGCCGGGCCATATTTGTGGAAATTCCTAGACAGCGTGCCCCACAACCTACTCAATGAATCAGGAACTGATTATGCAGATAGCCGATGCGGAGGCATTCATGTGCGAGATCTTGTCAACGTATTAAGGCGACTCTATGGGGCAATGATTAGGCCCAACAATATGATTGAGGAGAGCAACGAAGCAGACTTGATCGAGAGCATCAAAATCGATGGCCAGGGCCGGGTATCCACAAAGCTTGCACCAAAGATATCCGAGGACGACGTTAAAGAAATAGCGGCTCTGATCAAGGACTATTTTGATCTAAACAGAAGCGAACTTCTGACTGAGATTTCGGACTGGATCACAGGCATAGTTTCTGAGCCCTTCCTTGAACAAAGCTTTGTGCGAGAGGGGAAACATCTCCGCCCAGTATTTGAGCCAGTTGAGTGGGGAGATGAGCTGAGGTCCATAACCTGGGACGAATTCACAACTAAGCTGACGAGCCGCACCGGCGAGAACTCCCCCGCTTACCTCCATGTCTTCGATTGTTGGCTGGCTCAGAACGAGAGCATGGTTGAAAAAGCTCTCCAATCGGTCATGAACAATCACAGAGACAACCCATCTGTTCAAGCTCTAAGTGAGCTGATCATTGAAAGTGGTCATCACGTAACGCAAGTTCATGGCACCAGTACTTTCTTTAACGTTTTCTCGGAGGCCGCGGCGTGTCTTGGAGAGATAGCCTTACGTAGCAATAGAACATCAATCAACTAATGGTAAATCGGAGATGGACAAACAGGGCACTACATACACGCTGTTTTTTTCACTATCGATATTAACGGATGAACGCCGCTTCGGCGAAATGTTGGCTCAAACAGGGTCGCTGCCCTTCCACAATCTCAAGCAGACCGACTGGGAAGGTTTGGGTATCAAGATTCGGGACACGTTGATGGACAATTATCCTGAGATTCGTGACTGCGTGACGGTAAAACTCTTTGATGACTCCCTGGAGAGCGCTACAAAAGGTACTTTGACAGAGAGCCAGGCCTTCAGTTATCTGAAAACTCTGGTGGCACGAGCGCAGGATGGAAATTTTCAAGCCCATGATCTGAGAGCGGACACATGGATGACTACCTACACCCAGTCAGCACCACCGCAAGATTTCAATGGCGTCATTGTCATTGATGACGACGGATCAGAAGACATTCTGGAAAGTACGGTGAACGGGATGCTCAGGCATTTCTACACGGCAGGAGAAAGCCGCTTCGGGGGACTTGGAGCCCTACCGATGATCTTTTCTGGACAAATAAATGACTCAAGTGGCTTCTCAACAAAAATGCTGGAGGTCTTTATACAGACTTTTGATCATCCATTTTCCAATGATGTCAGACCGATGATTTTGAATGAAGGCCAGCAAAGAAATATTGCGACCGCCCACTCCATGCATGAACTTTAGCAACCGTCTAAGAGCTTCAGAACATGGGAAACCGGAGTTAGGCGTATGGATAACACAATCTTTGTGGCAATTGTCTTGATGAAAGCCGCTTCAACCCTGTTTTTGCTGGCAACCCCATGGCTCGCATGGCGAAAAGGCTTCGCCGGTCGAGCGGTGATTTTGACGTTCATCGCGCTGGGATTTTCCACTCTGGCGTGGTGGCCGGCACCGGATCAGCCATCTCAAATCATGGCGCAAATTGAAACACAAATGCTGTGGTTCTCTGTGGTTGTTGTGGCGCTGGCACCGTTGGCTTTTCAGTTTCATAGGGTCGAAAAGAGCGTCAACTAGGCGCATCGAAGAATGCTACCTGGTAATTTGTGCCGGGCCAGAAATTGTTTAACCTTTCTTACGAACAATGACGCCACAGCAAGGGCTTATCATGATTAATCGCCTCCTTATTACAATCGCCTTATTAATGCCAGTATTGTTGTTTTTCGGAGCTATCGTTTATTTTCTCTTCGATATTAATGGTGCCTTCAGTTTTAACGTGTACACAATCTTAGGGTGGCTAATCATCGCTTTTAACGTATACAAGGTTGGGCAATACAGCAGAAAAGACTCGGTTGATAGAGCCTTGACCGCCCCAATAAATACGAACTCAGCCACCAACCAGTTCGATGATGACGAAACGAAGCAGGGGCGAAAATTCGGGCTCTATGGTTCCGGTTACTCGATCACCGGAGATATAAACCAGCCGGAGGACTAATGCTCGACTGGCCGTTTCCTGTAGGTTTCGAGGCGGTGGACTGCTGGAGCATAACGGCAAAATTTAAGACTATGAGACTGCGATGATATTACGGTACCAAGATGGAATTCTCGACCTCATAACTGAAATTGGCCCAGGCGAACTGGAAGCGCTGGAGCACGGTCACCCCTTTTTTGTCCGGCTGCAGGAAGGGGATTGGCAACAGTGTTACTCATTCGGAGCTGGCGGCGTCCCTGTTTGGGAGGCCATTCCGGAAGGGGACCAGTGGCCGGACCCCAGGCCAACGATCAATTAAAGCCTCAATGCTAAGAACTCCTTTGTGAGAGTTAAGAAAAGGAATCGATATGGGCTGGGACTATACAAGGTATACCGCCAAGTGTAAGGAATGTGGTCGCGAAGGCGTCTGTATTAGAGGCGAGGATGATTGGTTTCGTTCTTCTACTTCGTGGGAAGGCTTCAAAAGGGCTGAACCTGATGCCACCTCTGTAGGAAGGAAAAAATCAGATCTACGTGACTTCAGGCCTATATGTGCGTGTGGTTCAACTGAAGTTGAGGTTGGATCTGTAATTTTATAGCAGTGCTTTCATCGTAGGAAAGGAAGGGCATGGACAATCTAACGCACATGGTATCGAGTGCTTTGGCTGCGGCTCAACAAGGTTATGGGGCACTATCTACAGGTGAGGCACTAGCAGCTGCTCTGGTGCTTAACGATGCCGAAGCTCTGGCTGACCGGGGAGTGTCGATCGCTGAGGCCCTGGAGCGGATAGGTAAAGAATGGGCCTCACTGATTCCGGCTGTCTCCAAGCGCGTAGCCTCAAGACTGGGTGACATCGAGCAGACGCGCCAGCAGGGTCGACTTTACAAAGCTGAACAGCGCGTTCTCGATCTGGCCGGAGATGCTGAGCCGGTTGATCTTGAGGCCAAATATGTGACTCACGGCGAAGCGCCTGGCTACCGGGACATATATCTTACACTCAAACTAGCGCCCATCGGGGCAGGGATAGACGGCCCGCAATCAGTCACCGCTACGGTGCGGCTCAATGCTGAAGATAGCGCAGTTGTGGCTAAGGAAATCTTAAACATCCATCGGTTTGCTTGGCGGAATGGTGATAAGCCGATTGATGTCAAAGAGGGCGAACATCGCCCCAGCTGGCTGGCATAAAGCGCGGGTAGAGCCAGGGCTAGTAGCCCTGTAAGCCTTGCTTGTAAGGCTGATCAAATCACTCTGCTTGCATCGTTACGACTTCGGTTATGATGACTTCCAGAAGAACCCACTAGCTGCAATTTACTCTCCGGAGGGCCTGCAGCCTCTACCTGGAGCCATCATGAACATTATTAATGTCAAAGCAATTCGAACGGGCGAACGATCAGCAAAGGTGCTCTGGCATGTGGGGAAGGAGCGCAATGGTGCCCTCGATGTCTCAATACCGTTCGACAGCACCAGCGTCGAAGCACTGGGCGAGCTGGCAGCCCTGCGGTATTTGATACTTGAAAATCCACAGCTGCCAGGCCCACCACGCTCGGGCAAAGGGATTCGTGCCGTTGTCACAAAGGGTGCGATCAAGAAAGCGATGAAAGGGAAATCCCAGATCACATCGATGATCAGATACAGTCGATTCCTAACCAGCAGGCTGGCGGGCATTGAGCTGGAAGTTAATCCGAAGTCGCAGATGCTCCCTGACGACCAAACGCCGGCAACAGACCATATCGAAATGAATCTGGAGCCGCATGAAACGATTTCCACTCCTGTCCTTGGTCGTGTCCAGATTACTGACCATGCCTATGAGCGGTGGCTTGAACGGGTGGATGCCAGGAGCGAAGATCGACCTTTCGACTCACTTGTTCGCCGCCTTCAGTCTCCTGATCTATCCCCCGTAGCTATGCCAGATAATGTCGTTCAAGGAAAGATCCGCAAATATGGAGAGGATGGTGTTGTTCTGCTTTACCGGCACCCAACAGAACCTATCCACTTCGGTTTTCTTGAATGTGATGATGCCTACCGGCTGGTGACTGTATTTCTGAGAAATGACACCCTCCTGACTTCAAAAAGCGCAGTTAAGGGCACTTTTTAGCACCCACTTAACCCTTGACCACCAGCCTGCCTCGGTACGATGAGCCTAGATATTTAGCCTTCATTGATCCGAGGTACAAATGGCGAAGAACAGTAATGCTCAGTCAGCTGGCAACAATAATGGCCTGATCAAGGCTCTTTTGGCCGTGGTCACTGTTGCTGTAATTGCAGCGCTGGCCCTGTCGTTCATGTCGTTCAGCACGGCGAACCAGAACCAGAGTGAGCTCAAAGCGGTGACCGCCGCTATCGCAAAGCAGACTGAAGTGCTGGCGGATATGCAAGGCCAGGCAAGCCCGGAAGAGCTAACCAAAATCATCCGGAACGAGATGGATGCCGCACGCAGAGATGACCTTCTAAAGTCCTATAAAAACCTTGTCGGTGATTGGAATAACGCCAAGCCTCAAATCGACAATAGCGATGATGCGAACCTTTATGGTGCTGAGGAAGCTGAGGTCAGCGTCATTGAGTTTTCTGACTTCGATTGCCCTTACTGCCAGCGTTTTCACGAAACCCCCAAGCAGGTAGTTGATCAGTCTGGAGGACAGGTCAACTGGGTCTGGAAGCATTTCCCGGTTCACCCCTCGGCACGTCCGCTACACGAAGCCACTCAATGTATAGCTAAGCAGGATAACCGTTTGTTCTGGGTTGCTACCCAGCTGGTGTTCGATGAAGGCGGAAGCCGTGGTATTAAGCCTGAGAAACTTGGGGAAATGCTGCCAATTGATCAGGAGGCCTATCTCAACTGCCTTGGTAGCAGTGAAATTGCTCAGTCAGTTCAAGAGGACTACAACTTTGGCCAAGAAGCCGGAGTGACAGGTACCCCTGCAACGTTCGTGATTCATAACCGCACTAACCAGGTCATGCAGCTTAAAGGTGCGGTACCAGCTAGCCAGGTGAAAGCAGCGGTACAGCAGCTGATCCAGGCAGCAGCACAAGGCTCAGAGCAGGGCTAACCGTGAAGCTAATCTCCTAGCGATGAATGAATTGCCGGTCCTGTGGCCGGCTTTTTGCGTTGTTACAACGCATTATCCTGCGAGCTGGCAGCAGTCTGGCCCTTGCATTATTGAGACCCGAGTTATCGTGGGAAACATAACCCGATAACAGCAGTTCGGAGAACACATGATGAGAAGTCCTGGTTTTTTAGCAATTCCATTGGCGATGACTACGGCCACGCTTTTGGCGGGATGCGGTGGGGGGGAGGGCGGCTCCAGTGATAAGGAATCCTCAGTCTCATCAGTAAGGGCAATCACGATCGATCAAACGTACTTGGCGTATGACGATAATCAGGTGATCGAAATAACCGGCTCCTTCTCGACGCCTGATAGCGTTCATTTTGAGCATACGCCGGACATAGGCATTGAGCTTGGGGCTTTGAAAAACGGTGCCATTGAGCTGGTCCTCCCTGATCTTGATCGGCCTATAACGACGCAGCTCGACATCACCGTGCTCTCAGGGTCTCACGAATTAAAGAAGCAGGTCTCGCTCCTCGTTAGGAACGCCTCTGCAGCACAACTTGAGGCTAAAGCGGATGCCACTCTGGACCAGTCGGATCAGCTCCTGTCTTTGGGCCAGGACGCCGCCCTACATACGTTTTTCCTTGATTACGCTTATCTGGCCGGGGTGATTACTCATAGCGAAAAACAGGCTTTGGCCTGGAACTTCGCGCCAGAAATGACGGCGTCTTTTTCTGGTCTTGGCGTTGCTCTGGTAAGCCTTGGGCACACACTGCAAAGCTACAGGGCAGGGCGAATTGGAGAGGAAACGCTGAACAATGAGCTCCAGCTGCTTGATAGCAGTGTTAGAGATCACGGGAACTTTGGTGTTCAACAACTGGCAGGCATATCGATCTACACAAGCATACTGGTGCCCGGCTCCTTTGATGGCGATCTGAAATACGATGAAGAGCTAGGTCTCTGGTCTCGGTACACAACTAATGAGCAATACGGTCAACTCCAGGATGGTGGATTCCTGGTCGCCGAGCAATATGGCTCCATAGCTTCAATATTAAGCACGTTCGTTGCCCAGTCTCTGTCCTGTGAGGTGCTGTAATGATTAAACACGTCGCCGTTCTATTCGCATTAAGCGCCGCCATTTCGACAACCTCGGCTGCAGAACCGGTGCGTCAGCTGGCCAGCTCCACGGGATCGTCAGAACCCACAACCCGAGTAATCGTCAAATATAAAACCGGCGTCGCAGTCTCTCTTAGTAACCAGGGCCCTGGTGGTGCAGGAGTTTTCGAAGTTGCCCAATCCGACTCAGAAGCGTTTGCTGAGCAGATGATGAACCGCCCCGAGGTTGAGGATGTAGCGGTGGATGTGATTGCCAGAAACCCTCCTTTGCCGCAGGCTCCGGCCGGCCATCCGATGGTCAATAGCGCAGGCTTTCTCCCGACAGGTGCGCCATCTGACCCAGGGTTTAACCAGCAACGATCGTGGCTGGAGCCGACATACACGAGTCTCGGCTACCAGGACATCTTGAACGCTTATCTCACCACCATGAGGGAACGTAGCATTCGAGTGGGTGTGCTGGATTCCGGGTTTCATCCAGTGGCGGATCTTGACTGGTCTGAGGGCTATAACCTCTCCGTGATTGGCGCCGGAGTTTATAACCCTGACTTTTATGAAAATACCTGGGCACCTAACTGCACCTCACCCCACGGCAATGCTGTGGCAGGGATTATTGGCGCAAAGGCCAACAACGGTGTTGGTATTGCCGGAGTAACTGACGCTGAACTGGTCGCTGCGCGGGTTCTTGAGTGCGACAGTGGTAGTCTTTACGACGCCTCAATAGGTATTCGTTGGCTGGCGGGAGATCCAACCATAGAAGGTGTCCCGGCCATTAGTGAGCCTGTTCAAATCATGAATGCTTCGCTTGGCGCACAGATTGATTATTGTCCGTTCTACGTTCAGGAAGCGATTAACTACGCGCATGAACGAGGGATACTTGTCATTGTGGCAGCCGGGAACGAGAACATTGACGCGTCGCTGGTGGCTCCTGCGAATTGTGAGAACGTGATCACCGTAGGCTCCGTGAACATGCAAGGTGATGGGTCGGGCTTCTCGAACTTCGGCAGCGCCGTCGACATTACGGCCCTAGGGGAAATGGTTGGCTCACTAAGTGTGACTGACGTTACATCGCAATGGTATGGAACCAGCTTCGCAGCTCCCATTGTGGCGGGTATCAGTGCTCTGATGATGCAGGCAAACCCAGCTTTGGATTCCGAGCAGGTGGCGAACACTTTGGTTTCAACAGCCAGATCGCAGGTCAATCCGACGAAGGGTCTTGGTGTAATCGCCGACGCAGGCCGGGCCCTAGGCACTGTCAATGCCCAGCTCAATGCGAATCGTCCGGATGTGCGCCTGGCGCTGAACAGTGTGTCCCGGTGTAACGAGCAAGCTTATCTTCTGAATGAACCAGCGGGTATGGATTTCCGTGCCGCTTACGAGGTATCTGCCGGCAACATCTTCAGAAATGCGGCAACAGAACGCTTCGCTGTATTCAAGACAAACAGTGAGGGCGTAAAAGAACTGGTAAAGCTATCTGATGAGGACACCTTTATTCTCAATGGTGTGGACATTGAGAATGACCAGGTGTGGTTCGATGTCTGTGACGAAAATGCTTTGAATTGCCGATTTGGGCAAAGTTTACCGATCTAAGTTTTTGCGTTGCATGGATGCCCTTTTAGCCCGGTCTTGCCGGGCTTTTTTTCGTTCAGAGTTCGAGAATAGGGCGGGGGTTAACGTCGTATAGGCCCTGGATCAGCTTTCTGGCCGGCTCGATATATCCCTGTGAAGCAAGAGCATGAGAAGCACTAAATATACCCGATGCACGGAGTTGGCCATACTTTGAATCAATGAGACAGAACCTGGGTACGGGGGTGTAAGACATCTCGGCGGCCCTATGCTGCAGCTCAGTGGCCAGCAGATGAATGACCGGTCGATCATCAAGCGAATCACAAAGGTGCTCAGCTTCTTTAACCAGTTGCTTACCAAGCTCGTGAACATCGATGGTTATCACTTTGTCGGCCGGAGACAAATCTTGCTGGGAGGGCTGCCCGAGCGCGATCTCAGCAATTCTGTTGCGTTGCTCAGGATCTTCAAGACTATCGAGGTATTGGGCAAGAATGTCGAATGGTCCATTAGATAGTGCTTCGAAAACGTCAGTGGGTGCCAAAGAGGCCTTAGGACAACCGTCTGGCAGTTTGATGTCGAAGTGGCGCTCCAGGATCGACAGGCATAAACCCGTGGCCAGTTCGACAAATAACTGGTCCACATGGGTCAGTTCCTTTGGCTGGCGGCCTATAAGTTCGTTGATGCTCAAGGTCTTCATCATAGAGCTGTTTTCGTCGCTTCGGTCGCTCTTCTCCTGGTGTTCACCGTTGAAGTCAGCACGTTTGTTGATCACTTGGCTCATACCCCTCATATAGACGAAGTGATAAGACTAACGCATAGCCAAATTGCAGTTTTTGCAGAAGCTGCGGTATTTGACCCCCACTATGACGAATCATCAGTATCATTCAATTCTCAGTTTGTATTGCCCAATGTCTTACATCTATAGGCAGGGTCTGTTCCCAATCTTCAGGTCAAAAAAAACCGTGACGAGTCACGGTTTTCAAATCTTCACCCAAGGCGTTACAGGAGGCTGGCCATGATGCTGCCAAAGTTGTCCTTGAATGACTGGTAGGTCAGGTCAGGATGGTTCGGCGCCTGTACCAACTCAGCAAACGCGTCGCTGAATCCCTTGTTCGTCGAGTCTCCGTCAGCCTTCGGAATGAAACGCTGGGCGTAGTAGAGATTCATCAGGAAGTCGGTGTTCTTGTCGGCCTCAAGCCCTTCAACGATGCTGGCGTAGGACTCCTCCGCCAGGCCAAAGTTATTGAGCGCATCCTGCTCAACCAGCGTGTCGGCATCCACCTTATCGTAGGAAGTGACGATCAGGCTGAAGGCCATGCCTTCGGTGAACCAGAAGGGCATCGCCTGCACATAGTCGTAACGATACGTGGTCGCCAAGTGCAGGCCGATGACTTTGGCCATGGCCTTGCCCACTTCCACGTTATCGGTGCCGGTGCCGAAGGTGACGCTGTTGATACCAACCTCAGCATCAAATTGATCCGGTGTGTTGTTTTCAGACAGCACGCAGACATTTACCACGGGATCGACCGCAGGATTATCGAACAAAGCGGCGTACTCCGGATTGGCGGCCATTTCCTCGTTGATAACTGGCTCAGGGCCCCAGCTCCAGTCATAATCTGGCTCGCCCACGGCATCATCACTTCCGCCTCCACCAAGCGGAGCGTCAGGATCAAACTCTGCGAAAGTGACTAGCGCTTCCTGAAGAGCAACGAGCACCTTCATCTTTTCCCAGGACTGCATGGCCATAAAATGAGACTCGATTAAATCGCGATACTTCACGTGCTCGCCTGCCTCAAACAAAGCCATCTCATCCTCATCCAAGAGATCGTAGAATGATATCACTGGGTTGTGGATAGCGGACCTAATGACGCCCCACTCAGCACCGTCATGCCAATTCACAGGCACTCCGGACTCGGCGTAATCCAGAATCTCACGCACCGCTTTGGGGTGGAGAGTACTGAAAAAAGACTGCTGAAAGTCGTCGATCGTCAGACCGGATGCGGTCAGGGTCATTTCCAGGGTGCCCCGGGCCTGATCCCCTGCCTGCTTCAGCTCCTCATCGGTCACGCCACCATCGGAATAAGCACGGACCAGACCATTGTCGTAGTAACGGTCGCTCATGCCGTCACAACTGGCGGCGAAGGCATTCCCCATTTCGGCTTCCATGGGATCAAAAGCCTTTCCGCTTACGGAGACATAGTCGTAGTTACCGTCGTAACTGAAGGACTCTGCCAATACTGAAGATCTCTTGGTGACCTCGGCCTGGCCACGATTAGACGTCTCTTCAACCGGGCTCGAAGTATCAGGAAGGGTATTACCCGTATCGACAGTTTCTGAGTCAGACCCACCGCCACCCCCACACCCGGAGATGAACATAGCTGCAATCAATGCACTAACGACGTATTTGCGGTCCATTTTATTGCCCCTCCAATCAGGGCTGTTATTTATTCGGTTTATACCAAGACGACTGTGACTAATGATGACTACCGACCCAGTTAGAGACCCAAGCCAAGGAAACGGCAAGAGCAAATTGTGAAGTCAGTTGAAATAAAGATTAACACAATGTAACAAGGCATATAACGCCTAATAACGTCAATAATGCTTTAAATACATAGCATTGCGAACTACAAAGGATTAGGTTTCTGGTTGTAATGTGACCAAGGTTCGGGTGAGGTGCTTCCCAAGTTACAGGTGAAAGTGGGTAACTCATTCTGTTATAGCTTAACCAGTCCGCTCGTGAGCATTTTGAATAAAGGCTTTGGACGGTTCAGACGAACTGTTTCAGAAATGGTTTAAAGTTAAACTAACCGACACTCAAAGGCTGTTAGAGGCACCTATCGCCTTGTAACTTCGCAACAATAAGTTTTCCTAAGCACTGTCACCAGGAAGATCAATGAAAGAACACGCCCCCTCCACTCGAGAACACAAGCGCCTATGCGCCCACTGCATTGGCGAAGAGTTCTTGTCAGAAGAGATCATCAATACAGGAACAAAACAGCCCTGCGACTACTGCTCGAATAAAGATGTCCCAACCTGGTGCCTCGCAGAAGTTGTGGTCCGTGTTCATAGTGCGATACTGGAGCACTATGAACTCACCCCCGAAGAGCAGTCTGAGTTAGATCGTGTCATGTTTGATGAGTTTTGGTATCGCGAAGGCAGCCCAGTCATCGAAACAATTGAAGAACTGGCCGAAGTTTCCAGCGATATCGCAAACGATATCCGTGCTGTATTAGAAGTATGGTATCCGGGCGATGGTGATCCATTCGACGACCCCCAAGAACCTCCTTTCTGCCTAGAGGCCCACTACCAAGAGAAAGGTATCGATACCTCCGAATGGGATCAGCAATGGGAGAAGTTTGAGTTTGCACTCAAAGAAAAAAGTCGTTTCTTTAATAATCTGGCGGCTGAGATCCTTGACGATGTTTTTGCAAATATTCACTCGCTGCCAGCGAATGGTGGGCTGAAAATAATAGAAACTGCAGGGCCTGGGACCAATATTACCGAATTGTTTCGGGCCAGGGCCTTTCAGTCTGCTTCTGACGTTATGAAAGCTATTGAACGACCCGACAGGCTTCTGAGCGCTCCTCCGGCCCGATTTGCTGCATCAGGACGAATGAACGCACGGGGTATCGCCGTGTTTTATGGTGCCAGCAACTCAGATATTGCGCTGGCGGAAGTGAGACCACCCGTGGGTAGCGATGTCGTGGTGGCATGCTTCAAAATAATCGTGCCCCTCAAACTCCTGAACTTGATTAACCTAGAGAAGGTTTCCCACTCGGGAGGTAGTCTCTTTGACCCGGCATTCGGAAAGGAGATAAACAGAATCTCTTTCTTGCGCACTTTGGGTAAGCGGTTCGCAAGGCCGGTGATGCCCGGTGATCAAGATATTGATTACATAGCCACGCAAGCGGTTGCCGATTATTTAGCGAATCATGTAAATCCAAGTTTAGACGGCATCATTTTCAAGTCGGTACAGGGGTCTGCCGAAGGTTATAACATTGTGCTTTTTCATGAGTCTTCACTAGTAAAGGAGCTTGAAATACCTGATGCAGCTCAAGTAACTACTCATATGGAGGCTGACCCAGAGATCGATGAGCGTGGTCATTATTCAGTAATTGAATGGTTACCAGGCACAACCGTGGACAGATACAATAAGAAGAAAATCAGCAAATATTTGGACTATCATGATCAATTAGTTCCTGATTATAATTCGGATTGTCATAATCCTACTTTAGAGGTCGATACGCAGCGGTTAGTGGTCCACTCGATAACCGCTGCTAAATTCGACTCAGATGTACGGATAGTAGAACGAACTCGATACAATAGTTCCGGTCTCACAGGAGATTTTTGATTCCGATAGAAGTCGCTCGGGCAAGGCCCCGGATGTGTGGTTTCCATGCTGGCTAGGGCCGATATCTGTCGCGAGTTATTCACACCTCACGACAACACTAAGCAGGGTACGGTCCAATGCTGGTGTAGGCCCGAATCATCCTATCATAGGTAACGGGCCGCACATTTCGCGCGTGGCCCAGAACAGGGTGCTGCTCTTTGGAGCTTGAGAGTAATACTCCTAGTAGGCGGCTACTAGCAGAGAAGGGCGGCGATCACGGGTACGTCAGATGCTTACACCGATCGCCATAAAGCTGCTCCGCTTTGCCTTGGAAAGGCAATGCGGTTCCAGAGAGAAGATTATTAAAAAATATAATTGGGCATTCTAATTTACTAGGAGACCATTGTTATCTGTTCAAAGTAACTGCTTAAAGGATTACGTGAGAAATCATTAACACCAGCCGTTTGAACTTCCTGTTTTAGCGCAGCCGTGTATAGTGATTCGCTACCATTATATACAGTAGAAGCGCTTTTTACTTCTTTTAAGTAGTCAGGGGGGTTAATGGAGAACATTCTCAAAAATGAAATTAAAATAGTAGGTATCTTTGCATTAATTACTGAACCGTCCTTTGTGTACGTCGAAAAGGAAATGTCGTACTTTCCCCCTGAAATTACCGGTCTTAATAACGGCTCAATTGCCTGGTCACTTTTAATTGAATGAGGGGAATTTTTTAGTTTACGGAATAAAGACTTTTTCCGCTGCCATAATACAGTTAGGCAAAGCGATGGTATAGAATGAGTTTTAAGTCCCTTGCTACTTCTGGCGAGCAGTAAAGTGTGAAAGGAAGCTAAAAGTTGTTTCTGGGAACGCAGATCAAGACCAAAGAACTCAGCAACTATTCGAAAATCCTCGGCCAGAGATAGTTTATCCTCTTTTAATGTATCGATAGCGTAAGGAATAAGTTTATAGTCCTGCACAGCATTTGTAAGACCATATTCGGTAATTAGCGTTTCTGAAATCTTCCGCTGATCTGGTACATGAAGCCCAATCTCTCTATTAAAGATACGGTTGAAGTATATCTCTGCGTCATAATGTTCGCCGTAAATACCATTTAAAGCTGCTTGAAGTTGTTCCCCATCCGTTGCAAAAATAAAATATAAACCATCGACGGAGAATAGATGTTTAACGCACTCAATAAGCTCGATTGTAAAATCAGGGCGACATCGATCTAACTCATCGATCAGAATGTAAATTGGAGCTTTTTTGGAGTTTGATATAACGCCTGGTTTGTTTTGTTCAGTTAAAACACGAATAATATCGGCCAGAGACTTACGGAAAGACTCTACAGCTTCCCGCCTGGAGTTTTCTCCATCAAATATGTCGGAGTCGACGCTGGCCATTGCAGCTTCAACGCTGGCGCCTATGGTCTTCTTAAGATGTTCCTGGTCTTCTTTTGATAAAGCAGGAGGCTTATTGGTCTCGTCGGAATCATCGGAATCTTCCTGAGAACCTGTCAAAACAGGGTACCCAAGGATAAGTGTGCTCACACCGGCAGTAAAGAGTTTTGGGGCGGCTGCTTTGCCTGCTGATTTAATCACCTTCAGGGCACTGGCAATAAGTGAACTTTTTCTGCTGATGTTGTCTTCGGCGCTCGGACCATTTTCATCAAGCTGGATACATAATTCTCTTGTTATTTGGGATATAAAGGAGAGTAGGGGATCTTTAGCGTAGTCATTTGCCCAGGCGTTGTATCGAAGCACAATGTGCTCTTGTATTAAATCCCGAGAGAATCTATTTAAGAAGAAAGTCTTTCCATAGCCCCATTCGGCGTCGAGATTTAGCACGAAGGATTTAGTGCGATCTTCTGAAAGAAACCCTGATGCATATTGTTGGTCAAGGAAAGATTTTAATAATATTGCTTGCTCATAGCGGTCAAGCTTGTCGTCTTTCCAATAATCGGGCATTTCAATTTGTTCAGCCATGGATATCCTTTTCAAGTATTTGAAGTGGAGCTAGAAGGCAAGTTTAGCACTTTGTGTCAAAAGCCATAATCTGTAGGTTCTTGCTAGTGCTGTTTCAACAAGTGTGTCACAAAAAGGACTAAACGCATCGCTTAGCAGAATTATAATGTAGCTGGAGGGTATAGACGATTGGCCAGTATGTGGTTTCGTAGGGCGTCTGAGCAAGTCAAACAGCAAGTAACCTCTGGGTGTAAGTCTATGAGGTGGGTTGAGAAAAGTAACGGATAGTAAACCAACTGTAAGCAAGCATAAAATTAGCTTGCTTGAATGTCATATACTTGGGAGTATATGACAAATAGGCGCGTAGTTTTGGATTTGGGCTGTTATGCCCTTCAAAATTCGAAATCGGAGTTTGGCCGAAAACTGGGGAGAATATGTGCCGGAAGCGATGTGCAGTGAAATTAGTATAGACCAACTGCTCAGGCCAATGTCAAAAAAGTTGAACTGGAGAAAAACTGAATGAATGTGGAGCGCTTCCCTGAAGAACTAATGAGTGAAGGTCGCAAATGGAATTCGCAAAGGCTCGTTCCTGAACACGACGAACTCTTCAGCTCAATGGCACCGGAATTCATTCCACTGACACGCGGCTGGTCATGGCTGGCCATCAATAAGTCGCCGTTCACTCGTGAGGTCGGTCTACTGCTCGTGAGTACCGCTTTATGGCTGATATGCGCTGCGCTCCTCTATTCTTTTCTCAGCCTGATACCATACCCTGATGCCTCGGGTTTAGAGTCCAGAAAGGGACTCGGTGCAATTGTGGGAGGCCTCATTATGGCTGCGTTTGTGGCTCTGATTAACAGTGAGATCAAAACGCACCTGCTCGAAAAAAAGGCTTACTCTCGTCCGATTTCCGAACGTCAAAAGCTGGCAGCTGATGTTATTTGCCTGGCGCTTTCCTTCCGGCGAGAGGATCTGATTGATCAAAACGTACTCCAGCGAGCGCTAGATTCTGGCTTTCAAGCATCTGTGGCTACTCAAAGAATTGACTATGCTCACGATGCGCTTGTTAAAGCAGCGAGAGAGGTAGCAGAAGACCTGATCTCCGAGGAAAAGCTACGTATTAGACGAGGTTATGTGGGTGTAGCTGGTAATGAGAGGCTGGACCTCACAAGACTTCTTGCGTCTCTTCGTGAAGCGGCTAATGGGTTTTCAACGCATATTGACCACCTGGTGGCAGCCAAGGATCTGCAGGCCATAATCGAGCTTCGCCGGCAAGAACTTAACGCCGCCGTGGAAAGCCAAATTCCAGCAAAGCTGTAGGTGTAGCACCATGCAAATGATATTGACCATGGTCGCGTTCAGTATGCTCATGGGATGGCTATTCGTCGGTATATCCATGGGAACTTGGCTTCTTGATCCCATCATCGCCATAGTGTTGTGCTTGGCTGTAGCAGGAGCTTTGACGGAGTACCAACAATGGAGATGGAGAAACAAACAATTATGAATAAGACTTTTCTGGCCGGCGCCGTTTTGCTGGGGTTTGCCGTTTATTGTTTGATGGGCACGTTTGGAGTTGGTGGCGACACGCTGGGTTTCGTTTTGATTGAACTCGGGGTTCCTGAGGAGTATTCGGATAACGGCAGTCGCATGCTCTCGGGCCTGTTGTTCGCGACTGCGATCGTGCTTCAGGTCATGGGTTATTCTGTCGCAGCTGATGGCCGGGTTGTTTCTACTGAAGAGGTACAGGCAGTAATGAAGGCGGTTCGCGAAGCCGAAACCAATCGAGGAGATGGCAATGCGCTCTGATTCACGCTCCCAGGTGAGTTCGGACCCAGAGCAATTTATAGATCACTATCCCGAGCTTAAACCAGGTTCGCGGCCTGCTCTGGAAGGTCCAGCACCGGCACCTTGCTCTGCACACGTTATTGAAGCTGACCTGCAGAGGTTGTTGACCGGTGAATGACAAGGATGCCGTGGTTGACCTTCACCCACTGTTCGATACAGCAAAGCGGCTTATCGAGTCAGAAACGACCCTTAATGACTACCCTTCCCTCGCCCAATACTTGGTTTCACGACCTGTCCCAGCGCTAAGTGATTGGGAGATATCTGCTCAGTATCTCACTGAATATGCTTCCAGCTCTGGCACCTTTAGCCGATTCAGGGGCGAGATCCAACGTTTCCTTTTGTACCTCTGGAACATTTCCGAGCGATCGCTTGTGGAATGCACCTCTGACGACATCAATGCCTACATGCGGTTTCTTAAGGAGCCGGGGCCCTGCTGGGTTGGAGAAAACCCCATACACGGTTTCAAAACCGAGGGCTCAGGCTTCCGTGTGCCGATAGCAGACTGGCGCCCCTTCGTTTCCAGGGGCCAATACGTAATTCGCCAGGCAACACTCGATGCTGCAACAAGGGCGCTTCACGTCTACTTTAGAACGTTGGTAACTCGGAAGTATCTGGACCGGAGCCCGATGGTTTCAGCTCGCAAAGCGGACCAGAAAGCCCGCCGGGAGAACTTTGAAGATGATAATGGCGAAGAAACGGCACCCCGGCTCACAGACTGGCAATGGGGTTACCTCAAGGAATCGTTGCTGGCGGCCTGTGAAGAGGATGATCAGTACGAGCGTCACCTTTTCGTGATCATTACGATGAAAACCCTTTATCTACGGGTCTCTGAGCTGGCTCCCCAGACCAACGAACTTACAGGGGAAACCTACGCGCCCACAATGGGAGCGTTCCGCCAGAAAGTCGTAACGGGACATCGCTATTGGCACATTAAGATCCTCGGAAAGGGCATGAAAGAGCGCTACATTCCCCTTCCCGCTGGCTACCTCCACTACCTCAAGCGGTTCAGGCGCTGGCGGGCGCTCCCTCCCTTGCCCGAAAAAGGCGAGCAAGTGCCAATGATTCCCCGGAAATCCGGTACCGGGCAAGTTGGCAAACGCTCACTGGAGCGCATCATTAAAGAGGCCTACCTGCTGGCGGCTGCTCGGATGAAAAAAGAGGGGCGCGAAGACGATGCTCTGGAAATGAAACAGATCGCAGATCACACACACTATCTCCGGCATACCGGGGCCAGCATGGATATCGAGGCAGGCCGTCCAATTCGCCATGTTTCTGAAGATCTGGGGCATGAGTCTGTAGCGTTCACAGAATCAATTTACATCAGTTCCGACAGCACAGAACGGTACCTGACAGGCCTGAAAAGGAAGGTATGAAGATTGGAAGTGCCCTTTTTTGATTTTCGATTCTCCAAGCGGCAAGCCCCCCGAAATACCGGGGTTCAAACGTAGAACTTACTTCGGCTTTAACTTCCAATGAAAAAGAAACTATTGATAACTGTCGGCGCTGGGGCCTCTCTGGATTTCGGTCTGCCCTCCGTCAATGCTATAGGCGAACTTTTCGATCGTTGTGCTTGTAAAAGTCACTCCCTAGCAGATAACCCTGGCTCGAATCTGTATCGACACTGCCGGAACGCGATCGACCAGTATTATGCTGGCGCCCCGAAGCCTGCGTTACGGAAATGGGCGAACTTTGAGGAAGTGTTGTATCAGCTCAACCTGTTGATCCCATACCTGTCTGACCCATATAAGTTACACGGGTCGAATGCATTGCTTTTGGCCAACTGTTTGCCAGACGTGAGGTTCCTTGGACGGCAGAGGAGAGCTGTTGACGCGGAAGTTATGAGCAGTCTTACCGGTACGCTGATGAGCGAACTGGCCAATCACTTCATCGACCACTGCGATACGGTCAGGAGGACGAAGACAAATGAGATCGCCGATTTGAGGAAGTTCCTAACCACTCTGCAAGCCGAGTTCGAGATCGGCATCATTACCCTGAACTACGATAACCTCTTCACCCAGGCAATGCCGGAACTCCATACTGGCTTCGACAAAGCAGGCACTTTCGCTCCAATGTCTGTTTTATCCCGATCGGACTGGAACTTCATTTATCACCTGCATGGATCGGTTCATTTCGCGATGACCGACGCTTCGCATGAAATGCACAGCATCTCCTGGGTCGATACACCATCGAAAGGCCAAGCGGTTGATCCAAGGGGCCGCAGCAGCCAGAACTCAATGGAAGGAACGTCCTACCCAATGTCCACACTCGTGGCCGGGTACGGCAAGACTCAACAGATACTGCGCCAACCCTTCCGCACGTACTTTTCGCAAGTCAACCGCCTCGTCCACGAAGCCGATAGCCTTCTCTTCCTTGGTTACGGTTTTGGCGACCTCCATCTGAATGCCGCGTTTTCTGAGGTACGGGATCGGCATCGCCCAGTCGTTGTAGTTGACTGGGCCGCCAATGGCCAAGATCCGCTCCAGTTCCGCGACGATGTTTGGGCCAACAATCTCTTCGAGACCCTTCCTGGCAATGCATATAGCATGGGTTCTGCTGGTAATGATTTTCCTGCCTATCTTCGCGAACTGCGTGCTGCGCGTGAGCTGGAAGTCTCTAACGATCCCAACTATCCCTTGGCTGTCTGGTACAACGGCATGCTCGAAGCGTGCCGGCATCCGCAGAAGATCCTGGAACATCTCAAGTAGATGTTGAGGACGCAAATTCAGTTAATCCGCAGGCTCATTTTCGCCCATCTCAAAGGCACCACCTGGAGCGCAACAAAACACCATTCCTAATGCTACGATTGAAGTAGTTGGATCACCTCTCTTTAAGGCATCTGCCGTATTAGAGGTAGGAGAACCTTGAAAGCTCCGGGGGTAGTGTGAATAAGAGTTTGCGTGATACGTGGATTTACCAAGGACGTAAGGCATTCCACGAAAAGAAAACACCGGATGACAACCCCTATAAACTACGCGACTGGCGTCATGTGGATTGGCAGCAGGGATGGGATGAGGAAGAACAGTCTTATCCAGATCTTTTCGATTGGAGAAATAACAGGTTTAAGACGTAATCAACCTTTTCTTGCTGGGGGAGTGCGTGGCTGTTAGGTCTCGCAGAGTTTCAGAACATATTAACCAGAAAAGCCAGAACACTTGAGTTCTGGCCTTCCTGGTTCCCTGCAATTTAGGGCGTCAATATTACTTTGACAGAATCATCCACTTCAGACGCATCGAGGTAGCCGATGCTTCCGGGAGTCGAAGCCACCGATGCTTTCATGGAACCGGGGTTGCCCTGCTCCTGGGGAGGCTGGCCCCGCCCGGTGAAGACCTGCTGTGACCAGAAGGACTTGAGCTGGGCGTCATTCCGTCCGGTCACCTTATCGTGGAACTCAGAACGGGCTGGGGCACCTTCAGGCAACTCGAAAGGCCGCACTTTCTGGCCGTCCGGCAGCTGCTGGCTGCGGTTCAGGTAGATATCACGTACCTGGTTGGTGGTGATGCTGTCCGGACCACCGGGATGACCGATAACCACGACTTCTGCCAGGGCCAGAGGGCTGACCAGCATGCTTGCCAGTAGAATCAGGCTGTATTTTTTCATGTCTGGCCTCCTCAGAATGCAGAGTCGAGTTTAAGGGTGTAGACGTTGGTGCTGTTGATGCCTTGCTCCAGCACGTCGGTCTGGTTCAGGCCACCGGGAGCCTCTTCAAATCCGCGGGCGTGGGTGAAGTCAGCTTTCAATGCGACACCAGGAGTAATATCCCAGCGCACACCAACGCTGTATTCGTCACGGCGGGTATTCAGAATGGCTTCAGGTACGCCCGGAATGAAGGCTCCAGTTCGTTCGTCATCATCCTGACTCTCAACCCACCCAACGACTGCGTAAGGGGTTACGTTGCCAAAGCGCCGGCCTGCTGAGATGTAGGCAGAGTCTGTATCCGCAAACCGTCCGTCGACTTCTACTCTGGTAACTTCTGAGATTACTTGCCAGGTACCATCGTCATAACCAAAGCCAAGACCGTAGAAGTTTCCGCGATCGCCGTCAGCTATGGTTGTGGTGCCGGGTGGCAGCTGGATTCCGTAGCTTTGCGCCAACAAGGCAAGACGTGTTGCCTCGACGGTTGATTCGGTAGTGGCTGCCACAGCCCTTACGGTCCAGAGGTAATCGGTCCAGCTAACAGTGGAGCCAACCAGGTTCCGGAACTCCGTTGAGGCAGACCGAGTGTCCTGGTCATTGAAACCAGTAAAGGCCTGTAGGGTCAGCGCTGAGTTTTCGAGGTTTACGGTATAGGTCGCGTCTGCTCCAACGTAACTGGTGGATTCTACCGGGCCGTACACGCTTTCTGGTGGACGTGCCCACGGCTGGGAGTAGCCGACCTCAAGAGAGTCTGAGTACATGAAGAATGGCAGTCGCATCTTGCCGGCACGCAGCTGGAGATTGTTCGTCGGACGGTGGCTCAGGTATGCCCACTCAATGATCGGCTCCCAGTCTTCGGAACCGCGACCAACCAGCTGCATAACGGCCTGGCTCTTCTCGGTAACATCAAAAGTGCCCTGAAGAGCCAGCAAGCTCAGGTCGGCGACACTGCTTTCGTCAGTGATACGGTCAAAGCCGGCCTCATTGCTCGCACGGGCGAAGCCGGTGCTGAAGAAGCCGTTGAAGCGCACGCGCTCGTCTTTCACGGAGTTCAGCTGCTGTTGCATGGAATCCAGCTGCTGCTGCATTTGGGCCACAGTATTATCGGTGCTTTGTGCTATCGCAGGGCTGGCCGAAATGGCGAGTGCAAGCGGAGCGATGCGAAAAAATCTCTTCATTCTATAATTTCCATGGTTTTGGTGGTTCAGACAGGCTTAAACGCGGAATTGACTGGCGACGGTTTGCAGTCCATTGCTGACTTGCTGGATGTCGCTGCTAACGCTATCCAACTCGCTGGTGCTCTCCATGACAGCTTCGGCGTTCCGGTGCATATCCGTCATGTAGCCGGTCACTTCGTTAAACGTGGTGCTTTGCTCGTAGGTAGCTGCAGCAATTTGCTCGTTGAGCTCACTGATCTGCTGCACATTCTTCAAAATTCTGTTAAGGATCTCCCCGGATTCGTTTGTCGCTTCGACCCCTTCATGGGCCTTATTTACACTGGTTTCCATAGACACAACCGCAGCTGTAGAAAGTTTTGAGAGCTCGGAAATGACCCCCTGTATTTCACCGGTTGCCTTGTGTGTGCGAACAGCCAGCCCACGCACCTCGTCAGCTACCACGGCAAAACCACGACCATGTTCACCTGCCCTTGCGGCTTCGATCGCTGCGTTGAGTGCTAACAGGTTGGTCTGCTCAGCGACTTTTTGGATGGTGTCCAGCAAACCCTCCACTTTGGAGGAGAATTCATCGAACTGATTGACCAGGCCTGCGGTTTTTTCAATCTCAGAAACCAGCGCACGAATACTGGCAACGTTGTGTTCCACCTTTTCCTGACCGGATTGAGCAAACTTGGCGGCATCCTGTGTCTGGTCTGAAGCGCTGGAAGCAAAGCCGGCAACTTCCTCTACGCTGCGCACCAGTTCATCGACAGAGTTACGTGTTGCGGATATGGCCTGAGCCTGTGTGCTGATGCGTTCCAGGTTATTGCGACTCGAGCCAGCCAACTGATCAGCTACAGAATTTAGACTGTTCACATCCTCTTTGATTGTGGCGAAGGATCTGTGGAGCTTACCTACGAAAAGGTTGAACTGGTCCACTAACTCCTTCAGTTCATCATTGCCGTGATACTCCATTCGTGAGGTGAGATCCCCCTCCCCTGAGGCGATATCCTTCAGTGACCTGATGATCTGGTTCAGGCTTTTAGAAATCGACCGCCCGATCATCAGGCTCAGGCCGATGAGAACGGCAAGAGAAATGACCAAAATGATGATGGCTACGGAGCTGGCATCACTGGAGGCTTCAACGGTATTGGTAATTGCCGACTGAAAACTCTCACGGGTTTTGACGCGCATGGCATCGAGATCTGCACGAAGCTGCTCAAGCCTATTCGCATTTATGGCAGCTTCCTCGCCGATACGGCTGAAATCGGCTGTACCATTGATAATGGCGGTCGCGATGCGAGTGGCATTGTCGTAGTAAGACTGGAGACCTTGGCGAAGGGTCCGGGCCTCGTTTGCCAGGGCCGGGTTTAGCGAGGAAATTTCACCAAGGTTGCTGGTAATCGTATCCAGATATTCGCGGGTCGCCTCCAGCTGCTGGTCATCTCCGGTGGCCACCGAGCCATTAATCTGTTGCTCCATTAACCGCAGCTGACCCTGGTTGATCGTCGTCAGCTCAAGAGTGGGGTATAGGCGGTCCTTCACCTGGTTAAGCCGTTCAGAGTTCGCTCGCTCGGTAACAATGGCAAAGCTGTGGCTTATGACAAAGGCGAGCACAGCTACAACTACCAGCAAGCCAAGCTTCTGGGAGATTTTGAATTTTGAAAGCATAATTCTTCAGTTCCAGCGAATGTGCCGTATTTTAGGGCCGCGACATGATAGGGGGGACGACACTCATGCAACATGGAGTGTTCGTGTCAATTTGTTACCCGAAGTTGTCGGCGCAGTCTGATGATTCTTTAGGAGATCCGGGCTCAAAAATCCCCTTCCAACTTGTCTCCTCCTCAGTTCAAAACTGCATCTATCGGCAAGCCGGCTTGAGAAGTCACCTCTCGTCAGCGGAGCACCAGTAGCCTCCCTGGCTTGCATTTGCAGACCTGGTGTTATGGTTTTAACAGATGAAATGAACTAACCAGGAAGGATATTCGCGGATGCCGCACTTCAAAACGGAGACGCTTGGCTTCTCGGATCACGAGAAGACAGATCTCCTCAAAGTGAAAATCTCGATCAACGCTGATGGTGAGTTTTACTGCGATCCTCCGGCCGTGCTTGAAATGTTTTTTGAGCCTTTCTCCGACCTCGGCCAACATGCAAGGGAGGTTCGGGTAACCCAGATTCGCGGCAAGCGCAAAGTGATCAGCCCCTCGTATTCATCCCTGAAGTCAGCGTTGGCAGACGCGCTCTCCAAACGGCTTGAGCCGGAGGTAAAGACGGAGCCGGTCATTCGATTCAACATCGAGACGCATGTAAGCTTTGCCCTCGACGAGGCAGGCAAGATCTACCCAAATTGCACTTTTCCGGGCACTCTCTGGCCTGATATAAAGGACAGTCGCTATGGAGGGCACCACGCCTCAAACCCAAGTCGAGGAGGCTACTGTCTTGCTATTGGTGCCAAGGCGTTCATCAAAATCACCACGATTTATGGCAGCGTTAAAAAAGAGTCCTACGCTCCGTATTACAAAGGTGAAAGCCACCTTGGGAATGAAAATCCGGCCCAAAAGCTTAATTCCTGGTGCGGCTTCTCCCTTCCTAAAGATGCCCGCGAGATCCCGTACACCGATGACTCAGCATTGTTCTTCTATGACCTGATGATGGGGATGGCCCGGCTTACCAAAATGATCCAGGACAGGACATTCGATAACGAGGCGTTGCTTCAGTTGATACAGTCGTCAAGTGTCTCAAATCTGCTGGGAACCCCAGCGCAAAATGTAGAGTGATATGCCCCACCCCATTCCTGTCTTTATTGTTGGTGTACTGGTCGGTTAGATCTCAGGATTCGCCGCCCAGTTCTTTTTTCCTCCCACTGACCCGATGGCATTGGTCATCGGAGCTGGCGGGTTCGTTGGAACTGTCATAGTTTCAATGCTCATTGGCCTGCGCAAACTCTGAAATCACCAGCACCACTTCCCTCCGATTTCATGTTCTTCTATAGGCAAAAATACAGCTCCTTCTGGAAGTTGCATTTTTAGAACCCCTGTCACAATCCAAAGCGGTTATCTGCCGATCAGGCTATCGAGCCAGATCGGATTGATATCGAGTGCCCTCCAGGGGCTTTAGCAAACGTTTAGAGGACAACTCATGAAAGGACTGCATGCACGCATCGCCCTCCTGGTAGCTCTATCAGTGATGGTTACCGGGTGCGGAGATATTGATTTGGATGCTAGCCCGGAAAAAAGGGCTGACAACGCTACGGAAGCTTTCCATATTCTGGAGAAGGAAGGTGTTCTGCCAAAGTTGGATCGATCTGATTCATTAGTGGGTATAGATGCCGATGACGATGGTATCCGAGATGACATCGAAACCTTCATTGAACAAAAGTCAGTACCTGAGCCACAGAAGGAAGGTTTAAGGACGTTTGCTCGCGGCATGCAGGATATTCAGGCGGCTGACCAGATAACGCCAGAGATAGCTGGATCAATCACCGACACATACAGCGCGGAATATTTCTGTCTGACGGCCTTCAGTGACAACATGGACGAAATGCTAAGGATCTTCAGTGAAGTAGAAGCTTTTACTGCTAACACCCCTAAGCGAGCGGAGCGCTACCTTGAATACACCGAGGCAATGGATGGAAGAAACATGAGTCTTCCTTCTTCCAGCCGGTGCAGTGAGGTAGGCCAATGAGAATGGCAGGTTTTGTTCTAATCACCCTATTTGCTTTGATTTCTACTCAGGTTCATGCCGAAGAGAAAGGCGTAAGATCTGATGTTGTGACGGTAGCAGCATCAAACGAATGCGCCTTCGATGGATACGGGCTTGGGTTTTTTAATGGCGTTGGAAACACTCCTCAAGCTGCCCTGGCCAGCCTTATTCGAACCGTCGCTGCCTTGAGGGAGCGAGGAGCGGATTTCGATTCGACTGAGATCGCTTTCAACGTGTTTTATAACCAAACCAATGGAACCGCTATCGATGTGCTGGAGGCATTCAGCCAACGAGCGGAAGAGGCTGATTTCGTAGACCGACTTGGCAATGCGGTCGATAGGATGGAAGTGTTTTGGCTGGCGTTGAGCGGCCAAACTGATCAGGGAATTATCTTGAGACTTCGAACGGTGCTTGGAAACTCGCCGCCGTCGGTATTTCTCTCCACCATACGGGAGCAGGTCTTTGCGGAATCACTAGGGTCTATAGCTGACCTCGATGAAGCGCAGACGATCAACGCCACCCACAGAGCAAAAGTACAGTCCTGGGCACTTGAAGGCCGTCGCATGATGATGGTCGCACACAGTCAAGGTAATCTATTCGTCAACCAGGCCTATGCAGCCGCTATCGATATCAACGGCTATGATGGCAACAGTGTGGGTGTCGTTCACGTTGCACCAGCTGCTGGCGTTTTAAATGGCCCCTATACGTTAGCCACCTCGGATCTTGTGATTGAAGCGCTTCGGGTTGGGTCCAGTGGTGGGGCGTTTGATGGGGGCAGCTTGCCAGCAGCCAATGTTGTAGCCCCGTTTTATCCAGATGACGCCAGCGGGCACGGTTACAGTGAGGTCTACTTGAATAGAGCCCTCCCTACCTATGAACATCTATCCGAAAGGCTGATCGATATCTGGTCTTCGCGTTCCCGACCCAGCATTGAGTCCAATCGTGGTTTATTTACCGCCACCATGGTTTGGTCAGTCGCAGGTGATATAGACCTTCATACGTTCGAGCCGGATGGCTCACACGTCTATTACGGTAGCCAAACAGGAACATCGGGTCGCCTTGAATACGACGATACGAGAGGCACTGGGCCTGAACACTACGATGCCTACTGCGACCCCAGTCGCGTTGAAGAAGGTACCTACCAATTCGGAGTGAACAATTACGGGGGGCAAACAGGAACCACTGGCCGTTTGCTTATAACGACGTCGCTTGGCAGAGATTTGCTGACCGAGACATTCACCGTGGGTGAAGCCAGAGGTTCCTCAGGGGACGGGTCACCGCAAATCCTTGGTAGGGTTGAAGTCACCAAGCGCGAAGATCCAGATGATAGAGAGCAAATAATCTTCGATATTCAAGCCGTTCATTAGACCAATACACCAGGTCGGCTTTTGTTACCATGGCCGACCTGATGTGTAGCGCAAGTGACTTAAGCCTCGCACGGCATTAGTACATTGCGCTTACCGATCATTGAATTTGGTGGGTTAGCTTGGGCATGTGCAATTCGCGACATAACTCATCGGAACTGAGTTTGGCGAAAGGCTGCGAAAATTTCGTCAGCGAAAGCAGGCGAGGTTAAATCTTCTTCAATGCCATCTTCGATGTCACTGGCATAGCGTGGATATATCGCAAGCTCGCCTTCAGCCTCGGCTCTTTCTCGTATGTCCGGGTAAAGTCTAGCTCCAACAGCATAATAAACAGTACCGCTTTCTTTCGAAAGCTCGTAGGTGACTTTTGCGAAAACTACGATAGCTTCATGTTCCTCAGTGATACCACTAAACACCAGATCATTACCCTCAAGGGATACGGAATCCAGCTGCTCGATGTAACTCACCTGATCGCGAAGTGCAGCTTGGGCATAGGGCTCTGCGAGCTTGAATGTCTCTTCAGAGATCTTGAAATAACTTATATCTTTTCCGTCTGCTTTCGCCGCCAAATATGCATCTGCTTCTTGCATTGCAGCTTTTCTGAAGGGCTCGTAAAGATCAGCGTCTCCTCCGGTGTAAGATGGTTCCAAGTAAGAGTCTGGGCCAAGCCTGGCTGAGTGTTCTTCGAGAGATCTATCACCGTCTAGCACTGCTAAATCAATCTGGTTCCTCAGGCCACCTTCACTACATTTAACATCGCAAAAGCCTACAATTTTTTCGTACCCTTCCTTGTCGACCGCATAGACCTGGCCACTAACTTCCAAATGGGTTAAATCGTTTAAATCTTCCCATCCTAAAACGACTCTTCCATCAATATCACCGCAACCAGTCAGCGAAACTGACACTGCAGCAGCAGCAAGAAACCGAGGTACAGCCTTATAGTTCATCTTTTTACCTATATGTTTTTAATTTTTGCAACCGCTAGCCGCCTAGATAGCGCTAATAGACAACACACTTCTAGCCGAATGATATTTTAAACGTTGGGTTGCTGTTTATGCTATTAAAAAGGCAGTAAAACTAACCAATTTCAGGTGCTTGCGGACCATCTGGCACAGCCGTGCCCACCATTGCTTAAGATCGATCTGGGCCGGGGCTTATACAGATATTTATCAGTTAAGGAGGAGAATGCTTGGGCCCTTCAAGAACCACTGGCTGGGCATTCATTCACACTCCATAAGCACGCTTAGACTGCAATCGCCCCTGCCGGTTAGTGGTAGCGCAAAAAAGACACAAACCTTTCCCCGACCTCTTTTAAAACCACCCATAATTTCTTCCATTGCCGGGGGCAACCCACTCCCCGTTGTGCGAATCACTAGTACGGAGTAAATGGAATGATTGGAGCCATCATTGGTGACATTGTCGGATCTCGCTACGAGGGGAGTCTGTTCCAGCGCGACCCGATTGAGCTGAAGAATCCGATCTGCCATTTTACCGACGACACCGTGCTTACCATGGCCGTCGCTGAGAGTTTGTTGCGCAGCGGCAAACCGGAGGACTCCTACCGAAGCTGGTGGCACAAATATCCCGATAGAGGGTATGGCGGCTGGTTCTCCCAATGGGCTCGTTTCCCTGACGCCCCGGCCAGCGCCTCAAACAGCAATGGTGGGGCTATGCGTGTAAGCCCGATCGCAATGCTCGGGACCAGCCAGGACCAGGTCATCCAGACCTGTCATGACTACACCCGACCAACTCATAACACTGAAGAAGCAATGCGTGGCGCAGAAGCCATTGCCGTACTCACCTGGTTCGCGAAAAACGATCCGGACAAAAGCATGCTACGCACCGTGGCCACCACGGATTACTACCGTCTTGAGCAAACGGTCGCTGATTACATGGAAGACCAGAAGTTTGAGCTTCGTTGCGATGACACCGTTCCAAAGGCAATCGTAGCCGTGCTTGAAGCCAACAGCTTTGAAGAGGCGATGACGAATGCCGTTAAAATCGGCGGTGATGTGGATACGATCGCCTGCATGGCTGGCGGAATGGCCGAAGGGTTATGGGGCGTCCCTCCGTCTCTTGGGAACTGGGCCTGGGAACTTATCCCTCAGGAAATGAAGTCAATCCTTGAAGAGCTTTACCGTAAGGGTGGGCATGACCTGGTGTTTAATGGAATTGAGCATAAAGCTTCTGCTGGAAAGCCCAGCCTTCTGAAACAAATACTGAGCGTATTTGTTAGTTGAACCCCTTCCGTTAAGCCAGCATGCTACGAGATCTACCCAAGCAGGAATGACCGACGATGGATGAAATTGAGAACGCCAGACGCGCACACGTTTCAATCCCAGTCCCGCTGGCGGACAGCTCTCTGCTTTTGCATGCTACGCACTCCTATGAGAATCCCCTCCTTCATAAAATTGAGCGGTCCAGCACGCCAGCGCATCCAGAAGCGTTCGCGAAGCTTCAGGCACAGATCCGCGAGCAAGAGGCCAAATCTCATGAGCCAGACTCCATGGGTAGCACTGTCCTGGCTCAGATTAAAATGCAGGCTACCGGGGCCTGGGTTGGCAGCGTCGAGCAGGAGCATGACCTGAAAACGTTCACCTCAATGGCGGCCAGATCGCTCTGCTTTTTAGGAACTGATCGATGGACAAGCAATTTGCCGTTAAAACCCCATGCGCCAATTGCCCATTTCGCAATGATTCGAAGGCCATTGAACTTCAGCCGGGGCGGCGTGAAGGGATCATGGAAAGATTACTCTCTGGCATGGACGCCACGTTTCCGTGTCATGCCACGGTGTACCGTCCGGATTCGAGAAATCATGACGAAGAGGGGAACTACCGTCCCGTCGATGTCTCGGTTTGCTCCGGTGCAGCGGCGCTGGCCCGGAAGTTTGGACGTGATACCACCATGGTGCAGTTGGCGACCCGAATGGGTTTTATCTCTTACGACCATTACGATGAAGCGCTTGCCAAAATAATTGAACCTGAAGATTTAAACGTAGATCGTGAGAAAGCCCGGTTATTCTGAAAAGCTTGTTTCCACGTCACATAACCGACGGACTCGGGTGGAGGTTACCTCCGCCTCTTCAATAGGGGCCTGGGTCCATCCATAACAGCTAGTGCACCGTCTTCGATCCGGCAGCCTACGATAGACTGATCACTGGGGAACCAGTATGTCTGAGAAAGCAGGTCTGGCTGGAATGCGATAAAATCCAGCGCAACCTCCTGAGCCCCTTCAATTCGCCTAACGGCCTTCCGGTCAATAATCCCGAGCCATTTAACTAGGTCCGGTTCACCGCGATCGCTCATCACGCCTACCAGATCCCCATTACGAAACGGGGGATAACTTTTGTTTATACAGTTCATTCGCCTCTTCAGGATCATAGCCTTGGTTTGCTCTGTTAGCGCAAATCACGCGGTTGGTATCGCAAGTCACGAGGCTATTAAACTATACTGTACGAACATACAGTACAACGTGTTCTAACTATGCTGATCAAAGACTTTTACACACCAGACGGGCACAGGAATTCACTAAGAGTCCCGCTATACCGAGATACTGTTCAGGCGGGCTTCCCCTCACCCGCAGAGTCATACATCGAAAACACGCTATCCCTGGATGACCTGTGCATACGGACGCCCGCAGCAACCTACTTTGTCCGGGCAGCCGGAGGCTCTATGCAAAACGCCGGCATCTACGATGGGGATGTTCTTGTCGTTGATCGGAGCTTGCCGGCCTCCCACCGTCGTATCGTGATCGCAACGGTTGATGGTGAGTTTCTGTGCAAGCGACTGGATTTGTCAGACCCGAACAAACCGCTCTTACGTGCAGAGAGCGATGGCTACCCAGATATCATCCTGAACGGTGAGTCCGAGCTTGAGATTTTCGGTGTGGTAACGACTGTGGTGCATCCGGTCTGAACATGAAGCAGGTCTACGCACTGTGCGATGTCAATGCCATGTACGCGGCATGTGAGTCTGTCTTCGACCCCACCCTCGTTGGCCGGCCCGTTATCGTGGCCAGTAACAATGACGGCTGCGCGGTCGCCCGAAATAAAGAGGCCAAGGCTCTCGGGGTCAAGATGGGGCAGCCGATCTTCGAGCTGCGAGAGCATATCGAGAAGAACGGCCTGGTCGTATGCTCCTCTAACTATGCTTTGTACGGCGACATGAGTTTTCGCTTCATGCAGGCTCTATCAGCGTGTTCGCCAAGGGTAATGCCTTATTCAATAGACGAAGCGTTCCTGGATCTGACAGGCATCGAATCTGTTGTGTCCTATGAGGACTTTGGGCATCAGGTGAAAGACCTGGTGAAACAATGGACCGGGTTACCGATCTGCGTTGGGATAGCCCCCAGCCCTACACTGGCAAAGCTGGCAAACCACGGAGCCAAGCAATACCCGGCAACCAATGGAGTCGTGGATCTGACCGACCAGGTCCGGCAGCGACGACTACTGAGCCTGACACCAACAGGCGAGATATGGGGCATCGGATCAAAGCTTAGCAAGCGCCTCGAAGCCCTGGGTATCAGGACGGGGCTGCAGCTGGCGGATGCGGACCCCAAGTGGATTCGTAAGCACTTTTCCGTTGTGGTTGAGCGCACGGTGCGAGAACTGAACGGGGTGCCCTGCCACACGGATATTCTTGAGGTGGCCCCGGCCAAGCAGCAAATTGTCTGCTCAAAGTCGTTCGGTTCTCCTGTGACCGATCTCGATTCCATGCTGTCTGCTGTGTCCCATCACGCCAGCCGGGCAGGAGAAAAGCTTCGTGGAGAGCGAAGGGAGTGCGGTTACCTTTCCGTGTTCATGTCGACCAGCCGATACCGGGCCACCGACCAATACGCCAATCAGAAGGGCATTGCCCTGCCCTTTCCCACCGCAGACTCACGCGAGATTACCCGGCACGCCGTCGACCTGGCCCGCAAGCTATGGCGAGATGGGTACCGGTACAACAAAGTCGGTATCAATCTGTCGGATTTTCGGACACCTGGTGCCAACCAGTCCGACTTCTTCAGTCAGATCGAAGATGAACAGCGGGACAAGGATTTGATGGTCACGCTGGATAGGATCAACAGCATTGCGGGGAAGAACTCTGTTCAGTTCGGTCGTCAGATCCATAAGAACAAGAGCTGGGAAATGCGTCGTGAGAACCTGTCGCCGGCCTACACGACACGCTGGGCAGACATCCCAACAGTTAAATGCTGATCAACCATGAGCTGGCGGTCACCCGCCCGCCCTACTGGCTTTGTGTCTCCGTCGCATTTCCAGCTCCCAGGTACTCCGTCAGCATTCGCCGCTGTGGCTCCGAACAAGGCCCAAACCCAATAAACCGGCCTTTCTGCTGCATTAGCTCATCGATATTTCCCATGAAATCCTGATAGTAAACGTGCCGGTGAGACAAATCCGCTACATTCAGGTGGATGTCCTTCACGACCCGATCGGCATCGTTTGTCACAGAAGGACATTCCGGGGCATCGATGTCCCGAATCAGGATGAAAAAGTCGGTGATCAGCTCGATGGTGTACTTCGCCTGGTTCATGGCCACGACATTCTCCGTTTGTGGTCTTTCCCAACAGTCTATTCAATTCCGCGAAAATGCAACACGCTGAAGCGCCCGCTTCGCTGGGGTTGCGTTTCCAGATGTCGTGAGACGATCAAATCAAAGATCGACCTCAAGCCAGTGATTGGAGTAGCCGACATGCTTCAGCGTAAAACGCCATTGCGGAGTAAAACGCAAATGAAAAGTGGGGGCCCAATTAAAAGGAGCACCCCTATAAAATCCGATGGCCAGGCCAAACCTCGGCCACCTATCAAGCGCACGGCGATGAAGAAAACCCCGCGACCAAAGCTAACGAAGATCCAGCAAAGCGCCAGGGGCCAGGACTGCACAGTGCGTGTGCCGGGCGTCTGTAATTTCAATCCCGAAACCACGGTACTCGGTCACCTGAATGGCGGTGGAATGTCGTCCAAGCACCACGATATGTTTGCTGCGTATGTCTGCAGCGACTGTCACGCCTGGCTCGATGGCGGTTACGTCAAGACAGCGACGCGTGTGGATCGAGATTTACTCCACCTGCAGGGCGTCATCAAAACACAACCCATTCTCATTGAACTGGGCCTGATCATAATCTCTGAAGCTGCGTAGGTATGGCATCGAAAATTGGGTCTATACTTGGAGCAACGGTCAGCCCAAATCGTGCCGCTCACACTGGCGAAGTCTTACGGACAGGGCGATTTAAACCTCTGCCAATACCTTTTTCCCAGGGCGAGGTTAAGTGAGCTAGCCTTCTGCCCGTGGGAGTCACTGTCATGCGTATCTTCTTTAGCTCGCTTACCCTACCCAAAAAAGCAGCCAAGCGGGTCCAAAAGTATTTCTCGCCAGAAGTAAGTCATTTCCCAGCAGCGAAGCTCTCAGATGCTCAGAATGTTACTGCAGTAATGCTGGGCTATGACTCTTGGCATGAACTAAGCCGAGTAACCAAGAAGGGCTCTCAAAGCCCCTCTCCTCTCGATGAAGCCTGCTCTGCCGAGGAGCAAAGGCAGCGAATTGATTACCAGACAGCGGCTTTAAACCAGTTCACTCCTCTAATTGATTTGGTGCTCCGTCAGGCCGTCGTAAAGTTGAGGGTTTCCGCAGCGAATCCTCTGTCGCCGCTACTCGAAGAACAATCCTTTGATCGTAACCGAATCGTATTCTGGACTGACCCCTTTAACGGGCGCAGCGAATGGCGCTGGTTCCCCTCGGATCGCTCGGACTCCGCATGGGACGACATCTCTGAAAAATACAAATGTTGGGAACGAGGGCTTCTCGAGGGAGGGCCTTTTGTCGAGGAATTGATAAAGCGCCTGGACGCTGAACCTGAAAATCTGTTCGTCATCGAACACCTGTTTTACCTTGCTCGTAATAGTGGTCAGTTTGGGATTGTTGAAGATCTGCTTGATCAGTTCGAAGCGGCGGTGATTCAAACCATCCCCTCAGATTTTCCAAAACATGGATCAGTCTATTTTGAGTGGGGCACTCATACCAACAGAGTCCTGCACAGAGTCACATACGAGCTGGCGGAGGGCTATTATCGAATCGGGAACTTCCCTAAGGCGAAGCGTTGGTTCGAGTTCACGGCCAGAACCTCGAAGCACACCCGGATCTACTGCCTCGACTACCTCAAGGATCTCAAAAGGGCCATTCCCTGTGGGCGCGTCCACGAAGTAGAGCCGCCCGATCGTGAATTTGAACTGGGTATTTGATTCGTTCCGACCAGCCGCCTCCTCGGCTGGTCATTTCTATCCATCCCCCGCTGACTCGTTACCCGGACTCATGGACCTGGGGCTCATCATGATTGCGGAGGCGGCTTAAGCACCACCAGAGCCCGCTTGGGCAATATGCAACGCCTCGATCGGTTCTTAGCGAATCGATCTGAACCGTATTACCACCAGCCAGTCGCACTGTGGTCATCTATTTCGATCTCATTTTACAGCACCAAAGGGCGTTGCTCCTCCTCAAAGCCCCCATTTATTACCTGTCCCGCAACGCCAGACGGCGTCATAAATCGGTAGTACGGTCGGGCTCAACCTCCTCTCGGTTGCCCACCAGTTCTTCAGATCGCACTCCCCCAGACCGTGCCGTTGAGCCATCGAACGCCAATTGGTGAGCGCTCGTTATCAACCTTCCCTGGCAAGTGACGGGCAAGGTAGTTTTATCAATAAATAATATACCAACATGCACATACCTTCCCGAAGGGAAGGCCCGCAACTCCCAGCATGTCCGCACCCTTTTCATGGCCGCGCCAGCGCTTTTCTTTCTTTTTTCTTCTTCTATTTTTCTCTTTCTTACTCTTTCTTCCTGGGGCTGGGGAACGCACCGACCCCTCCCACAAAAGGGGCGAATACCTCGGAAATGGCAGGAATAACGCGGGGTTGCAGGCTGGTTTTAGTAGATAACGTTAGTGCATGTTGGTATATTATGAGGTATCGAAACAGACCGGAGGGTGGTAATGGCTCAGTACAACGCAGCGCAGCTGCAGGCGATTGCGGAAATCAACGAGCGCATCGAGGCGCTGGAAGGCGTGTGCGCCGACCTCATTTCCGATCTGCGTCAGTGCGACGTTGCGCAAGCGAAGGTAGCCGTCGTCCCCCGGCCCAAGATCGGCGAGGATGAGGCCGAGCCCGATCGCATCGAGCCTGAACATTTCTCCGGTACCAAGGCGTTCGAGCGGGCCCTGTTCGCCCTCACCGACTGGTATGGCGATGGCCAGCACTCCACCAAGGCGGTCGCCCGGACCCCCGGTGCGATCGTGCTTCGTTGCGATGAGACAAAGGCGGACCTGATCCAGCGCCGGGTGGCACAGGCCAACGCGCTCAAAGACCAGGTCAAAGAGCGCATCCCCAAGCTGGGCAATCGCAACGATCGCTTCGAGCTGCTGCACAGCCATCACCGCATGCTGGTGACGCTCCAGCTGATCCGGCAGTACACCGTACTGCCATCCACCCCGGTCATTCAGAGCCTCAGCTTTACCTGGGGCGTTAAGACGGAGATCAAGACGGTCACCGTGGAAGAGGTGTGCAAACGCATCGAGACAATGGCAAATGACGCGCCGCCCGAGGCCATGGATCGCGCTCAGTGGGAGTGGAACATTGCCAAGGAGCTCAACCGGGTGAAGTCGCTGCCGGCGTCCACCGAATTGCGCCATCGCAGAGAGCTGGTGGTCCGCCCCATGGTGAACATCCGTCGTCACCTTTCAGCCGCCGAGCGGGAGGCCCGGCGTGAGCGCTGGGAGAAGGAAAAGAAGTTCGATCAGCCGGTGACCTTGCGAGAGGCGCACACTCCGCTGATCGTGCTCAACCCGGCCATGCCGGTTAAGATCGGCCAGCTGGGGATCTACGATGCCGACGAGCGAAAGAAACGGGCGAAGCGCGGAGGACGGAAAACCTCGGATGAGCCCATATCCTGGCTGTTGCCGGTCTTCCCGGTCCAGCCCGAAGCCTTGAGTTGAGTGAGGATTCCTCGTGGCGGGATACGGCGAACAAAATTCGCTACGAGGTGTGGCATGGTAATAAAGTCGGTAACAACTGAAGAAGTGGATACCCACGAATTTAGGTCTGGAGTAAAAATTGTGGCACGACGCATTTCGCGGAGCCAGCTGTTGGGCTATCTCGATAAATTATCGCGAGAAGAACCCCTGCCTGAGCCTAAACTTCACCAGGTCGCAGCCCAGCTCGGTCTGCCCATCGATCAGTTGCTTGCCAACGCCACTCGATCGCACATTCGGCGCGACCTTGTGAGATGGTCGGGGGTAGATCAAGAGGCCCTGGCGCAGTGGCAACGTGTGGCCGGCGAGCGTCATGAAGTCGCTCGTGTCGACCAGTCCCTCATGGGTAACAGCCACGGCGCTCGCGTCAGTGGCGCTATGGTCTGTTTGCGTAGCGTCCGCCAACCACACCCTCAGGTAGTCCTGGTGAATGACCAAGGCGAGATCAGTGCTGCACCGGGGAGCACTCCGGCCGCTCGACTGATTATCGTCGAGAACCTTGAGAACTTCCTGAGCCTTGATGGCACGCTGTCACTTCTCCCTGCCTGTGGGCTAAGCCCGGCCTGGCAGGAAGCTGACATCCTCTACGGCAGTGGTAACAGCATCACCAACAGCCTGCTTACCCCTTTTCTTCAGCAGTACCAGGAAATCGGCTGCCTGTTCGATCCCGACCCCGGTGGTATTCGCATGTGTGACACGCTTCACCAGCGGGGAGGCCTCCCTGCCCTCTATTTTCTGGCACCAGGGGATCTTCGGGAGCGCCTGAGTGCTTCCACGCGAGAACTCAATATGAAGCAGCGCCAGCAGTTAGCCATTCATATACGCCGTTCCCCGCCCTGCGCTCATGTAGGTGGCCTGATCCACACGACGGGTAAGCACCTCGAACAGGAAACCTACTTTCTACCCGTGTCGACTACGGAGACCACCCAATGAATCTGGGCTTTGATACCTTTGATACCTTCCGCTTCAAGCAACTGGTCTTCGTCAACAGCGCGGCCTATGCATACACCCAGATCCGCATCGACCAGCACACCGCACTTTTCGGCGAGAACAACCTGGGCAAGACATCCATGCTCAACGCCCTGAAGCTGTTCCTCCTACCGGAGGTGAACTTCCGAAACTGCGGCAGCAAGTTCAATTTTCGGGGTACCAACGGTAATCTCTATGATGGGATGGCGAGCTTTCGCTACTACTTCCCGGAAGACCGTACCTTCATCATTCTCGAAGCCGAAAACCCTCACGGCGACTTCTGTATTGTCCTACATCGTGGCGGGGCCACCGACAAGATGGAATACGCCCGCCTGGTGGTGCCTTGCCCTTATGCAAGGCTCGAACCGCTGTTCTGGAATGTCGATGCTGACGGTAGCGGTGGGGTGGGCGCTCCGGTCGAGAGCATGACCCTTCAAGGGGTGAAGACGGCACTGCGTGAGATGGGCGGTGAGCCGCTGAGTGACTGGAAGACCATTTTGGAGCGCCTGTTCACCAACCAGCCCTACGATAAAAAGGCCGGACGTTACAGCCTGCTGCCCCTGCGCAACGGCGCCGGCAAGCGAGAGATGGACGCCTGGCGCAAGCTGGTGCACCTTGCCTTCGATATCTCCGCATCGGACGAGCGCACCCTGCCGGATACCTTGGCCACCATCATCGAGGGCCAAAAGAGTCGTAAAGAAGAAGAGTTGCAGCTCGACCTCAATGCTATCGTAGAAGAGGCATACCAGCTTCGTGAGAAAGGCGACCGCATCACTCGCATCCGCAACACCTCCGACATTTGGGAAAAATTTGACGAAAGTTTCCAGGTTGAGACGCAACTGCGCGGCCAAACGGCCAAGGCGTATGCGGATCTTAACGAAAGCGTTGATGTCGAGGAGCGACGCCTACATGAGACGCTGGGGACAGCCTCACAGGTCGTCACGGAAGCCGAAAACCGAGCAGAAGCCCTTGGTGGCATCAAACGAGACACCGATAATTCGGTCAGGAATCTCGAATTCGATGTGAAGGCCACCGGCAAACAGGTAGAGGGCCTACGCAAGGACATCAATGCAGCATACGCCACTCTGAACGAGTTTCCCGGCATGCCTCGCCAGGAAATTATAGAAAGCCTGGATGAGCACATCGCCGATCAGAAGCAAGACATAGAGGGCTACAACAATAAGGCTGTGGCCCAACAGCGACACGCCGAGATCTGCGATCGACTAAACAGCAATGAACGCCAAGCCAAGCGGCTGGAAGAACAGCTCACCAATCGCGCCCCTACCCTGCTGGACGACCTCTCCGTGGGTGATGCCAGTATCCTAAACTCCCTGAACCGCTCACTGGGAACCACCCACGGAGTGCTCACTCCCGAGCAGAAACAATCTTTCATTAAGTTCAGTCAACAGTTCCTGTCGGAAGATGGCCACCTGGTGTTAGGCCACCACCAGGAGCGTATCGCTCTGAGTGATATTGCATACCAGGAGTATGACGCCGAGAAGACCCGCCAGCATATGCAGAGCCAGCTGAACGAACTGAAAGCGAGAATCGCCCAAGATAAAAAGCACCGTGACAGGCTACTGGAAGAGGCGACCATGGGAGCGGAGGAAATAGCTCGGCGCCGCCAGCAGGCAGAGAGGGAAATCGAGAAGACTCAGGAGGATAAGAACGCCCTCAACGCCCTCGATGCCAACCTCCAAAAGGTAGAGAGCGTGAAAAGCGAACTGCACGAGAAAGAGCAAAAACTGGAAGAGCAAAAACGCCAGTACGAGAAGGCTGATACCGAGTGGCGTGAAGCCGATGAGAACCGCAATAAAGCGCGGCAGCGCCGTGAAACCCTTAAGAGCCAGGCCCAGCAGGTACGCTCGATCCGGCAGCGTCTTGACCTCATCGGCAAAGACGCCAACAACGTCCTCGAAGGGCGCCACAAGGTGATCGAACCGACCCCTTGCGATATCAGCGAGGCCAGTATCGATGCCCTTGAGAAGAATGTCGATGACCTGGGCGTACAGCGTAACAAGGTCCACGATCAGCTCCGTAACCTGCTCACCATGAACATCCTGTCCAATGCCGACAGCCACGCCCACTTTAGCTCTTTCATCAGTGATCAGGTAGCCGAGTTCCACGAACAGCTCAAGGCGGTGTTCGACAATCTCGACACCCAGGAGGCGAACTACCGCCATCAGGTCGATCGCCACAACAAGACCACGCACTCCCAGGTCGAGATCCTGCGAAGTGCCAAACAACTGGTGGCCGCCTTCATCAGCGGAATCAACGCTGAGATGGGCCAATTCTCGATCTCTGACCTGGAGGAGGTGCGGGTGGACTACAAGCTACACCCACGCTTCGAACAGCTCCTGGCCGACCTTGAGAAGGCCGACCTCCTCAGCGACGAACTGCAGGACAACAAGGTATACGAGCAGCTTAAGGCCTTCCAGGCCGACTTCTTTAATGCGGACGCCCGGCGTACAGGCATCCTGCTCAGCCTCGACAAGATCCTGGCTGGAGTGCATTACAAGTACCGCAAACGCGGGGAGGAAGGCTGGACAACGAATGCCCAGTCTAACGGCACGACAATGATGATCACGACCAACCTGCTCTCGGTGCTAATGTCTCGCCTGATGGACGGTGACGCCCAAGTGACCATGCCACTGGTCATGGACGAGTTCGGCTCTCTGGCCACCCAAAACATGCGTACCGCTCGCCAGATAGCCGAGCAGCACGGCTACTGCCTGTTCGTGGCCAATCCCAACCGAGACTCAAAGATTACTCAGGTGCTCGGCAACTACGTCCACCTCGGTCTATTCCACGCAACCCAGGCCTATGCGGAGAATCGCACTGTCGTGCACCACGGTCTCTGCGAGACACTTGCCCGCAGGGGGGCTCCCGTCAGGCGGACCGCCGGCGCTCCCCTTCCGGAAGAAGAGACTGACCTGTGAACATCAAGTCGCCTTTCGTACTCAAGCAAATGATCGAGCACCGTCAACTCTTTACCCAGCTGGTAGCTTACATCGAAGAGAATGACGGGGATGTTGAGATCCCCTCCCGGCTCTACCGCTCCATTGTGCGCCAAGCTATCCAGACTGAGGCCACCAAGGGCAATGACCGCGAACGTGAGCGCATCCGCTACACCCTCTCGGAAGAGAATCTGTTGCGTGAAAGGCTGATCATCCGGAAAGATCCTGCTCGCGGCACACTGGTGCTGGCACCCTTCGTTGTCGACATGTTGCGCCACTTTGATGTCGGGCGCATGCGAGGATTGAGCCAGGCGGAGCTTGAGAATCTACGTGACGGCCTCAACCAGAGCTTGGCGGCCTTCCAGGAACTGCCCCTCGACCTGAATAACGACGACTTCAAAGATGAGCTACGTCTGCTCCGTCGTCGAATACAGGACACCCTCGGCAAGATGCAGGAAAGCATCGCGGCACTCGAAGCTCAAGGGGATCACTTGGCGGATCAGGTGGAGCATCAGGATGCTGGCAGTCTCGAAGGTGCGGCGGAAACCCGCAATGCTTTAGAGAACATCAACAACATCTATCAGCGATATATCTTGCCGGCGCTCGACTTCCTCGACCCAAAGACGCGTTTCAAGAAGGGTGTTCCGGCGATCACGGCCATACGCCGCATCGCCAAGCTAGCCGGAGAAAGCGACCATCCAGCTCTTAATGAAGAGATGCAGCTTTCAGCCAACGCCATACAGAGCTACGTCAAGGACATCGATTCTCTACGTCTTTCACTTGAGCGTTATGTCCGCCAGGACCGTCAGCAGCGGCAGCAATACGACGCCATCGAGCGAGCCTTCAATACCATCCGGCTCGCCACGGAGGAGCGTCATGATGATAGCTTCCGCAATCTCTACATTCCCATTAGTCACCCCGCCATCCAGTCACCAGGTACTTTCGTGGGAATTAAGCGCATGCGCTTTGCCCGCCTGGACTGGCACGACATCGACCACCGGGCCGATATTGAGGAATTCACAGATCGACGCATCGAGGAGCTACGCAACCAGTTCGATAAAGCCGGCTCTGTTACGGTAGACCCAGCGCGAGCGAGGCGCTCAGAGACCGAGCTGCAAGAACAGTTGCGCCAACACGAGGTCCAGGCGCTACTCGAAACGTGGACTATCCCGGATGACTGCCAAGACCTTCACGCCTTTCTTCATGATCACTTATGCAGTCACCTTGAGGACTACACCCTCAACGACCTTCTCGAAGCCCTGGACTGGGTGATGGCTCTCCCGGACTTCAAGTTCCATGCCCGCTTCGAGCATCTCGAAATTGCCCACGGCGAGTTGGCACTGTCATACCACCCCCTTATTCCACGGGAAGCCCCCGCCAAGGAGATCACTGCATGAGCGACATCGCCCTTACCCAAGAAGCAAACTCTGGACAGCCGGTCGTCAATCGTCGCTTGAGTCAGGAGGCTTTTCGCAAACTGACTGCGGGCCAGGTCATCAATCAGACCCAGTATGTGGATGGGCAGATAGCGCCCAGCCCCCTGTTCGGCGAGCTCTTCAAGGAGCGGGACCGATACTACGTCGAGGCTTACGCCAACATGGGAATGGAGTTGGTACAGCGCCCCGGTTTCTTCTACGTTCGCTCTCTCTCTGAGGCTCAAAACGATGATGACACCAGGGATCATGAAAGCACTGGCGCCATCCGGCAGATTCAGGGGGTGCTACTGGTGCTGGGTCGAGGTGTGCTTGAGAAGGGATTCATGTTCGAAGCCTTGACGCTTCCTGATGCCGGCATCTCTCGGGAGATCCTCGAAAGCATCGGTAACAACCCGATCTTTAGACAGATCCTCAAGGCATGCAAGATGGATCAGCCGCTCCCAGAGGCGGCAAAGGTGGCTCTGGTGGATCGAGACATAGCCTACTTCAATGTAAAAGGGAATCTGGTGCTTGCCGAGGCCGGGAAGGCGTTCTTCGATGATATCTTCATCGAATATCAGCCAAGTGAATAGACCTCAGAGAAGGCCAACCGGCCAGGCGCACAGGACATCATAAATGCACGCTCCAGAACTGATCCTTCCGATCTCCGATCTGCAAATCAATACACTGGTGAAGTGGCGCAGGGATCGTGACCAGGTCGCCATATCTGAAAAGATCGAAGAATGGGCGCAACATGCGCCGATCGAAGCCCTGATCAGTGCCGTCTTGATTCAGCAAGTACCGTTGATCCTCAAACAGGGGAAGCCTGTGCCCGCGTCCCTGGAGAAGGTGCTTGCCAGTTTACTCGCCTCGGTAAAGGGCATCGATGAGGAAGAGGCACTTCGCCAGGCAATACCCCAACAGATCGATCTGGATACGTTCGCTGAGGGGGCCCGCGAACTCGGGCCCAACAGTGTAGACGTACTTCGTCAGAGTGAACTGGACAGTGACCCCTTCGCCGATGCTACGGATTTCCGGACTATCATTGGCCGGCAGTCCGAGCCCATGCCCGATTTTATCGACGACGAGGGCAACTGGGACTTCACCTTCACCAGCCGCCAGCATGCCCGTCGTAACCCCTTTACGCGGGAAATGCCCATAGCTGGCGGAAACACTCTGAAGCTCACTGATCCACAGTTCCGCTTTTACCAGAAGTTCAAAAGCGAGCCCGACGAATCGCTCAACCTGATGTCTTATTTTGGCGGGGGCAAAACCTTTCTGGCCAAGCACATGCTGGCGGAGCTCTCGGAATTCCCCGAATTTGTGCCCGTGGTACTGGCTCTGACCAAAGCGCAGTTGGGCGGCCTGATGAAGCGACTCGATGCGCCCGAGACCCAGGCTCGCACCTTTGGTCAGATGGCCAGCGAAATCATGGCCTCTCAATCCTTGCCGGCGCACTGGCGTCCCGGTAAGCGCCGTGACCCGAATTACATGCTTTCCTTCGGTGAGATCGCCCGCCGCTTACAGATCGGGCCCGTGGGAACCTTGTCTCCCGATGTAGTGGCGGACATTGCTTCCAAAGCCGTTCGGAGTTTCTGCCAGTCCGGCCAGCCGCAGCTGCAGCTTCGCCACCTCCCCACCGTTCGAGACAACCTTACTGATCTCGATCGGCTGCAGCTGGTGCAGTACGCTCAGGAGCTTTGGGACGAGACAACAGAACCTGCTGATCTCGATAGCCAGCTGCCGGTGCGGGCCTACCATCTGATTAAGTATTGTGCCCTTCGGGGCTTCACCGTGCCCGAGCGCTACACTCACGTCCTTATCGATGAGGGCCATGACCTAACGACACCGATGACCCAGCTGCTCGACAACAGCCCTCAAGCCATCCAGACAATGGGTGATCCACATCAGCGACTGCGAGGCTTTGTACCAAGACGAAAGGCTGCTGTAAGGCAATCTGAGATCGGCCTGACGGTTCGAGCCAGCAACCAGGTGGAAAGAATTTTCAACACATTGATTGAACGCCACCCGGCACAGACGCGGGTCATTCTCCAGGGGGCCCGGCACATGCGGACCCGGATCAGCTACTACGACCCTGAGCGTCCCCCGATACCACGGCAGAAAACCACGGTGCTGGTTTCAGATCTGTTTGAGCTAACGGAGTGGTTCCACCGGTTACGAGAAGCCAAAGTACCCTTCTCTCTACTGTCGGGCTCCACTTACGACTTCTACAACTTCAATGCATCGCTGATCGGTTTGTTCTTTCAGGGCAAACGAGGCCAGTCCCCTGCCCTTTTTCGGTACCCGAACTGGGAGGCTCTTGCAGCGGACAGAGGAAGCAGCCGGGCGTTCGCCCGTGTCGAGGCCATGCTCTCAGGCAGTAAAGATCGGCAAAACGAGTTATCACAGGCTCTGGAAGTTGTCACGACGCCTGAAAAGGCAACGATCCTGCTGGGGCTGGCGGAACACGCTCGAAACACCGAATTTGATCGGGTGATGCTGGCTCCGGACTTGCTCATGGATAAAAACCGGATCTTCAGCGCGTCAGTACAGGCCCACGTCCTGTCGATGATTTATATCGGTGCTTCACGCGCCCGGTATGAGCTGCTACTGCCTGGCCACCTGAAAGAGTGGCTGGAGCAGCAACAAGCCCTGGAGCCAGATTTCGACTTTGAGTAAACCTTGTTGGGGGCGCGTGGCGGCCCCCGGATCTGATCCTCCCACCGCCAAGATCGATGTGCTATTCCGTTTGGGCCTTGCGGAGTTTAGCCATTAGCTCCTGAGCGCTGGCATGATCGTCCTGTTCAAGCGCTTCCTGTATCAATTTCTTTATCTTCTCTGCTTCGAACCGACGATGCGCTTCCTCGCGGATATGAAGCGACTTTGTTTCGTTCTGAATACGACGTTCCTTCAAGGATTCCTCCAGCTTGCTTGCCGATTTACGTGTACCTGCAACGGCCTTCTTGCTGACGAACCTGATCGTTACGACCGCCAACACAGCAAGAAGGATGTAAATTGCTGAAAGGAAAGCGTTAATAAAGTACATTTCCTTTTGTGCGTCCCTGAAAGCCGCACTCTCGATGTCTTCTAATGCCTCAGTGAATCCAGAGAGTTGGAAGGTTTCGGTAAGATAGGCATTGCGGTTTGAAGCTTTCGTCTCCGTAAATGTCCCGTTGCTATTCCACACCACCGTCGGAGGGAGGACATCTCTAATCGTCCCCACAGGATATGTCATAGTAACTGTACTTTTTGGGTCGTTGCTTAGACTTGTTACCAAATCTTCCCGCGAGCGTTTTGAATAACCAACACGAGGTCCAACTCTCCAGTCATCGACGATATTCCCTAGGACTTCGAACCGTATGTCGGAACTCCGAAGTTTGCTCTCCCCGTTTGAGTTATTGGTAATTGCCGATTTCCGCTGATCGTCAAACGTCAGTGAGGAAGAAACAAACAAGGAGGCACCGGGGCAGCCACGCTTTGTAAAAAGACCGTCGAAATCTACTTGGCATTTTGCATACAAGAGAAATTCAAAGTTGTCTGACTTCCACTTGGCGGCAATGGGAGTCGTGGTTGGCTCCAGCCTTACAGGCTCCGAACCGTTGACGAACATGGAGAACGCTAATAGAGACACAACTGATACAACACCAACGACTGCCTTCACATTGATTCCTCAGGAATGTAAATTGTTGTATTGCGGGTATTTTATCACTTCGGGCAAGCTATAGAAGATGCTCTATCAGCTGTTCTTCTAAAATCGACTGCCATTGAAGAAAAAACCGCTGCTGGTTGACCAGGAGCGGCTGAGGATGTTCAGGTCTGTCGATCATGCTTCTGGTGTTGCCCGGATTATTCTCAATGCTGCATCGACATTGGTGATAACCGCCGCTTCTGCATTCGTTACCTGGAACGTGTAGGTGTGTTCGATGGTTCTTGGAGAGCTATTGGGGCCTACTCGCTTAAACGCTGGAGCCATCGCAAATTCAGAGGCCCGCGCTTTATTCATGTAGCTCAGCTCGTAACCCCATGGGTCTCGACCGTTCTCTGACTTCAATGCGCCTCTATTTCCGAGTACCGGATAGTATGCCTGGTGATTACCTAGCGACACGACCGCCAGCAGAGGCATGTTGAACAGCGTGGTTTCTACCCAATTCTCATAAGCAGACAGGTTTAGCGAACCCATTGTGATGCTCTGCTTCGGTAGCCAGAAATCACCCTCAACAATGTTTACGAGCTCCGCATTCACGCTGGCAAGGGCAAAGGTTGCTGCTGGAGCATACGTTAGCTTCATCCTCACAGCGACTTCACTGGTGTTGGCGACACTCTGCGAGGGCTCAGCTGACAGAATCTCAGCCTCAAGCTTCAAGTCCGCCACAAAGGGCGTGATCACGTCCAGATAATATTTTTCCATGGCAGTGAGCTTGCCCAGCTCAAGCATGCCGGCACTATATTGGACCTTATCGAGCAAACTTACCTGGTCGTCTATACCCAGAGCAGCAACCCTCTGAAGGACTCGCTCTTTCGCTTCAACCAATACCTGCTGATAGTCGGTAAGCAGTGCTTTATGGGCACCCTGCCGCCCAACCTTGACCTCTAGGCGATCCATGCTTTCCGCAATACGCTTATCTTCAAGACGCAATGTCTCCAGGTTTTGCTGAAACACGCTGTTTACCGCCAGCGCCTGCACTCGTTCCCGAAGGACACTGGTATCAACCTCGACAACTGCATCCAGATGGAGTGTCGTAACCTGGGTAGCCGCGTCCGTGCGAACATGCACCTTCTCATCGGAGGTAGAGACAAAAGCAGATCTGAGCAACCTGAGTGATTCCGAAAAACGTTCGTCAGACAGAATCTGTTGGCTCTCAACGTACGCTCCCGATTGGCTAAGGGCCATTTCGCGCAACTTCTCACGAGCACCCTCCAGAGCGGTGAGACGAGAGTCCGCCTCACCCATTTGAAAGCTTACCGACACCGCCTTAGACCAGCTGCTACCTGAATTTGCTGTACTCAGACCAATCGCGGCCGCCAACAGAGTGGCCATCCAGACAACTAGAAGGGTTTTGCTTGTGCTTTGATTGCTCGCTTTCATATCTACCTCCGACACAGGCCGGGGCCAGTGACGCTTACGCGCCGCCAGCTTCTGCCTTACCCATAATGTTGGTGGTCTTTTCGCTTGCCTCAATCCGCTCACGAAGCTGCTTGAACGCGACCTTCATCCGGTCATAACCTTCCATTTTGTTCCGCTGTTCCAGCATTCTTTCCATAGAATCGAAGCTCAGCCGCATCAGCACATAGCCGTTGTACTTACCATCGGCAACGTTGATCTCCTGTTCAACGATTTCCTGGCCCGCGATCTCTACCGAGTTCACAAAGCGCTCTACAGCACTCTCAAATCGAAGATTGGCCTCGTTCCCAGCACTGTCCTCAGTGAATTGCTGCTCCAGACCACTAATTTCCTGCTGCATCTGCTGAGCCAGCTCGTACTCCGCCTGAAGGCGTGCTTTCTTCATTACGACCGCAACATTGCTTGATTCGGCAATGCCAACCCCATAAATGCCTGTAATATCTGGCTTCGGTGGCTCGATGGCCCAGCCCGGCAAATTATCGAGGCTGTCTTCCAGCTTCTCATTCTGACGCTCCAGTTTTTCCGCAAGCAGATCAGCACGCTTCGCCTCAAACTCTGCCTGACGTTCTGCCAGATCCAGAGCACTAGGGTTTGATGCACAGCCAGTCATTACAAGCGCAGACAGTACAGTAGCGATCACCGGGAACTTCATCTTCATGGCTTACTCCTCGTTTTAATTTATCTATAAACAGCTTATCGCAGCTCTCAAAAACGCAACCCCGAATGGATGTCTTTTTTCGCCCTTTCTTCAAGTAAGTGCGGTTTTTTCGCAGCCACCCTGAGCCTCCGGTAACCATGATTTTCATATAGTGGTGCATACATTCGAGACCTGACGATTTAGCTATGAGCAAATTCCTGATGACCTTAATGGCCGCTCTGCTCGCAAGCGGTTTTACCACAGCTTCTCAGCTCGATTACCCAGAACGTGATGGCCGGTTCCTGGAGCGAGACCAGGAAGGTTGGTTCTGGTATGAGCCTGTACCAGAAGAGCCAGAGCCTGAGGATGAAGTTCCTGCTCCTAAAAAACCGCCAGAGAAAGAGGTTGAGACCCTGGCTAAGCCAAAAGCTGTCGAGCCTGCCCCTAGCCCCAGCCCGGCACAACAGACTCAACCAGCCCCACCAGACGCCATGAGCGCTGAATGGTTTCGAGCCAATATCAAGAAATACAAAGATAAGGCCTGGGAGAACCCCACGCCCGAGAATGTGAGCGCTTTTCTTTACGTGCAAAAGATGGCAATGAACCGCTCAGCAAAATTTGCTGATGTGTGGAAGGAAGTCGTTACTACAGACCCTGTTCTTGATGCTAACTCCACGGCTCCAACTACTACGTCCGGAACGCTTCGGATGAAGGCTGAGACTAAGAAAGCCCGCAAGGAGCTCCTGGGCACAGTCAAAGAGAAGGTTGGTCTGATCTTCTTTTACAACTCAAGCCAATACTCGATGGAACAAGCTAGAACCCTCGATGCTATCAACGAGCTTTACGGGATAGATGTTCTGGCAGTTTCTACTGACGGATCGCCTCTCCCCGAGGGAGTTCTGGGTGAAGCGGTTATGGACCAGGGCCAATCCCAAGTGATGGGAGTTAAGCAAGTCCCAGCCACCTTTATCGCCTTTGACGACAACACCACCCGCCCCATTGGCGTAGGCATGTTTGCCAGGCCACTAATGGAAGACCGCATCTTGATGGTTGCTCAGATGCACGGGTCTATTTCCGATGAGGCCTATATGGCAACACAGAACCAGTTGAAGAAAGAGGATGACCTCATTGGGGTGATAGCTCCGAACGCTTATGCCAACGCTGAACCTGAGACCACGGATGAAAACGGTTTCATTCCCCCAGAACAGTTAATGCGGATTATCAGACAGGAGCTCAACAAATGATGGCAATTTTCTCAAAATCTACGATAAAGGCAGCCATTACTTGTTCAGCCCTTCTCTGCGTTTTGCCAGCGCAGGCAGGGATGCAGGACCAGATGGAAACCATGTTCAGCGGTATGGCCAATGTCACCGCTCCTGGCACGTTTAAAACCCAAACACGAGGCGGTGTTGCCTTCGGCGGTGTGTCGATGCGAACACCAATAGTCGATCAAAACGTAGCGACCTGGGTTCCCCCCAGCGCGTCCGGAGGCTGCGGGGGCATCGATCTGAACGGTGGTTCCTTCAGCTTTATCGATGGCCAGCAAATTGTGAACACTCTCCAAAAGATCGCCTCTAACGCTGAGGGCTATGCCTTCCAGTTGGCTTTGGACGCTGTGTATCCGGAGGCGGCTGCCTGGATCGAGACCTTCCAGAAAAAAATGCAATCGCTGAACGAGTTCATGGGTAATTCCTGCCAGTTAGCACAAGGCCTTATCAACGACACCACCAGTGGCATTCAGGCGGCACGAAATGCCGAATCCCGAACGACGGCCACAATTTCTGGTGCCGCGTCAGACTTTGCCGAGTCATGGTCAACGAACTGGACGCCTGAGGACAGCCGAACAAGCCCTGAGACAAAAGATTTCTACGACAACCGTCGTGGCAACTTTATTTATAGAGCGCTTATGGAAGGCGGTGCAGTCAGCGCGTTTCAGGATGGGGACCAAGATTTGGCCGAGCACGTTATCAGTCTTATTGGGCTCACAATCGTTCCCCGTCAAACCGAACCTGGACAATTTCAATCACAAAGTTCCACTGCTGATAAAACCGGCGCTGAAGTCAACGTGACCAAAGAAAGGACACCTTTGTTCGATCTGGATGCGCTGGTCACCGGAAGCGTAGGCACTGATGGCTCAGGAACACCGCAACCCCTCCAAGTATATCGGTGTGGCTCATCCACAGACGAGGCCAAGTTCTGCGAAGACCCCACAGTTGATGATTCTACTTTCAAAGGCTTCGGTGTTCTCGTCAGTGAGGCCTTGGTGGGTAGCTCGTCCAGCGCGGGCATTGTCGACAAACTAATGACCAACCTCGGAACGTTTACCGATGAACAGCGCGGGGTATTTCTCAGCCTTCCTGAATCTCAGGGCTCCATGATTCGCAACCTGGCGTTGAAAGCACCTGGTGCAGCAAAGGGTTTTGCAAGTAAAGCCGCAAACTCGATTGCTCTTGAGATGGCCTATGAGCTCTCGATTGAAGCGATTGACCAAACAACTGCCGGGCTGACAGCAATCGATAATGTCGATCCTAACGTTAAGAAAACGCTTCTAAAACGCAGAAACGAAATTACAGCGGAATACATCATTCTCAAAAATAACAAGTACGGAAACTCTGCGCAGCTAGCGGAAGAATATGACCGAATCATGAAACGCACCAGCAGTGACGAATTATTACGCCCTGGCCAGATGAACTAGGAACTTCACCATGGATTTAACTATTTACCCATTGGGTGACGCTGCATTTGTTGAGCGAATCCTAAATGCAGTGGCGATCTATACCGGCCAAGGAGACTTCGCAATTACAGTTGCGACAGCTGCCATGCTTGGTGTCTTTGCGGCAGCCATACAGAGCCTGATGAAGAACGGAAAGGAAATCGATGTTGCTCCAATTTTTGTTGGCATCGGCGCTTTCATTCTTTTATTCGACACGGTGACAACCCGTGTCACCATTGAAGACCGGACAACCGGAGCCGTAAGGGTGGTTGATAATGTACCAGCAGGTGTCTCTGTCCCTGCCTATCTCATCTCAAACATCGGTAACAACATATCGAGCGGCTTCGAATCGATCTACACGAGCGTAAGCACTACCACGCAAAATCCTATGAGCGCAGGCGGCAGCTACGCTGATTCATTGCAATCGCTAGTTGACATAAGGAGCCGCGTTTACAGTTCTCAACTTATGGACGCTGCAAGTGCCAATATGGGAGGTAGTTCCGATTTTCATCAAAGTGTTTTCAACTACTTGAAAGAATGCACCTACACGAAATATGACCTTGACCTCGTGGATGATACCAAGCTCTCCACTCTACCTCTCAGAGAAGCCATCCGATTTGAAAGCGAGATTTTTTACACTCAATGGATCGGCCCAACCGGGCCCGAAGATGTCACTTGTAGCCAGGCGTATGTACTGCTTGATGAAGCGTTTAACAAGCTCTTTGCCAGCACGAGTCAGGTTGAGCAGGTTCTAAACAAAGCCTTACGATCAATTGACTCTACGCCAGGTGCTCCTAACTGGGAAGCAAAGCTGAACAACACCAATGCTGAGCTCCTTTCTGGGATGGGGGCTTCCGGGATTTCAGCACAGCAGATGGCCCTCACGATGATAGTTCAGCCCATCATGCTTGAAGCTGCCCAGGGCAAGTATAGTGACTTCCAGGATGAGGCCCTGGCGATCTCAATGACCAACGCCATTGAAAAGCGAAATCTATCGTGGGCGGCACAGGCATCATTCTTCCAGGAAACCATCTATCCAATGATGACCTTTTTTGAAGGACTGAGCTTTGCGATCACCCCTTTCATCGCTTTTCTGATGGTTATGGGTGCTTTTGGAATAAAGCTTGGTATCAAATATTTCATGCTTCTAATCTGGATACAGCTATGGATGCCGCTGCTCTCGATAGTCGATATGTTCATTACCGAGGGAGCTTCGTCTGAGTTGGTTTTGGCAGGCTCAGCTACAGGTGTATCCGCCAATTCCATCTATTTTATGAACGCCGCTTATGACGCTGCCAAAACATGGATCGGTACAGGCAGCTACATGGCTACAGCTGTTCCCATGATCTCCCTCTTCCTCGTATCAGGCTCAATGTATGGCGCTTCAAGTCTGGCTAACTCTATCTCAGCAGGTACTGCTAAAGGTGCGGACCAGGCCGCCGATTCTATCCAGCCCGATGCGTTTAATATGGGTTCATTGAATCAACTTGGTGCTGCGTCAAGCACTCAATTCGGTACCGGTTCCGCCGTTGCCGGTCGAGAGGGAAATATTGGATCTATTCAACTTGGAGCAGCTGCGTCTCAAGGATCGTCCTCAGCGAGGCAAGATCTTGCGACGTCAACTAATGCGTTTAACTCATCACTGTCTGACACGCTTAACAATACCAGCACATCGCAAGATCAGTTAGCGCTCACAGAAGGCCTTGGCAGAAGCATCTCGGCTTCTGATAGCAATATCGCCAGTGCCGTATCCACTCAGGCACAAACGATTGGTAGCGCTTTTAAACTTGACGATAGCACCACCCAAGCCGTAGCTGGCGTTCTAGGCGGGGTTCTTTCTGGAGGTCTGAGCGCTGGAAATGGCACTGCAAAACTTCAAGGCGCGTTAGAAGGCAAAGTCTCCGATGAAACGCGAGACGCTGTTATGCAGACGGTGAGCGATACAATTCAGAGAAACAATCAGGCCGGGTTTACTGATACCGACAAAGCTGAACTGAAGAGTGATATTGCTGCCAATTTCAGTGAACAAAATTCTGATGTATTTGGGACCGGGGAGCAAAGTACCCAGGCGCAAAGTATCATGCAGAGCTCTCAGGAAGCCCGCCAAGCCTCTGATGCCTACCAGCAATCTCAAAGTGCCGAGAAGCGATTATCTGCCATGGGCGACTTCGACCCACGCACAGTGGCAAGTGGCATCGACAATAGTGATTACAAAGCAATGAGGGACAGCTTAGATGAGCAAGGGGTTGATACCACAGGCTTGGCTCAAACTTATAAAGAAGCTATTGGTGATGGGCCCATGGCTGAACGTCTCGCTACGCTTCAGATGGCTCTCGCATCTGAAAATGCAGAGACTCGGCAGGCCGGGATTGATGCTGTGTCGTCGGCTCTTGGATGGACCCAGTTAGATCAGTCTGGAACAGAAGGTAGTGTCTCGAACGTTGGTCAGTCCAACATCGACCCAAGTCAGAATAACCGCGACGGAATGCGGAATGTCCGGACAGATGACGGTACGCGGCCAGATGAGATAGCCAACTCTGATGTGGTTGGTGCTGCCCATACAGCCAACTCTTCCGGTGTCTCTGCAGAGGATGCTTCGAACAGAGGCGGTGTAAACGCCCAGGCAGCTGCACTGGCCGGCCAGCGAATAATCGATCAGGCTGCTACCTTGGATTCAGGCCCAACTGCTTTCGAAATAATGGGCATGGCCGACAATGCAGGAACCAAACTTCAAGAAACCGGAAATGGCATTGCAGCAATGGCCGTTGGAGCCGGCGATATATGGAACAACCTGAGCGGCACTTTCGGCGACCATGCTGATAGGGTTAAAACAAATTTTGAGAATGCGGGCGACGCGGCCAATTCAGAACAAGGCATGCTCGACAGGGTAGGTGCTTTCTTCGGATCTCTGGGGGACAGTTACGGTGAGACTACTGCAAGCCTTTGGAACGGCGTTGGAGACGCATTCACCAATGGCGTCGACGCTGGCCAGGAGGCTTACGCAAGCATGAGAGGAGATCTGAAAGAAAGCATCATGCAAGACGGACGCAACAATGGCTTAAACGAGCTCCAGTCTGATTATTTTGCGGAATCACAGATGGCCTTCTTTGATCAGGCTGTAGGTGGTACGGCCCTGAATAATGCGCTTGGCACCGGGGCCTACGACTCGCTGAACGATTCGAGAGAAGCACTTGTCGGGGCTTATTCTGTGGCCGGTTCGCCAGAACTGGCAAACGGCATGGCTGATGTTATCAACAACGCCTCAGGTAATATCGACTTTGCCGGTGGACGGACTGGATCGATAGGAGCGTACAACAACGCGGCCCCCCTGTCGTTCAACGAGGACCAAATACAAGAACTACAGGAAACACTCTCGGAGGACATCGTTCAGCGCATCATGGGGTCGCTCAACAGGTAACATGAAAAAAGCCGCCATACTTGGCGGCTTATATCTTCTGCTTACTATCACATCCTCAGTCGTCAAAGATTGAGTTTTTGGTGTGGAATCTCCACTCCGGGTTCGGAGCGAAGCCTTTACAGTGGTGTTCATCGCCCTTAACAGAAGATAACTGGATTTTAGGGGCTCTGAAATTCAAATTACCGCGCAATGACACACTCTTTGCTTTTTTCAGGATAGCCCTTACAACGATCGTCGCACCCCCAACGACAAGCACTAGACCGCCCATATTGAAGACGCTGCCCACATCCAAAGTCACGCCAAAGCCCGCTGCAAGGGCTAGCGCTCCGACCACACTCACAACTACAACGCCAAACAGAAAGGCCAGTGCGCCAATCATCTTCATAAATGTCTTCATAACCTTCCCCTTAGAATCTGCTCGGCTTAAAAAATGCTTGATTGATTTGCAGCGCCACCCACCTGAATGTTCCACCTACAAGCAGGGTAAAAATTGTTTGATAGGCTGCCAGCCAGGCCACTAAAACCCACCCGACAGTGGTGGTTAGGTTCACAGATCCCAGCTGCCCGTATGCCGCCATCATTGCAACTATGACAAAGGACGTTACGTATACTGCGGTGCTGACTTTTCCAAGGGTCCAGTTCATGGCTCTTTCCTCTATCTCTACTTCTAGTTTACCGCGACCTGCAAAAATGCAACCCCACCTCAGTGCAACAATTCGTAATTTCCAGTCCGCCATAAAAAAACCGCCCATTAAAGGCGGTCTTATTACGCACAACAAACTCGGTAAACCTTACGGCTGAACACCCCTTACTCTCCACTCACAGAACGGGCAGCGAAGAGAGGCTTCCTGCTCATACACCAGGTAGTAGTGCGTGAAACAGCTCTTACACTTTCTCATTTCTGCTGAATGGCTCTCTTCATGGGAACGAAGGGCTACCGCCAGCGCGTGAACTGAGGCCATGTCCATTGGCTCGATCTGCTTTGCCCTGGGAATGCGTTGTTCCAGTGCTCCGATCTCTTTCGTATACGTCTTGTAGGCAGCAACGACTGCATCGATATCAACCCGGCTTGCGGCTTTGGGGTGCATCGCACAGTAGATGTTCATCACCAGGCTTGCATGGAGATGGTCACCGCCTCTGGCTGTCAGGCTTTTAACCTTCTTGACCGGCCCCCGTATGTCCGGGGGCTGAACTCCACGCTGAGTCTTGATCTCATGTCTCAGCAAACGTCGCTGAGAGCTCCCCATGTTGGTGCAGTCTTCAACCACCTGGTTGGGGAACCCCAAGAGCAACATGCGGCGTGCTGATAAGCGAAGCTGGGCATTGCGAGCGTTCATGCACTGCTACTCCCTTCAGCCGGCCTTGATGTCTGTAGAATAGAACCGGGCAATCTGGGAGAAAGCGCTTTGCAGTTCGTTTTCGCTGCTCAGCGCTCGTCTGATCGTATCGGCGTTGCGCGACATGTCAAACATGCATTTATCGGCCAAGGGCTGGATCTTCAGGTAGAACTCGTGGCCACTTGAGGCAATCATTTCCACGACGTCGGGCGGGAGGTTATATTTTTGTACGGCTTTCTGAGGGTCATCAGCGCAGACCTGCGCCAGACGTGAGAGCATCATCATGTTGATCTGCTGATCACGCATGGAGTCTTCAGTAACCGAGGCGTAAACCTCGGTAACCTCGACATCCATCTCTTCGAGCATATTGGACAGGTTCAATTTCTTTGCAGAGTTGTTAGCACGCATCTCTTTTTCCTATCGACTTGAGCTTAGTTTTCAGAATCTAAAAGGTTTTGTTGGACGGACAAAACCCGGTTGCCAAATAGTCTGGCACGTTCGTTGTCGCTCCATGTGTGGTAGCGACCAATACCCAGCGCAATATCATCCGTCGACTCTATTGCTTCACGCAGTACCTGCGCACCGGTTCGTAAATTCTGTTCCAGGTCCAGCAGCTCTTCATCTGACTCGACCTTCTTCCCTCTTGTCACCTGCCAGTACGAATTCACCTGCAAGGGGCCGATGTCGAATTTGTCACCGTATCGCTCCTTGAACAGTTTGAACGCGATACGGTAGTCATTCTCATTATCGGCGTAATACCGAGCATCAAGGGCCCTGAGAACGTAGGGCCAGGGAGCTACCTGTAAGGCATCCTCACCTATTGCTCTTCCGCTTTCCGTCAAAGCCAGGGCGTATAACATCACCGGGCTGACGTTTTCGGAAATTGCGATTCGTTCGTATACAGTCCCCACTAGGAACGCAGGCGACTGTTGCTTTTCGCTAGCAGCGGTAGGGCTTGGCAAAAAGAGTGCAAAAAACACTAAAAAGCACATTACACATGAATATTCTGCAATGTGAGAATTTTGCTCCCTTTTCTGGTCGAATAAAAGTGATTCAAACGCCTGTATGGATACGGTTCGTAAACCCATTGTCAAACTCCGTCAAATCAACGCCAAAGGGTGTCTTCACTAAATAATCCAGCCGCGAGACCTATTCTATTCAGGTCATCGTCATTGCTTTCAGCTGGGCCGGCTCCGGTTTCTTGAGCCGCCTGATCGACACTCAAACCTTTCTTTTCTGTTTGTAAAAACAACTCGGGTGATTGCATAAACGCTAAACCACGAGCTGCCAGTCGGACGATCTGGCCACCTCTACTGCTCGCGCCCTGTAGTTCGTCGGTAATTTCACTAAAAGCACCTGAAATGCGCGGATTCAATCGAAGCACCTGTTTTTTATTTCCGTCGGCCCGTGGCACTGAAACCGCAGGATCTACCTGGACGTTTTCTGGCACCACGGCACCGAGCGTGGCGAGGAGCTTTAAACGCTCCCCGGCTGCACGCCCATAAGATGACAAATGATCGCGGAGGTCAGGATACTTGCCACTCACAAAACAATTGACTCGATCATTAGTCATTGGTCACCCCCTCAGGCAGCTGCCTCTTGGGACGCAATGCCCTGCCCCAGCAAGAAGTATCCTTCTGCAATCGCAGTCACTGAGTTTTCAAAAGTGACGACATGGCGGCATTCCGGGAACAGTTCACGGGCGGCATCTTCGTAGAGTTCAGCACCACCGCCAGCCAGAACCAGAATGTCGGCGACGTTATCCTGGAGCGCCATGTCACTTTTCATCTGGGCAAGGGCATATCGTGAGATTTTCTGTGCTGCGGCTTTGAGGTAGGGCCCATATTCAACAAATTCACCGTTGGCCAGCAGTTCCGGTTCACCATCCCGCATAGCCCGTTCGAGGGCCGTCTTTACAGCACCGCCAGCACCGTACTCACGACTAATGGCTTCAGCGGCTGCATCAATGACTCGGTACATCGCTCGGATCGAGGTACCAGAAGACTCCTTGATAATTCCGCCAGCTTTAAGAGTGACCCAGTCAACGCTGAAGAAGCCTGGATCGACAACTACTGTCTGGCCTTCCCGAATGATTCTGGACATGCGCTTATCACCGGAATGCTCATAAACCATCCTTACAAATGCAGCGGCGGGCTGGGGTCGAACAACAACCTTCTTAACAGTTATGGTCCGCTTCGGGGCGACCTGGTGCTCACCCTCCATCATCGCGATCAGTTCTTTGACCTTGTCTTCTTTCATCGCCTCAGAAACGGGCAGGCCAGTGACCAGCACATCAATGATGTTGCTTTCTGCCATCATCAGGCCGGCCAGAAAAGTAGCCTTGTACTGCTTGGTGGAAACGTAATCGTAATTAAGCTCACGCTTGTCCCGCATAATCATCGCCGGCTCGATAAACGCGTACCAATCCTCTCCGTCGACCGAAACAGGAACCCGACGATCGTCGACGTTATTCTCTGCATCGATGCAGTCAACTACTGGGGCAGCGCCCACCGGACGAACAAATCTCTTTGCCTGGGCAAAACCCTGGTCTTTCCCCACATATCCAGCAAGGCCTTTCGCGTTGCTATAACCGACGTCAAAACCCATTACATAGGCAGGCATAAAAGCTCCTCATACAGTAGTTAGATCACAAGGAGAGCATCCCACGATTCTGCAAACTGCAAGGGGGGAGAAGATGCTAAAAAAAGCACCAACCTGCGTCGCAATGGTTTTCTATTAATAAAGAAGACGCCAAAGGGCGTTAGAAAAGTACACCTCAGCTCCGAGTGCCCGACACAACGACGCCAAACGGGGTAGGTAATACGCTTCAGCAACTACAGATAGACCCGGAAACGCCAAACGGCGTCGCGCCGGGAGCTAAGTGCTGAAAATAAACCGATCGACCTATATCAGCCCCTTAGCGTTACACGGGATTGGTGATGCCCGAGGCAACATAGGCGGGCCTCAAATCATTTCGATTAATACAGTCGTTGTACACGGGCACTAGCCTGTTTTTGCTCCATAAAACTGTCATCAACAACCTTAAAAAATACACACCCTGAACAAAGGAACTTTGTACAAGCTGTGTAATGGCTTGCAATGGGCCCCCATTCGTCGAAAAAAACACATCCTCTCCACAGTTCTTTGTACAAGCAGTGTATTAACGTGAGCCCCATGTTGAGGTCTCAGCCGTGTACAGAACACAGCTTGAGCAAAGAGATATATATGTGGAAAAGGGGTGTAAGGAAATGGGCTTTAAGCCGGAGTGGTTTGAGCAGACGCAGCAAACCCTGTCGGAGCAGGAAGCTCTTATTACACAGGAGGCGATGGAGCTTGTAGACAGCTACTGGGCGCAGATCAAAGAGCGCAAGCGAAACGGCGAGAACGAGGGCCGGCTCGGTGTGAGGCTCATAGACCGCCAGGGGTACAAGATCCAGATTGTTTGGTACCGCAAGCAGTGGGTCGGGCCCAAGGACGACAAGAAGCTTTTCAGTAAAGCAATTCCGAAGGGCCGGATTCGTAACAGGTACCCAATGCAGAGGTTCGCGGGCTTTGCGAAGTGGGAGCAAGAACTGGTCGAAATGTACGAAGACGACTTTGCTGCCCTGCGAACGTTGAGTGGTGCTATAGCAGATCAGAGGAAGGCGATGAGCCGGGCTCGCAAAGCCTATATAGAAATGGGCTATCTCGACGAAGCGGACGACGAAGAGATCGAAGACTGAATCTGTCGCTTATGGAACCATGTTCCATCTCGGAGCGTTAATTCGGCGTGGAAGATGTGTACGCGTATAGCACTTAAAACGCATCCTCCCTGCACCGAGCCAATCTTATAGCTCGATATACTCGGTGCGCTGTGTAGCTGGACACTATGCAGCACAAATAAGAGCCCGTAAGGGCTACCGATTGCACGCATATTCACGCCACGCTCTAAGCGTGGTTTTTTTTGGCCCAAATTCAGGGGAGAACCGGTATTGCTCCGTTACGGCCAACCGCGCCCCTGGGATCTCCCTGAACTCTGCCCCGCTCTATGAAGACAATCCGAAAATAGAACCTGCATAAAAACCTCACCCACTTCAGCAATAAGCCTCCGCACACCCGGTAGTTTACTGAGGAGAGATCGCAGAGGCTGAGAAACACATGCACAGAGTCGGACATCACATCACCGGGGCCTTAACCGGGCTGGGCGTTGGTATGCATTTGTCTTCACAGGACGGAGCCGGCTTTTCTGTTCTCGGGATTAGTGTACTTGGCGGTTGGTACGGTGGTGTCTTTCCGGATTCTGTCGAGAAGATCTGGGGGATGTACTGGATTCAACACCGGACTCTGACCCACTGGGTGCCTTTGTGGTTGGCGGGCCTGGTCGCGGTACTGACGATGTCGGGCCCCCTGCCCTTCGGGTTAGGACCGGAGATCTTTGCGGCTTTGCTCGCGTTTGTACTGGGGGGACTGACCCATCTGCTTTTTGACTGGCCGAACCCCACGGGCATTCCGTTCATTCACCCCTGGTGTCGCCACTCGTTGAACTGGTGGCGCTCAGGCGAAGCGGATCTGTTGTGCGTACTCGTTTGGGGCGCTGCAATGGTAGGTTTCGGGACAACAGCGTAAGCCAGACCTTTACGGGTTTGGAGCTACACACACAAAACGAAATCCAGCCGACGCTGGGTTCGAGACCAAACTCGCACAGACGAGGTAATTGTTATGAACACAAACGTGATCGCGCTCAATGGCGTGCGGTTGTCGACACCGGTAGAGAGAGAGACACCCAACTATACGGTTTACACCGACGGAACAATTCGGGTGACTCGTAGAGCAATGGAGCTTTACGGCCAGTCCTCCCATCGTCTTGGCATCGACATCCGCCAGATCAGAACCTGGGCGCAGATGAAGGATCTTCAGATCCGCAGCTGGGAGCTGACACTTCAGGATCTGTCCGAAGATGACCGTGTAACAGAAAATGACCAGGCCACTTTCTTGAGTGTGCTCGGTATGGGCCGTGCGAGGGGGTAGCACGGCATTACTGAATGGCAGGACTTTGAACACCGAAATGCTCTACCACGACATTGCGACCGAGACCGCTGTCTATTCGACCTCTCGTCTTGATTCTCGCTCTACCAGGTATACATCCCACTCGTCATGAATATTCGGGAAAGCGGAATGCCTGGTGAGCTGCACCTCTGAGATTGAACATGAGCTGTGCTGAAACTCTGGGGCCTGGAAGAAGAACATCCAGCCGGCGTGTGCGTGATGAAGGATCTCCTCACGGTTGAAGGCGAACGTCACATCTGGATTGTTTAGTTTCGATTCGACATACCGGATCACGCGATTGACCTGAGCATGGACCTCGTCAGGATCGGTACCGTAAGCCAGGTGCTTGAGTACGGCTTCTTCACACCAATCCGCGAGCAGCTCGAAGTGGTACGGGTTTGTAAGATCAACACAAGACATCAGAGGTTCTCCGTAAGGTTTACTGAGTGGTAGTGCCCTTACGGCAGAGGGAAATTTAGGGAACGTTTTTTAGTGGCAGAGGAAGGTTAAGGGGTAATCGCAAGATACCCATGACTGATTTGATACAGGGCACTTGAGATCTCAGTTATGCACGAAGAAACACCGGAGAAGACAAAAAGCCGCCCTGGCCGCCTGGCTCGGGCTTTGAAGAGATGGAGCGATCAAGAAAATCAATATCTGAAGGAGCACTATCATACGACGCCGATGGAGGAACTTTGTTACCTTCTTGAGGGCCGATCCAAAAGTGCCATCGTTCAACAGGCAGGCGTGCTGGGTTTGTGGGGGGCCAAGCGAGTGGAAGCGCCTGAACGATGGACCCAGGAAGAGAAAGATGTTCTAAAAACGTACTATCCGGATAACGGGCTCGAAGTGTGCGCCCTTTTACTGCTGGACCGCAGTTTCAATGCCATTGCACTCAAGGTACGCCGCTTGGGGCTCAAACGCCGGGGAGGGCCCAAAACTAACCGGATAACCAAATCGGAATGGGCATACATTCTGTCCAATGTCCCATCAATGGGATTTGTTGCAGTCGCACAGATGCACGGAGATACCCCGGATAACCTGCGGGATAAGTGCTCTCGAAAAGGCGTGGACTGTGATGCCATTGACTTAGCATTCAACGATGGAGAGTTTGTAGTCGGGCCATTCACGGAAGATGAAGTATCGTATATTGAGAAGCACTTCTGGGAAGAGGGAGGTGTTCGGGTTGCCAAGGTTCTCAGGCGCTCCCCGAAGAAGGTGATCAACTTTGCAAAGCGACGGTTGAATCTGACGACGAAAGGACCGGGCGGACGCCTTGAAGGTCTAGCACCAGATTTTAGCCTGTTACTTCCGGTCTTACACACTGACAGTCCGTATCAGAGGCTGTACGACAACGGCCTCAGTGACTAGCGTATCCGCCGTGTTCAACATACAAAGGGGTCGGATCTGGCCCCTCCACCTTGCGCCTGGCCTGCCCTACCCTATCCGCTTTTAGCATCACCCGGTTGGCCCAATCCCACCAGTAGTCTTCGACTCGCCTCAGCCTGGCTGGCAGTTCGGTTTTGCCGTCACACAACAAACACTCGGAGTCGCCTACGGGGTATACGGTTCTGGGCGTGTCATTCGACAACGCTGCACGCTGGAGCTCTTGGAGATCTGCCGGCCCAACGCACCATGAGCACGGGATGCTCCCCATTGTGTCGTGAGGAAACATATCCGATTCAGCGACCGGGGCCGTGCTCACCTGGTGGAGATCTGCCAGCGCCGCATCGAGCTGATCGAACATATCGAGTTGATCTTCGTGGTCCTGGTAACCGGTACCGAGAGCCAATTGCTTTCCCATGGAGATGCATGTCGTAGTGAATATGAGCTGATTGTACCAACGACGTGAGGATCGGGTCTGGAGTAGATGCGGTTTTCCATCAAGCTCTCTTGGTAGACTTCCGGCAAACCCAAGTAGAATTCTCGTTAGATGGCAGGGCTGGCGCGACGCGGTCGCCCTACCCGTGCTGGGCACTTGCGTTTCTGGGGCTCATGCGACGATAGCAGTCAGATCAGCGTTTACAGACACGAGAGGGCAGCGGCCATGACCGACAGAGTTCGCATCAAGTATTACATTGAAACCGATAAGACTGGCTCTCGTTGCGAGGATTTCGTGGAGTTCCCCCGCAGTGAGTGGGAGGCCATGACACGAGAGCAGCAGGAACAGGAAATGAAAGAGCACGCCTTCAACTGGATGGAGTGGGGATTCAGCGAGGCTCCAGCGGAAGAGGACTCTGACGAGGCCGCCGAGGAATCATGAGCGATCACGGGAAATTCGAAGACTGGGCGAACGAGTTCGATCCGGACAGTGACCAGTGGGAAGACATGGGTCGGGACCAGGTGTTCATCGCCGGGTTACACGCTGGCCGGGCTGAGTGCCAGCCGACTATGCCTGATGAGGCTCGCGAGGCAATTCGCAGGCTCAAAGCGTTCATCATCGTTAACCACGGAGCGGACACTAAAGTATTGCGCCAGGTAAATGACTTGCTCAGCGCGGTCCCCAACCCGCTCTACGCTGACGAGCAGCCTGGGAAGGCATGAACGGTTCATGGCTCCAGAAGAAGAATCGAGGAATGTATGACTGACACCAACCACACGAAACCACAGTCGCCGGGGTTACTCGATGTGGCTGGCGGTATGCCTTGCACTCCGAAGATGTCGCGCCTGATAAACCTCGCCTCCGGGGGCAAGCACGCAGAAGCCCGCCCCGAACTGGACATGGAATCGCCTGGCGAGGCAGGTGTTGATCTCAACGAAGCCGGCTTAACTGAACTGAGAGTGTTGCGCGACCTTCTGATGGGTACTGAAATTGGTTTGGTAATGGTCGCACACGACCTACCCGCGCTTAATCGAAGCCGTGCGATCGAAGCTGGGCTCCGGCGAACCAATGAGGTACTTCAGTTGGGTCTGGCTATGGTCGACATGGAAGAACAGCTGCAACGTGCCGACGGGAAGAACCTATGGCTGAATCGTTCGATTGAGGCAATCAAACGGTCGCGCCCGTCCAGCCGGCAGATAAGGAGAGCAATTGATGACTGACAAATCGAAAAGCCGACTGGGTGAAGACCTCGAACGCATCAGCAAGATCAAGAGCGACTTCAAACGTCCACCGGCATCTGAGACCTCTGCCTTCAACGGGCTTTCTCACGCTGAGTCAGAGCGGCTGGCGGTCCTGATTGAGGAGCTGGCGGAAGCTCAACAAGCAATTGGGAAGATTCTGCGCTTCGGGTTCGATTCTACCCACCCAGAGGGCGGACCTACTAATCGCCGGGAGTTGGAGAAAGAGCTGGGGGACGTGCGCAACGCTGAGCGAATGCTCGTAGAGGCCGGCGATCTCAATAACGCGGAGATCCAGCTCAGGGCACAGCACAAGGCGCAGACGATTGGCCAATACCTTCATCATCAACCGGAATAGTCCCAGAGGCACATACTATGACCCTGGAAGAATATCGGCATGATCTTCTGTCGGAAGCAGAGCGCTTTATCAACTGGTGGAGCGAGCAGCACCTGCAAGATCCGGACGCCTTTCCGATGGACATGCCCGATGGCGAGTGGGACGAGCAGTTCCGAGCCTGGCAACAGATAGACTGACGCCCTACCCTTACGAGAGCGATATGACTTATGAGCACAAACCAACCGCAAACCTTACTGATGGAAGAAGACGGGCTCACGACTATCCTTTTTGGACCCACAGGCACCCATCGGAGCATGATCATCAGCCAGCTGGCGGAAGACGCCGGTATCTCTTATCGCGAAATGGAGGAGCGCGTCTCCCTCCAGTCACCCAGAACTACGCAGGATAAGCCTCCAACCCACTGAAGCTGCCTCAGGTACAAAAACTCACACCAACAAATAATCCTTGGACACCGTGGAGGAAACGAATGCAGGAATTGAATTGGATGGACCAGCCCAGCCTTGAGGATGTGGTCGAAGTTGCAAACCAACGTTCTCGCACTCTGGATAAATCAGCACAGGCCAACCTGGAAACTGCTTTAACAAGCTTGGGTATGACCCTGGGGGAGACAATGAGGGTTCGCCTGGCTGGCGGTCGCCAGTTGTGTTTGACCGTGGTCAGTGCGCCCCGATGGATCTCCGCGAGTGTCAGTGCTGAAATGCTGCGAAGCTCGCCTAGGAAATACATGGGAGCAGAGGTCCAGGTCACCGTCATCGGTGAGCAGAATCACAAGCCTTTGATAGTTGAGTTCAGTTTGCCGGTTATTCGTCACGACGTGAGGAGCCAGGGCCTCCTTCCGGGCTGCGACTACGAGCCCTACCTTAAAGGTAGTCTCGAATGCGACGTTGATTATTCGGCACACCGCTTGCCCCTGATCTACGCTCTTGCGGGTCTGGTCGAAAAAGATGGTTCCTTTCCGGTTCGTCAGAAATCGATCGATGAACATTCCACGGCTGAAGATGTTATCCGAGCGGAGTTCTTTACATTGCTTTCGCATGTGATCGTGTCCGTGACTCAATGGGCCGATAGCCTGCCGTTAGAGCAAGAGCAGGACTCGGAATGAGGATCATGCCGTGGGAAGTCAACGGCTTTGCCAAACAGGTAAGGCCAAGGTCCAGTATCCACATTGACCCCCAGCGGCAGTTGCACGATCGGCAGCAGCAAGCTTGCAGAAAAAAACCAGGTGGAATTTGAAACGATGATTATTAAAGACTTCACCTTCAAGCTAATGGCTATTGGGCTGCTGGGACTTCCAATGCTGGGTCATGCCAATGTCCGAGGTCTAACGCCTTCCGATGGAGCTGCATCACTGCTCCTTTCGGCTGTTGCTCTTCTGATCGGATATATGGCTATCACCGGGGCTATACAGAACTTCCGTGGTACTGGAGAGGACGAGCGCTCAGTAGGCACGGGCCTTTTCATCCTCGTAATGGGTGCGTTCATGAGCGGAAGTCTAGCTTGGATAGTTCTCAGTTGATTGGGTATACGTCTGCGAGCGACATTGAAACCAATGACGTTTATGTTCTGCACATAAAAGCAATCTTGAGCTTGTCGGCGAGCATGCCTCCCCTGGCCAGCTTGAATTATAGGGAGTGGAAAGATCATGAATTACTGGTTTGGTTTTAAAGCATTACCTGATGGAGCGGCCAGAGCTAGAGGTCCGTTCCCCGATGCAGACACCGCAAACCGTGAGCGAACAAAAGAAAAACGTGGTGACGCAGAAGTATCCCCATGGTTTGTAGCGGAAAGCGAAGATGAAGCTGAACAGAAAGCCAAGTGGCATCTGGATGGCGGGGATTTTCCTGAGAAGAATTGAGAACCGCTCTAGTTTTCTGGACTAAGCCTCATACAGCAGCAGAAATGGCCGCTCGGTTTAATTTTGAGGAAAGAGGATAAGTATATGTCACGAGATAGGAGCACTGCCGGGCCGAAGAAAAAACCGCTGACTAAAGCCGAGCGGGATTGGCTCTCTAAACTCCAATCGGTTCTGGATGAGTGCCCATCCGATCGGCTGGGGGCCTATACGATCGGTGATCCATACATCCAAATCTATGATGCGAGATTTGAGTACCAGATAAACGACCAGCTGAGCAGCGGTAACGTCGACTTTTGTTCAGCTGTATTTAAGATGGAAGCCGAGCTGATTACTGTGAGAATGCCATTCTGTGTGCATTCAACCGCTGGTTGACCTGCCGGTAGATCTCCGCCAGCTCGTTTCCCTCATCCCCCAGATTGGTCATACTGCGGCATACCTAATCGAGATCTGCTCACCAGGGGACGAAAACAGTCATGCAACCAGTGAATTTCTCAACCGGGCAGCTTACTGAGCCTGCGGAAGATGATAGACACACCGTCGTAATCATCGAGTACAACGATCTGAAAAGCTTCGCTCTCTATCTGGATATGCCTCTGGATGAAGCCAAGGCACGTTTCACCCAGCGCATGAACGACAGGGCCCCATACGAAGCACAGCACGAAGGGTGGGATGCCAAGGTCTCCCGGTTCGGAATCACCGATGAAATTCATATCTGCGGTGACTGGAATGACCAGGTGAAAGGCTTTATGGAAACCTACGGTATCTCGGGGCTGAAAGACTGAAAGCTCAGTTTCACTTTTTAGGCGATTCCCCCTGCTTCTTCGTTGTCGATGTGCGTGAACGCTGCTTCGCCTGAGCAGGCTTCTTCACGCTGGCGAGCTCAATTTTTAGTTTCGTGCTTTCTTCGGCCAGTTCGTCTTTGGCTTTCAACGCAGTTTTGAGCTCCTGGCGAAGCTGTGTCATTTCTTCACGCAACTCAGCGATTCGGTCTTCACTGGCGAGAATTCTTTCCTTCTGAGCCCCACGTTGTGCTTCAGAATACGTTGCAGTGTGCTCTGCCTCCCTCAGCTCAGACCTGACAGTAGAAAGTTCGCTTAGGGAGTCCGCCAGCTGGCCTTTTAAATTCGCGACTTGATCGCATACGACCTGATACCTGTGCTCATCTTCCCTGATTGTCATTCGGATCTTCTCGGACTCAGTGCGCTCTTCATTCAGCTCATGACGAAGACGCTCTATTTCTTCGTCTTTGGCGGACAGTTTCACGTCGGATTCGATCTGAGACTTTTCAAGGGCGACGATACGCTCGTTCAGGGCCGTGATTTCGACTTCCATCCTCTCCCCTATTTCCGCCAGCTCGTCCGCCGTGGCCATGGCCTCTTTCGCTTCTGACTCTGATTCAGCCCTTGCTTCACTAGCCTGCCGGGCGATCTCCGCCAAGAGCGCATCTTGTAGCTTCTCGGGAAGCTTCAGTGCTACCGGCTTCTGAGGGCGGCTTTGTTCCTGGAAGCTTCTCAGATGACGATGGATGGTGTTCGGGCTCCCGGTCCCGAGCCGCTGGCGAATCCTCTGGATCGTGGGAGTTTCGTCCTCAGCCTCAATTGCCTTTACGGCTTCAACGACCTGTTCGAATGTGACTCCTGTCCGCGCCATGGCTGCACCTGTTTAAGTTGAGATATGACTGAATTGTAGCATCAATACAATACATAATACACTAATACATATCATACAATACAGAACGATATGATACGGAATAGCCCAAGCGCTTTTGTGGTGTTCCTCAGTCTTAGGGTTAGCTTTTTGACGCGCACTACCACATTCCTCCTCCTCTTCTCCCAGTAGCATCCTTGCTGATCATCTTCAGTCACACACGGGTATAGAGGTATTGATATGCGACACCTCGCGATCGGAGCATCACTGGTCATCACAACTGCGCTGCTGACTGGATGGACAAGCGGGTATGGATCTTTGACAGGGTCGGAGGAGCAGGACCAGAAAGTCTCCCCTTCTCCAGCTGAGGACCATGCCGCCCAGAAGGGAGAGCATGTCGGTAGCCACGACCAAAAGATGCTGCTCAACCAGAAACTGAAGCTGGCGCAACAGCAACGCCAGTCGCTAGTGGCTGAGATAGAGGCATTGGTGCCGAAGGCTGAAGCTTTCCAGGCCACCGTCGAGAAAGATCAATCCATCGCGGTGTCCACGCCTGAGCTCGGCGTTCAGTTCACCAGTAAGAAATGGGTGGGCCAGGGTGCAGCAAAGCGGATGGACATTCGGATGCGGTTGGCCAACCGGGCGAAAGGAAGAACAATTCGCTCCGTTGTGCTTGAGGTAGACATATACCGCAAAGGTAGTGATGTGCCGGTTTCAAGCCCCACCCGGTGGATCGCCTCCTCAGTCTTTGGGTTTAGGCCATCAACGATTGTGGTGCGGTCCATTAAGCCCCTCACCGACGATCCCTTCATCCACCCTGAACTTCAGGCATCGAACGCCCTTGATATTCACCTGGTCATACGCCCTGTTGAGATCCGCTACAATGGTGAGATGGTTTCGTTGCAAGTCGACAAACCCACGACACAGCTACGTGAGATCGAGGCCAGGCACGAGTCAGTGGGGGTGCAGATTGCAGAGCTGGAGAGTCGTTTGGCTACTTTCGAAGTCGGAACTATCGGGAGAGGTAAGCAACCCTAATCTCGAACCCAGCTTTGTATTGCTGAAGCATTGCGCGTGCTCCACCCCATTGCCCGCAGGGCTTCTTTACCCCGACTCCGCAGGAGCCCCCGTGCGACCCGCGAAGCAGCACCAAGCGGGAACCCGCTTGCCCGGCACGCGCATCTTTAAATTTGCTGCTATCGTTGGACCAGGAATGTTGCGAACCCGCCCCACTGGCCTGAGAGCACCAAAGGAAACGAGATGCCTCTTAACTACTGGCAAAGCCCCCAAAACCCTGCATTGTCGCGCCTCTACGTAAGCGCAAAGGCCTTCAAGCAGTTGCCCGAGCTCGACGCAAAGGAAGTGAAGATCTGGATTGAGCCTTCAGCTTCCGCCATGGCCGGCTGGGTATTGAAAGCTAAGGGTGACGTGTCTGCGCTGGGCAAGGGCTTAATGTTTAATAAACGGGTTATTGAGGCTCTGGGCATCAACGCTTCGTTGTCCTGGGGGGAACTGGTTCAGCAGTATGGCAACAAACCCAACAAGCCGGGTCGCAAACCCCGTGGATCGGGTGCAGGCCAAAGCACTGGTTCCCCATTTGGAGCAAAGAGTGTTCTCGGTGATCAGCCCGGTGCCCGAGCCTACGAAGCGTTAAACCTCGATATCCCGTCTATCAAGATGGTGGGGCCCGTTACTATTCAGGTCGATCACCGGGAGACGGAGGCGCTGGCGGACCTGTTGGCCTCACACCCCATGATCACCGTCGAATCAGTGTCCTTGGCTCTGGGGGATATCGAGGTCGTAGATGCCGAGGGCAACCGATTGCTCATCGAGCGCAAACGCTGTGACGCCAGTGCGACAAAAACCGACTTCGAGGTGAGCATTCAGGACGACGGGAGATTATTCGACCAGTCCGAACGTCTCAAGATGGCGGTGGGGGCCAGCGACCGTCAGGTAATCCCTATCATTCTCCTGGAGGGCGACGTCTACGGGCATTCCTCTACGATGCTCTGCCAGCAGATCGATGGTGCCATTTCATTCCTGGCAGTAATCCAGAGGGTATCCGTACTGCCGGTTTATAACCTCAACCACTCTGCCTACATGATCGCCAAATTGGCATCACACTTCGTTCACGGGCTCTTTACTCCGATTTCGCTTCACAAAACAAAGCCCACGGCGATCTGGGATCAGCAGCGGTACGTGCTTGAGGCCCTGCCCGGCGTAAGCAGCAAGGTCGCCGAGATCCTTCTCGCGGAGTTTGGGTCCGTGCGTAAAGTCATGTCCGCCAGCCGGAAGGAGCTGTTGGCCGTGAAAGGCCTTGGCCAGAAGAAAGTGGATGGCCTTCTTGAGGTGCTTGATGGCGTGTCAGGGGAGTTCTGACCTGACAGTGAGCCCGTGCGATTTCCTTCATGAACACAACTCCGGAACCAGGCCAATACACCAGAGCTTCGCCCCGCCGAAACAGCACGCTCTCTTCGACCGAGAGCCTGCGATATTTCACTTCCTCTTTGCAACGACCCGCGCCCGAAAATCATAAACTTCTACCCAAGAAGTTTATTCCCACGCACATGGTCGATAGAGCAACAAGAGGATCTGAACAATCATGACCCACGCAAAAGACGTCTGCCAAACCCTCGAAGAACACCTTAAAAAACACCCTCCATTTGTATTCAATCATGCCCTTGGCATCGATATGGAGTTGGAGGTCAGCAACAAACTACATACGAGTTGGACTTCTATTCCAGGCACGAAACCGTGTGGCTCCCTATACCCAGACCCGTCCAGCACGATCAACCACTCAAAACGTGCTATCAGTCATTTTGCGAAAGCCAGGCAGAGCGTTGCGGTTGTCAGCAAAAATGCCCTCGACAGCAATACGGTTGAGCAATATCTGGCAGCGGCTGACCGAGAAGCCTCTAGAACGCATTCGTCATACGACGAAGCACTGATTTCCGCCGCTTCCATCATTAATTTTCTCGTGGATAGCACCCTTCCTTCCTCCGAAGCACCGATAGGTGTGATAGCAGCCAACATGTCAGAGCCGTATTTTGGCTACTTCGGTCACAAGCGCCAGGTCACATTTTGCGTTGAACTGAATCTTGTCCATATCAGGCAGGAGGTTCGTGGTAAGGGCTTGGGGCCGCTACTGGCTGGAACGGTGGGTTTTGACCTCGGCGAAGCTCTTTCGCCTTGGCTCCGACGTAATTGGGAATCCCTGGATGAACTGGTCATTGACATCAACTACGAGAGCCAGAGCAACGGCGGCTCTCAATGCGCTCAAGCGATCGCTGATGCAATCAGGTTCTTTGTTGATCCAGACATGCTCGCCCTGGACATCGAATTAGATTTAGATGACACCGGGATAACGGGTAAGAAAATCAAAGTTCCCAAAATCGAAATCTTTTGTCACAACGAGTATTGATAGGCTACGCACAACATCCTCACGGGTCAGATCAGTGAGGATGTTAGCGTTAGGTTCTTCTCTGGCTAAATGAACCGTAAAGGAATCCCTTCTCAGCTCCTCACCGTGCAGACCGCAGCTTTGTCAGTTCACGACATTCATAGTTTTGACAGGCAGCACTCATAGCAGGGACTGGGACCAGGATCATGACAGCGACCGCAAAGACTCCAGGTCCCGCCCTTTTCGACGGGGAGCGGCACTTGCGCTTTGAGATTCCGCGATAAGGTTTAAGTGAACGGGTCAAAAAAGCCCGCCCACCTTTGACTGGTAACAACGCCTCGGGAGTACAGTAGATGTCCAAGCAAATTCGCCCTTCAGAATTGGCAGAAATAGTAACCGGGCTGCTGGTGCGTCCGGACCTGCTTGGCGAGCTGGACGGCTCTTCACAAGTCCATGAGGAGTTCATTGAGGCCATCGGGCAAGTAGTCGCCGATTTCTGTGGCGGGAGCGTTCATTGTGTTCGCCCGGCTGATCTACCGTTGGACCACACCCCGGACTTTGTGGAGACGGCGTACCTGAGCATCCTGCCTAACTCGTCTCTGCCCTCTCTGGAAAACTGTGTCTGGGCCCCATACGACCCGGAAGGGTGGGAAGGCTATACCAATGCTGATTTCGACCTGGGTGACGGCACTGCGCAAAGCGCCGATGACATAAATCTGCTTCGCGAACGGCTGCAAGGACTGCTGACCGAGGCAGTCGGCGCTCAGCAAGCCCAAAGGGAACGTGAACAAGAGGCGGTGGCGGATGAGGCCATGAGCCCGACCGAAAAACACGCGATCGACACTTATGAGACGGCCTGCAAGTACCTAAGCGCACTCGCGGCAGCAAACCTCTTGTTCCACTTCGAGGATGACCCGGCTGACTGTCTGAGCGCCCACAACCTGACCAACGAGCAGATCGAGGCGATTTCCCACAACGTGGCTCAACTGTTCGCCATTGACTGGACGCAGGGCGGCTATGAGTGCCCGTTCGATTACATCACCGAGAATCACTGAACACCGGTAAGGCCTGACACGGGAATAGATATGCACACACAAACCGCAATAGATGCCCACGGCCAGATGGTCGAGATCGACAACCCGGTGATCCTCGTCAATAAGGTCGCCGGCCTTCCGGCTGGGCCTCGTTGATCGTGCGTGACATCGGGCTGGCGGGCAGAGAGCAGGACCGGGTGGAGCTGATCTGTGAGGACACTCGCAATGGCGCTCTTATCACTGTTCTCCCCTCCTATATCGAACTGACCTACTGCTAAACGGAAGCTGGTATGAGCCGCACAACCCAACGTGAACTGAAAGCCCTGCTCCGGCAGGCCCGTATTGCCCTTGGCGTCCATGCCAATCGGAAAGTCTGGCTAAAGCTGGGGCCACTCACTGACGCTCTGGCGCAACGGCTGGGGCCCAAGGCCTGCGCCGTGATGATCAGTCCATACCGGGACGGCTGCTGGCTGATCTACTGGATTGGTGAGGATTGCCGTGAGAACACGAGGCGCATTGAGGCGGATGATCTGGCATTATCTGCCGATCAGTTCGTAGGAAAATACCTTGGAGCCGCCGACAGTGACACCGCAGACCATGAGTTGAGCGCATGAGCCATGGCCTTGAACCACACTGAATCACGTCCGCCGAGTAAGCGTCACCAGCTCTGAACATGTCGACCAGCAGGGACAACCGGATCGCAACTATGAAAACAGAACTGACAGAAGCCGAAGAGCAGTGGATTGACGAATGGCTGACCCTGATCAACAAAATGCCCCAACCACTTATGCTGATGATCGATGCGGAGTCGGCAGACGGTTCTGTAGGTGTGTACCTGCCTCCCGGCGATGCGAATCGAAAGGCCGCTCACACCCGCTGGATAAACCGTATAAACGGGCATCTTGGCCAGTTTCCAGAGGGTGACGGCTGGCTGCTTTCAAACGTGGACGGCTGGCATTTCGGTAAAGGAAATCCCACGGTCGTCAGTTCACCCTCCTACGGCGTTAATGGCGCATGTTCCAGCCACTCCGACGATTACGAAGACCATTATTGCCAGAGCGTGATGATCCCCTATGGCCAGGTGCCACAGGGATATGAGTGGTTGAGCGATCTGGACTCCAATCTGGGTTCCCGAGACACCAAACTCATCATCAGCGGTACATAGTCGGAAATGGGAACGCTATTTAGGCCTTTCCCCGTTTACGGCTAGTCATGTTCTTGAATAGCAGCACTAGTAACCCGGTCCCTGTTCCCTGTCCCCTGTTCCCTGTTCCCTGTCTCCTGTCCCCTGTCCCCAGCTCCGCCAGACGCCCCGCAAAGAGGGCGAGTTGCATTTTCGGTTCCCGCGATAGTCTGGAAGTTGTCAGGGCCACCCGGCCCCAAAGAAGACGACTGACTCAACCAGGCGGGAGCTACCAACATGCCAAAGACCAAACAGAACGATCCGTTACTCACAAACGATGGCATCGCCATCGACCACCGGGGCCGGTACTTCTGTAACCACCCAACAAAGCCGAGCGAGAAGGAATGGCTGGTCGTCGAGAAACTGCCTGCTCCTGTGAACGGCCAGCACCCCGCCGACGGCCTGATCATCTGCCGAAACGAACGTATGGTGTGCCGTCATGTCACCCCGTCGACATTGTTTGCCAACCCGAAGGGCGTCGCAGGGGAACTGTGGGCAGAGCTTGGGAATGTCCCGGTAACCCAGGACGGCGAACTGGAAGAGGCGTTCCTGCACTTTCCCAAAGGCACGGACAGGGAAGACGTCTGGCAGTGGTTCGAGACCACGTTCGATATTTCAGTGGCAACGCTGTGGGCCGCTGCCTGATCCCCTGAAAGACAGGGTTGCGTTTTCAGAACCTGCGGTAGATTGGTTTATGAAAACGCCGCTAAACGCAGACGTTAAACCAAGACGATCAACGGGTGAGAATCCATGCCTAAAGTAACCATCATTAACCGCTCGACATTGACCAAAACCATACGCCCGGCTCTTGATGCCAAGCTGGCTGAACTCTCCGAGGAGCTCGGCATTCAGATTACCTCGGGCAGAGGCACCTACGGTGATACCACCGGCAGCTTCAAGGTAGAACTGGCCACCATTACTGAAGATGGTCAGGTTATGACACCCGAGCGCGAGGCGTTCCTTCGATTTCACGAACTGTACGACCTTCCTAAAGAAGCGCTGGATGCCGTGGTTGAGATTGGCGGACATAAAGTGAAAATCGCCGGCATCAAAACCAAGGCACACAAGAACAATGTCGTGCTCGACAGCACTGATGGTTCCGATCGCCAGATGGTGGCACCGGCCAGCACCGTTAAAGCCGTGTACAGGTTGCAGCACGTCCACTCTGAAAAGGCCGGATAACCCGGCCCTACCCAGCTCAAGGAGCATTTATGGCTCAGGTGATGCTGATTGAAATCGTCGGATTCAGTGAAGACATTGGGTGCTTCGTGAATGGCACAGAAATCCTGACTGCTGATCCCGATCTGGGGGAAAGCCGGTATCAGGTGATCAGTGTTGCACAACAACTGAGCGTGGCGCTGGACGTGGAGGTTCAGCGCGAACGCTATGCCCCAAAAGACGCTTGCTGGGAATGGGACGACGTAACAGCCGATCTGATCACACGCGGGCGCATGACCATCAAGGCCGCTAGAGCCGACGGGTAAGTGACAGTAGTATATAACGGAGATTGAGCGCATGAAAAATCAGGTAACACTGATTGAAATTACCGGACATGATGATGGGATGGCTCTGTTTGTGAACGGCTCCCAGACCATCACAGCGGATACCAGAGCCGGTTTTTCAATGGCACAGACGCGGCTGGCCGCACAAGCGCTGGCGGAATCGCTGCAAGTGACCTTGCAAACCCTTAGATTCCCCATCACGGAATACGGTCAGACGTGGTCCTGGGTTGAGATTCAGGCGAACCTGATCCACTCGAAGGCTATGGTGCCGCCCGCTTCCGGCCACTTCATGAAGGGCTTTTATCGTTGCGAGCGTTGCTACACCCAGTGGCATCGTGTTGATGATACAAACGAAGCCCAGACGTGTAATAACTGCGGAAAGGACGACGTTGAGCCCTTTTGCAGTGCCGATCCTGATACCTCCGGCGACGATCCGATGGTCATCAAAGCGCTGGCGGACCATGAGCGTCGGTATCCGTCCCCTCTGGAAACGGGCAGCTACGAGGTGTATGTCACCCGGTCTGCAGCGCAGCAGGCCTGTATCCAGATTCAGAACGCCGCTGGCCCGGCCACTGCGCAGTTAGCGGCTCTCGACCAGGCCCCTGATATCGATTTTCAGCGTGAATCGGTTTCCGACTATGAAGCGAACGGCTGGGTTGGCCAGGGTTTGCTGTCGAAGGGCCTCACGGTCTGGTGGGAAGACCCGGATGAAAGCGCCGGCTCCTGCGAGGCTGAGGTTGTGGATGTAGGCGACGATGAGATCTGCCTAGGCAGGCCCGGAACTGGCACATTTTGGGTGCCCGCCAGAGAAGTAAAACGTCTATAGCGCAAGGGGCCGACCGTGCAGGACCAGGTTCGGCCCACTGGTCCCTCCCCTCTTAATCCCCCCATTAATCTGTCGGTCCAGCCATGAGCGCGGCATCACGCCGCCGCAAGTGTCACAGCAGCCCCGGCCCTGTGGATCGCGGCAGTCATGAGCACCGTAATAGTCGGCCTCGGGCATGACAAAGGAATCCGCCAGCTCGATTCCAGGATGCTCTCTGCGAAATTGTTCGATCGCTACGTTCCGGGCGTTTTCCATGGGCCCCGGCAGATCGAAATAGTTGATAGATTCGTCATTCTGCGTCTGTATGGTTACAACAAACATGGGGGGCTCCTCTGGCGATGCTGATGCCTGAAAGCATGGTCTGGAGCACCTGGTGAATCAACACTGTACATTCAGCCAATGCGTCCAGTTTTTGGACGGTAACCGGCGACTCCTCTCAGATCCGCCAGCGCTTCGGAAAGGGGACACCCCCGGCATGTGTAAATGTACACACATTCTGCTAATATGATCGCATACACATATTGGGAATGAGTCGCTATGGCTAACCTCCGCGAAAAACAGCCAGCCGCTGCCGATGCAGAAGAGTTACGGGGCCACGTCGCCCTGAAAGGCTTCTTTAACATTTGCCGTGAGTGGGACTGCACCCAAGAAGAGATGATGCAAATGCTTGGCGGCGTCTCGAGAAGCACCCTGTACAAGTACCAGAAGCTGCCCTATATCAAGCTCTCACGGGATCTGCTTGAGCGAATCAGCTATGTGCTCGGTATCTACAAGTCTCTGCGGCTGATGTACCCCACGGCAGAGCGAGCTAATCGCCGGGTTCGTCTGCCTACAACAGAACTGCCGTTCACCGGCACCTCAGCGATGGATTACATGACTCGGGGTTCCATGCGGCACCTGATGCAGACCAGACGCTACTTTGACGCCAAGCGGGGCTGGGCATGACGCCAGCCCCGGATCTGGTGCTGCCGACCTGGAAAGGTCATCGGATCATTCCAAGCCATTACCCTCCGATCAACCTATACGAGCGGGTCTATGACTCTCCCGAGGAGCTGGAGATCGCGTTCGAGATCGAATCAATGACCAATGACCGGTTGCTTGATGAAACCGGCGATCTGCACCTGGTTGCCCCGGAGGATCGGCTTGTCGGCCCCGGTTCCAGCCCGGTAATGGCCGCGTTCACCCACCTGGGGTTCGGTAGTCGCTTCACCACTGGAGATTTCGGTGTGTATTACGCGGCGGATTCACTGGAGACGGCCATCGCTGAAACCGTTTTCCACAAAGAACGCGAGCTGGCGGCGGCAAATGAGGAATCCATTGAACTGACGATGCGCTGCTACGTCGGCGATATCGCGCTGCCCATGCTGGACATCCGGGGAAAGCCCTTCCAGCACCTACATGATCCGGACGACTATGCCGAGAGCCAGGCCTTTGCCATGTCGTGCCGAGCTAAAGGATCGGATGGGCTGCTCTACAACTCAGTACGCAGGCCTGGGTATGAGTGCATTGCCGCGTTCCGGCCCGTTGCGCTTGAAGCTCCAGTACAGGGAGATCATCTGCGGTATTTCTGGGATGGGGACAAAGGGCGCATCACCCACTGGGCCAAGATCTCCGATGCCCACGAAGTTCCGCCAAAACAGAACGGGAACCCCCGGATATGAGTATTGAAGACTTGTTCGACTAGAACCCTTCCATTCGAAGCGTCCGGCTAACCACCCCTCCGGGCGACTCCTAAGATCCGATCAGACCAACCCTGCCCTTGCATTTTTAAATCACGCGATAAGGTGCTCTTTGCATAGGGGGCATCGGCGCGTGCTTATTGCCCGTCTTGGCACAAAAAAACACATCCACTTGGCCATTCAGTAAGGGGGAACCCGGCAAACTAACGTGGGCGACTTCTATAGGCGTGCATTTGAGCTCCCACGAAGAAGACACCTCTCGGCAAACTGCCGTAATCACAAAACCAATGAAAGGAACGGTTATGCACCAACGCAACAAACTCGGAATTATGATTGCCACAGCCCTGCTGGTAACAGGCTGCGGAGGCGGGGGCGGTTCTGACTCCAGTAGTGGAGATGGATCTGGTTCCGGTACAGGCAGTGAGCCTACGGTCCAGGATGTTACGATCTCAGGACGTGCGGCAGATGGATACCTGGTTCAGGCTACCGTCTGTGCTGACCTTAACGCCAACGGCCAGTGTGATGCCGGAGAACCCACCACCACTTCCGGTGCTGGCGGCGCTTTCTCTCTGGACGTTCCCGAGAACCAGCTTGGTGTAGAAATTGTCGTTCAGGCAATCGCCAACCTCACCGTCGATGAAGACGACAATCAGCCGGTCCCGAAAGGCTTCACTTTGAGGAGCCCGATTAATCCGGAAGCGGATAAGCAGTTCGTCTCCCCGGTGACCACGATGGTTGCTGATGAAATGAAAAGGTCCGCCAGCACCACACTTGAGCAGGCCAAGAAAGCCGTCTCCGAGCGGCTGAAGACCTCGTTCGATCCTATCGCCGACTACGTTGCAGCCGCCAAGGACAGCTCCAATGTCTCAGCACAGCAGAACGCAGAGCGTCTGCACCGTATTGCGCAGGTCACAACACGGGTCATGGCTGAGATCGAGAACAACATAACCCAGAGTGACCTTGACCAGGCGGGCATCACCATGGCCGAGTTTCTGGCGATGGCGTCCCGTCAGGTAGAGCTGCTGGTATCTATTATCATCAATGACGTGGATGCCACGCTGGGCAATCCGAACTTTGACGCTGACGAAATTGTAAAGTCACCCGACTACGCCCTAACCCCGCCAATTGAAGATCGGCCACCCAGCAATCCCGAGCCAACTCCAGCCGGGGATGTGCTGAGCGACCGTCTGGCTACCGCGAAATCAGCTAGTCCGTTCTTCACGGATTCCCCAAGCGGGTCAGTGGCGCAGCCAGACGCTTCGGCCACGTACTACGAGATCACTGAGCATCCCTCGATGCCAGATCGGTACTACTATAAAGCTCATGAGAGAACGTTGGCCTCCGGAATAGATAATTCAGGCTCTCTGGCGGCGTGGGAAATGGCTTCAAAGGGCCCTGAAGGCAACGTGATCGCGGAAATTATTCCGCCAGACATGGCTAACCTAAAGATCTTTAACGGCTCAATGCATAGAGAGATGGGGGTACCCGAGAAGTATCTGAATGGTATCGACGTCAGTGCGGAGGCGGGCGAACTCTTCGGAATAGCGTTCGAGGGTAACATCGGTATTACCGCTTCATACCACGAAGTGGACCTGTCTGATCTGAACGTTGCTCAGACACTAGCGGCTATTTACCCGTCCGTGTCTATACAGAGCTTTGCAGAGGATGAGAAAACAGCGCTCTTCCCTGCTGGTTCTGCGGCCTACGCAGTGTATGAAACACTGGCTGACCCCCTGTTCATGACAAGCTGGCGAGGCTTGGACGTCGACGATACCTCTACAATGTGCAGCCCGAACGCCGATATCTCGGTCGTGCAAAGCTGTAACTTGGTCTATGGCAACCATGACGGGTTTAGTGACGCTATGCCTGCGACGACGTTCGATATGTTGACCTTCCCTGACGGTCAAGCTGCAGGTGCTTCAGGCATAGGCTTTGAAGACGGTGGTCAGCAATACTGGATGTATCTGTTTGGCGATAAAGCCGACGGAACAGGGCGCATTGAAGTGCATCACTTCGACGGCGGTAATGCTGTATTCAATGGCACCTGGGAAAAGGTGGACCAGCCATTCGAACACATCAAGCTGAACCTGCCTGATGGCATCTACTACCGGGCTTTCCTGGACACCATGGGTGGCAATGGCTATGCCTACCTGTTCGAGCACGAGGGATACCTGCGAGCTGGCCGAGCGGTTCTGGAAGGTACTGAGGTACCGGCCATCTTCCAGCGTGATCCAGGGACGCTCCTGCTGAATGCGACTGCGAAGAATGTCCTACTGGGACCGGACGGCATGAAGAGCAAGTTCGTAGAAAATCCTGGCTGGACCGAAGACTGATCAAGAAGTGAAGACAGAGCCCCGCCCTTGCGGGGCTTTTTCGTTCCAGTGAGCACACAAGAAAATGCCGCACTTGCAAAGCAAGGGCCTGGCCCTTGCGTTTCGCGCAAATGCGGTATTCTTGTCAATCAAAGAGACCAGCGGGAGAAGTACCATGCACACTATTTACACCGGCCAGCTCGTTGGCGCAGCGCGACGGATCGACACCGATGAGGTCCGTAAAGCGATCGCTGAGCTGGAGCGGGCCCAGGCAGCGCTGGCCGACCACATCGCCAGTGAACTTGGCATCCGACACGTCAGCACCAGCTTCGATATCGATGAGAAGGTTGGTTCACATTTTGCGCCAACTTATCGAGGCCAGCCCGCCCCGGATGAAATCCGCGGACTGGGCGTCGGCTCAGACTGGGTAGAAAACCACGAGGAAGTGCCCGGACCCGAACCGAAAACAGTCGTTGGGACGCTGTACATTGCGCCAGGCAACCGTTACAGCCGAATCTTCGCTATCCCCTACCCGATGAAACCTCGACAGTCCCCTGCGGATCTGCCGCCCAATCACATGAGAACCTGGGTGCAGGTGGGCACCATGAACGCTGACGGCAAGATCGTGGCCCTCAACCCCTCTGTTTCGTCCTACCGTAACGAACTGGAGGGTCAGGTAGCTGGCACCTTCATGGATGCCCAGTGGCTTGCGCCTGCGGAGGAAGCATGACCGTACCGGATGGGTACACCTGCCGTCCGGTCCCGGCGTCGGCCAAGGCACGGATAGAAGGTGTTTATGATCCACTCACCGGAGACAACCAGGTTGTCGTCACGCTCCAGCGGGGCTGGAGTTATTCAGCCGTCGAGCATGAGCCCGTGGCGGTGTTCTTCGGTTTCGATGTGGCATTGCAGAGCACTGACGATATCTACAAGTGCGAGTGCGTCGCATGTGGGGGCATAGGCCGAAACGTGGTGAATCGCTAACCCCGGAGCCGGCATGCAGATCACCTGGGAGCAGCTGAACCTCCTATTTGTGACGGGTAAAACTGGTTTTCGCATCAGAAAGATGCACAATTATGCACGCAACTCAGCCGCTGATGGGCTCTACACATTCGCAACAAAAGCCGGCGTCTAACGCCCCCAATAAGAACTAAGGAGCAGTATCCAATGAATTCCCAGTTCAAGGTCACTGAGATAGCCCCGGAAAATGAAAGAGCTTTTTACCTGAGTACGATCGTCGGCGAGGTTATCGATATACAGTCCACCTCCAGCACCAGTCTCTCTTCTTCGGGGGGCTATGCAGATGCCAGAAACGGGATCTATGTCCCTCCAACAGTTTCGAGTTCAACAACCCAGATCGAAACCATCTTTGTGCGTTCAGAAGCCGGCGAGGAAATTGATTTCCAGCTTTACGACAAGCCGCTAGCCCTTCGAACGGGCAACCGTGTTTCCCTTGTTATCATGAAGGAAGACCTGAAAGATCAGACCTTGGACGGTAAACCGGAAGGTCGATGTATTGTTGGCCTGGTGAATCACGATACGAGCAAATACGCTACCGTGGGGAGCAATGACAAGGTCCTCACGCCATTCTCGCTGCAACTGGCGAAGCATCGCGACTTTATTTTTATGTATTTTGGTGGCATCGCTGCTTGCTCGCTACTGTTCTACTCATTTCCTGACGATCAGAAGTGGAAGGAGTTTATGGCTTGGGCGGGAGGAATCTTTGCGTTCATGGCCGGATGGATACCCTCTATTTTATTCGTTTCGCGACACCACCGGTCGGCGGCAAAGCGGTTTGGCGAGTTCAGAGCGACTTTTATTGACGATGTTGTTAAGAAAGGGCTTCCACCGCAGGGTGAAGGCTCAGCCTACGCTGCGTAAGCTGAGTGTTCCAGAGGTCAGTAAGTGCAGTCGTTGCGGGGGCGCGGGTCTTTGCCCCCCGTTTACACTGTCGATGACTGGGTCAAACGCAAGGCAGCTATTAACCAAACTCAGTAATACGGTGGTGCCCCGCCTCGGGGCACTACTGGATAAGATCAAGGAGGACTCCAGGTATGACACCAGAACACGGATCAGGCTGGCCGCCCGGTACCATTATCCGGATGTACGATGAAGAGCTCAGGATTCGTGTAAACCGTGGCGATCAAGGGGTGGTAGAAGATCTTAACGGCGACCATGTATCGTCGGCTTTCTACTGGGTGTTTCATGGGGACAAGGCAGAGCTAGTGGCCCTGCCGGAGAGTAAGACAACACTCGAAAAATAAACGCAACTCCTACTCATCGGATTAAGCCAGCTACTATAAGCCGCTATTTTTTAAGAATTTCGTCTGCCATTTTATTTGCCAACTCTTCTTCTACGCTTCCGGTTTGAAGTTTAAGAATAGGCAGTCTTTGAAAGAGAAGTCCATCGAAAATCGTAATTCTACGGTCGACATGATCTATCCGATTCTGCGTATGACGGAGGTCATGGCCTACCCGGTTGTGCTCATCGAGAACGTCCGGGGTTTCGCTAACCATGAAGCTGGCGTGATCCTCCGCTCCATGCTGCGCCGGATGGGGTACGAAACTCACGAGATGACCCTCAACGCAAGGGACTACGGGGGTATCCAGAACAGAACTCGGTACTACCTTCTGGCTACGATTTTTCCGGGCTTTGAGCCACCAGTGCCAGAAGATCGCAACACCTCTTCAATCTGGCCAATCGTTGAGAAGCATCTTGCGAATTGCCGTGACATAACAGAGACCGGCTACATACAGGCCCGCGCCACCAGCAAGCGAGCGGTACCCTGCATAACGAAGGACAGCGCCTTCACCCCCACTTTCATGAAAAGCCAGAGTAGAGGGATCAAGGACGCCGTTTACATAGAGCACGAAGGCCGCATCCTGGCTCCTTCAGAAGGTTTGATCAAAGAGCTGATGGGTGTCCCGTCCGAGTTTGACGTGAGCTGGATGGCCCAGGAGCAAGCCGTCGAGACCCTGGGCCAGAGCATCGATTTCTCACTCCACGATAAAGTCATTCAGGCCGTCCGCCAGCACATAGAGAACAACCTTGGTAAAGGGCCGGTTCTTCGCCATCAGCACCAAGCCCGGCTGATTTAACCAGGCAGAGCCAAAAGTCGGGAAGCGCCCCGGTTACCAGCTTGCATTTTCATAAGCCGGGTTAGTCTGTTCACAAGTCGGGCAAACACCGACAGAACATGCCGCTAAATGCAGACGTTATAGGATGAGCGCAAATGACAGACATTATGATCCCCGTAATTAACTCCCAACAGGCCTATCCCACACCCCTGACAGACAGGTGGGGCGACTATATATGCCGGAGTGTCCTGGCCGATCACTGGGACGTTAATGAGGATTCTCCAGCTCACCAGGCCTACGAGCTGCTGAGAGGTCGATACGACTGCGGGGAGCACGATGATCAGGGTAACTCACTGTATGCCGAGTTCACGCCCGGCGACCCACGCGCTTTCCAGTATGAAGAGGCCGGTTTCGTCGCCTTCTGGTACAACCAAATCGGGATCTTCACGGAAGTTGAGCTGGCGGCGGAATTTAACGATCTCGACTGCTCAGATTTTGAGTCCGGAGTTGATGTAGGGGATGAAATTACCCGCGCACAGTTTGATGCGCTCGTTGCCAAATACAGTCCGACAATGCTGGAACTCGCAGCTGCGTACCCTCAAACCCAGTTCTTCATCGCACACGGTGACAACGTCACATATCGTGGCCGCGTTACCTTGAATGCCTTCACGCCGCTTCTTAACGGACGGCTACCAAACGGTATCTACCTGGCTCCTCAGCCACTGGCACTGATGATCTCCCCCTACTTCCGCAAAGGCCCGGATGCGGGAGAGGTCAATATGACCACCTGCCCGGCCATTCAGGGGATTACGGACAAGCTGATTGCGCTGGCATAGCCACACGACGGTAGTAATTCACCGAGCCAATAAACGACCGATAAGGATAAAATCTATGCCAAATGATCAGCAGAATACCGTTCCTGCGAGCAGCGGCAACCGCTTCATCGTGGGAGACGTCGAGTTTGAGGCCGTTCGGTTCCAGTCTCCAATCCCACACTGGCGACCAAAGATCATCGAAACTGGCGAGATCCTGGAAGCAGGCGTGTTTAACAGCGATAGCCGCCCGAAGCTGAAGGAGAGCATCGACTACTTCTACCAGAGGATCTGCAAGGGTCACGACAACCATGAGCTTCGTCGCAATCTGAAAATCCCGACCACGCCCGTCGCGTAATGAATCACACAGGATTGAGCCAATGAAACAGAGCGAACTGCCAGAGCCTTTGCAAAAAAAGATTGCGGCCGTAGCCAACGCCAAGGGTTTTAAGCTCCGCAAGGTCTCGGTTGAGGAAGCCGGAGATATACGCGACCTGCGGGCCTGGAAAGAGGGTTATTTCATCACCGATGATAATGCGCAAATTGTCTTGCAAACTCGCCTGTGCGGCCAGAACGTCATCTTTCGCATTTAAACCTGATCCGGATGACCCTGACAGGGCCAAACCTTCACGGTGACCCACGCTGGAGCCTTATGGCTCCGGCGCTTTGAGTTACCTTTTGCTGCTTAATTTCACTCGACGATCACTAAAACAACGATCACCCTCTGCTCTGCCCTACCCTTGGCCGTTACATTAAACGTACTGCATTAGTTGAGGAATCCAGATGTTTTGTCGTAGCCGGGCCGCCATGCGCCTAACAACCCGCTTTGTATTGCTCATAATTCTCGGGTTCACCCTGTCCTCAGCTGCAAGCGCTGAAATCACCTCGTTCCGGTTTGCCAAGGAGCTGCTGAGGTCGTATGTGTATTTCGATCGGACTGAGGGCGACAAGGGTACGTTCTATTGTGGCTGCAATTGGCGCTGGCAGGGAGCGTCTGGTGGAGTTCCGGATCTTTCGAGCTGCAACTACACGACCAGGGCACAGGAACACCGGTCGTCCCGAACGGAATGGGAACACGTTGTACCTGCCTGGGTGGTCGGTCACCAGAGGCAGTGCTGGCAAAAAGGGGGACGGTCCAATTGTCGGGCATCCGACCCGGTTTTCGGGCGAATGGAGGCAGACCCCCACAACCTGGTCCCCACGATCGGAGAAACGAATGCCGATCGCTCAAACTACGGCTTCGGCATGATTGATGGTGAGCCCCGCGTCTATGGCCAATGCGATTTCGAGGTAGATTTTAAGGCTCGCGTTGCAGAGCCCCGCCCTGAGGTCAGAGGTCAGATAGCTCGCATCTACTTCTACATGCACGACCGGTATGGTCTCCGTATGAGCCGGCAGGACCAGCAGCTTTACCTGGCGTGGGACCGCCAGCATCCAGTCTCTGCCTGGGAACTTGAGAGGGACCGACGGATTGCGAGAATCGCCGGTAATCACAACCCCTTTGTGACAGGCGAACAAAGCTGGTCTCTCGGGCACCGCCCGAGTGCGTCCGGCCTAAACAGCGCTCCCGGTCAAAAGGCTCAGCAACAACGGCAGCATCCGAACAATGAGGTGGCGATACGCGGCAACAAAAACAGCAAGGTTTATCACTTGCCGTCCGGGTGCCCAAGCTACGGGCGCATCAGCGCCCACAACATCGTCCCATTCGGATCGGAGGAAGCTGCAGTACAGGCTGGGTTCCGTAAGGCCGGCAACTGCCGGTGACCCTGCGCTTTCTGAAGGGTAGCGGACGCCCTGATATCTGACTCCCCCACCCGAGCCCTGCTCGGGTTTTTTATGCCTGATCCACACCCCTGGACCAGCCCAACGCCCATGCTCCAGTCCCTCTACCTGCCCCTGAACAGCCATTAATTGTCTGAATTTTATAAATACCTGTGAGACCTCCCCCAATGCCCGTCTGCAGACGCGGAATTGGGTTGGAGTCTTGGAAGCATAAATAAGTTTGGACGCACGTTTTGCAAAGGCTGCAAAGCGGCAGTGTCCTAGTAATTAAACCCAAAAACATAAGGACAAAAACAATGAAAACCCAGTTATTTATAAAAAAAGCTCCAACCATTCTTAAGACAATTGCACGAGGTCTGTCTGTAACGAGCAAAATGCTTAGCTACTTTGATATTTCCGGTACCGCCTTGCTGGTTATCGCGTCTGTGGCGTTAAGCCTTCACATCATCGCCTGGGGGTTACAAACCGCAGACAGTCGTGGGTGGACTAGCTGAATCTCGGGGCGCAAGCCCCCGGAGCCCTTGCGTTTGTGAAAGCTGAGAGACAATCAGTGCACATCGATAAGGAAACGCACAGCATGAATTCTCGATTAGCCAACTGGATCGCCAGCCACCCCAAAGCGTTGATGGATTACAAGATTCAGGGCAAACTTCCGCGTATGCTCCGGCCTGAAAGTCCGTTGATCTCGCTGCTTGAATCGATCCACCCCCGCGACCGCCAGCGCATCCGTGGTATTCGTCTCTCTCCGGAACTGGGATATCAGACCGGTCAGCAATTCCATAACGCTGAGCAGCTATACCGGTGGCTGAAGCCGCAAGCCGAAATGATCGAAGGTGAACCCTTCCCAGCGGAGGCCTTCCGAATCAAGCGATTCTCTAAGCGCCTGACGTTGGCCGATCTCAAAGACAACTGCGCCAAATGGCTCGACTGAACTTAAGAGGCATTCCCTGATGACATTGGATGATCTTGCAAGACATACCCAGCTGCTGCAGGAAAGTGTTCAGGCCGAGCTCTTCTGGCCATTCAACGAACTCTCTCTCATGCCTGCGACTATAGTTGTGGGCCCGATCACATTGCTGGCCATGTTCGGAGTAATTCTTCTGCTTGGGTTTGTGCTTTCGATACGAGCTAAGCGCCCTGCCGCCCAATCAGGGACTTATTTTGCTATCAGTATGGTCCTGCTCGCTACTGCCGGCATGAGCGGTATAAAGCTGTTGTCAGCGCCCTCTGAAAACTGGCAAGCCGGAACTGGGGCCCCAAGCTATGAGGCTATCCGGACGTTTTTCAATACCACCACCACAGGCAAGCTGGCGGATTACTCGCCTGATCCATCGTTGTTTGAGGTTGCGCTACTCCTCAAGGCAAGCAAGGGGGAAATCAACAAGGCCACAGACAACGAGATTACACGCAGCCTTTTGGCGAACTCCGAAAGCTCCGAAGCCGAGCAGCCGTGACGACACGAATCGCACTCGTCCAGTTTAAAGGACGACCAGCACCCTTGATCGGGATGCGTTGCAGGGTGAAGGCTATACCGAGCTATATAAACGTGAATACGGGCCTTAGGCTGGCAGGCAAATAGTCTGAATCTCAGGAGGCGGCTTGGCTAAGCACAAGGTTTGGCGATCACAAGAAGATGAGGTATTGGCCCGGCTATACCCGGACCCTGGCTTTAAGATTGTGGAGATCGCGAAGCTGCTCAAGGTGAGCCGGCACCAGGTGACCAATCGTGCTGCAAAACTGGGTATCACGCGGGAGCCGGTCGAAGCCTGGCCGGCGGAGGATCTGGAGTTTATACGAAGACACGCAGCTGAAAAGGGCTATCAATACTGCGCCGACGCTCTCGGTAAGAGCAAACTGGCAGTTCGCAATAAATGCCTCAAACTAGGCCTGCCAAAACCCGCCCCGAGCATTAAGCGTTGGCCCGACCAGGACAATGAGTTACTGCTAAGCTGGCGGGCCCAGAATATCCCGTACCGGACCATAGCCAAGAAGCTCGGTCGCACAACGCAGGCGACGCGGGCTCAGCATCAAGTGCTTCGGAAGCGCCTCACAGGTCGTAAATACCCTCGCCTGACACACGCCCCCAAGGTCTGACCCCGTCCGAACGTTCCATTAAAGGAATCAGTCCGCCGAAAGCATCTCCGAATCGAGAGATACGGTTCCACGCTTGAATGTACTGACGTGGGCAACACGCAAGGGAACGGTGAGCTGAGGCTGCGTTAGATAACGGCTGACCATATCAGGCACCTGGCCATCAGAGTTGAGCCACTGATCGACAAATTTCTGATCGGCGGGTACAAAGCAGGGGAAGGCCTTATCGTGGTACTCATCAAAGCGGGGATGGCTGTCCCTCGTTATCACCGCACAACTGATACAGCCATTGTCGAAGGGACGGTAAAGAGCACCTAGAAGAAATGGCTGCTCCCCTTCCATCAGGTACTGGGTTTTCTTGCCATTTACCCATTTGGACTCACCCAGACCGGTGGCTACGACCAGGGCCCGGTGGTGACGTAAAGCTCCCTTCCAATATGGTGAATTCAGATTACGGGCGTTGAATGTCGTGCGACGACCCAGGCGGAGCGTGCCACCCTCCTGTTGCGCATCGAACCACCAGGTCGCGTCGACTGTAGTCGGTCCCTCCGGCCCCGGCACGATCAAATGGTGGATTTTTCGTTCAGGATTGCCACCGAACGCCGGGTAATAGTGTTCAATATCGCCCTCGCCGGCAAACCGGCTCGCCAGACGCCCCAAGCCAATCTGATCCAGCAAGTCTGCTACGGCGGGACTGTCGGTCACTCTGCGAATATAGCCACACACGGGCCTGCCCCTCCGCTGAAAGTTCGTTCTGAATAGTGTAGCGCGTGTGAAGTGCCCCCACCTATATTCCCATGAAGGCCCTAACTTCGGGGACAGACGCATATATCCCTCTTCAAACTCTGGTATATAGGAATTTGGGGCAGTGGAATTAAGCGCTACTCTGATGGCACGTAGGACCACCGTGCCGGATGAAAGCTCTCATTGTCGTTGAGATCGGTCTGCCTGATGGGTCTTACCCGGTTGGTTGGCCTCGCTAACTGTCTATGCTGCCATGTTTTCCATGACAAGTATGAGGGCGAGGATTGTGAAACCTTCCTCAGTATCCATCCCGTCGCCTCTTTTAAAAGTCCTCCGACAAATGAGAGGTCTATACTGACCGCCTTAGATAGAAAAGTGCGCAACTATGGCTAATCCCAGTTTCAAACGTTTTAAAAGGTCGGCGAACTCCGTCTCTCCGGCATGGTTCTTTGCGGCCATAACGTTTGTCGCTGTGGCTTTCGTATTCAAGGGGCTCTTCGCCGTTCTGGCACTCCTGGTCGTATACCGGTTAATAAAGGCCCCCTCAGAGGTGTTCCCCATGCTGATGCTCTTAGGCTTTGGGGCCCTTCTCAGCCGATGGATGCCCACTGTCGGGACGGTTGTTGTACTCATCGCTTTGTTCGGGGTCTTTTTTTCTGGTTCCAAGACAGGTACCGAAGCGGGTTAAGCACTAGCCGGAGCGCCGATGCCTCTATCTCTGCTCTGGCCATGCGTGATTGCCCCACCGGGCAGCTTCCAAGGGTGATTGGGCACCAGGATGTGGTGGTGATCTGGATGTTATTTGGCTATGGGTTGCGGCTTAACGAGGTGGCTCACCTTGGCTGTTAATAGGCGCTTATTTTTCTAAGCAAGGTATTGGTACACTGCTTTTTTTTGCTACTCCAGTTTGGCCCATATCCCATTTAGAAGAAGGACGTTGTATGTTCGTGTGGGATCAGAATAAAGTTGGTAACAAGATAATAGAGTTGGTAACCGAAAAATTGCTTTATGCGATCTATTAAAAGGTCTTTGCCTTGCGCATGAGCCCGATCGTCCTTAAAGTATGACCTGTTAACAGGTCTTTGGAGGGCGTTGTGACCAATCAAATTTATTCTGAAGTGACCGCGAGCATTTCAGAGCTCAAAAAAAATCCGATGGCGGCCGTGGATTCAGGAGAGGGGTTTCCGATCGTTGTTCTGAACCGCAACAAACCGGCGTTCTACTGCGTTCCGGCTGAAATCTACGAAGCCATGCTTGACCGACTAGACGACCAAGAGATGGTGGCAATCGTGAAAGAGAGACTTGTAGAGCCAAGTATTCGAGTCGATCTGAATGAGCTTTAAGTATTCGCTTGCATTCAAACCATCAGCTCTCAAGGAATGGAAGAAGCTCGCTCCGGCAATTCGAGATCAGTTTAAGAAGAAGTTAGCGAAACGCCTCGATGAACCTCACGTCCCAGCTGACGCCCTGTCGGGGCTGCAAGGTTGCTACAAAATCAAATTAAAGAGTGTTGGATATCGTTTAGTCTACCAGGTTGAGGACGGTGATATTTTAGTGACCGTCGTAGCCGTGGGGCGGCGGGAACGCGGCGATGTGTACAGCAAGGCGAAAGATCGAACGTGAGCATAAGTTACCAACTTTATTAGTAAGAACCGGAAGAGTCTTCGGTAGTCCAATAGCGGTTTGTGCCAAAGTTACCAACTCTATTTTTCAGGCTCTTGTTCACAAGGCTATTTCATGCTGTCTATAGGTCTGATCTGTTACCAACTTTATTCTCCTCACACAGTTCGAGAAGATCCTTATGGCCTGGGACGCTGCAACCGATCTCTACAATGAACAAACCTCATTCCCTGCGGAGTTCCGGGTCGAGCACCTGGGCGCGACGTTTGTTGTGAAGGCGGAGGCGGAGACGGCGACAATGGCGCTTGTAACCATGCTACCGCCCAAGAAGTAACGCGGATTTTGGAAGCCCGAAGATAAGCACCACATAATAAGGAACATAACCATGGGGAAGCGGGTTCCTGAGCCAGCAATGAAGTTGTCAGTACCGCCGTACGAGATCTCCGATCATACAGCGGCGATTAAAGCCCGGCGTCTGATGGCAAAACTGACAGACTACGCAACCGCCGATAACTGGGGCCGAAAAAACGTCGCTATGGGGCTGAACAATGAGTCCTCACCAACGCGACGATGGAAAACCATACTCAACATGCCCAAGCTCAGAAACGACCTTTTAGGTGGGTGGTTCGACCGGCACGGACGGCCAATGCCCAAGCCAGACCCAAAAACGACCGCAAAAGTTATGGTCTGGATGCTGGCCTCCACAAAGAAGCGCATTGGGTACATGGACGGGGATAATGTGTTTGGCGTGGTAGAAGGCGAGGATAGTGTTTTATTTCTCGCGGGCTTTATCTTTAGCCGAAACGAAATCCGCCGTCCGGATGAAATGGGCCGCCAAGTTGGCACTGCTGTTGTCATGCTCCAAGTAACGTTTCATGCCATACAACGCATGATCCAACGCGGCTACGCGCTAACGGAAGACGGGGAGCTCGGGTATATCGATCTTCTGAACTGCCTGGCTTACGTGTACTCAAATGCCAAGGCCAGCTACGAGGCTGACAAATCACTGCCGGCCACCTACCGCGTGGAACACGAGGGGGCAGTCTTTATTGTACAAGCGAAAATGGGGAGGAATAACGAAGAGGACATGACGTTGGTGACGATGCTACCTCCGAAGAAATAGATCCCCCGATGCTAAGGGAAAGTGTCAAGGCCGAAACCCCCCGATGCTAAGGGAAAGTGTCAAGGCCGAAACCCTATAGCCGTTCACGGAACTCACGCTCAGACCCGCGCTTACGGCCACGTTCGGAGTTATTCTGCTGCCGGGATTTGTGCTGTCGATACGTGATATACGTCCTGCCGCCCTACTACTCTTACTCAGCGGCCGTCAGGTGCGCGGCGAAAAGACAATCTCAAACGTAGACTGAGCGAGTTCGGCATCATAGATTGTAGGACTAAACGGTCCTCGCGTGACTTTCTCAATGATTCGTTCCTTGTCGTCCGCTGCAGTGTTCACACCAAAGTAGATCCCCGTCAACGACTCAGAGGTTAGATGCAGAGACTGCCCATCATTTGGGATCTTGAAGTCGTTACTGGGCGTAAACAACGTGCGGTATTCGCCCTCATATTCCCACTCAGGAGATTTGATTAAAGCGGGACGCAAGTTTCTTGCATCCTCGTCCGGTGGAAAGGGGGCAACTGGATAGTCCTTGGTGTAGCGAACCTTGTGTGCGAAGCCTATGGGTAAAGTACGGGCGTCGAATTCCAGGCAGTAGCCACGATGCGAGTCACCATAATGAGACCACATCAGCAGATTGCTCACGGATGAGGCAAAGCTGCATAAGCGAAGTTCGCCGAAGCTCTCTATACCAGTCGCAGCAAGCAATTGGGTCGTCAGGGTCCGGTTAACCATACAGGCCCCCGCCAATCTTTTCGCTTCCCTGAGTGATTGCCCTCCATGCTTGCGTGCAATCTTAGCTATATGAAGGCGCAATCGGCGTACCTCCTTCTGTCCCGTGGGCCACCGGAAATGCGGCCTACACTCGAACGGGTCGTTAAGCTGTGCAGGTTTTGAATGGAACAGTTTCCCTCGTAGAAGGACGTCATCGATATGGTGCTCATTCCCCCAGTCAATGGCTCGCATCCGGTACAGGCGTTCAACCCCCTCTTCGTCTGGACGAGGGTGATCGCGTTCAAAGTCCTCAAGAGAATACGATCGAGCCATAGGTGAATTATTCTCGCCTTAAAGAAAGGTATCCGAAGCGTGCTTTTACGGGGTGAAATGCAGGAAAGGGAAGGCACTTTCCTACGATTTTGACTGTAACCGGTTAAACGTCAAATACCCAAATATACAAGCCCATCCTGCGCTTGTTTGGTAACTGGCCGCTCGGATAGAGCTTAAATAGCCATGCTCTTTGACAAATGCCTCATAGTAACGTCAAGCCCGCCTCAACTGTATTGATTGGTCCATACTCTGGTCCGTTATTTTTTCTTCTCAACCTCTGAACCTGACTTGAACTTCGGTATGCTGGCCTAAGGCCGTGCCACCTGGCACAGGCTTGGTTGGTTTTGTTTTCCTGGGCCACTTTCCAGATCTCCCGAGCTACTGGTTCGGGCTTTTTAGTTACAGCCTTCAAAAATACCGCTGCCTTTCCCTCAAGCGCCCGGCTTTACTAAGATATGGTCAAGATCCAGTAACGACGCGAACAGCATTATGCGAACAGTCACCTCCATAAACGCCAGAGCAGCAGCGGCTCTCACGGCAAGACCATATAGTGCCATGATATGGATTACTGATGCCCCCGACTGGGGCCGCCAGGCATTCCTCAGTCCCGGTTTGATCGGTTGATACGAATCTGAGAGTTTCTGGCCGAGTGCGATAATCTGGGTATCCAAAACCTTTATGTCCATTGCACTGCCGGTCGCTCACGCTCTGCAGCGGTCGCCCTGTGGGCCAGCCAACACCATGGATACACACTCAATGGCGATCCCAAAGAGGCAAATGACGTGGCACTGGCGCTTCTGAACGACCCACACAAGTTTGACAGTCTACTCATCGAAGCCGATCGCGAATCGCTGCGTCAGCACGAAACAAACTCATTCGGCGCGTGGTGGAAGAATCTGGTGCAATCTTTCTAACGACGGAGGGGTTGCGTTATGAAAGCCCATGTCATACTTAATGTAATTCCGGGGTTTCTGCAGCGATTTTGTCTCCCGCCCTCGCCGAATACCTGGAATTAACACTGGCGGTTGTCCGCTTGCGCACTTGCCTCACCTTCGGGTGGGGCCTTTTTTTGTCTGCTAGAAAAGTAGTGACGAAAAAGAACATCCACTTCCCACTTATCCATCGATGCTCGGCGTAATATCCGCCCATATCACGCCGCTAAACGTAGCCGTTGCATTTTGAAAACCCGTGCGAAGCTGGAAGCAAATCAAGAAACAAGCACGGGAGTACACATGAGAGCCAACCTGATGATCCGCAACCTCAAAGCCCAAGGCCAGGATTTCGAGTGGTACCCCACGACCGCCAGCATGATCGAGTGCGTGAGCGCCGACATCCGCAAGAAGATGTCAGTGTTTAACGAAGATCCGCTAGAGAAGATCTCAGTGCTCGACTGTGGGGCCGGTGACGGGCGAGTGTTGGAGGCTCTGACAAACGGTGACCGTTTTGCCATCGAGAAATCCCAGTTGCTCATTGACGCTCAAGACGCCTCCGTGATCACCATCGGTACCGACCTGATGCAACAGGAGCTGATCACAAAGCGCGTTGATGTGATCTTCTCCAACCCGCCCTACTCTGAATTTGGTGGGTGGGCCCGGAAGATCGTCGGGGAGGCTAGCGCCAAGTTGGTGTACCTGGTGGTTCCGGAACGTTGGGCGAAAGATGAATTGCTGCAGTTAATTCTAAAAGATCGCAAAGCCGAGGCCGAGGTCATTGGTACGTTCGATTTCACCAGCCCAGATGCCGACCGCCCGGCTCGTGCCCGCGTCAACATCCTTTCGATCCAGCTGGCCTATACGGGTACATTGCACCATGGCGGGCGCTCGCAGGGGCTTAAAACGGACCCATTCGATAAGTGGTTCAACGAAAATTTCAAACCTAATGCCAGCAAAGCCGCACACGGTAACTTGAACCCTGCTGACGCCCTCAAGAACCAGGTGAAACAGCGGGTCAGCCATGGCCAGGAGCTGGTCGCCGCGAACGGTCTGGTTCAGGCACTTGAGGCTTTCTATCACGAGGATATGGAAAAGCTGCTTGGGGATTACACCCGGATCTGTGAGCTGGATTCAGGCCTACTCTACGAAATGGGGGTGAATACGGAAGCCCTTGCGAAAGGACTCAAGCTTAAAATCACCTCGCTTAAAGACGCATTCTGGCGTGAACTCTTCTCAAATCTGGAGAACGTTACTTCCCGGCTGACTGCGGATACTCGGAAAACCATGCTGGACAAGTTGAACGACAGCACACACATCGATTTTTCAGCGGCCAACGTTCATGGACTCTTGAGCTGGGTTATCAAGAATTGTAATAACTATTATGAATCTCAGTTGATTGGTCTGGTCAAGCGCATGACCCGTCAGGCCAACGTCGTCAGCTACAATTCGAATGAGAAAGTGTTTACCCACGAAGCCTGGCGCTATGGCAACCAGCCCGATATCGAGCGCTATGGACTGGAATACCGCATTGTTCTGGAGCTGTATCAGGCGATCTGCGACTCCAGCTGCGGGCTAAGCGACTATGCCGGAACCCTTCTTAACGACATAGCGACCGTTGCCAACAATCTTGGGTTTGATACGACAGGCCAAAACCGGGCCCAAGATTTCTCCTGGGAGTCCGGCAAAAAGGTCAACTTCATGTTCCTGGATCACAAAACAGGTGAGGAGGCCGTGCTTTTTGAGGCAAAGGCGTTCAAAAAAGGCACCGTTCATATCAAATTGAATCAGCGATTCGCCTGTAAGCTAAACACAGAGTTTGGAAGAATGATGGGCTGGCTGCGCACGGCTCAAGATGCGTGCGATGAAATGGATGTGCCCATGGATATTGCCAACGAGGCCTTTGGCTCAAACCTGCAGCTGACGGCCAACCATGTCGCGTTGCTGGCCGGCCCTGAGCGTAATGACATCGCACAGGAGGCCGCGTGAGCAAGTTTAAGAACAATATGCAGGTTCTGGCACCCGGTGGGGTAGCGGTCACAACCTGCGCTGCTGAGGAGCGCGACGGCCAGCCCTGGTGGTGGACCTCAGACGCCAATGGCGTTGAGGAAAAGTGGCCTGAGTCCGAGCTTATCCCCTTGCTCGACGCACCGAGCCTCGCCGATATCGAGACCAGCCGATATGAGGTATCGGCACGAACCCTGAAGGTAGAGGCAGTCAGCCCTGGTAAGGAATCACATAGTTTGAAACTGGGACCGGGCATCCGGGTTACCCATATACCGACGGGCCTTACCGTCGAGCACGTCAAATATCGGAGCCAGCACCAGAACCGGGACCGGGCCCTGCATATCCTTAGGTCGCGCCTGGTGCAGCTGCGAAGAACAGAAGCAGGAGAGAAATGATGCTTTATTGGATATGGCTTGTGGGTTTGATGACGGTGTCCCTGGGCCTTATCGTTAAAGGCTTCAGATTCGTTGAAAAGACGTTTCAGGTCCGGACGTGCGACGGCCCAGGCTATCTGCTTATGGCTGTGGTTGTTGCAGTTATAGCGATCGCATTGACGCTCCCAGTCCACCTTTTACCTCTGTATGACGCCTTAACTTCTGTACTACCGGATCGCGGCTCTTATATTCACGATTTGACCCTCTGGACGATTGTTCTCATCGCTTCCCTGGGGCTGGTACTCGCGCCACTACTGATCACGTACAGACTGCACCCAAAACGGCTGAGAACCGAAATGATGAATCGTTTGTTATCCGACACTGAAACTACATACAAGCCCCGAGAATCAGCTAATGCAACTGAGTAACCCTCACGAAATGACATCCAGCGAGCTTGTGGCCGGGGACAGAGAGCTGACTTACAGGTTCTGGCAGACCATGCTGACCGCAGCTGTTCCGTTCCTGGTGTTCGTAGCAATATTGACCGGTACTCTCCCGGTGCCGATCGATCCTGAGCAAAATCCAGTGCTGTCTCAGCTTGCCGACATAATCATCATTGCAGGGGCATTCATCTCAGGAATCGGTGGGCTGCTCTTAACCTTCGCAATCGGCAAGGTACAACGCGAGATCCGCATCGAGCTGGCAAACCGGAAGTAGACAACTAATGACTAAAGCGTTTACGAAACGTCCGGGGTTGAGTATAGGCAACGATTGCATCCAGTGAAGCTGGGACAGTTGCATATTTGATAAACGTGAAATGATAACAATCAAATGCAGCGGACATTACCGGCCATCCGAATGGAAAACACTGGAGTAGTTATGGATAATCTCGACATCTCAGCCGCCCCGAAAGGTTTCTCGTGGCATAGCCAGACTTGGTATGGGCCGGCCCAGCCGATCGAGAGCGGCGCGATGGACATGCTTAATATCGGGTTTTACCCGATCGAAGGCGGGACGACCGGCGAGTTCATGATTCAGTGGTTTGATAGCGGGTTTTATAACCGGAAAGTACCCCGTCTGATGGTCCATAGCGATGGGTGGAAGGCCCTTGCTGACATGCCCGAGCTGATCCAGCTGCTGGCCAAGATAGGGAATGACTTCCCCACGCCCGAAGAGGTCGTAGACGGTCTTTTAGCACTGAGGTTCAGGGACAACACCAGGAGAGAAGCCCCAGCTATCGCAAGACTCGATCTATCCGAAGGTTTTGATTATGAAAAAGCGTAAATTTTATCCTCACCAAGTAGCCAAACGTTTAACCCGTAGAAAGCCTGAAACACTGAACCCAAGTGAACGAGCTGCGCTCCATTTCTTCGCGAGAAGGGGACGCAAAATGGGCGTCAGCATTCATATCGCCCGAACGGACCCCACTGACATCAAAAGAGCAAGCAATGAAGAGGCTGCGGCTATCCTATCTAACGCAAACCAGAGAATTCGGATGTGCATTCAGTGATGGGAAACGGAAGACCGAGAGGGTCTATGACAAAAGCTGCAAAAACGATCTGTAAGATCCTGATGCCGGTCTTCGCCGTGATGAGTGCTGGCACCCTGATAATTGGATTTGCACAGCCGATCGAGGCGGTTGAACAGAAGGCAATCTACCTAGTGGCGACCTTGATTCTGATGGGACTGAGCTATCTAAGTTGGCACTGGACCTCTGAACCTAAAAGCCAGCTCTAATTGTGGAAAACGAGGACCGACATGTTTACGAGCAAGCACGAATCGCAACTAGCGATTGAAAAGGAAAAGACGGCGAAAGCGCTTTCACTGGCCATGATCGATAAAAGTGACCCCTCGACGATTCGGACCGTCACAACCGCATCTAACGTAAAGGCAGTAATCCACCTCAGTTTGATCAAGAGCGTAATTCAAGAGGAAAAGGGGTGGTATTACAACGATCCTGAGCGAGATACGTTACTGATTCACTATCTCGACGGAACCTGGGTGCGTCTTGAAATGAGGGTGGAGGATTTCGCAAGCCAGACTGGCCTTAATGCGTAATTGGAAGATGGCTTATGGATACGATTTAACGGCCCTGCACATTTACATGAGAGTATCACTGATGAAGACAATAATACTCGCAACCGTGGCCACCTGCGCCGCTCTCTCAATGCAGGCGCATGCCTTTGGAGGCGATCCCGTGGTATCGGTGGCTCCAGATGCCTTCAGTCGGGCAGATTTCTCGGTCAAGATAGTCATTGAATCGCAAGCTGATGAAACCTGGTTCGTCACCGGCCTTTGCCAGAAAGTCACCCATGAGCCTGATAAGATTGTCCGCTTCATTCCTGATGGCCAGTTCTCAACGCCTGATAAGAAGGTTGCTATTTTGAGCGGCTACAATGCCGAGAACACAGCTGATAGAAAGGTTTGCATGACTCAGACCTCTGCGTTCTCACACAGCATGCGAAAGACACTTAATCTACCGACCTCCCCCTGACATGATATGACATGACCAACTTCAACCAGGCTGCATACACAGCGAACACCGCTTCAGGCTGGCTTTTAAAAGCAGGCCTGCTCGTTCTGGGTGTTTCTATTCTGGCTCCTCCAGAGAGTCTTGCCCGAGTCGGGTTTGCGTGGGCACAACAAAACCCGGCGATCGCGGGTATTATTCTGTTCGCCCTCGTGGGATCTGCTGTATGCCTGGCTTACCTGCGTGCTCGAACGCTTGAAGTATCAGTCTCGGACCACATCATTCAGTTTAAGGTTGGAAAACTGGTCCGCAAGTCCCAGTGGATAAAGCTGGCAGACATACGGAACGTACAGCTGAACGCCAATCTGATCGAACAAAAGTTCCGAGCTGCAACCCTGCACTTGGAAACGGTGGGTACCGGTGGCGTCGACATGACACTTCCCCAGCTCAACGCTGAAGACGCCGAATCCCTGCGTCAGAAATTGTCCCCTCGCGGAATTGAATCAACGGAGCAAAACAAAGCTGCATGAGTGCAAAATATTACGGCAAAGGTGATCACCCAGCGGGCTTTATAGGCTACCGGGTAACCGCCGTGGTCAAGGACAAGTATCGTCAGAGGTACTTATCAACCACTGATCCCCGTATCCGCTTCCAAGACGATCGATGTCCTTTCTTTAAGCGCCAGAGACTTCGTGCCGAAATTCTGGATGCTGAATGGCTGGCTGAATCTGCGCTGCACCAGTACCACAAATTCGTCACATCCAACCATTCATCAACGAGCCCCTATCAAGGTACCGGCGTTCACGGCCTGACATGTCGGTGGATTCGCGATCGTAGAGGAGAGTGGCAGGCAGGTTTTGCTATCAATCTTCCTAAGACCAAACGGTTGGATTCCGAACGGCGCGGCTTCCAGTTCTTCAGCTTTCGCACGCGTTTGTACTCAGAAGTGTGGGCGCTTTGCGTCAATCTATGGGCTGACCATAACGACATCCTCGAAGCTGATCGCCTTCGAGTGTTGAGCAACCCTCCTCCCCCAAATCAATTTGCCGATTTACGCCGGCAACTTAATGAAGAGGGTGCGGATATCCCGGTGGAGAAGCTGGGGCCTGTGTTTGCCGAGCAACGCCAGAAGTTAAAGGCGTACCGAGCTGAAAAAGCTCTGGCACCGGTCAAATCTACAAACGACGCTGACTCCAAACCACATCATGACCTGGAACACGAGATCGCTTCGTGGTTCCAGAAGGAAGTCTCCCGCTAAAGGTTCCATCGTGGCGCTTTTCGCGCTATGTTCTGGCCTAACGATTCGCGCAACACCAACAATAAAGTTATTGATGCGGTGGGCAGTTCATGACGAAATCCTCTGATACCGAGTCTGATACCGAGAAAGAAATCCTCGAAATTGTCGAGATCCATGCTCTGGATCATGCTCTGGATAAAGAGTCTGAGGACGGTGATGATCGTGACGGCGATGACGAACATGGTCTTTTCCAGATGGAGCTTTTCGCCTCAGCGACCACTGAGAAGACCACGAACACGATCCACCTCTATGACATAGCCCCAAAGTTCACTTACAACCGCCGAGAGCGGGACGTGAGCGAATCGGCGTTCGATAAACGTGCCATGAAGGTCGCCAATGAGGAGTACGAGGTTGAGGTTCAGGCAGCACGGATTAAGCGCGATGGTGGTGTCGAAGTCTTAATCTACCCTGGGGAGCGCGAGGAATGCATCGAGGACAGCCTCCGAAAGCTTGCAACGTCCGGTAACGGGGTATTTCTCAATGGCGAGGCAGGCGTGCGCTTCAGTCTCTATGAACTCAAACAGGATCTGGACCGTCACAACCACACCTATTCCTGGCCCCAGCTTCGAGAGGGGCTTTACGTTCTTCGCCGGGCCGGTCTCAAAATTACCAACCGCAAAACCGGCGAGAGCTGGGAAGAAGGATTTCTAAGTCGCCTGGTTGAAGGCGGGCAACGCAATCATCCCGACGGAAGGCGGTATGAACTTTGGTATGCCTCTTTCCACAAGCTCGTGACCAAAAGCATCACAGATCTCACCTACCGCCAGATGAACTACCCCCGCCTTATGTCGCTTTCGGGCCTCCTTTCCAGGTATTTATACAAAAGGATGGTTTCAGTCTACACCTTCGCTGATCTGGAGAAGCCTTATCAGCCGACCCTGGTGCAGATCATGCAGGAAAGCGGGCGCGGCATGTCCCCGGAGATGAAAATAAACATTAAGGCCATGAATCGGGCGCTGGAACAGCTCAAAGAGGCCGGGGCCATTCTGTACGCGGAAGAGAAGAAGCGGGTAAAGGATGGCCGGAAGGTGACGAATATCCATTACGACATCTACCCGACAAAGAAACTGGTAAGCGAGATCATTGAAGCGAACAAGCAACAGAAGCTGATACGAGGCTCTATTCAGCGGGCCCAGATCCAGAAAGTGAAGAAGCTTATTCCTGAGGAGGAGTAGTGCCACCCGTAGGTAGTTTCATGGAACCTTTCCTGGTGATAGGTAGTTTGATGGAACCTTATTCACCCTTCAGGAGCACTGCGACTCTCCGGGGATAGTTTTTGCATAACCTCTACCCGCCTGAGGGTAGTTTTGTGG
>NZ_JAAMPF010000017.1 GCF_011074795.1 Marinobacter salicampi
GACGCATAAGGGTAAAGTAATCGGGAGGCAAGTTTCGGAACGGTGAGGCTGGCTGCCGAAGGACCTCAGCACCAGTGAACATTAGCCGCGTTATATCCATCATTGGCCGATTCCTTACGGTGATTTAACTCAGACTACCCCGCAGATGCCGCACTTTCCAGTCTCGAGCCGCACAGGGGCCCAGCTCACAAGGAACTGTAAGCGATCACCCGCCAGATCAGGAGCCGCGTACGGGCTAGCCGGTTGGCACGGCCACTATTCTGAAGCGCGGGATCTGACGAACCATGTGAACCAGACCTTCATTGCAGCGCGGGCAAGGCCAACAACGATGGGGTTCCTGGTTCACCCGTTTTGTCTCTGGTTGGGGTGGCTGTAACAGACACTGCCGGATAACAGCCAACTTTTGTCGTCGCGTTCGGTTACTCAGGTAACCAAAATGGCGGATGCGCATGAACCCTTTTGGCAGAATGTGCATCAGGAACCGCCTGACGAACTCCTGAGCTTCCAGCCACTGGGTCTTGAGCCGTCCTTGATCCCGGTAATCCTTGTATCGGAAGGAGACCCGGTTACCCTCCATCGACAACAAGCGCCCGTTACTGATGGCGATCCGGTGAGTGTAGCGAGCGAGGTAATCGACAACTGTATCGGCCTGGTTCAGGCAGTGCCGGGTGTAGACAACCCACTCCTGTTGCATCAGGCCGTTGAGCACGCCATCAACCTCACCGCTGTTGGTCACCCGGTGCAGCTCACCAGCGTTCGCCGACGCTCTGAGCAACGACACCATGCACCCGCGAAAACGCCGTGATAATGCCCGCACCGGGAACAGGTAGTGGCTCTTTGCCCTGTGCCATTCACCCCTGCCTCTCAGTACACCTCCAGGGATCAGACAATGCACATGAACATGGCGACTCAGGTTCTGCCCCCAGGTATGCAGCACCGCTGTCATGCCCAGTTCGCCCCGCAAATGCCGCGTATTGCGACCGAACTGGTTAAGCGTATTCCAGACGGCCCGGAAGAAGCAGCGGTAGAGCACTTCCGGATGCAGCTGAACCCATCCATTGAGGGTGTGGGGCAGCGTAAACACCAGATGGAAGTAAGGTACCGGCAGCAACAACGCCCGTTGACGGTCACTCCATCGCTGGCTGGCGCGGCCCTGGCACTGCGGACAGTGCCGATCCCGGCAGCCGTAATAACAGACGGAGCGAGCCTTGCAGTGATCACACCGCATCTCCATACCGCCCATGCGGGCCGTCCGGCACCCGGTTAACCGGGCACAGACCTTGCGGCGATGGCCGTCCAGTGGCTCATCGGGGAGGAACTGGTCCAGAATTGTCTGGACGGTCAGTGAACTGGCCATCATCCACCTCCCAGGCCTGCAATCAGGTCGACAGGTCCACGGTTTTGGGGTGTCACGCCCGGCAGCCAATGCAGATACCGTTGTGTGCTGCGCAGATCGCTATGCCCCAGCAACCGTTGCAACTCATGGAGGGGAACGCCCTGTTCTAACTGATGGGTGGCGTAAGCATGGCGCAAGGCATGAATGCCTCCGCGTTTCTGAATGCCACTGGCGCTCTTGGCCTGATGAAACACCTTCTGGGGCGTGGTGATATGAAGGTGCCGATCCGGCAGCAAGTCACTGGGGAATAACCACGGCATGGGGCGACGGGCCCGCCAATACTGACGAAGCACCTCAAGTAGTCCTGGTGACAGGGGCACCATCCGGTCCTTGGCTCCCTTACCCTGGGCAACCCGAAGCAGGTGACGTTCCCCATCAACGTCCTTCACCTGCAACGCCACCGCTTCACTGACTCTCAGGCCACAGCCATAGATAATGGACAGTAACGCCTGATGCTTGGGGTTGGAGACGACCGCTAGCAGGCGAGTGACTTCCTGACGGTTCAGCAGTTCCGGAATGCGCTGGGGGCGCTTGGGCAAGACCAGCGTCACATCGAAGTGCGCCCAGTGCAGCACTTGCAGGTACAAAAACCGGATGCCGTGTAGGTAGAGGCGACAACTGGCTGGTGACAGGGCGCGCTCCTGAACCAGATAGTTGAAATAGACCTGCAGGTCATCGACTTGCAGTTGATCCGGCGAACGCCGGTAGTATCGAGCCAGCTCGGTTACGACGTACAGATAGCTCTGTTGGGTTCGGGGGGAAAAGCCATGTTGGCACATGGCCTGGATCATGGTCTGACGTAACGGTGTCATGACGGATTCTCCTCTTCTGACCAGCCCACTCGGGCTAATCAAAAGTATCCGTCAGTTCACCTGATCTCGCGGGAAATCCCCCGGTCCGCTCGCTACCGCGAAGCGGTTTAGTTCAACAG